>NC_011566.1:4774488-5396476 GCF_000014885.1 Shewanella piezotolerans WP3
AGATTCAGCATCTAGTATGCGATTAGCTAGTTTTTCACTATCTAACACAGTCTTAGCAGGAAATGGCTGCGAGAGACACCAACACTGCTCAATACTCTCACCTTGCTCCACGGCGCAGCGATTTTTAGATTGGCATAGTGGACAGTGGGTAGCATCTATTGTCATCACTCTTCCCCCCCCCTGTTTCATCGATCCGCCGGATGATTAACTCCATCAGGCATGGCTACATTGGTCAGTTCATAAGGATTAACCCCATCAATACATGCCACGTTCACACCAAATTGATTTGGATTAGAACGGCGTTGATGATGAGTATATATACCGCAGATGCTGCAGAAATAGTGTTTAGCAGTAAAAGTATTAAATTGATACAGCGATAGCTTGTCATTACCACTAACAACCTCCAGCCCATCAAGTTCTGCGGAAGTCACTATGGTGCCTCGACGGCGGCACATAGAACAATCACAACGCCTTAGGTCTGTCACCCCTTGCGGGAGGTTTAGAGATAACTTCACCGCGCCGCAATGGCAACTTGCGATATGTGTTTGCTTCAAGCGCTATACTCCAAATATCATAACCAAGTTCAATGTAGCAAAAAGGGCTCGCGCTAGCGAACCCTGTTCATTTTCTACTATGCATTAAACGGGTTAATCACTGCGTTTAGGATTGATAGGGTAAGCTTTACTGCCTAACTCCTTATGGCCATTAATACTGCTGCCGTAGTAGCCTTGATGCTTATGATACTGACCTTTTAAGGCTTTAATATCCCCCTTAAATCTAGGATCTTGTGGCCGTTCTTGAGCATTGATAAAGGCGGCAACATCCCAAGCATCTTGGTTACTGAGTTGGTAACTTTTACCAAATGGCATATTCTCATAAATAAAATAAGCGGCGGTGTTGACCCTATGCATACCCGCCCCCCAATTGAAGCTCTGAGGGCCCCAAAGCGGCGGTAAAGAGTAAACACCTAAGGTTTCATAACCTTGCCCGTCATCACCATGACAAGACTGACAATGAGCTACATACACCTTCTTGCCTCGCTCTGGCGAATAAGCTTGCGCTGGTTTGGCAATTTTCGGATAACCTTTACCCGGTAAAGAAGCACGCTGCTCAAGCGTCATGACATTTTTTATTGACTCAGGTAAGGGCATTTCATCGCGCTTTCCACCCTTTAACAGTTCACTGTCAGATAGTTCCGGTACCGCGCCATCAACCCCAGCTTGCAGCATCAAACCGCTCATTCCTAACCAGTATGAATAAGCCGACAAAGCGACCAGTTCTTTGCTTGCCGATCCCGGCGGTTTGCCATTCATTGAATAGGTAAAGCACCCTTGTAGACGCTCTTCAAAACTGTTTACTTTATCATTCTTTTTTCGATACGCGGGATAGGCAAAATAGGCTGCCCATAGTGGAGCGGCATTCGCTCGTCGCCCTGCATCCATATGGCAATTAGAGCAGTTAAGATTATTACCTACGTACGCATCCCTCATCTGCTGAGAGTTAACAAATAGCTGATAACCTAGACGAACCTTGTCGCCAAATTCGCCCTCTGGAATAGCGCTTAATGGCGCCGGAGTTAGGTATGTTTGCCCCTCTTGCTTAGCTTTAGCATTAAGCTCAACCTGCTTATCAGGTAGCGCTTCTGCCTGTACAACTGCGCTTAAACCCATATTGAAAGACAGACTAATAACGAGCCAACTTAAATGATGCGATTTCATGGTTAACTCCTTATTTCAATTCTGAAAAATATTTGGCTAATGCATCAATTTCTGCACTCGTGAGCTTGTCAGCGATGGTTGCCATCACGCCGTTCTGATCGCCACTTCGGGTATCTTCCTTCCAAGCCAGTAGTTGGCTTTTAATATAAGAAGCTTGCTGTCCTGCAAGCCTTGGAAACTCACCAACACCGTGCCCTGAAGGCCCATGACAAGTGACACATGCAGGAATGACCCGTTGCCAATCGCCCTGATAAACTAACTGCTCAGTAGGGTCTTTATAGACTGCTTTCTCTCCACGTAAATGCGGTGTAACCATAGGCACGTCAAAGGCAGAAAAATACTCTGCAACTGCGACAATAGCATCTCCTTGCAAGGTCATCGCCATCGGTTGCATGGTGACGTTTTGCCTTTTACCTGACTGAAATAGCTTAATCTGCTTAACTATATAATCGGAAGGGAGCCCTGCCAGTCGAGGACCTAAAGGATCTACACCTTGCCCTTGAGGACCATGACAACTGCCACACAGCGCAGCCTGAGGCGGCATAGCGGCATAAGATGCTGTACTCAACATGAGTAAAGCCGACATTATGAATCCACGTTTCATTATCACACCTCCATCTATAGATATGTTAACAATAGCGTTTATCTGCCTATTTGCTCAATAAGTAAGTGAAGTTTTGATGGAACGGCAAATAACTGAAGTTGATAGGACGGATTGCCACTATAAAAAAAGTGCATTCCATAAACAGAAATGCACTCATTATTGATTCATTATGACTTGCTAAGCGTCACTACTCTTGCAGTAAGTCTCGACAAATATGTGCTAAATCAGACTGCACTGCCGCTGCAGTAACCTGACGACCCGCACCAGGTCCACGAATAATAAGCGGATTGTCTTGATAGAATTTGCTGCGGATAACAAATACATTATCGCCTGGCGTTAAATTAGCGTACGGGTGGCTATTATCAACCCATTGTAAGCTCACTTCAGCTTTTAGTTTGCCATCGACTCTATCTAGAGCAGCTACATACCTAAGCACTTTATCTTGCTCCACTGCGGCAAGATACTGCTGTAGCATGTCTTCATCTAATTCGTTTATACGCGACAAAAACTGCTCAAGCGGAAGTTCTGCAAGATGAGCGGGAACCAAGGATTTTAGCTCTATATCTTCAAGCTCTATCTCTAAACCAATCTCACGAGCCAAAATAAGCAGTTTACGCTGCATGTCACGACCAGAAAGGTCATCTCGCGGATCAGGCTCGGTGATCCCAAGCCCACGCGCATCGACGACTAGCTCAGAGAAAGGTTTGACGGCATCATAGTTTTCAAACAGCCAACATAGAGTGCCAGAAAAAATCCCACCTACCGCTTCAATGCTGTCGCCACTATTATGCAGGTCATTAATTGCATGTTGTACTGGCAGACCAGCACCACAACTGGCGTTATAACGCCAAAATAATCGGCGATTACCTAACTGCAGCTTCAACTCTCGATAAAAAGGTAGTGGACCAGAACCTGCAAGCTTATTAGCACTAACAACATGAATTCCACGAGCAAAAAATTCAGGATATTGTAACGTCAGATCAGCGCTTGCACTAATATCTAGCGCCACAACTTCATCACATTCTAGACCTTGAAGCTCTTCAAAAAGATGACTGTACTGCCACGGCGTAGCATCTTGTTCAAATGCGCTTTTCCAAGTATTAAGCGCGATGCCTTTATCACTAATTAAAGCTTTACGTGAACTCACTAGCCCAACTAAATCAACACTGGCCTCGAGCTCTTTGTTTAACGCAGCTCTCGCACCATCAAACAGATCGATCCATGCTTCACCAATATTGCCAACACCTAATAGCAGCACACCGATACGTTTGCGTGGGCCTGCACAGCGGCGATGTACTTTCTGGGTCAACAAATTCACTTGTGTCTGTGGCACCAATGTCACTAAACTCATACCGTCATTAAACAATGGTCGAGCATTACGACTCAATAATCTGGCAAAGCCACGACGGTAGAGATCCGCATCAGCACTCACCAATGCAACCAGCCCTAGGTCTTCTCTTATCTGAAGGTCTGTAATCCCCAATGCATCGCTATTGGCATCAAGCAGAGCTTGCACTTGTTTCTGATTCTCAAGCGTAACGGTTAATTCAATGCGTTTTTGTGCCAGCGACCAATGCGCTAAAGGATAGAGCCCTGAATCAGTCAATAAGCTCAGTAGATCGGATAAGACACCATTCAACTGAATGTTAAACAGTGACACGCTATTAAGGTTAGTTACCACGGGCGCGCTGGCTGAGGAGCTTTTAGGTGCAATCAAGGTAAAGTCGGTATGAGATGCATAGCTAGAGCGCACTGCTAGGCTAACTTGGGTATCAAATAGCGGCTGTAAAGTGCGGTTATGCAATACTGGTGAGCCTAAATGCGCTAAGCGATTCGCTTCATCTAATGACAAGCTACTCAATAGTTTCGCATCATTAATTTTGTTGGGGTCGGCGTTAAACACCCCCTCAACATCGGTCCAAATCGTTACCCGTTCGATATCTGCAAGACTTGCGATTAACGTAGCACTAAAATCCGAACCGTTACGGCCTAATAGCAAGGTATCGCCTTTATCATTTGCACAGATAAAACCGGTAATAATGAGTCGCTCATTAGGATGTTCAGCAATCAGCTTTTGTACTCTTTGACGTGACTGCTGTAATCTAATCTGGGGCACTGCACCTTCATCTGCAATCAACAAAGTGCGTGCGTCTACATCAGATGCGGCAACGCCGGACTCTCGCAGTAAAGCTGCGAGCAGGCGTGATGACCAACGTTCACCAAAGCTCACTACTTGGCTGCTCTGGTAATCATTGATCGCCGTTAATGAAAGTAAGCTGATCAACTGTGCCTTATCATTCGATAATCGCTCTCTTAACGAACGAGCTTGCTCGTTAGATAACAGCTGTTCAATCAGCTTTTGCTGAAAACTGATTAAGATCTGCAGCTCTTCCTGCCAAAGCTGTTTAGTCGTGCTCAGCTCAAGCAAACGATATAGAAAGTTGGTACTTTTACCTGCTGCCGAAACCACAACAAGATCATCACTATGACCATGTGTCAGGAGAATATGTGCAACGCGACGGTAACAGTCTGCGTCGGCTAAACTGGAGCCACCAAATTTATGTAAGTGACAACGTGCCATCCTAAACCCCTTTAATTAACAAGCTACAGCTGCATTAAGCGCAGCTTCAATATCAGCGACAAGATCGTCAGCATCTTCAATACCAACAGACAGACGGATAAGGGTGTCTTTTACCCCAGCCTCTGCACGCGCTTCTGGTTCCATCGCTCGATGCGTCATGGTTGCAGGCACTGCCACTAGACTTTCTACTCCTCCGAGGCTTTCTGCAACAGAGAAATAATTAAGATTTTTTAAGAAAGCGACTAATTGCTCTTCGCCGCCCTTTAGCTCAAAGCTGAGCATGGCACCAAAGCCCTTTTGCTGTTTAGCGGCAATCTCATGACCTGGATGATCAGCAAGACCTGGATAATAGATTTTCTCCACTGCACTATGAGCGCTAAGAGTAGCAAGAATTCGCTGGGCATTGGCCTGATGCTCACGAATTCTCACTGCAAGTGTTCGAATTCCGCGCAATGTAAGGTAACTATCAAATGCACCACCCGTTAGCCCTAGCGTATTCGACCACCAATGCAACAATTCACCCAACTCTTCATCTTTAGCCACCACGGCTCCACCAACTACATCGCTGTGACCATTGATGTATTTAGTGGTCGAGTGAATAACAATATCAGCGCCAAGTAAGAGAGGTTGCTGCAAGATAGGCGATAGAAAAGTGTTATCAACCACAACTAATGCACCAACTTCATGACTAGCTGCGCTAATAGCTTCGATATCAACGACCCGAAGTAATGGGTTTGAAGGGGTTTCTAGCCAAACCATCTTAGGTTGTTTGGCAATCGCAGCAGCTAATGCACTGGCATCAGTTTGATCGACAACTTCTAGCTTAAACTGGCCTTTCTTAGCCAAATTAGTAAATAAGCGATAACTGCCACCATAACAATCATGAGGCACCACTAATAAGTCATCAGGACCGAGTAAACTTGTCGCTAGAGTAATTGCCGCCATTCCAGTGCATGTCACAACGCCAGTACAGCCTTTCTCTAGTTCAGCAATTGCATCACCGAGAATCGAGCGAGTTGGGTTACCTGAACGGCTGTAATCAAAATCTCTTGGATTTTTGTGACCGTCAAAAGAATAGTTTGTAGAGAGATAAATGGGGGGCACGACTGCACCATGTTGGGTATCGGACTCAATGCCTTGGCGCACAGCAGCGGTGGCTAGTTTACGCTCGGTCATGTACTACTCCTCTCTCTACATTTTCTTATTAGGGATGTCTGGACGTCTAAATGTACCTAAGCTATCCACCCTCGTCAACCAATTTAGCCGTTTAGACGTCCAAGCATTTAGAAATCTATTTGCATTTGTCATAAAATAGAGGCAATAATTTGACTGTGCTGCATAAGGGGTTAAAATCTGCCCCGCATTTTAAAATTACAGGTGAGTCAATGACTGAGTGGAACGGCGATTATATCAGCCCATATGCTGAACACGGAAAAAAGAATGAGCAAGTGAAAAAAATTACTGTCTCTATTCCTTTAAAAGTACTCAAGGTGCTTACCGATGAGCGTACACGCCGCCAAGTGAATAACTTACGTCACGCCACCAACAGCGAGTTACTCTGTGAGGCGTTTTTGCATGCATACACAGGTCAACCTCTGCCAAATGATGGCGACCTATCGAAAGATAAGCCTGACAGCATGCCTGCGGAAGTAAAGCGTCTCATGGATGAAATGGGCATCGAGTGGGAAGAACTAGAATAACTAGAATTACTATATTATTAAATCGAGGGTCTTAAGAGATCCTCGATTTATTTTATAGCGCTCTCTATCAGTGCAGCGCTATTCTTGCTGAATAATTTGCAAAAAAATGCGGGTAACTATTTAGCAATATCTGGTATTTGACTATAGCGACTTAATACCGCACTACACGCGGTTGTCACTGAATTCTAATCTACGCTATTTGTCTTAGCTGGACATTGCACTCCTAATTAATCTGCACTTCCTTAGTGAGTTCTAAAGCCATCACAGGGCTATACTGATGTTAGATCCAAGCACACTTATTCTCGCTTCACTGATCATTTTTTGTGGTGCATTAACTCAAAGCTTAATTGGCTTTGGCTTAGCTGTGGTTGCCAGCCCATTGCTATATATTATCGAACCCTCGCTTGTGCCAGCTCCGGTGATCTTGATGGGTTTTTCAATCGCTGCACTAACGCTGTTTAGAGAACGAGGGCAGCTTGAGTTCAATGGACTGCAATATGCGTTACTCGGACGCATTCCTGGCGGGATTTTAGGTGCGATGCTGATTCTAACGGCACCTCAAGCAATTCTGGGGCTTGCTATTGCCTTTATTGTGGCCTTAGCGGTCGGTTTCAGTCTACTCAAATTTAGTCTACCCGTTAATCGCTTTACACTGTTTATGGCAGGGGTATTGTCAGGGATCTTCGGCAATATTGCCGCTATTGGTGGACCGCCACTGGCGATACTGCTTGCCGGTAAAGATGCAGCGCAGTTTAGAGCGGCTCTATCAGCATTTTTTATCTTCAGCTCTATGATCGCTTTAGCCATTCTAGCGTTCGCAGGCCTATTAAAACTTGAACACCTGTGGGTTTCTTTGATGTTACTGCCGTCAGTTATACTCGGCTATGTAGTGGCAGGAAGACTGGTTGGCAAGGTCGATAAACAAAAAACCAGAGCTTTCACTCTGGTCTTGTGTAGTGTAAGTGCAGTTATATTGACGATTAAGTCTGTTATCGAACTAAGTTAATTATCGATATGGCTCTTAATACTAGAAATGATAAGAGGTCTGCAGCACCCCACCTAAAGCTTCATCTTTGCCAAACATTCCAGTAAAGTCTAGGAAGAAAGATTCGCCAATGGTAAAACCAGAACCGATAGAGTAAATATTGGCAGTAGAGTCTTTCATATCATGACGGTAACCCAATCGTAGTGACATCCAATCAAATGCTCTGACCTCACCACCAACGCGCCAATACTGAGTACCATCTAGCTCTTTAAATTTCTTATTCTCAACCAAATCGACGTCGGTTGTGACCGTTAGCTTTCTCCAGTCATACGCCACACCGGCTGTAACTAATGGCTCTACTCTGTAGGTAAACTTATTCCCTTCTACTTCGATCGTTTCCACATCTTGGCTGATAAGGTTTCGCCCAGAAAGTCCAAACACTAAGCCGTTAAGGGGTTCAATAGCAAAACCTACATCGACATTGAAATTAGTTTCATCATTACGGTACTCAACATCATCAAAGTCACTGGCCGAGAAGTTATTGGCGTTAGCAACGTAATTATAGGTATCGATACGTTGAAACTTTGGCGAGATACCGACAGAAATAGGCATATTAACAATGGAAAGTGGAAAGCTTAATGCGACACCTAAATCGGAAACTGCGCCACCAATCACTTGCCCTTCTGATAGCAAGTCTGTCACTTCTGGTGGGTTAACAGGATCGAGAGCCGCAAGCGCGTCGATATCGGCTTGAGCAATATTGGCTGCCCCAACCGCATTAACATAACTTTTATAAAAGATGGCTATCGGCATTCTTTGATGAGGAATAGCGACGCTAAATCCAAGGCCAGCACTAGCATATGCCGATGTTCCCTTTAGCGATTCTAAATCCAGAATCAACTCATCTCGATAAACATCGATATCGGCACTGTTTCCCGCCTCAATCGATGCTGCAAGTCCGTCATAAGAATCAATAAGCGAATCGAATTTGTCGATCATGTTGTCGCTATCAGCCATATCAACACCTAAAACTGGCATAAGTAATACAGCGGAGTTATCTTTGTGGGCATTTAAACCAAGTAGAGCGGGGTTTACAAATGCTGCGCCCTCATGGTTCGATGCGGCAACACCTGCACCACCCATAGCATCACTACGCGCTTCATAATATTCTTGGCCTGAGTAGGCAAAAAAGCTGGGGATTAAGGTACACAGTAGCGCTAATTTACGTAGTTTCATCCATTTCGCCCTTTTTATTTCCTTAACGCTTTAACACCAATACGGCTCAAATCGAAAAAAGGTCTTAAATTGTTTTTTCTTATTAGAGTTATTCTAAGCCAAAAATAACAACTAAGGGATAAATTTTAACGTCAAACCCACATTTTTGTTACCAATCCATATTAACTCAGGTAAATGTGGGTCAACAGGCTTTTAAGATGGTGATGAAAACTGGTGAGAAAACATATATAACTACGACATATCAGAATCTTAAAACACAACATCTGACTGGTTGCTTTGGCGTTATCTGGAGCTAAATTTAAAAGCGTTTGTCGGTTAATTGATGAAGACTAATGCGTACAATGTTCTCGCCTAAACTGCGACGGACTCTTGCCGAATAAGCGCTGAAACTGGCGACTAAAATAGCTGTGGTCATTAAATCCTGTTTCCTGAGCAATATTAGCAATACTTTCATTAGTCTCAATCAGCAATCGACGTGCGTTCTCTAGCCTCACCTCATTAATAAACTGTTTCGGCGTCTGCCCTAAATGCTTAGTAAAGCGTCGCTCTAAGGCACTGATAGAAAGGTGTGCAGTCTGTGCTAGCTCAGTTAAAGTAATCGACTGCATGTAATTCTCCTTAATAAACGCTACCGGAACTTTCAAGGCGTCCATACTACTTAGGGTCAGTGAGGTTTTCTGCAAATGCCGTGATATGCCATAGGAACCTATCACTTCACCCGCATCATTCATTACTGGACGTTTAGAAGTAATAAACCACGCAACCTCCTGCCCTTTAAGGCGATTCATCTCCAGACGGTCGTTAACCCGGTTTCCTAGCATCACCTTTTGATCATCATTAATAAACTGCCGGGCAATATGCGGCTCAGAAAAATCAAAATCATTACAATGGTAGATCTGCGCCTGTGTCTGCACACCTACATGCTCGAGAAAGTACTGGTTAGCGTAGATAAAGCGACTATCAGAATCTTTCACCCAAAACAGAATATCAGGCATAAGATCGAAGGCTTCCACCAGCTGCCTTAGTAAAAGTATTTGATTTAGCTCGTTTGGCCACTTATTCCGCTGATACACAAGTATCTCCACTTATTCCATAGTTTTATAGAAATTGAACAAAGACTTACAAATAGCATAAAATATACCACGCCGATTTTGTCACATAATAAACCGAAATCATAATAACCCTATCAGTAACACTTAGATAACATAAGATAATCACTGTAGTAAGGTTAAATTTAAACATGCGCAAAATTAGAATGGGAATGGTAGGCGGAGGCCAAGGGGCATTTATTGGGGAAATCCACAGGATGGCTGCTCGGCTTGATGGACAGTTTGAGCTAGTTTGTGGCGCCTTCAGTGCCGACCCGTTTAAATCGTTAGTTTCTGGCAAAAAACTCTATCTAGCACATGATCGCTGCTACGCCAGTTACGAGCAGATGTTTATTGAAGAGTCCAAACTCGATGAAAGCATTCGCATGGATGTAGCGGTAATTGTCACTCCAAACCACTTGCATTACCCTGTAGCCAAAATGGCACTGGAGTATGGTTTCCATGTCATTAGCGATAAACCCGCAACCATCGACCTCACACAGGCTATCGCGCTAAAACAACAGCTGTTAAGCAGTGATCTACTTTATGGCTTAACCCATACCTACAACGGCTACCCTATGGTCAAGGAAGCTAAGCACCGCATCGCAGCTGGCGAGCTCGGTACCATTCGCAAAGTGTTGGTGGAATACTCCCAAGGCTGGCTATCGTCTCAAGATGACGAAGACAGTAAACAGGCCGCTTGGCGCTTGGATCCGCAACAATCAGGTATTAGCTGTTGTGTTGGTGATATCGGCGTACATGCCGCCAATCTTGCAGAATATGTCAGTGGTTTATCTATTGAGCAGGTATGCGCAAGCTTAACCAGCAATGTAGAAGACCGCGTGCTCGATGATGACGCCAGTATCATGCTTAGCTTTAACTCTGGAGCTCATGGAGTATTGCTTAGCAGTCAAATAGCCATAGGTGAAGAAAACCGCCTTACGCTACGAATATACGGTGACAAAGCCAGCCTTGAATGGTCGCAAATGGAGCCAAACAGCCTTACTATTAAACATCCCGATGCAACCTCGGTGATCCGTACGGGTGTCGGTGCAATCAGTCCGCTTGCCACTGCATGTACCCGCACTCCAGCCGGCCACCCAGAAGGATACATTGAAGCCTTTGCCAATATTTATAAGCAGTTTGCAGCGAAGTTAAATGCCAGGCTCGACAACCTTCCTGAAAGCGCTTTTAGTCTTGATCTCCCCGGTATTGACGCCGCTATAACTGGAATGGCCTTTATTGAAGGTGTTGTAGCAGCCAGCCAAGGTGAGGCTAAGTGGCACAAGCTGCCAAGCATTGAGCTTGGGGACAGTCTTAATGCAGCAGATTAAAGGCCCTGCGATTTTTCTCGCCCAGTTTATGGCTGATAGCGCCCCCTACAACTCACTAGAGTCGCTATGTCAGTGGGCAGCCGATAAAGGCTTTAAAGGCATCCAGCTGCCTACGGATCCCAAACTGTTTGATCTCGAGCAAGCGGCCAGCAGTCAAAGCTATTGCGACAACATCACTGAAATTGTGACCAACCACGGCCTTGCTATCACCGAGCTATCGACCCACCTGCAAGGTCAACTCGTTGCAGTCCACCCAGCATACGACGCTATGTTTGATGGCTTTGCGCCGCCACAATATAGAGGTAACCCAGCGAAACGAACCCAATGGGCAATCTCTCAATTAAAGCATGCCGCCGTTGCCAGCCAGCGCTTAGGACTCAAAGCACATGCGACCTTCTCCGGCGCCCTGCTTTGGCAAACGATTTACCCATGGCCGCAGCGACCTGCTGGATTAGTTGAGCTTGGCTTTAAAGAGCTAGCCGCACGTTGGCGACCTATTTTAGATACATTTGATACCGCTGAAGTCGATGTCTGTTTTGAGCTACATCCAGGTGAAGACCTGCATGATGGCGCTAGCTTCGAACGCTTTCTGGCCGAAGTAGATTTTCATCCACGAGCCAATATTTTGTATGACCCAAGCCACTTTGTACTGCAGCAGCTCGACTATCTGGCTTTTATCGATATCTACCATGAACGCATCAAAGCATTCCACGTCAAAGATGCTGAATTCACCCCCAATGGCCGCTCTGGAGTATATGGCGGCTATCAATCATGGCAGGAGCGCCCTGGACGATTCCGCTCGTTGGGTGACGGTCAAATCAACTTTAAATCCATCTTTAGCAAACTCACCCAATATGGCTACCAAGGCTGGGCAGTGCTCGAGTGGGAGTGCTGTTTGAAGCACCCTGAAGATGGTGCCAGTGAAGGTGCTAAATATATAGAGCAGCAACTGATAAGACCAACCGACAAGCAGTTTGATGACTTTGCAGCGGTTGAAACCAATCTAACATTTAATCAAAAGCTACTTGGGCTTTAACCTTAAGGACATGAGCAATGATGAATACCCACAGGCAATCCTCGATGCTATTTAGGATCTGCTGTATCGCGCTGACTGTTACTGCAATGACATTTGCAATTAGGGCGGGTATTTTAACCCAACTCAGCAGCGAATTTTCCCTCAGTGACAATCAGCTTGGTTGGGTTAATGCTATGGCGTTTTTAGGCTTCCCGGTAGCCACGCTATTCGGCGGCTTGGTCTATAACTCACTCGGTGCCAAGAAACTGCTCATCATCGCGTTTAGTTGTCACCTATTAGGGCTGCTGCTCACTCTCTCAGCAGAGGGCTTTTATGGTTTATTGATCTCCACCTTCTTTATAGGCTTTGCCAATGGCGCGGTCGAAGCGGGCTGTAACCCGCTCATTGCAGCTGCTTACCCCGATAAGAAAACCATCATGCTTAACCGTTTCCATGTGTGGTTTCCAGGCGGGATCGTGATTGGCGCGCTTGCATCACAGTTGTTAACTCAGCTTGGGTTTGGCTGGCAAACCCAAATAGCCATTATGCTGGTACCTACACTGGTTTACGGCATACTCACTTTTAGACAGGTATTCCCGCCAATCCCCGAGCAACAAGTGTCTACTCGTCGCAATGTTTCAGCACTGATTTCGCCGCTATTTATCTTCATGGCTATATGCATGACATTAACGGCTACGACTGAACTAGGCACTCAGCAATGGATAGAGAGAATACTCGGCGCCTCAGGCGCTTCACCTATGCTCATCATGGCGTTAATTACTGGCATTATGGCACTAGGCCGATATTTCTCAGCATTCCTAGTTAATACCCTCAACCCAGTTGGATTACTACTTGGCTCGGCACTAGTTGCAAGCTTAGGTATTTACAGCATGAGCTGGGCAACCGGAGGCTATGTCTATGTTGCAGCGATACTGTTCGCCCTCGGTGTAACTTACTTTTGGCCTACTATGCTAGGTTTTGTCGCTGAACAAATGCCGCAAACTGGCGCACTCGGCTTAGCCGTTATGGGTGGGATTGGCATGTTCGGTGTCAGCATTTGGAACCCAATCATCGGCAGTTGGATAGATACAGCGAGAGAAAGTGCATCACAGTTAAGCAGTAACCCCGAGCTTGCAGCAGGGCAATCAGTACTAGCAAATTTATCTATATTCCCAGTGCTATTGGTTGTCGCATTTAGTGTGTTACTACTTTACATGAGAAAACATAACGCGAAAACAACACTCCCTGCGGAAAATGAGCCGCAAACCAATCATGGTGAAGACTATGCTGCATAACGAAACAGATTCGAGCGAACAGCTACACCGACGCCGTTTTCTAAAAGGCCTCAGTGCTCTAGTTGGTAGCTTTGCTGCTGGCCAGTTTATCTTTGGCAATGGTCTATCGGTGGCGCAGGCTTACGAAATTGTGCCCGGTGGTATTCAGGGTAAAGGCCAAATCTTAACAGCTTTGCAGCTTGAGCAATTAGCCCAAGTTTGCCGTCAAGTATTGCCACGTACAGAGACACCAAGTGCAGCTGATGTCGACTGCCATGGCTTTATCGATAATCAGTTAGCCCATTGTTATGAAGCGCGAGAACAGCTGCGAGTCATTGCGACACTTAATAACCTCAATAGTGCAGCAAAAAATCAATATCAGCTGATGTTTACAGCGGTGAGCGACACTCAGCAAGTTCAATTACTCAATGCTATCGACACCGGGCAACCTTCCTTCAATAAGTCACAGACCAATGACTTTAAATTTCTAAAAAGTTTGATCTGTTTTGGTTATTACACCTCTGAGGTTGGCGCGACGAAGGAGCTGCGCTTTGACCCGATCCCCAACGGTTATAAGGGCACAGTGGCATTAGGTGAAGATGACAGTAACTGGGGCTCTCAAGGCTTGTTTTACTAGAATTATTTAACGTAGTTTTCTGTTAAAAAAGCACAGTGAGATAGACAAGATGAACAACAAAAAAGACGAATATTATATTAAGAACAGCGACACTGTCTTTGATGCTATCGTGATAGGCTCTGGGATCTCAGGCGGTTGGGCAGCTAAAGAGTTTACCGAACGCGGCTTTAAAACCTTAATGATAGAACGTGGCCGTATTGTAGAGCACCAGAAAGATTATATTGGCGAGAATATTGCGCCATGGCAGCAGCCATTACGTACTCGAGTCGACAACCTACTCGTTAACGAACAACATAAGATCCAAAAGCAATGCTATGCCTTTAAAGATGCCACTAAACACTTTTTTGGTAATGATAAAGACCTACCTTACACCACCAGCAAGGGTACGCAATTTAGCTGGATTAGGGCCAACCAATTAGGCGGTAAATCGCTACTTTGGCACCGACAATCTTATCGTTGGGGGCCTTATGACTTTATCGCCAACAAAACTGATGGTCATGGTAATGACTGGCCAATTCGCTATCCAGATATTGCTACTTGGTACTCCCATGTAGAACGTCACGCCGGCATTAGTGGTAGTAGAGAGAACCTCCCCAACCTGCCTGACAGTGAGTTTTTACCACCATTCGAGCTCAATGGCCCTGAAAAAGCACTACAAAAGCAGTTTTCTGCGCTCTACCCAGAACGGCCGATGATTATTGGCCGCGCCGCTCATTTAACAGAGCCAACCGAACTGCAAGTGTCTCAAGGGCGGATGCAGTGTAAAGCTCGCAACGAGTGCCAAGCAGGTTGCTCTTTTGGCGCTTACTTCTCAACACAAAGCTCAACCTTGCCCGCTGCAGCAGCAACTAACAATTTACATATCGCTGCCAATAGCGTGGTTCATAGCCTGATTTATGATGAAAGCAGTAATCGAGTGAAAGGGGTTAGAGTTATCGACAATGATGATCTAAGTCAGCGTGAGTACTTTGCCAAAGTGGTGTTTGTTTGCGCCTCAACGTTAGGCTCAACTCAGATCTTGCTCAACTCCACCTCTAAGCGTTTCCCCAACGGCATTGGTAATAGCTCTGGAGTGCTAGGTCACTACTTAATGGACCATAACTACAATGCCGGTGGCACTGGCGACTTAGCTGGATTTGAAGATGAGTTCTATTCCGGTCGTCGCCCTACTGGCGTATATATGCCCAACTTCAACTATAAGCCAGATAATAAACGCGGTTTCCTACGGGGCTATGCTCTCTCTGGCCGTGCTTATCGTGAAGACTGGAAAAGTATGCAACGTAGTGACGGTATTGGTGTGGATTTCAAGAACAAGCTTAGGCGACCAGGCAAATGGAAGTTTGGCCTCTGGGCTCAAGGTGAGATGCTGCCTCGCTATGAAAACCAGGTTAACCTGCACACAAACTTAAAAGATAAATGGGGCATTCCTCAGCTCAATATCAATTGTCAGTTCTCTGAAAATGAGCGAGCCATGATGCATGACGCAGCCAATCAAGTTGAGGTAATGCTGACCGCGGCAGGTTTAACCAATATCAAAACTGAAGTGACCAACGAAGCACCAGGTCTGGCGATCCATGAAGTTGGCACCGCAAGAATGGGGCGCGACCCTAAAACCTCATATTTAAATGGTTATAACCAAAGTCACGACGTACCCAACCTTTTTGTCACTGACGGTGCTAGTTTCTGCTCATCGGCAGTGCAAAATCCCAGCCTGACATTTATGGCGCTGACCGCAAGAGCCGTCGATTACGCCGCCAAAGAACTACAACAGAAAAGACTTTAAGCTAATTAGTTTTAAATGAGCCGACTTTAATACAATAAAAAGCATGGATTTGACAATGAATAGACTCTCTAATATCAGCCTCATTGCACTCGCACTCATCGCGATTGCTTGTACCGATTCAACGCCGCAGGAGACAGAAACAGTGACAGCAGCTAAACCAGCAGCAAGTGCTGTAGTACCAAAGGTTTCAGCAAGCACCATCATCCCGCAAATAAGTGTGCAACTTTACTCAGTAAAAGATGCGCTTAAAGCTGACTTTAAGCAAACATTAACCAGCATTGCCGCCATGGGGTTTGCTGGTGTTGAATTTGCTGGTGATTTCGGCCCCTATGCCGATGATCCACAAGGACTTAAAGATTACCTTAGCAGCCTTGGACTCCAAGCCAGTGGCGCTCACGTACGTTTTAAGCATTTTGATGCCGACAACTTTGCTAAATCAGTGGCATTTTACCAAACCTTAGGGGTTGATAGCGTGATTGTACCTTGGGATGAACGCGCCAATGATCCAGATAAAATCAATGAACTAGTCAGCGATCTTAATAAGCTAAACGAACAGTTAAAAGCTGAAGGATTACGCTTTGGTTACCACAACCATGATGAAGAGTTTGAAGCCTATCAACAGCACACTTTCTGGGATCAAATAGCCCGTAACACTTCTGATGACTTTGTGATGCAAATGGACGTCGGTTGGGTCGCTTATGCCGAAAAAAGCCCAGTGCTTTACATCAACCGCTACCCAAACCGTACTCAGACAACCCATTTTAAAGCAAAGCTGCCAAAGAGCTTTGTCGCAACAGAAGCCTTAGCAGAAAAACGTGCCATTATTGGCGAAGACATGACTGACTGGCCTGCCGTGATCAGCAGCAACATAGCCGTTGGCGGCACTCAGTGGTTTGTAGTCGAACAGGAAGAGTATCCCGATGGACTGACGCCACTTGAAGCTGTGGCATTATCGAAAAAAGGCTTAGATCGCATTATAAAAACGCTGTAACTGATGCCGTAAGCTATAACTCTAATCAGACTCCACAAGCAAGGGCATAGCAATGTGCCCTTGCTTCTCTTTAAGCCTTTAAATGTTGTTAGCTGAACCATATCAATCATGATAGAGCGAGAAAAATAGAGAAGCATAAAAACGCAACTTAGTAATTGCGTTTGTTATTCTTAATCTAAAGTTTACGAATTAGAATCGCCCAGTCAAACCTAAACCTAAACCAACACCATCGTAGTCAGAATCTAGCATTTTCGACACATTGAAGTTAGCAGATATATTATCTGAAATACGTAACCAATAAGCAGTACGTAAATCAAATCCATCATCATCATCACTGTTGATATAACCCGCACCTACCGACCAAGCATTATTAATATACCAATCAGCACCGACATTGAGTAAATCATCAAACTCATTATACGTCCAGCCTGCATTTAGCTCGATACCCGCTGTAGATTGCAGTACGAAAAAGCTACGGGCTTTTAATCCATAAGATTCAACAAAGTTATCATCTCCATCTTGGTAGAATGCAGATACCGCAGACGTATCATTGAAGTAATAGCCAACTTCGGCCCCATAACTATTGAGATCATAATTTCCAGACTCAATATTTGTATAATTAGCACTAACAAACCAATTAGAGTCAAAAACAAATGTGCCATCAACACCATAGCTATCATAATCAAGCGGATCGAATGAGTAGTAATTAGCTCCAATATTCGACGATTGAGCTAAAAACCCGTTGAGCGCGTAAGGGGTTTTACCTTGCTCTACACTGTCAACGTAGTAACGGTAGTGAGCGCCCCAAACACCGTCACTTATCTCTTCAGAATTAGTCCCGTAGCTTAGACTCGCTTCATGTTGGTAGTTACTATCTTGAACTGCAATAGCGCTGGCACTTGAAAGACCGACTAAAATAGCTACAGCAATAGTTAATTTTCTCATCAATTTATTCCCTTATATTGTGATGTAACGCTAAGGGAGAAGACCTGTAGATAAAGTCTCTGATAAACGTGAATAAGAACTATACGTCCTAGATATGACTCAGTTGTCAAAAACGATCCCCCCCTTAGAGAGCAACAGACTAATTTAATGAATAGCCAAATAGAACATAAAATTACTGAAGAACAACAAAATACAACTAAAGTATCAGCTAATTTATTTTCAACGTACAAATCCGCTGAAGGCCACAAGCCTGCTCTCACTATCTAAAGCGGAGCAAACAAAATGTGTATGGCAGTCAGTAATAGTTATTCCACTTGAAGCAATGCTTCTATCAAAAAGGCTTAGACAAAACTACTAAAATACATTGTCTGACGTTTTAAACTGTTATGCAGACTCTAGCGATTGTCGAGTGTATTTCAGCGCTTCGCTAGCACCTTCTCAGTGCTATTTCGAATGTTCGTCGCCACAGAAAAATGCGATGACAAATACAGAGTGGATGATCTATATTTGAAGCAAAGCTGTTAAGTGAAACTATTGCCCGCCAACAGGCGTCTAAATAGTGTAGGCCGTATTATTTGTCTACGAATAGGAGTGACTATGCACCTAATCATGAGAACTCAGTTTGACGAACTTCGCCTTAACGATGAATATGAGTACAGCACCAATGACAGAGGTGGTAAGAAAGTCGTTAAAATTTATAAAGATGGAGAGCTGATAGCCAAAAAGATCAGCATCAAAAACTCAGTGCAATACTTTGGTGTCACCGGAGTCGAGGAGCTGCTTGAGCAAGTTTAAACAGACAATAGCTCCACCACTAATCTGTTATGAGTAGCAAACAAAAGCAGGCGAGGGCTAGTCGCGAACTAACTCTGTTTTTATTGCCAAATTTACTGCAGCTTGAGCATGAATACTGGTTGTATCAAACAGCGGTACATTGCTATGTTGCTGCTGGATAAGTAAAGCAATTTCAGTACACCCAAGAATAACAGCTTCAACGCCTTGTGCTCTCAATTCGTCAATAATCTGAATATATCTGTCTCTAGAATCATCTCTAATTACGCCCCGACATAGCTCTTTATAGATAATCTCATGTATCTCAATACGGTCACTTTGTTCAGGAACAATAACCTCAATGTTATATTTCTCAGTTAAGCGTCCTTTATAGAAGTCCTGTTCCATTGTAAATCGCGTCCCCAGAAGGCCCACTTTTTTAATGCCGTGATCCAGTAAACTTTCTGCGGTAGCATCAGCAATGTGTAATATCGGAATAGTAATGTTTGCCTCAATTTCTGGTGCAACCTTATGCATGGTATTGGTACAAATCAATATAAAGTCAGCTCCGGCTTTTTCGACAGAAATAGCTGCTTGTGACAAAATGTTTGCTGTCGCGTCCCAATCTCCCTCATGCTGGAGTTTCTCAATCTCATCGAAATTCACACTATACATACAAACCTTAGCCGAATTCAGTCCGCCAAGACCTGCTTTAACGCCTTCATTAATTGCTTTGTAATAACTAAGCGTGGACTATCAGCTCATACCACCTAGCATGCCAATCGTTTTCATCTGCTCCCCTACATGTAATCAAGTCATATATTTAATACTACAGCACTGAGCCGGTACAGTATCTTTTATAGGTACTCTCGATGTCCCTAGTTAATGAAAGTGTCTATCTACAAGTGATTGCTTATGAAGAGATGAAGCAACGGCTAAACTTTTATGAGCTGCTGCTAACTCTAGTACTAATTACTTTTTGGCTGGGGACTCTAGCAGGGCACGAAAAGATTTGAGTTAGTTTCAAACCATGCCGTGAAAAGTTACCACGAAAAAAGTTTAAGCCATTAATGCCGCACTCAAACGTAGCCCAAGAAATGCTGAGTGGTAAAAGCTATAAACTCCCTTAACCTCGCAGGTTGAAACTTATCTTTACTGTACAACAGATACAGAGGCGTAGCTGGAATAAGCCATTGGTCAAACACATGTACTAGCTCTCCGCGACGTAGCTCATCGGCACAATAGAGCTCAGGCAAGCGCACAATGCCATGCCCAGCTAACGCACTGCTTTTCATCACTCGTCCATTTTTACAACGAAACTTTCCGGTAATTGCCACCTCTGCTTTTTGCTGTGCATCCGCTTTATGCTGAAAGCTCCAGTGGTTAATAGAGCCGATAATACAACTGTGTTCATGCAATGCTTTTGGGTGAGAGGGTATGCCTTTTTGCTCAAGGTATGTCGGCGCTGCCAAGGTGCAGTTAGTGATATCCATCAGCTTACGAGCCACTAGACCTGAATCCTCTAACTCCCCCATGCGAAACACTAGATCAAAATGATCTAACACTAGGTCAACACGTTGGCTGCTAAAATCTAGGTTAATACTGATGTTGGGATGGGCACTAATAAAATCATTTACCAAGCGGGTGACGATTTCCTCACCAATATAGCCACCAACACAGTTTATATTAATGTTGCCCTGCAAGTTTTGTGCATTATCTACCGTCTTTGCAACTGCTTGCTCCATCACATCGAGTGCATGCTGGCAGCGTTCATAAAAAAACTCACCTTGATCGGTTAACCTTTGCGCCCTTGTTGTGCGCGTGATCAAGGTCACCCCAAGATAGGTTTCTAACTGGGTCAATTGCTTAGATAAGTGCGAGCGTGAACAGCCAAGCTTTTCAGCCGCCAAGGTAAAACTGCCCTGCTCAGCAATCACTGTAAATGCTCTAACATCTGCTAGATTTAGATCTTTGTACATCTCATTGGCTCGACTGAAGACAGAGTGGCAAGCTTACATTAGGAGTCAAATGTAAACAATGATGTTCGCTATACATTATATATCAACAATAACCGTAGCGCTAAACTACGCCCAATTCGACATGACTAACTAACACTGCAGACTCAATACAGTCAGTTCAACTGCATGAGTGGCATAATTCATTTTCACTGAGGTTTATATGAAACAACTTATCGTAATTACTGGCGCATCTTCAGGTATTGGCGCAGCCATGGCACAAGCATTCAGTGCTAAAGGTCATCCTCTACTTTTACTGGCTCGTCGCGTTGAACCAATGGAAGCGCTACAGCTTGAGAATACCATTTGCACAAGTGTAGATGTTACTGACGCAACAGCAATGAAAGCGGCTATAGCAGCAGCTGAAGAAAAATTTGGTCCTGTTGGCGGCTTAATCAATAATGCCGGCGTGATGTTACTTGGCGCTGCTGATGTACAAGATCCAGCTGAGTGGAGCCAAATGCTTAACGTAAACGTTATGGGTGTGCTTAATGGCATTCACGCGGTACTTGCAGGCATGAAAGCACGTAAAACTGGTACTATCATTAACATCAGCTCTGTTGCGGGTCGTAAAACATTCCCGAACCACGCTGCATATTGTGCCACTAAGTTTGCCGTTCATGCGTTAACGGAAAACATTCGTGAAGAAGTGGCAATGGACGATGTACGTATGATTACTATCGCACCAGGTGCAGTTGAAACCCCACTGCTAAGCCACACAACTAATGACGAAATTAAGTCAGGCTACGAAGATTGGAAAGAGTTCATGGGCGGGATCATTGAGCCAAAATCAATCGCTGATGCGGCTATCTTTGCTTTCGAACAGCCACAAAATGTTTGTGTACGTGAAATCGTTCTAGCGACAACACGTCAACAGCCTTAATTATTAGCCGCTAATACTTGCTCAAAGTGTTAGCGGTGTAAATTGTAGCGCCTAATCTAAGCCTTAACAGCATCCGCTGTTAAGGCTTTTTTGTCACTTAAAATTAACCAACCTATTACTTTAGTGATAGCTAAAAACAAAAAGTGTGACCTTGGACAACCTCTAAATAGCTAAAAACTAAGCATCCTTCCCGCTAACTCAATGTCAGCTCAAAACTAAAACACCTAAAAACAGTCACTTAAAAAATAAAGTGACGCTTACATTAGATTTTTTTCAATGATATTTTTATCAATTAGATTTTTATCATGAAAGTGATCGAGCTCAACTATTTCGCAACAGCAGGCTGTTAAATTTAGCAACAACACAGAAGCACTTTGGAACCATTCTGTTAACCACGCAAAGGACGGCGTAAAACCTATAAAAATAGTAAGGAATTGATGATGAAAACAATCACTAAAGTTGGAATAGGTCTTGCTCTAGCGCTGTCTTTGGGACTTCAAGCCCAAGCAGCAGACGGCGGCAACCCTAAAAAAGGCAAACATCTGTATAAAAAAGAGTGTAAAGCTTGCCATAGCCAAGGTGATATTGGTGGCGAGATAACTCCAATGACTAAAACCATGAGCCAGTGGGATCGCTTCTTTAAGCGCATGAAGCACAAAGGTGATCAAGAAGCCTTCAACGCACTATCAGAGAAAGATCTTAAGGACATTCAACAATTCCTTTATGACCATGCGGCCGATTCAGATCAACCACAAACTTGTGGTTAACCGTATGAGGGATTAAGTCCTTCTAATCAATATCTAACAACATTTTAAATTGAAAAATGGGGAATACCTCAGGGACTAATGCTGCCAAAAATCAGCAATAGCGAGGTCATTCTTCAACATCAATCGAGGTTAATCACCAAAACAGGGGGTTAACACTCAAAAGGAGAGATGTTATGCGTACCCTTATTTCACTACTTGTCGCCAACGCCCTCGCTATTTCTGGTAGCGTTTATGCTAGCGATAATGATGCTCAAAAAATTGCCGACCTAAAAGCCCAGCTTGAAGATATCACCAGTGAACTCGACGATCTCAATGATCGCGTCGACAGTAATGAGCGTCACACGGCGCTCGACAGACTTGAAATTACTGGCGACTTCCGCACTAAAGCACACACATTGCACTACCAAAATGTCACCTGGAACCCGGCTATTAAAGTCAATTTCAATGACTTTGGCGCCAAAGCGATGTCTGGAGTATTTGGCTCGCCAACTGATGCTAATTCGCCACTAGGCAAAATGATGGCAGCCGATCCTAATTTGGCTGCGGCCTTCCAAAATGGTCAACTGCAAGGCGTAATGCCCTATGTATTAGCACCTAAAACCACACAAGACATCGACAATGATATTTTTTACACCACTCGCCTCAGACTTAACCTAAAAGCCAAAGTTTGGGACAACGTCAGCTTTGCTGGCCGACTCTCTATGTACAAAAACTGGGGCGACTCAACGGGCGTAAAAGTGTTTGACTCATGGAACTCATTTACCATGGATGGCACCAATGGTGGCAGCACCAGTGGCGATTGGCTTAGAGTTGAACGAGCTTATTTTGACTGGAAAAATATTAACGGCTCGCCGCTGTATCTATCAATTGGACGCCGCCCATCAACTTACGGCCCCCCCACCCAATATCGTGAGAATGAAAAGCGTGGCGGCACGCCTTCGGGTCACCTAGTTAACTTCAATTTTGACGGTGCGACGATGGGTTATCACCTCGGTGATATTACCGGCGTTGAAGGTCAAGTGGTGCGCTTTTGCTATGGCCAAGGTTTTGAATCACAGTGGGGCAACGGCGAACTATTCGGTGACATCGTCACTAAAGATACCCATCTCGGCGGATTTAATATTGATGCCATCAATGATGGTAAAAACTTCCTCCAGTTCACTTTGTTTGGTGCCAAAGATGTTAACGATGGTTTCAAAGGCACCATGGCATTCCCAACTCAACTTGCTGGGATCTTTGCGCCAACCATGTACCAAGATATGCAAAAATTCGACAATTTTAACTTTGTCACTCGCGTACAACCAAGCGGTGTTATCGGCGATATGTTCTTAGGCGGGATTGGCTTCTCACGTGAAGAAGATAACGACGTGAAATGGTTTGTCTCCGGTGGCTGGACTCGTGCTGATGGCAATGGCAATGCTGGTATGTTTGGCGGCATGTTAAGTGACGCTGTATTTGAAGCGCAACTTAACTCTGACGGCAGCGAAATTATCATGATGCCTAGTGCAGCTGATGATAGCGGCGCCAAAGACGGGTACAGCATCTATGCGGGTATTCAAATCCCTGCCCCTTACGGCAAGGTCGGTTTTGAATACAACTACGGCTCAAAATATTGGACTCCGTTTACCCAAGCACAAGATGACCCGATCGGCAGCAAGTTAGCTACCCGCGGCCATGTTGCTGAGGCGTATTACATGTTCGATATCAATCCTAATATGTTCATCAAACTGGCTGGAATGTATTACGACTTTGAATATACCGGCAGCGGCACTCCCGTTGGTGCTCCAACGAAAATTGATGATGTCATCGAAGGCAGTGCTTATTCAATGTTACCCGTGGTCGACACAGCTTATGACCTCAACGCCTCTCTTACCGTTAAATTCTAAGTCTAGTGAATCCCCCCGGCGCTAGCCGGGGCAGGAGTATTAAAAATGAAAAAAATCATCGTCCCTACCCTGGCATTTGGGCTGCTTATCAGCGCTCAATTCGCCATGGCCGCCAACCCACACAGCGAGTATGTTGAGGGGCCATTTACCCAAGGCTCAGAAGTCACTACTCAATGTATTGAATGTCACGAAGACCACGCTAAAGACTTTATGAAGTCATCACACTGGACATGGGAACTTGAACAGAAGTTACCTGGACGTACAGTGAAACGTGGTAAAAAAGACGCCATCAACAATTTCTGTACCTCTATCTCAGGAAACGAACCAAGGTGTACCAGTTGTCATGCTGGCTACGGTTGGAAAGATAATAATTTTGATTTTACCGATATGACCAAAGTTGACTGTCTTGTCTGCCATGATACCACGGGCACCTACGTCAAAGACCCTGCTGGTGCTGGCGAAGTGTTAGCCAAGGTTAACCTTGAGCGAGTAGCAAAAAATGTCGGCGCACCAGTTCGCGATAATTGCGGCACTTGCCACTTCTTTGGTGGCGGTGGCGATGCTGTTAAGCACGGCGACTTAGACTCTTCGATGTCTTATCCAGACAAAGCGACCGATGTGCATATGGACACCGACGGCAATGACTTCCAATGCCAGACTTGCCATACCACCGAAGCTCACCAGATCACGGGGAATGCGATGGGGGTTTCACCGGGAGGGCAAAACCCAATTGGTTGTGTTAACTGCCACTATGCCACGCCGCATAAAAACAAAAAGCTGAATACCCACTCGGCCAGTGTTGCCTGTCAAACTTGTCATATTCCCTTTTTTGCTCGTAATGAAGCGACCAAAATGAGCTGGGATTGGTCAACAGCGGGTAGCGATCTTGAGGAAACTAAAGATAAGTACGGCAAGAAGAGCTACCAGAAAAAGAAAGGAAACTTCGTTTGGGGCAAGATGGTTGAGCCAGAATACGCTTGGTATAACGGTAATGCCGATGCCTACATGGTTGGTGACAAGATGGACCCAACTAAAGTGACTAAACTGACTAGCCCGCTAGGCGACATTAACGATAGCACGGCAAAAATCTATCCATTTAAGGTGCACCGCGGTAAGCAGATCTACGACAGTAAACAAAACATCTTCGTTACCGCTAAAGTCTACGGCAAAGGTGGATACTGGAAAGATTATGATTGGGATAAAGCCGCTAAACTGGGTATGGAAGCCAATCAAGTCTTAGCAGAAAAAGGCATCACTTATAGTGGCGAACATGGTTTTGCAGCAACCGAAATGTGGTGGCGTATAAACCACATGGTTTCACCAAAAGCCGCGGCATTGAAATGTGGAGACTGCCACAACAAGGGCACTCGTATGAACTGGAATGCGCTTGGCTATGATGGCGACCCAATGAAAAATAAGGATGGCAAACGCCACGCCAAGTAACTTAACACGTCACAAGCAGTATTTAACGCAGCGATTGCTCCGTTCGCTGCGTTAATCGTCAGCCGGTTCCCTGCAAATTCACCGGCTGACACCCAGTCTAAACTTTATAGTATCGATTATTTTTCAATCACTCTTCCCGCTACTCCCTAGGCGCTTGATGATATTGCCGAGTCAGTATCCTCTCCAGAAGTTATAACTAAACGGCAAATTCGAACAGAATATCAAAAGCTATACTATTATTTATAAAACCTTTTCTGAGCTTGCAAGGATGTGAATAACGATGAGAGAAAACTTCAGTTTACTAAATAATAATCGCGCTAAAGCTGAGTTGTTGCTCTCCTCGACTTTCATTAATTTATTATCTCTGGCGCTGCCATTTACTATGTTGCAAATTTACGACCGGATCCTACCGAATCAAGGTTATGGCACCGCCAGCGTGCTAGCTTCAGCGGTGGCGGTGGCTATTCTACTCGAACTATTATTGCGCTACTCTCGCAGCTGGTTATTGGCCTCATCTGCTGCCAATTTTGAGCTACAAACCACCACCAAAGTTGTCAATGCTTTAATGCAATCTGACTACCACCATGTAGAAAGCCTCGGTACCGGCAAAGTATCAAACGGGCTTGCTAGCATAGCCGCTATGCGAGAGCTCTATTCTGGGCAAGCACTCGTTGCGTTAATGGATTTCCCTTTTGTGCTGATTTTTCTAGCCTTAGTCGCTTATATTGGTGGCCCGTTAGTGTTCATTCCTATCGCAGTCTGGCTTGTGATCGGAGGCTTAGTATTTTTTATCGGTCAAAAGCTAAACCGTGCTACACAAGATTTGGCACTCACTGAGAGTGAACGTTCACGCATGCTGATCTTGGTATTGTCAGGATTAACAACAGCTAAGGCCTTGGCAATGGAGACCCGCTTGTCGGCTAGCTACAGCGAAATTAATTACCGCCGTTTAGCGCAGCAGCAACAAGTAGATTGGTTATCTTCAAAATTACAGGAGTTGATCCAAGGTGCATCTCAAGGCACCACACTATTGATTGTACTAATCGGGTGCTTTGAAGTGTTAAACGGTGATCTTACAACTGGTGGCTTAGCGGCCTGCTCTATATTAGCTGGCAGAGCAATTGCTCCCCTCAGTGCCATTATTAGTCTGCGCTCGCGACTCGCAAGTGCTAATACCGCAATGAATCACGTTAATGATTTGGCCAAATTGCCACAAGAGATGTTTAAAGGCACGACTCAATATCAACAGAAACTGCCGCTAGGTCCAATTAAGTTCGACGATGTAGCCTGTTCACAAGTTGGTGCTAAGCTCAATCATTTTGATCTATCTATCCCCAGTGGCAGTTTAGTCACAGTGACTTCCGACCCACTCACCCATGCGAGCTTACTTCTAAGCGTCGTCGGCGCCTTCCACCATTTGGAGCAAGGTAGTATCACCATTGCAGGAGTTGCACAAAACGAACATAAGGCTGATGAGTACCGACAATCGGTCACCTATGTCTCTCCTTGGCCAACCTTGTTTGCAGGTAGCTTACTGG
Source organism: Shewanella piezotolerans WP3 (assembly GCF_000014885.1). NCBI lineage: Bacteria > Pseudomonadati > Pseudomonadota > Gammaproteobacteria > Alteromonadales > Shewanellaceae > Shewanella > Shewanella piezotolerans. The sequence goes on from NC_011566.1 coordinate 4,801,683, forward strand.
AAAACATGACCATGTTTAGGCCTGAGCTAGAATCACAAGCGATGGAGGTAGCTGAAGCATTAGGGCTAACCAGCAGCATTGCCCAACTTCCCGCAGGCTATCAAACCGAAGTGGGTGTAAACGACAGTCAAATGCTCAACAAAGGCGCAATAAAACTCATTGCCTTAGTAAGGGCGTTTGTGCAAGCACCATCAATCTTGCTGCTCGATGAGCCGATGATTTCACTTGATGCTGATTCGCAGACGAGGCTAATCAATGTCATTAACCGCTACAGTGGCAATATGACCATTATTTGCGCCTCCCATTTTGCTGAGCTAGCGACTAATAGCGACCTAAGAGTGAATATTGGCGCCTCTGGTGAATGCAACATTATCACTGCGACTCAGGAGGCTGAAGCATGAATTCAATCAGTCAAACTCAACCAGCTGAAGCGGAAAAAATACATCCACTTGAAGTAAGCGAACTAAAAAATATTTTGGTAGCACTCTTTCAGCAGCTAGGGCTATTTTCACAAGCAAACAATATTCTTAATGATGACTCTGTTAAAACAGTAGATACGGTGACGCTCGCCAATTTACTGGGTAAACACCATATCGGTTACTCTGTCTCTAAAGTCGACAAAGAAGCAACCTCGCAAGCGATTCATCCCTTTATTATTGTCCCAGATACCGAGTCTGCTGTAATGGCGCGACGCAGAAATGAGCAGTATGAAATATTTGACCTGCATACCGAGCAGTGGCAAGCCATAAGCGCTGCTAAATTACCTCAAATGGGTCACGTTTTCATCATCGAAAACCTGCCAGCCAGTAAACAGAATATTCGTGCTTTTGCTGCACATATGAGTAAGCGCACTAAATGGTATCGTCCTGTATTTTGGCTTAGCTTGCTATCGAGTATTACCGGGCTTGCGGTACCGCTATTTACCATGGCTGTTTATGATCGGGTGATCGGTGGGCAAGCTCCTGACGTACTGCCAACTATCGCCCTTGGCGCTGCGTTAGCTCTAGGGGTGTTGATTACAACTAGACTCACACGTGCCAATGTTCTAGCCAGCACCAGTAACCGCTTTGCCCGCGACCTTTCTAATCTCACTTTTAAGCGGCTATTGAGTGTGCCACTGATGGTGCTATCTCGCGTCGGGATCTCTAACCATATGGCACGTATGCGCAATGCAGAGAAAGTAAGAACCTTGCTCTCAGGTCCTGGCGGTGCAGGCCTAGTCGACCTACCTTTTACTGCTATTGCGCTTATCACAATTGCACTTTTGAGTGGCTGGTTAGTCATTGTTCCTCTGGTAATGTTGCTGCTATTTTATTTAGTGATGAAAGCGGTAAACAAATATGCTCAATCAGCCTCTCCTACCATTAGTGGTGATTATCAAAACTCAATTAACGAGCTCGCAAAGAATCTACTGCAGCTCAAAACCAGCGGTGAAACAGACGGTTGGAATACTAAGTTTGCCAGACAGTGTAAAGAAAATTGCAGGCAGAATTTTCTATTCGCCAAACGGAACGGACTAAATGCTGCAGTCGCTCATGCGATGAGTCTACTCACGGCGTTAGTCACTGTATTTACGGGTATATTTTTAGTCCTTAACCAAAGTATTAGCCCCGGAGCACTGATTGCTTGTGTGATGCTTATCTGGCGTATAACAGGGCCAGCGCAGCTGGCATTTTCATCCAGTCAGAAAATCACCATGATGGACATGGCAATCAAACAGTTTGATCGTTTTATGCAAGCGAGTACTGAAAACAGTGAGTTAAGACTCGATACACCTGCGACACATATCCCGCCTGCCATCAGCTTTCAACATGTTACTTTACGTTATGGCGCTGAGGTAGAGCCAGCCCTAGCGGGAGTCAGTGTCGACATTGAACCCGGTGAAAATGTCGCAATTATCGGCCCTAATGCCTGCGGAAAAACCTCTATGCTGCTTGCCGCTATGGGAGTCGCTGAAGCGCAAGCAGGATACGTCAGTGTTAATGGTAAAAACCAAAAACAGTATGATCCTGAAGCCTATCGAAAGTGGGCTGCATTCTGCCCTGCTGAACCGGATATCTTCCCAGGTTCTTTGGCCGATAATCTGCGTATTGCCAAAGAAGATGCTACGGACGAAGAGCTAATAGCAGCCATCAAAGCGGCAGGAGGTGAGTCACTGTTTAATGCCTTAGGTAATGACCTTAACATCGATCTACTTAACCGTGGTCACACCCTATTATCCGCTGTTGAAGGCAGTTACATCAGCTTAGCCCGCGCACTGTTGAAACAATCAAGCTTACTTATCCTTGATGAACCCATTGCCAACCGCAATCCCGCAGCGAAAGCTCAACTACTAAAAACATTCAATGAGCTTAAAGGTAAAAGCACAGTGCTATTTACCAGCCATGATCAAGAGTTGATCCAACAAGCTGACAAAGTCGTCATTTTAGATAAAGGAGCGGTCGTTTATGCAGGACCAATTCCCGACCAATCAGCTCAACAACCGCAACCTGTAACACCTCAGGAGAGCCTCCCGAATGGATAAGCGTCAACTAGCGAACCGAGTATGGCCTGAGCACGAATTTTCCGATGCAATTGAAGCTCCTGCTGAAAGAAAACTGATTAAACGCATCATATTTTTAATCACAGGTTCGGTACTGATTATGTTGCTGTGGTCACTATTCGCTCAGGTTGAGGAGATCTCTAAATCTAAAGGACAAGTTGTGCCACTTGGCCACCGCCAGATAATACAGAGTCGCACAGGTGGGACTATCGCCTCTGTAATGGTAGAGGAGGGGGATGTGGTCAAAAAAGGTGATGTGCTTGCCAGCTTTGTTTCTATAGACAGCCAATCGGCCGAAGAAGAACTCGCTAGTAAGCGGGCCAATTTGGTACTCAGAATTGAGCGTTACGAAGCCTTTATTGATCAAAGAGAAGCCAATTTCGTCGAGTTTGAATTGGAATATCCTCAGTTAGTCAAACTACACACTGCTTCACTTAGCCGAATGAATCAAGAACGTTTAGCAATGCAGCAACTGTCAGAGTCTGACATCGCTAAATCTCAGGCAGAAATCGATGGCCTTAAAGCAGAGATCCCACCACTTAGTGATCAGATAGAAACTGCCAAACAAACACTTAAGATGATGCGATCAGTAACCGAGGAGCAAGCCGTATCTAAACTACGTATTTTGGAGTCGCAACAAAAACTTGATTCCTATATGCGTGAGCTCAAAAGCATGGAGAGTAAGCAGCAAGTGCTATCTAAAAACTTGCTTAACTTGGAGCAGCAGTTGAAACAAAAACAGGCCACCTTACTTAAGGAGGTCGGCGAAGAACGCACCAATGCACAAGCCGAATTGCTAGGCATTATCGCCCGCTTAAAATCATCAGGTTCATTGGTGTCACAAAATACTGTTACTGCGCCAGTTGATGGAATTATTCAGTCTATTCCCTCCTCTTCTACTGGCAGCGTTATTCAACCAGGTGGCACGGTGGCGGTAATAGTACCCATGACTAAAACTGGCTTAATGGAAGCCAAACTATCCCCAAGAGATATTGGTTTTGTGAAAGTCGGCCAACCGGTGCGAATTAAGATCGATGCCTTTGATTACAGTCGTTATGGTGCACTCGATGGCATTGTTAAACGCATATCCCCTAGTACCGATTCAGATGAGAAAGGTGGCGTATTTTATAAAGTGCAGATCAGCATAGATAAACCATACTTTGCGGATAAGCCCGGCCAGTTTGACTTAATTCCAGGGATGACAGGTGAAGCAGACATAGTGACAGGCGATAAAACCGTTTTTCAATACTTATGGAAGCCGGTATTTACTAACGTGACAGAAGCTTTTGGTGAGCGCTAAAGAGGAAGTAGATAATGAGTCAGGACGATAAAAAATCCACATCAAGTGCTAAGACACCAGAAGCGATTGAAGCTGAAAAAAAGCAAAGGGAGTTGGAGGCCAAACTAAAAGCCAAACAACTGGATAAAGATGTTGCTCGCCTCAAAGCCAAAGAGCTACGTGACAGTAACGGCAAAGCCAATCTCATTGGCAATAAGGACTTGGTCGCGGATAAATCTTGGAGCACGACGCCACCATTATCTACTGACGACACAGGCGAGTCCCAAAATGGCACAGCCCAACTAGAGCAACAAGCCAAACAGCCCGATACAGAGTCTAAAATGACACTCGGGCAAACAGTATCAACAGAGCAGACAACAACAGATACACCAGAAAAAGTTCAAATAGAGCAACAGCCCCTCACCCCTCAGCATGGTTCCAGCGAAACAACAGGCTTACATTCAGGAGCCCATTTTCACGCGAACGCTGCAGGCACTACCCCCCTAAGTAACCTAGCTAAACCGCTAACCTTCACCCAAAATGAACACAATCAGCCTCACTTTACCGTAGCTTTAACCACTATAAGCCCTGATAAAGCCTCACAATATATCCCAAATCCACAACACCCTGTTCACTCTACTGGCACTGGCACTAGCACTGGCACTGGCACTGGCACTGGCACTGGCACTGGCACTGGCACTGGCACTGGCACTGGCACTGGCACTGGCACTGGCACTGGCACTGGCACTGGCACTGGCACTGGCACTGGCACTGGCACTGGCACTGGCACTGGCACTGGCACTGGCACTGGCACTGGCACTGGCACTGGCACTGGCACTGGCACTGGCACTGGCACTGGCACTGGCACTGGCACTGGCACTGGCACGAATGAGAAACCACTATCAATTGATAGTCAACAACAAATTCAACAGGTTAAAGAAGATTCTAGTACTGACACAGTTACAGGTACTTTGCATGCTCAAGGCTATCATTCTGCGCAAATAAACTGGAGCATTAACCAATCACAAGGGCAGTTTGGCTCACTTAATATCGATCCAGTGACTGGACAGTGGCATTACCAACTCAATAACGCCGCACAGGCAACAGATGCATTAGCAGAAAATGAACACCACACCGAACAGTTTATTGTCACGGCAACTGATAGCGATGGCAACCACGTTCAAACTGCGCTTGCAGTTGAAGTTGAAGGTAGCAATGACCTACCTACTATTTCCGGCGTACATCACGCAGCACTGAATGAAAACGGTGCCATAGACAGCGCATCAGGCAGTTTGATCGCAACCGATCCTGATACCGGTGACAATACCAGCTGGTCAATCGCCAATGGTCTGGGTCAACTTGGCGAGCTAAGCATAGATCCTGATACTGGCACTTGGCATTATCAGCTCCACAATAAAAACCCAGCAACACAAGCACTGAACCAAGGTCAGGTAGCAACTGAAACCTTTACGGTAATAGCCACAGACAGCTCAGGTCAGCCAGTGGCTCAGCAGATAACAATTCAAGTTACTGGCAGTAATGAGTTAGCGCAAATTAGCGGTACATCTACGGGAGCAATTACTGAAGATCTCAATGTATATCTAACCCCGAGTGGCGAACAATTGAGAACAGAAGGTCTGCTAACTATTACTGATCCAGATTCAGGCCAAAGTCAGTTCACAGCAGATAACTACTCTGGCCAATACGGTCAATTCGGTATTGATGAGAACGGTCATTGGACCTATATAACTAACAACGCGAGTCCTCAGATCCAGGGCTTAAAAACCGGTGAAACCGTTACCGATACTTTTTTGGTTCATAGCGTTGATGGCAGCGAGCAGAAAGTCACAGTGACCATTAACGGCACTGACGATAAAGCGGTGATTGCAGGCAGCAGTACTGCAAGTCTGACTGAAGATAAAGATGTGCATAGCGGCCAACTTCGCGTGGATGGTGCGCTTAGCGTCACCGATCTCGATGCGGGTCAGCAGCAATTCCAAGCAGAAAGCTTACAAGGCCAATTCGGCACATTATCAATCAATAACCTTGGCCACTGGACCTACACTGCAGATAACGCACAAATTGCTATTCAAGGGCTAAAAACGGGTGACTCGGTTACTGATACTGTAATGGTTCACTCGATTGATGGCTGCGAGCAAAAAGTCACTGTGACCATTAACGGCACTGACGATAAGGCCGTTATTGCGGGCAGCAGTACCGCAAGTCTCACCGAAGATAAAGAGGTTCATTCAGGGGATATTGCGAGTTGATGGCGCCCTCACTATCACCGATGTGGATAACGGCCAGAACCAATTCCAAGCTGAAAGCTTACAAGGCCAATTTGGCACATTAACAATCAATAACCTGGGCCATTGGACCTACACAGCTGATAACGCACAAGGGGTAATTCAAGGCCTCAAAACTGGCGAGTCACTCACCGATACCTTAGTTGTACATTCGGTGGATGGCAGCGAGCAAAAAGTCACAGTGACCATCAACGGCACTGACGATAAAGCGGTGATAGCTGGTACCTCGACCGCATCGCTAACCGAAGATAAAAAGGTTCATTCAGGGATATTGCGAGTTGATGGCGTCCTCACTATCACCGATGTGGATAACGGCCAGAACCAATTCCAAGCTGAAAGCTTACAAGGCCAATTCGGCACATTATCAATCAATAACCTTGGCCATTGGACCTACACTGCAGATAATTCACAAGCGGTAATTCAAGGGCTAAAAACCAGTGAATCACTCACCGATACCCTATTGGTTCACTCGATTGATGGCAGCGAGCAGAAGATCACCGTCACCATCAACGGCACTGACGATAAAGCTGTGATAGCTGGCAGCAGTACCGCAAGTCTCACCGAAGATAAAGATGTGCATCAAGGGTTGCTTCGAGCAGACGGCAATTTAAGCATCACCGATCCCGATAACGGCCAAGCCCAGTTCACAGCCGAAAGCCTGCAAGGCCAGTTCGGCACCCTTTCTATCAATAATTTAGGCCACTGGATCTACACCGCTGATAATTCACAAGCGGTAATTCAAGGGCTAAAAACCAGTGAATCACTCACCGACACCCTGCTGGTGCACTCGGTGGATGGTACTGAGCAAAAAATCACGGTCACTATCAACGGTACTGACGATAAAGCCGTTATTGCGGGCAGCAGTTCCGCAAGTCTCACCGAAGATAAAGAGGTTCATTCAGGGCTATTGCGAGTTGATGGCGCCCTCACTATCACCGATGTGGATAACGGCCAGAACCAATTCCAAACTGAAAGCTTACAAGGCCAATTCGGCACGCTTTCGATCAACAATTTGGGCCACTGGATCTACACAGCGGATAATTCACAAGCGGTGATTCAAGGACTGAAAACAGGCGAGTCACTCACCGACACCTTGCTAGTGCACTCGGTGGATGGTACTGAGCAAAAAATCACGATCACGATTAACGGTACTGACGATAAGGCGGTGGTTTCGGGTACTTCAACAGCCACACTTACTGAAGACAAAGACGTGCATGGCGGCCAACTGCGCGTCGATGGAGCCCTAAGTGTTATTGATGCTGACAACGGCCAGAACCAATTCCAAGCTGAAAGCTTACAAGGTCAATTCGGCACATTATCAATCAATAACCTTGGCCATTGGACCTACACTGCAGATAATTCACAAGCGGTAATTCAAGGGCTAAAAACCAGTGAATCACTCACCGACACCCTGCTGGTGCACTCGGTGGATGGTACTGAGCAAAAAATCACGGTCACCATCAACGGTACTGACGATAAAGCCGTTATTGCGGGCAGCAGTTCCGCAAGTCTCACCGAAGATAAAGAGGTTCATTCAGGGCTATTGCGAGTTGATGGCGCCCTCACTATCACCGATGTGGATAACGGCCAGAACCAATTCCAAGCTGAAAGCTTACAAGGCCAATTCGGCACATTATCAATCAATAACCTGGGCCATTGGATTTACACAGCAGATAACTCGCAAACAGCTATTCAAGGGCTAAAAACCAGTGAATCACTCACCGATACCCTATTGGTTCACTCGATTGATGGCACCGAGCAAAAAATCACCGTCACCATCAACGGCACAGACGATAAAGCGGTGATTGCTGGCAGCAGTACCGCAAGTCTCACCGAAGATAAAGATGTGCATAGCGGCCAACTTCGCGTGGATGGTGCGCTTAGCGTCACTGACCCCGATAACGGCCAGAACCAATTCCAAGCTGAAAGCCTACAAGGCCAATTCGGCACATTATCAATCAATAACCTGGGCCATTGGATTTACACAGCAGATAACTCGCAAACAGCTATTCAAGGGCTAAAAACCAGTGAGTCACTCACCGACACCTTAGTGGTACATTCGGTGGATGGCACCGAGCAAAAAATCACCGTCACCATCAACGGCACAGACGATAAAGCGGTGATTGGCGGTACTAGCACTGCAAACCTCACCGAAGATAAAGACGTGCATCAAGGGTTGCTTCGAGCAGACGGCAATTTAAGCATCACCGATCCCGATAACGGCCAAGCCCAGTTCACAGCCGAAAGCCTGCAAGGCCAGTTCGGCACCCTTTCTATCAATAATTTAGGCCACTGGATCTACACCGCTGATAATTCACAAGCGGTGATTCAAGGCCTGAAAACGGGCGAGTCACTCACCGACACCCTGCTAGTGCACTCGGTAGATGGTACTGAGCAAAAAGTCTCGGTCACCATTAACGGTACTGATGATAAGGCGGTGATTGGCGGAACTAGCACTGCCAGCCTCACCGAAGATAAAGATGTTCATCAAGGGTTGCTTCGAGCAGACGGTAATTTAAGCATCACAGACCCCGATAACGGCCAAGCCCAGTTCACAGCCGAAAGCCTGCAAGGCCAGTTCGGCACCCTTTCTATCAATAATTTAGGCCACTGGATCTACACCGCTGATAATTCACAAGCGGTGATTCAAGGGCTAAAAACGGGTGAGTCACTCACCGACACCCTACTGGTGCACTCGGTGGATGGCACTGAGCAAAAAATCACCGTCACCATTAACGGTACTGACGATAAGGCGGTAATTGGCGGAACTAGCACTACCAGCCTCACCGAAGATAAAGATGTTCATCAAGGGTTGCTTCGAGCAGACGGCAATTTAAGCATCACCGATCCCGATGCGAGTCAGCAGCAATTCCAAGCAGAGAGCTTACAAGGCCAGTTCGGCACGCTTTCTATCAATAATTTAGGCCACTGGATCTACACCGCTGATAATTCACAAACGGTGATTCAAGGGCTAAAAACGGGTGAGTCACTCACAGACACCCTGCTGGTACATTCGCTGGATGGCACCGAGCAAAAAATCACGGTTACCATTAACGGTACTGACGATAAAGCGGTTATTTCGGACACAAGCATTGCCAGCCTCACTGAAGATAAAGACGTACACGCTGGCCAACTTCGCGTCGATGGGACGCTAAGTGTTACTGATGCTGACAACGGTCAAGCCCAGTTCACAGCTGAAAGCCTGCAAAGCCAGTTCGGCACACTTTCTATCAATAATTTAGGCCACTGGATCTACACAGCTGATAATTCACAAGCGGTGATTCAAGGGCTAAAAACGGGTGAGTCACTCACTGACACCTTAGTGGTACACTCGGTGGATGGCACCGAGCAAAAAATCACGGTCACCATTGACGGTACTGACGATAAGGCGGTGATTGGCGGTACTAGCACTGCAAACCTCACTGAAGATAAAGACGTGCATAGTGGCCAACTTCGGGCAGATGGCAATTTAAACATCACCGACCCCGATAATGGTCAAGCCCAGTTCACAGCAGAAAGCCTGCAAGGCCAGTTCGGTACGCTTTCTATTAATAATTTAGGCCACTGGATCTACACAGCTGATAATTCACAAGCGGTGATTCAAGGGCTAAAAACGGGTGAGTCACTCACCGATACACTACTGGTGCACTCGGTGGATGGCACCGAACAGAAGATCATCGTCACCATCAACGGTACTGACGATAAAGCGATTATTGGTGGCGTTGATACTGGCTCAGTGACTGAGAACGCGGCAGGCGTTGATATGTCACCAGATCACGCCCAACCGGGTATGGCAACGCTTGGGCAAAGCAGCCTTTCAACAAGCGGGCAACTCACCATCATCGATCCTGATTCAGGGCAAGCGCATTTCGATCCCAATGGCAAAGTCTATTCCTACCATGGTCAATATGGTCACCTATTGTTACATCCTGATGGTCATTGGGATTATGCCGTTGCAGCTGGTAGCCATGATTGGCACTTAGGCAGTACAAAAACGACGGTAGGTAGCCAAATTGACCAATTAGGCGAAGGGCAAACTTTAACTGATACCATTACCGTGCATAGTCTTGATGGAACCACCCACGATATAAAAATTACTATTCATGGCAGTAACGACAAGCCGTATTGTGCCGCAGAGGTTACTCTTCAACCTGGCACTGAAGATACCAGCCAAACGTTCACGTTAGCTCAATTACTTGCTAATACCACCGATGTAGATACTAATGATGCGGGCAAACTCACCATTGCCAATATCAGCGTCAATCATGGTTCACTCAAAGACAATCAAGATGGAACCTTTACCTTTACGCCAGAAAAAGACTACAACGGTCAGGTCCATTTCAGTTATGACGTAAAAGATGACCATGGCGGTCTCACGCATACAGGTGCCACTACCACCTTAAGCGCTGTTGGCGACACGGCGATCATTAGTGAAGTCACCACAGGCACAGTTATCGAAGATGGTTCTCATAGCAGCCAGAATCTTGGACATATCACTGAGCTTGCCTCTGGTAGTTTACAAGTAATTGATCCTGATAGCGGCGAAAATAGATTTAGGTATAGCCAATTCGGCGAAACAGCCATAAAAGATCAATTCAATGGTCAGCTCCGTATAGATAGCGCTGGCAATTGGGGATATAGCGTTGACAATAGTCAATTACAACATTTAGCTGCTGGACAGACTGAAGAAGTGGTGTATCGAGTTCATAGCCAAGATGGCACTGCATATGAACTTCATATCCAAGTTGAAGGTACAAATGATGCCCCAGTGGCCAATGTTGTCGCTTTAACCAATGGCACTGAAGATACTCATTATCAGATGCAAGCAAGTCAATTTGGCTTTACTGATATCGATACAGGCGACACCTTACATGCTATTGCCATCACCGACCTACCACCAGCATCACAAGGTAAGTTTGTCTTAGACGGACAAACTATTACCGCTGGCCAGAGCATTACGACTGCGGATATCAGCAAGCTGCAATTTATTCCGGCCAAAGACTTTAACGGAGATGTGCAGTTCGCCTACACAGTTAATGACGGCCATGTTGATTCTGCCAAAGTTAGCAATATCTTGCACATCTCTGCAATCGATGATGCAGCTAAAATCCATGGCGACACCCATGGCAATGTTACTGAAGGTGATATCGGTGACCAAACAACTGCGACTGGACAATTAACGATTACCGATGTCGACGCAGGACAAAACCCGGTTTTTCCTGATATAACCTCAACAGCGACCACCTATGGCCATATTGAAATGAACAATGGCCAATGGACTTACACATTAAATCAAAACAAGGTCCAACAACTCGATCCAGACCAAGCGCCTGTCGTCGATCACCACACGTTTACCGCGAGTGATGGGTCAACACAAGTGGTGGATATTACTATTAGTGGCAGTAATGATAAGCCCATTATCGAATCAGCTCATGTCGCACCGGCTGGCACATCTGCGACCTTGAAACTGCAAGAGGTTAGTATCATCTCCCAACCCACTGGCGCTAATATTGATGTCGCTGCCTCCAATGCAGAAAATACCGCGCGTTGGGGCACCGATGTTACTGGCGTCGCCACAGGCGTTAAGCTCGTTGGTTTGTACAAACCTGGCTCAGATCATAACTGGATAACTACTCCAGCCACTACTACCACAGACCACAGTGGCGTCGGAGGATTTAGCCGAGTCGATAACCATGACTGGTGGCATCAGCATGGAATACCAGACACAGTGAACACCGGCTCTGGTGGTGCGAGTGGCCACGGTAATGTTTGGAGCGGCGGTATTGTGGTATTTGAAGATGCGACTGGACATCAAACCATTGGTATTATCAATCGGGTATGTACTGGTGGCGGCTCAGAGGTTGATTACCTTTATTATCATGCCTATCAAAACCTACAATTGGGCAGCACGGCATACAGTGGCACAGCAGCCCCAGGCGAAACAATCAATGTCATGGATGGCAATAATAAGTTAGCCAGTGTCGTTGCTGACAGTCATGGGCATTGGCAAGTTGCAGCTAATCATTTGAGTGACGGTTTGCATACTCTGCATGTTGAAAATAGTACCGGCCAGCATTCTGCAGAAACCGTCTTTCAAGTCAGTGGCAATGTTGTCAGCAACATTACCCCTGCGGGACTCAATGCTGAATTAAAAGAAGATGCTGCACAAGCCACTATTGATGGAGAGTTGCGTACATCTGATATTGACAGTGGCGATAGCGCTAGCTTTAACATTCAAGCACAACACACCACCAAATATGGTCACTTTAGTTTAGATGCAGATGGAAAATACCATTACACCATCGATAATACTAACCCTACGGTTAACCAACTTGGAGTAAATCAAACACTCACTGAAGTCATTCCTGTGACTTCCACTTCAACCGATGGTAGTACAGTAACCAATAATATTACCATCACCATTCATGGTTCTGTCGATAAACCCACATTAAGCGCCTCAGCGCCAGATGCCCAACAAGGCACTGTGATGGACTTAAACTTGAATGTGGCAGCAACCGATACCGGTGGTGATACTGAAAACTTATTGATCAAAATTAGTGGATTACCTGACCATGCACTTTTGAATCACGGCACCTATGACAACATTGCAAAGATGTGGGTATTGCACAAAGCCGATCTCACAGGCTTAACTTTAGATTTAAAAGCCCCCCATTTCCATGGCGACTTACAATTCAACGTCACCGCCACAGCATCTGCTGGAGGTGAAAGTCAGTCTATAACCCAAGCTGTGACGATGTTCATCAATGAACCACCTAGCGTATCTGCTGCGGTAACAGGCAGTAAAATTGAAGATTCCGGCATGGGCGCTATCAATTTACTCCAAGGTGCAACTGACGCTGATACCGCTGAAGTATTGTCGGTTGCAGATCTTCAATATCAAGTAGGCACAACTAGCCAAAGTACTACCAAACCAGACTTTTTAAGCATAGGTAAAGATGGTCATACATTAGTTGTTAACGCCAATGCCGCTGAATTCCAACACCTAGCAGCAGGTGAAACCGAAGTCATTACGGTGAGTTACAACGTCAAAGATAGCCATGGTGGCCAGGTAGCACAAACGGCGAAAATTACCATTACAGGGAAAGATGATGCCGCGCAGATTTCAGGGCATATCAGTACCGACGAGCGCACGCATATAACTGAAGATCTTCGTCTTTCAGGTACTCATATGTTGTCATCAGACAGGATGACATTGCAGGTAACCGATACCGATAGTAGTGAAAATTACTTTATTCCTACTGGTGCTAGCGGGAATACCGATGCTCACAGTCATGGATCTTGGGTCAATGGAGATCAGCATGTTGGGGAGTTTATTTTACATGCATCAGGCGAGTGGTTATTTAGAGCAGACAACAATAACAGCAAAATTAATAGTTTAGGTGAAGGAGAAAAAATCACTGACACTATTACTGTCCATAGTGCTGATGGTACCGCACAACAATTAACTGCGGTGATTTATGGCAGCAACGATCGCCCGACCATTACAACCCAAGTAATTTCAGCAACAGAGGACACAGATTATCAATTTACTCTGGCTAACTTTGGCTTTACCGATGTTGATAGCCATGACTCTCTCGACCACATTACCATCACCTCACTACCTGATGTTGCACAGGGCAGCTTACTCATAAACGGAGTCGCTGTTAGTGCTAATCAGCAAATTAGTGCCGCCGATATTAGCCACCTCACTTTCAAGCCAGCACTCAACTTTAATGGTGATGTGCACTTTGGTTACACAGTCAGTGATGGTCATGCCGATTCATCAGCTGCTAGAGCATCAATACATGTCGCTGCAGTAAATGATCCATTAACTGACAGTGGTGCGCGCGATTTAGGCGCAACGGATGAAGATCGTTCGATTCATATTACACAGGCGCAGCTACTTGAACACTTGTCAGATGTGGATGGAAACTTAAGCGTAATTGGTTTACCTACTTCACCACATGGTAGCTTCTCAAGTGATGCGGCTCATGGGTTTACTTTTACACCAGCAACCAATTTCCACGGTGATAATCTCGATATACAGTACCAAGTTACCGATGGCACCAGTCAAAGCAGTGCACATGCAAGCATAGACGTTACCTCTGTGACCGACCCCGCTACGGTAAGTCTACATATTTCTGCAGAACAACAAGTGATGAGCTTTGGTTCCGGCGATAAAACAGCTTATGCCAAAGTAGACGGTATCGATGCCGGTGGACCCATGCATGCAATGTCAGCCGAAATCACCTTCGTACTCGACAATGGCCATCCACCAAGCAATGCAGCGGTGCTATTAAACTACTCTGTACCCGGTGGTCATGATCAACAAAATACAATTACTTTTTGGAATGCCAGTAATCTCCAATTTGCCTTTATGGGGCCAACAGTAGACACAGGAGTGAACTTACTTGATGGCAATACACATCGCTTAACGATGACATGGGATTCTGGTAGTGGTCACTTGGTGGTTTTTGATAACGGCCACATCATCAAACAACAAACGGTTAATCAAGGTGGCACATTCCCTAACGGCGGTACTTTTATCGCTGGCACACGAGACAATTCCGCGGGGGCTGATAATCCAACAGATTATACCGCTAGCTTGTCAGCGGGAGGCCGAGTATTTTCGGCAACCATGGTCGACCATGCGGTGACGCCTGCATCTGTTGCTTTAGGTACCATAGCCCATGAGCCTAATGGGGTTCTGACCAATATTATGGCCGATGGCAAAGGCAACTTCATCGATACTACTGGCCATCATACTGTAACGAGTGGCTCTGGTGCTCATACCGTAGTTGTGCCTGTTGATAGTAATGCAGGCACTATTCCTAGAGGTGCGTTATTGCATCTGCACCCTAACGCAGCTGTAAATGCCCCTGACGATGTTGTCACTAAACTTGAAATTAGTGGCCTAATCAAAGGTACACTCTTATCGGATGGACATGGGCATCAGCACACAATTGCCAGCCTCAATGATAAGGTGGATATCCATGGCTGGAATACCGCATCTTTAACTGCGCAGTTACCCCATGATGCAGCAACAAACATGAACGTGGCGCTTACTGCAACAACCCAAGCTCCTGATGGGAAAGAAGCAATTTCAATTGAACATGAAGGGTTACAACTTGATCCTAACAAGCCCATTCCAGATGCCACAATCACTGGTGACTCGACCGGTAATACCGATGAAGATCATTCAGTAAGCGGCCAGCTAACAGTCACCGACACTGACGCTAGCCAAGCACACTTTGCTGCCAATGATGTTAGTGGCACCTATGGACACTTATCGATTGATTCAGCTGGCCAGTGGACCTTTACTCCAAATGCCACCGCAAATGCGCTAACAAAAAATGATCAGGTACACGAAACCTATACCGTCACTAGTATTGATGGAACTCAACACCAAATCACCATCAATATCGATGGCCGTGACGATAACCCAATCGTTACTGAACTCGCAGCACCTAAAACCGTTATTGAAGACGGTGGCCATGACCATGTTCGCACTTCGGGAATGCTAAGTATCAGCGATCCTGATACCGGTGACACCCATAGCATTACTGAGCAAACCGATGTGTTGGGCACCTATGGACATTTTTCAATAGCGGCGAATGGCGGCTGGCATTACGAACTTGATAATGCTTTAGCAACAACCCAAGGCTTAACCGAAGGGCAACACGTTACAGAAACATTTAATGTAATAGTGACCGATAGTGAAGGTGGCCAAACAACTCACACCATGCACTTTGATGTACAAGGAAGTAATGAAGCCCCAACGATTGCAGTGCAAGTTATCAATGCCAATGAAGATACGCACTATCAGTTCACTGCGAGTAATTTTGGTTTCACTGACGTCGATGGCGGAAGCTTAACCTCGGTCACCGTAACAGAATTACCCGATCCAAGTCTTGGCATGCTCTATTTACATGGCGTCGCGGTAAGTGCCAATCAAGTCATTTCAACCGCTGATATATCAGCACTGATATTTGCGCCTGAGCTTAACATTAACGGTAAAGTTAATTTTAAATACTCGGTTACTGATGGCCATGACAGCTCATCGGTTGCGACAGGTGTAATTGATATTGCAGCCAAGAACGATGCGCCAACCTCTGTTCACCTCAGCATTAGGGATGTAGAAGACCACAGCCATACCTTTAGCAAAAGTGAGTTCGGTTTTGCTGATGTAGATAGCGGCGATACATTACAACACATTACTATTACCCACCTACCTAACCCTGCCCATGGCGCTTTACTATTAGACGGTCAGGCTGTTGTCGCTGGTCAGCAAATAGATACAGATGACATCGCTAAGTTGGTCTTTACGCCTGTGAAAGATTTTAATGGTGAATCCGCATTTAAATATTCAGTTAGTGATGGCAGCCTCGATTCAAAGCAATACACAGGTGCTATCCACATTTCAGCTGACAACGACGCACCAACGTTCTTAGCGGGTGGCCAATTTGCGTCACTGCCAATATCAGCGGCCTATGAGTTTTCCGCCGGTCAAGGCACAGATCTGTCCGGTAGGAATAATCATGCAGTGCTCAGTGGTGCTGTCACGGCGACCACTGGTGCCGATGGCACACCCGACTCTGCAGTGCAATTTCATGGGGATAGCAGCGCTAAAATCGAAGTCCCTGATTTACAATATGGTCAGGGTATTACCGTATCCGCTACGGTGAGATTTGACTCAATAGCAGATAGTTATTCCAGAGTATTTGATTTCGGCAATGGCCAAGCCAAAGACAACATTTTGCTCACCCATAGTGGCACCACTGATACACTGCAACTCGAATTCATCGACGCTGCAGGTCAGAAGCATGACCTAATGGTTCCTCACGGGGTAACACCAGGCCAATGGATGAAGTTGACTGCGACCATCAGCCATGATGGTCATATGGCGCTATATAATAATGGACAATTACTTGGCGAGACCGATAGTGGCGCCCAGCTTCCTGCAATTGCCAGAAGCGAGAACTATATCGGCAAAAGTCATTGGGCCCAGGATGGCAATTTACATGGTGCTTTTGATAATTTTGCAGTATTTGATCAGGTGATTTCTCCAGCACAAATTAAAGCACTTGCTTCAGCAAACAGTTTGAATGATCTGCTACATAAATACGATCAAATAGACCACGACCAATTTCACGCGACCGTTAATGTCAATCAAAGCTTCACCATCAATCAAAATGATATTTTAAATCAAGCTACTGATATTGATGGCGATACCTTATCGGTATCTCACGTATCCATAGCGGGCAATCACGGCACGATTCACGATAATGGCGATGGCACGTGGACCGTGACACCAAATTTGAACTATCGCGGTGAATTGAAAATAGAAGTCGATGTGACTGATGGTCAAGAGACATTACCAGCTCACCTTACGGTTCAAGTGGGTAATGCCAGCATCACAGGTGATAGCAAGCTAACTACCGATGAAACCCATGCTGACACCGGGCAACTTACGGTAACAGACCCTGATAGCAATCAAGATCACTTCATTGCCCAAGTGTTGCCCAGTAGCCATGGTGAGTTCACCATCGATACAAGTGGTAGTTGGCAATATACACCTAACAAAGCGGCACAAGCGCTGTCACAGGGCCAAAGCGCCACCGATATCGTTACAGTTAAGACTGCCGATGGCACTGAACACCAAATTAGTGTGAGCCTTTCTGGCAGCGACACTGCACCAACGAGCGTCACCACCGATTTAGGCAAAGTTGAATCTGGCAGCACCTACGACTTCCAAGCAGCCGATTTGCTCACTAATGTGACTGATGTTGATACCAGTAGCACCGGACTATCAATCGTTGCAGGGTCATTTCACTCTCCTCATGGCAAAGTCTCAACCAACCCTGACGGCAGTTTTACTTTCACAGCCAATCCCGGTTTTACAGGTAACGACTTAGCCATTAGCTTCCAAGTCAGTGATGGTCATAACACGATTGATGCCAACGCAATAATTGATGTCACACCACCGCTGGCTATTACCCGTTTAGGATATGATACTGGTATCAGTGATAGTGACTTTGTTACCAGTGACGGCCACATAATCTTATACGGTACTGGCGAGCCCGGTAGTAGTATCATTGGCAGTGGGATTCTCAGCAGCGCTAAAACGATTGTCGATGCTAATGGTCACTGGAAATTGGATGCCAGCGCGACAGATGTTGCTGATGGCACCTATACCATGACCGTATTTGAGGCCAAAGCCGACGGCAGCTATGCTCAAGCTCACCACCGAGTTACCATTGATACTGCCAAACCGACCGTCAGTATCAATCCGATTTCCAAGGATGATTGGGTCGATCACGATGAGCACCAACAAGACCTCACTATCTCGGGGACTTGTACCCATGTATCTGATGGTGACCCAGTGCAAGTCACTTTGGCTGGTCAACATTATCAAGCCGTGGTTCATGATAATCATTGGCAGGTAATTGTTCCCGCTAGTGCGACAGCCAGTATTGCTGACAACGCTTATCATATTCGCGCAGAAGTTGTCGCTACCGCCACCAGTGACAGTGCGTCAACCCAGCGTAACCTCGTGGTATCAGCTGATCTATCTACACTAGTACAGACACCACACGTTGAAGAAGATACCAAAACTGCGGCCACTGGGCACCTGTTCGCATTGGGTAGTAGCAATACCGTGGCAAGTTTAGGGGTGTTACATGGCAACTACGGTACATTGCATATTAATGCTGACGGTAGCTACCAATACACACTCGATAATCAGCATACAGATATTCAGCAAATGAGTGCCACTGAACAGCATGCCGATAATTTCTTTATTAGCTACACCAACCCCCATGGTGATAGTAAACATGCGGTACTCAACATAGGAATCCATGGGACCAATGATGCTCCAGTGCTTACTGGTACGTTTGAAATATCTCGTTCAGTCACCACCGGTTCAATGACCCATACCCACTCCTATGGCTATATCAACATTGCAGATCTAGATAAAAATGACACAGTGACAGTTGAGTGTGTGGATGCCCAAGGCGTTACGCATTTATTAGATATGCATGCCCATTCTTCAAATAAAATTGAAGTAAAAGGGATTGGTCACTTCAACATTGACCCCGACGGGAAGTGGGACTTCACCTTCAGCCATAGTGGCCCCGAGCGTGATAAGCTCAACCAAGAGGTGGCCGCCGGTCATATTCATACCGAATCAGTCACCTTAAAAATCACTGACTCTACTGGAGTCAGCCGCCAAGAAACACTGACGGTACATATAGGCGATGGGAAAACAGGTCCACAAATTTTCGGGGCGTCAGAATCTGTGGTTACCGAAGATAAAGTTACCCAGTCCCATGGGCTGTTAGACCTACTAGTGGGCGATGTTAAAGTCGAAAGTGGTGTAACTTGGGAAATTAAACCTGGGAATCAGCCACAGTACGGCGATTTAACGTTAAGCCCTGATGGTAGCTGGCAATACCGTGCACACAATAATACCGCTCAGGTTCAAGGACTCGCAGAAGGTGAGCGGCTTGAAGAAACCATTATGGTCACGGCAACAGACACACAGGGACACAGCGTTGACCAAGCAATGAAGCTGGTGATTATTGGCACCAATGACGTTCCAGTTATTGCTCACCCACTTGCAAGTAATACAGTCGAAGAACACTTATTAACCCTGACTAAGGCTGATTTATTAGCCAACGTGCAGGATACAGATAACACGGACACCCTAAATGTTAGTCACCTGCAACTTGTTGGAGGTGGTAGCATCAACCAACAAGGTGACCACTGGGTTATCAATCCAGGCATTAACTTTAGTGGTGAGTTAAGACTGAATTATCAAGTCTCTGACGGCCATGTCGCTGTGGACAATGCAATGACTGTTCACGTGGCAGCTGAAGCTGATACACCAACCATGATTTTTACCAAGCATGTTGGCGACCTTAGCTCTCCGCTAGACAGTCATTTAATTCAAGGCAATCAAAATACCGATTTGGCGCTAAACATTAACGTTTCGAGCCCAGATGCAAGCGAAACATTAACGGTCGAAATAACAGGTATTCCAAGTGACACTCATTTATCAGCAGGTCATGAACATAACGGCATATGGACATTGCAACAAAGTGAACTGACCAACTTAAAACTGATTCCAGAAGCTAGCTTTACTGGTCACTTTGATATTCAAGTCAGTGCTATTTCTCACGACGGCAGCTCACAAGCGACTCAAAGCCAAACCCTTGGAGTTGAAGTGTTACCGTCACTAGCAGCCCCTAGCATGACGGTTGCCGCAGATGAACCAAATGAACCAATTAGCGACATCGATTTAGCATCGGTGTACACCGACACCATTGATTCACCTGTCGACCATTATTTCAATATGCTAGGCCTTAGCCCATCATCGCAAACTAGCTCTGAGATCTCTCAAACACCTGAACCACTTACTGAAATGGCCACGCTATCGCAGTCAGGAAGTGATGCTGATATGTTAGACATTCATCAGTCAGATGGATTTGAAAACCCGTTAGATGACGACCAGCATCATCTACCTTCTGATCATCTAGCTGATAATGATCCACAGATAGATCAAGCAGAACATTACGCCAACGATGATGATTTACTACATCAAGCGTTAAACGATATGCATAATCAACTTTAACCTGACTGTATATCAGCCATGATTAACCCGACTAAGCAGTGATAATTTCACTGCTTTTTAATTGCATAAGTTTACTTATTCTATTAAAAAATTAATTTAGCAAACTCAAATGTTAGACCTAATGACCATCTTCCCTGTCCCGATGCGTCAAGTTGTCTACTCTAACTTGGAAGATAGCTTACTCAATCGGTTTTTACGGCTAGCTTAGGCTGTAATTTCTGGCATCAAACTTGCGATAGACAGTGGGTATTTTTCCCACGGCAAGCTATATGACATGTAAGACCAAGCGATTTGATAGTGTTAACCAATATTCAGGAGAGTTTAGTGGCGCCTTTGCCGATTTAGGCACCTTTCTACCTTTAGTACTTGGGCTAATTGCCCTCAACCATTTTTCCCCGCAAGGGATATTTATGGGGTTTGGCTTGTTTGCGCTGTTTACCGCATTCTTCTATCGTCGCCCTATTCCTATCCAACCAATGAAGGTTATCACCGCACTAGTCATAGCACAGGGGCTAACCCCAGGTATGCTGCAAGCTAGTGGTATGATGATGGGTATTATCTTACTCGTACTCGCTTATAGCGGTGCGATTAAATGGATGGCAAAACAGCTCTCTCCCGCTATCAGCATTGGTATTCAGCTTGCCATTGGTATTCAATTAATATGGATGGGGGGTCAAATGATGAGTCAAACTTGGCTTATTGGGCTCATCGCCTTTGGCCTACTGTTTGGCAGTAAATTTGTACCGCTGCGATATTTAGCCATGCCGCTCGTTATTACCCTGGGCATAGTGTGGCAGCTTAACAGTGGTACAGCCCCGAGTTTTAACCTATCGAGTTATAGCCCTTGGCAGTTTAGCTGGCCAAGTATGGATGAGTGGAGCTCTGCTGCGGGTCTACTGGTGCTACCGCAGCTAGCACTCACGTTAACCAATGCGGTGATCGCCACCTCTGCAATGGCCAAGGATAAATTCCCGCAAGATGCGAAAGAAAAGTTTGCACCAGAGCGCTTCGCCACCAGTTCAGGCTGGGCAAATCTATTGCTCGCTCCTTTTGGCGCCAGCGCCATGTGTCATGGCGCTGGCGGTCTTGCCGTGCAGCATCACTTTGGCGCGCGCACTTGGTTAGCGCCAACTATCTTTGGAACCAGCTGCTTACTCATAGCGGCATTTTGGGGGCAAGGAATTGCTAGCATTTTATCGCTGATCCCACTGGCCGTTCTCGGCAGTTTACTCGCGATTGCAGGTACCCAACTAGCCTGGTCGAAACGTTTTATTGATGGTAAGCCTTTCTGTATCTTTGTGATCCTATCAACTGCAGCTATCTGTCTTATTGTGAATACAGCGGCAGGCCTTGCCGCAGGAGTGTTACTAGAGATGGGCAGGCGCCAATGGCACCTATATTCAGACTTAAAGCACTGAAGTTAACTTAAAGTGCTTTAAATCTGCAATTATCAAGTAGAACATAGAAGAGATGCTTCTATGTTCCGTTGCTGAACTATTTACCTTTCCACTGCTGGGTAATCGATATAACCTGCGGCTCCACCGCCAAACAGCGGACCTTTGTCAAAATCGGCTAATGGTAAGTTATGCTGCAATCGATAAGGCAAGTCGGGATTGGCAATAAAGGAGCGACCAAAAGCCACCAAATCCGCATAGCCTTTATCGATGACAGCACTTGCGCGCTCTACATCATAACGCCCAGCGACAATAATAGTGCCACCAAATACCTGTCTTAATTTGATTCTAAAATCCTCAGGGATCTGCGGTGCATCATCCCAATCAGCTTCTGAAAGATGGATATAGGCAATGCCCTGTTGCTCTAGGTGTTCTGCCGCCAGTAAAATCGTGTCGACAATCTCAGGGCATCCCATATCTTTAAAGGTCACAAATGGCGCGAGCCTTACACCAATTTTATCTGAGCCTATTTTGCGACTGACTGCGGTGACAATATCAGCTAAAAACTGAATGCGCTTAAATGGCGAACCACCGTATGCATCAGTTCTATGGTTGGAGTTGGTACGTAAAAACTGGTCAACCAAATAACCATTTCCGCCGTGGTTCTCAACGCCATCAAAACCCGCATCTATTGAGTTTTTGGCCGCTTGTGCAAAGTCAGCGACCACGCGATCGATATCCACTTGATCCATCTCTCTTGGCGTCGGGCAGTCTACCATTTTCCCCTCTGGATGTGCTTCATCCACGACCCAAACCTGAGTGTCTGTGGGCTTAATTGCTGATGGAGCCATAGGTGCGGCTCCCGCTTGAAACACCGGATGTGACACTCGGCCAACATGCCATAGCTGGTTGAATATTGTACCACCAGCTTTGTGCACTGCAGCCGTTACTTTTTGCCAACCCGCTATCTGCTCAGGAGTGTACACGCCAGGGGTAAATGAATAACCTTGGCTATCATCGGAGATCTGTGTCGCCTCACTAATAATTAAGCCCGTTGAAGCTCTTTGAGCATAATAAGTGGCCATCATCTCATTGGGGATATTACCAGGCTGGCTGGTTCTAGAGCGCGTCATTGGCGCCATCACCATACGGTTAGTAAGTGATAATTGTGGTTTTAGATAAGAGGTGAAAAGGCTCATAATAGCTCCTGATGTTGGCTAAAAACGTCGAAATGTTGCTGACTAGGTGTGTCCAAGGTGATCAATTCGAATACCACTTCTCCAGCACGGACAAAAACTTGTATTACATTACTGTCAGGTACCTGCCGAACATTGTATTTTATACTGCTGCTTTGCAACTTTAGGGTTAGCGCCTCTAGACTCATATCAGTATCAAATGCAACATGACCTATGCGGCACTGGGGAACGTCAGACTCAATCATATGGATTAAGGCTTGATCACCTTGATACAACCATTGTCCCTTGAAGGGAAATCTGGGCCGCCTACCATCGGTTAATTCCAGCACTTCCGTTAGCAAGTACATAGCATCGCTATGTTCAGATGTGAGTAAATTAAGATGATTAAATGTGATTGCCACAATCAGTAATCTCAGTATTCAAATGATGTTAAGCAGTTTATACCTGTTAACTAATTTTGATAATTAGGCTAATATTAAAATCATTTTCAAAAAATATTTGATATGTACCACCTTAACGATCTTAAATTAGCCATTCGCATTGCCGATCTTCAAAGTGTTTCTGCAGCAGGGCGTGAACTAGCCATGACTCCCGCTGCGGCGAGCGCTGCGCTGCAGCGTTTGGAAAAGAAATTAGATTGTGTGCTATTCGCCCGCTCCACCCGAAAAATGACCCAAACTGAAGAGGGCAAGCTTTTCATTGAGTCAGGTCGTAAAGCCATTCAACTACTTGAAGGCGCTAGCAATGCGCTAGCTGATAATAAAGGAGAATTAAAGGGTGAACTGAAAGTTGCACTGCCGTCAGATTTGGGCCGGAATGTGGTACGTGAGTGGCTAGATGATTTTTGCGCTGTCGCCCCAGAGCTAAAAATCATCCTCTATTTCGGCGATCAAATGACAGATCTTATTGGCCAAAATGTTCATTTGGCATTGCGCTATGGTCAACTAGAGGACTCCAACTTAATGCGTCGTCAATTGGCGATGATGCCTAGGGTCGCGGTTGCCTCTCCTGATTATTTAAAAGTACATGGCCACCCAACTCACCCAAGAGAGCTGCCGCAACACAAAATACTGGTACTCAACCGCGGCGGAGAGCCATGGCAAAAGTGGCGCTTTAGCCACAAGAATAAACAGTATGAAGTTGCTGTTACCGCTAATAAAAGTTGTAACGATGGCGCAGTGATAAAAGATTGGACTCTTGCAGGCCAAGGCATTGCTTATAAGAGTTGGTTTGACGTAGCTAAAGAGGTCAATCAGGGTCAACTAGTGGTACTTTTTGCCGATCAACTGGCGGAAGAGATCCCTTTACAGTTGGTGTACCTGCAATCGGATTATCCTAGCCACAAAGTACGCAGTGCTATTGATTTTCTCAAACAAAAATCACAAAGCTATCTAACACGGTACCCTTGCCCAAATTAAGCCAAATGGATATAACGCTATCGCTTTAAAATGTTATGCCGGATCATAGTGACTGCCGCTGATAAGATAGCTAGAAACAGACAAAGCCATGCAATTGGGAGCAACCCAAATGGTTCGTTCAACAGGCCATTGGCATCAATAGTCTATAACTTGATAACTGATAGATGCCGATAGTGCTAACACCAAAAACAAGATAGCTAGCCAAAACGATTGCAACAGCTTCATTGTTAACCCTTATGTTCATGATCTAATACGGTTACTTTCTCGCCTTGCTCTGCAAGGTAAAAGACCACTATTTTCGCAGGCTCTGCGCTGATATTTTGTCCGGTATGCGAGGTGTTCACTAACTCAATCAGCGTATCTCCGGCTTTTAGGTGTAATTTTTTGCCGTCGCGAGTCTGCACGACTAACTCGCCACTTAATAGGATTCCTGCATTTATGACCGGATGTTGATGCCAAGGTAACTGTTCTCCAGGGGCTATCACTATCTCTTTAATTGTCACTTCCGGCTGATTTAAGACATAAGCAGGTAGTCTATCGCCATTCCATGATTGGGTAGATTTAATCAAATCTTTAGAGGTTGCCGCACTGACTGAGGTCGCAGCAAACATTAAAGCCAATAATACCGATTTCAACATGTTAAATATTCCCTTTAATTTATACCAATCAGTATAAAGATTTAATCGCTCAGCGAGAGTTTAGCAGCTTTGAGGTCAGGTCATTAAATGCTCCTCGGTAACTGCTCCTGCGTGACTCTCGATAATCGCTCCTGCATTATTCTAGCTTCGAGCATCCTTACTCTCGTACCTCCTATATCTGACCTCCAAGGAGGGAGGGAATGCCTTAAGCATGTCAGGAACATGCTAGGCCAGGTGGTTAGCAATGAATGAACAGCGGTTCAAGTTCATTAACGCTGCACCTGAGTCGCTACCCATACAAGCTTTCTTAACCTTTAAATCCAAGCCCAAATAGCAGCTACGACCTCAATTTTCAGCAGCAGATGACTAATCTAGCGTGACTTTATCTCAATACTCATTAACTAACATACCTAGATTAACTATGGGCTCAACTAACCTCTAATCCAAGTTAATTCAACTTGATCATTAACTCAGCAACTTTTGTACTAGGTAAAAACATTGCAATAACGGTCCGCTCATTACCTTTAGCCGTTTACCTGCGACATGGTGTCGCAGATTGCCCTTTAGCCTTTGCCAGCGATAAACCATCTTGACACCATCGGCAACACACAAAACAAAATAACAACATTATTATGAAGTTGCATTTATCTCTAGTTTCACTTTCCATCATTACTGCGCTATTTCCGTTACAGACGTTTGCCGATGATGCCGGCTTTGAGGTTATTGAAGTCAACGGACAACATCAAGGTAGTTACAGTGCGGTAACCCCTGAGGCCGCAAAGCCTAAAACAGACATCAGTGGTTTACTGAACAACTTGCCTGGCGCGTCAGTCAATGGCAATGGCCCACTAACAGGTATCGCCCAGTATCGTGGTTTATACGGCGATAGAGTCAACACCCAAGTGAATGGCATGACTCTATCAAGTGCAGGCCCAAATGCCATGGATACTCCGCTAAGTTACGCCAGCCTAATACTCACCGAGCGCCTAGAAATGACACGCGGAATTGCCCCAGTCTCCGCAGGAACAAACACTCTTGGTGGTAGCGTACAGGTCATTGAGTCTCAAGCGAGTTTTGATGAAGTCAGCGGCAAAGTCGCTGCTCAATACCAAGACAATGGTCAAAGAAGCCACATCGGTGCTAAAGGCAATTTTGCCAATGAACAACACGCAGTCTTAGTTTATGCCGATATGCTCAACGGCAATGAGAATGTAACCACTGGTGGCGATCAAACTATCTCACCCACCACTTATGACAAGAATATGTTTGGCGGCCAATACCGTTATCACCTCGGCGACAACAGTAGCAATGACTCCATCTCCATTGGTTATCAACATTTGGAAACCACTGATGCCGGCACACCAGCACTGCCAATGGATATCGACTTCATTAAAACAGATCGCGTCAAACTTGAGGGCAATCATGACCTCAATGATTGGGAGGTGAATTGGCATCTCGCATATAGCGATGCTAGGCATGGAATGGATAACTTTAATGAGCGCATGAAAATGCCAACCATGAATGCTCGCTATAACAACGCAGAAAGCCAGAGTTACGATGCCGCATTTACTTTTGCCAAAAATAGCTGGCTATTTGGATTCGATAGCCAACTAAGTGAACATAACTCAGTCATTAGCGATCCAACAAAACCTATGTTCAAAGTTGATAATTTCAATGCCGTTATCGATAACACTTATAGTGCCTTTGCCCAATGGCAGCAAGAAATTGGCCAATGGCAATGGGAGTTAGGCGCTCGAGTTAAGCACTATCAAACCGATGCTGACGAGGTCTATCACTCAATGTCGAGCTCCATGCCTGCAATAAAAGTATTGATGGATAGATATAACAATGCCGACAGATCGCAGCAACAAACGGGACTCGATCTCGTCATTAATGGCCGTTACTCACAAACTGAACAGTTAAGCTGGATTGTAGGACTGGCAAGAAAGCAAGATAGTGCCAGTTACCAGCAGCGTTATTTATGGGTACCAATGCAGTCTACTGGCGGATTGGCTGATGGGCGTACTTATGTCGGTCAGATGGATTTGGATCTTGAAACAGCCTATCAAATTGAGCTCGGCAGTGAGTTTCAAACTGATAGTTTTAGCCTTAACCCACGAATATTTTTTCAGCGTATCGATGATTATATTCAAGGTGTTGCGGCAACCGATCCGGCAGTGATTATGGCAGCACAAATGATGGGCGACGACAACCCGATGCAGTTTGCTAATGTCGACGCTCAACTCTACGGTATGGATGTTACTGCCAGCTATCAGCTCAACTCGAACTGGTTCATGGATATGAATGCCAGCTACATCAAAGGAGAACGCAGGGATATTGATGACAACCTTTATAGAATAAGCCCACCAAAAGTCAATATTGGTATTAACTATCAGCTAAATAGCTGGGCTGCACGCTTAGAGACGTTGGCCGTCTCTGCTCAAAACGAAGTCTCTGAATCTCAATTAGAGCAAACTTCTGCTGGCTACGCTTTGATCAACATATCAGTCAGCTATGACGCCGATAATTGGCTAGTCAAAGCGGGAGTCGATAACCTATTTGATACCGAATATGAAGACCATTTAGCTGCTTATAATCGTGTAATGGGCGGCGATCTCACACCTGGTCAACGCATGCCTGGAACCGGATTAAATACCTGGGTTACCGGTGAGTATCGCTTTTAGGGTCAAAAGAGTTACCAAAAGGGAGCACTCCACTGCGCCCATCCTTACCCCGAGCTGACTCCTCTGTCTCGGGGGCTTTTCAATCCATTATTTCACGCTTTCTTTGCAGCATATCTCTATCAGCTAGATCCAAAAGTTCACCGATAGAAGCTGAAGAGTTAGCATCTGTAATACCAATCGAGACAGTAAATACCGGTAGCCGTTCAAGCTGGTGGTGAGAACAAAATGCAGCTGCAATCCGATGTTTTACACTCGCAAGTTCCTCTTTAGCGTCATACATCACCAAGGCAACAAACTCATCACCACCAACACGCCCAATCACATCTGACTGCCGCACTGACTGGGTCAAAACCATGCCAATAAGGGTGATAACATCATCACCAACACCATGGCCATGCTTATCATTTATCGCTTTAAAATTATCGACATCTAAGTATAAAAGGCCAAGACTTGTATCCGTTCTTTGAGCTAATTTCACCCGTTGTTCAGCCAGAATATCAAAGCCACGACGGTTATTTACGCCAGACAGGGGATCGGTAATCGCCAATTTCTGCATTTCTGCGTAAGCACCAATTAATGACAGATCAGCTTCTAAAATGTCTTTAAGGTGACGAATGAGCTCAAGATAGGTTGTTTGGTAGTCAGTTTCTTTAAAATCCATCACACAGAAGGTGCCAAATGGCTCTCCACTAGGCCAAAATACTGGCACCCCGAGATAAGATCTAAAACCGTCATTGTGCACTTCAGGATTACTATCCCAACAACTGTCTAGTAGCGCATTACTGACATATAATTGCTGGCGCGTCTCAACGATCCGGCGGCAAAAAATATTCACTTCGGGCTCAACAATAAGCCCTGCCGGATAGGGATTAGACGCTTGGTCACTAGCGATGGTGACTTGAAAACCTTTCTGGGTATATTGCACTAAAAAGCTGGCGGGAGCGTCAAAAACCTTGGCTAACAAATTAACTGTTCTTTGCCATTTATCAGTTGAGATGAGATCGTTTGGATCTTCTAGTAAAAAAGTATCAGTATTAAAAGTAGCATTTTGGGTCATAGGCAACTCCGAATAAAGACAAGCGAACATTATTTTTTTTAGCGCTTACCTCAATTCAGCATAGCGATATAGCAGCATATCTGTCCAATCTAATTGCGATTAACAGCATAAGTAGTTGTCACATCAAAATACGGGCTCTTCACACAATAGAATCAGCTATCAAAGATAAAATAATTAAGACAATGACTTACTTATAAAATTAACTTATCGATGGTCCACCACAGGCTTTTTTAAAAGCTTACGCTGCAAGGTGCGTCTATGCATACCTAACTGCCGAGCAGTCGCAGAAACATTGCCACTATTAGCAGTTAACACTTGCTGAATATGTTCCCACTCAACCCTTTTAGCTGACAACGGCTCCTCCTGAAAAGCCTCGACAATGGAATCTACTGGAGTTACAGAGAGTGCATTCAGTAAAGTTTGAGTATCCACTGGTTTTGCCAAATAATTGTCTGCACCAAGACGAATAGCTTCAACTGCAGTGGCAATGCTGGCATAACCCGTTAACAGCACCATAATGACGTTTGGCAGTAATTGCCGTAAGGGGGAGATCAACTTAAGACCATTTTCTTGCTCCAACTTCATGTCGAGTAGTACATGAGTCGGTTTAAATTGACGTGCCAGCAACAAACCTTGGCTGGCATCGTGACACTGCTGACACTCAAACCCCTGCTTGCTCATACGTCTGGTTAATATTGCTGCTAATGCAACATCATCTTCTATAATGAGTAATCGCTTCATGTCGTTGCCCCTACACTTTTCTGCATTGGAAAACTCACTTCAGCAACAGTGCCTCCTTCTGGAAGCCCAGCCAATAATAGCCTCCCTCCCAAGCGCTCAAAACTGGCATGACTTAACAGCAAAGCCATGCCCATACCTTGTTCGCTTTCAATTAACTCTTGTCCGAGCTGGGCATGCATTTTTTTAGGAATACCAACGCCATGATCTTTGACTAAAATGCACAGTCGATGACTTTGATTAGCGAACAATGCAGACACATTCACTCGCTCCTCTCCAATTTCAGCTAAGCTTGCGCTTGCCGCATTTTCCACTAATGACATCAATGCAGGCAATAAACTAGCATCGGTAACAATGCCCACCTGAGAATCAGCATTAGATTCATCCATTAGTGTTAGCTCCAACTTCACTTGCGGCATCAGCAGCAGCACTTGCTGCTTTAAGGTATTAAGTAGTTGATTGGCACTGAGCACTGTTTGCTTTTGCTCCCTAATAGACTCAGTTGCTGTACGCAGTGAATGTAAAGTCTGCTCACAGCGTAGCAATGCACTGTCCATCTCAGACAAAATGGGCTTAAGGTTTCTGTCTTGCGTTGGAGCCTCCTCTACTACCTCATCAACCAACAAACGAAGGCTCGCCAATGGTGTCGCTAGCTGGTGTGCCATTTGAGCCGATGCAGTGCCAAGAGCGAGTAATTTCTCCTGTCGTAACTGGGCTTCTCGCATAAAGCTTAACTCAACATCTTGCTTACGCATCCGCTGTGCAATGTAGGCAACACTAGTTGTTAGCACCAATGAAGAGATTAGAAAGTTAAACCACATACCTAAATAATGAGAGCTCATGTCCATACCATGATGCTTCATCTGGCTCTCTGGCACTGAGAAGATCATCAAGCTATAGGCGACTGTCGACAGTAATGTCAGTGACCATGGAGCCCACTTAGGCAACGTAATTGCAGCGATTGCAATCGGTAATAACAGTAAGGAGATAAATGCGTTGGTCGCACCGCCGGTAAAATAGAGCCAAGAGATCCAAAAAATAGTGTCTAGCAGTAACACTATAAATAACCCAGACTCGGTACGAGCAATGGGCTCACGCAACCTGAAGGTAAATGCCAGATACATAGCTTCTAAGCACAAACCCCAATACAAAACGGGGCTGCTTAACGAAAGACCAAAGGTTTCTGCAGCAAAAAACGTCAGCCCCAGCTTTAATAGCAACCCAGCAATGCGTAGCAAGGCTAACTGATCCGTTGCGCCAAAGTTATTATTAAATAAGCTAGTAAAGGGATTCTTTAATTTTGAATTGATCATCAATAACTATTCTTTTATTTCTTGAGTAGCGACATTGCGACTGGTGACTGCTGCAACGCTTTTTTAATTCCAGAGTTAAACACTACGTTGCTTTGAATAGATAAACTGGCAAGTCTCTCACAACTTAAGCTGCAATCATGGGGGCGTTTTGCACTATCTGTGGGGGAGGTCACGGGTTTTAGATGCTCAGTATTAAGCCCAAGCAAACCACCCATGGTCAATAGCATCTGATACTTGCTCATAGTATCACTTGCACTAAAATGATAGTGACCAGCTAGGTGAGCCCCTGTTGTTTTTAAGCTAATCATTTTCGCTATCGCGCTGGCTATATCTTCGGTTGAGGTCGGACTGCGCACAGCCCAATCATCAACAAACTGTTCATTTTCATCAAGCAGCTGATTTAGCAATACCATCACTGCAGATTCCTGCAGCGTTTCTACAGCGCCATAAAGAATTGGCAAACGCAAAACAGCAAAGCCTTGCTTAGCCTCTGTAACAATCATTTCGCCTTGACGTTTAGAATCACCATAAAAATTCACTGGATTAGTCGCCGAATGTTCATTGTATGGCGGCGCTGTACCGTCAAAAACATAATCGGTTGAAACATATAACAGCCAAGCACCGCACTGGCTAGCAGCCAGAGTAAGCAAGCGCGTCGCATCGGCGTTAAGCGCCAACGCAGCAGCAGGGTTTTGCTCGGAAATATCAGGACGACGCTCCGCGGCGCAGTGGACAATAACATCCGGTTGATGAGTTTCAATAAAAGCGGTCACTTGAGAAGAAAGAGTCAGATCTAACCTGTGTACGCCTTGCACTGCACGGCTGTAACCACAGGCCAATACTTCAACATCTGGCTGAGCTTCGAGCTCCGCCACCACTGCACGCCCTAATAAACCCGTTGCACCCGTTACCATCACCTTAACCATATTTTCACTCCTTGAATTAACGCTAGGTTAGCTTAAGGGCTTTTCATCACCTAAGCACTGGTTTATTGTGGCTATTAATTACTTTTCACTAAAGAAATCTTTAATGTCGCTTGAAAATGCTTTGCCACTCATTATTGCAGGCCCCTGTTTGCGGCACTGCGATCAGCAACATTTTACCTTGTGGTTCGTCAGTCGTGAACGGCTTTCACAGCTACATTTGGCGATAATCAATGCGGGGATTGATCGAAAGCTTAGCAGTGAAGAGGTTCACGTAGTAAAACTAGGTCAAGAGGCATATCAATATCTAATCCGCATTTCTCAGCCTGAGCTACTACCCAATGACACAGTATTAAGCTATCAACTTGGTAGTGCACAATATGCTGATCTGTTTGCTGCTGTTGATGAACTCACTTATGCCGGTAAAAGTGAGCTAGAATTCATTATTAAACCGCAAGTCGACAACCTATTGCATGGCTCATGCCGCAACCCCCATCACCATAGCGGTGACGCACTGGTCTCTGCCGACACACAACTGGCTCAATTAGCCAGCCCAGAACTGCGACCTGCACTACTGATGCTAAGTGGCGACCAAGTCTATGTCGATGATATTGCAGGACCAATGCTCTATGCCATAGGGCAAGTAATAGACCTACTAGGCTTAAATCAAGAGCATTTTACTGACTGTAACTTAACCAATAGTGAGCAAATAAGTTACCAGCCTGCAGCTATGTACCAACGCCATCTGAACCTATTGCCTAAAACCCAATACAAGGCAAAAACAGCCATCAAACGTTGGTATATTAATCATCCTATATTTACCTCATCCATCGCTGAAAACCATTTAGTTAGCCTCAATGAACTCATCGCACTCTATCTACTAAGTTGGTCACCAGAGCTGTGGGAGATCATTGATATTCCTAAAGAGGTGAGCGGTCTCAGTAAAACTAACACTCTTCGCTGGCAGCGAGAATGGACTCACTTACTCGAATTCAAAAGTGGCTTAAAACAAGTCAGGCGCTTATTTGCCCACCTGCCGACCTATATGATTTTCGACGATCATGATGTCACTGATGATTGGAATCTCACCGCTAGATGGGAGATGGCAGCATACAGCCATCCTTTCTCCAAGCGGATCATAGGCAATGCCCTTATCGCCTATACGCTGTTTCAAGGGCTAGGCAATGCGCCAACAAAATTTGATGCTGACGTGCGTCCACAGTTAGATGCGCTTTTTAACGAGCAAGAAACCTCGACTCAGGATGGTCTGTCAGCAAAGAGTGCCGTTCAGGATCAACTTATCGACGAGTTACTCCATTTTGAAGACTGGCACTACAGCTTACAAACTAGTCCTAAAATAATCGTGCTCGACACCCGAACTCGCCGTTGGCGCAGTGAGTCCAACCTTGGTAAACCATCGGGGTTAATGGATTGGGAAGCATTGATGGAGTTTCAGGCGGAGCTTGTTAATCAACCCAATGTGATAATTGTGTCTCCAGCGCCTATGTATGGGGTGAAGCTGATTGAAACAGTACAGAGAATGGCGACCTTTTGCGGCGCTTCATTACTGGTTGATGCCGAAAACTGGATGGCGCATCCAGGCACAGCCAATACACTGTTGAGTATTTTCCAGCACCGCAAAACACCCGAGCAATTTGTCATTCTCTCTGGCGATGTACACTACTCATTTAGCTACGATATTAGTATCCGTTTTAGAGATGCTGGCCCTGCGATATATCAGATCACCTGTAGTGGTATTAAAAACCAATTCCCAGAAAAACTACTGCCCTACTTCGACAAATTTAATGGTTGGCTATATGGTCATTTCTCACCACTTAACTTTTTCACTAAGCGCAAACGTATGTCGATCCGTGGCCGTCGCCCCAATGGTGCCCGCAGTCAACGCTTAATGAATATGAGCGGCATTGGTCAAGTTGAATTAGCAGCCAATGGCGCCCCCACTAAAATAACGGTACTGCACGCAGACATGAGCGAAACCGAATTTTTACCACCCAGACGTCGCTAATCCTAAAACGAAAAGCCGTCACAGCTGATATCAATGTGCTCACCAGTTATTGGGTCGGTAAATGCTAGCCTTTTAGCCATCAGCTTTAATGGATTGTCAAAATCATCGGCCGCTTTATCAAGCAGTTCTGGATAAAGCCTATCATTTAAGATGGGCATACCTAAACTCATCATATGCAGCCTAAGTTGATGTGTGCGCCCTGTTACAGGAGTTAGCTCGAATAACCCAAAACCCCCTTTAACCTGTAACAGCGTAATTTCTGAATGGCTATTGGATTCTCCAACACTAATCTTCATCATAAAGCTAGGGTCGGCTTTCACCAGTCGATTTTTAACAGTCCAGCTTATTGGAAGCACTAGAGCATCTGCCGCTATTTTTGCCATTAGCTCATCAGAAAGCCTAGCAATAGCTTGATAGGTTTTAGTGATATTGCCAGTTTTGAACAGCTGATGATAATCGTGGCGTGTATCAACACTAAGTGATAGCAACATCACTCCCGCCGTCGCGCGGTCGAGTCGATGGCTGGCCACGATCTGCTCATTAGCAGTTTTAATCCGTAAACGATTGACTAAGCACTCATTGACAAAATTACCACTGGGATTAACGGCGAGGAAATGTGGTTTAAAAGCGATAATGATCTGTTCATTTTGCAGCAATACCTTCTCCTCAAACGGGATCAAGGACTCTTGTTGCACTTCACGGTAATAATAAACTCGCGCACGGGGAATAAACTCACTCTCTAAAGTAACTAACTCACCATCACGCCAATGGACTTTGCCGTTTTCGATACGATCAATCCAAGTCGTTTCTGCAATCGCTTTAAAGTGACTCACGAGAAAGCTCAAAACAGTGGGTTTATCGGTGACAGTTTCAGGCAACACAATATAGGAAGCTTGGGCGGCGCGGACAGATTGGCTCATGCGATTTAATACAGTAGCGAAGACATAGCGCCATTTTAGCAAAAACTAGCTTATAGCACTTGCATGGGACTTAATAAGTTCCAGCACAAAGTTCATGGTTTTATGGCAATTAGGCTGATTCATTAGCCGTAGCTTATCTTTATTGTATAAAGGTAGTACCTCCAACCAACGCTGACTGACCCAGGTTGCATCCTCTAGGTGTATGTCATTTTCATATAAACCAAATAGATCGGGGTTTACCTCATAAAATTGTTCTAACGCTGCGCTTATCAACTCAAACTCACCGATGATAGGTTCTTGTTGCCAGTTATTGCAGGCTAAAGTTCTGCTGATCCACACTCCATCCCGACGCTGCGCAGCCGACAAGATTTTCACCCGTTGCTTGCCTTCAAGTACAATACCAAGAGAATCGTCATCTAACTGATTAAAATCAATAATTTCACATTGTGTTGCCATCTCATAACAGGGAGGCTGACTATTGGCTTTGCTAACACCAAACACCAGAGGATAATGCTGCTTTAGCACTTCAGCTATTATGCTCAAGTAGGCAGGATCGACCACGCGGATCTCTAACCTGCCTTCAGGTAACAGTAAAGTATCGTGCGTTAATAACGCCATCTCTTCTGTTCGCATAATAACCTCCAAAATAGGTAGGCCAGACCATCTTTTGACGGTCGTCAATAAAGCTAAAGTGTAGCAGCTGGTTAAATTTCAGCCACCAGGCTTTTCACGGGACGGCTCACTTATTAGACAGGCATTAACAGCGATTTATTGCAATTTGACGCAGAAATCTCTATAGCGGCTCTATATGTTCAATTATAGATTGTTTAGCAACAACATCAGCTAAGTCATCCGCTAACACCTGACTCATCGCGTTTGCTGTACGCCAATATTTAATTCTAGAGTCGCTATCAAAATGAGAAAAATCATTACGATCGGGTAATTTTGCGTAGGGTAAACTTGCTAAGTAAGCATCAGTTGGTGCCAATATAAGCGCATTATCGTAATTCCGCTTAGCATCTCGACGGCGTAATGACTTATCGAACCAGCCTGGCGACATTCGAGGGAAAAAGTGTGGGTAAAGTGTCAGTCCTTTTGGCTTATTAAGCGGCAGGTCAAAATGATAGTCAGTAATGCCACCATCATAATAATGACCATTAGGCGCACCGTTTATTTCAGTAACAGGGGCTAATACCCAAGGGATAGAGCCTGTAGCCAGTAAGACTTGCTGAATGTTGTCTTTAGACAATCCACAAAATTGGCTAGGTAGATCGCTAAGGTTAACAAAAGGAGATTGTGACGGCTCAACTCCGAATACGTAGCGCTCAAAATGCCAAGCTAACGATTTACGACTGACGAAGTTAGTGGCTGCTGCGGTCGCGAGTCCCGCGGCAAGTGAGACTTTGTTCGAAACGCGGTTTAAATGACGACCTCGACAGGCAATATAATGACTATTAATAAAAGAGCTGGAGACTATTTCACTGGCGCCATGGCTACCTAAGACCCCAGCAAGGATCCCTTTAACTTGCTCAGATACCTCTTCAGCAGTAGGTTTAGTGTCATAACGTTGACCAATATACAGATCTTCAAGCCGTTGGTAGGCAGCCAGTGGATTATTTTGAGCCAAACACGCTAACCGCCAAGCACCAGATGAAGCTCCTAAAGTATGCAAGGGTTGTCGATGTGACTTAAAGAATTCACCAAAGAGATACTTATCGAGCCCAGCAATCCCAATCCATTTAGGACCGCCAGAGGCCGCCAACAGTTGGCTAAAAAACTCAGGTTTAAAACCATTTTCACTCAATGTTTTAAAAGCCTTTGCACCCGCAATAAATCGTAAAGAAGACACACTCACCTCAAATACCTAAACAATAATTAACTTTTGCTTTATACCCGTTCTACCTGAAGATGCAGAATTCAGTGGGAGTTTAATGGACTTTAATCACGGCATTGATTGAGACTAATGGTTATTCCCTTGGTAAAATCAATAACACTGAGTAAAGTCCATTAAAGCCCATCGCAGAAGGCTTTGTGCCAGCCCACTTCGTTGTTGCATTAATTTAAAAGGGAATAACCATTTCTACATTAATGCGCCTATAATTGAACTGGCACAATGCCTCTGAAACGAACATCTTCAGGTAGAACGGGTATATAATCAGTACCGTAAACTCGATGCTTAATGGAAGCAACAAGGAAGTATTATGGAAAATGCGACGGTGATTAAACCCTTTCAAAAAGCAGGCTTTGTGCTTATTGCTATAGTCATCGCTTTTATGGCGATTTATTTACGCAATGACAATGATATTTGGGATTACTTCATACTAGTTAATCTAGTTCTCTCCACTTTCTGGCTCATTCATCTGCTATGGACTCAACGGATTATTTTTACCACCGCTGAAGTCACTTTTATCAAAATGATGGTTAAATCTGATACCTCAGTGCCACAAACCTTAACGCTAAATTATCAAGATATCGACTCAGTGCGCTTACTCGGCGATCACCTATTTATCCATTCAAGCAGTGGCAAGATCAACTTCCCATTAAAACCTAAGTCTTCAATGGCTGCCAAGCTCAAACAGGCTTTTGAATCTAAAGGGATCGAGTTTGAAGTGAACTCCTGTATCGCCTAGCGGCCATTAGCGCTAAACTTCCCTGTATTGAAGTCTTAAACTCTGTTAGATAGCTGAGTTAAGCGACCTTATTAACGAGAAGATTATGATTGTAGATACTTTAGCCAACCGTGATTTGTACAGCCACATTAGTCCACGTATAGCAAAGGCACTAGCGCACCTTGCTGAAACAGACTTTAGCCAGCTTGAAGTTGGCAATTATGAACTTGATGGCAAAAACCTATTTGTTATCGTCAATGATTACCAAACTAAACCTAGAGAAATCGAGCCTTTCGAAGTACATCAGCAATACATCGATGTGCAATACGTTGTTAGTGGAGAGGAGGAGTTTGGCTACCTGCCGCTAGCAGACCAAACGCCATCAAAGCCTTATTTTGCCAAGCATGATTATGCTGAATATGACTATCTACCCAATAAAGAAGCTGCTGCATTTATCCCTCTAAAAGCAGGTATGTTTGCACTTTTTTTCCCACAAGATATGCATATGCCTGGCACTAGTCCGAAGCCACAACAGGTTCGTAAAGTGGTTATTAAAGTTAAAATTTAACGCGAATAAATAGGAACAATAAGATGAGGTTAATGATTCTACTCGCAAGCTTATTTAGCACTATTGCTATTGCTGCAGTTTCACCTGAGAAGCTACAAGAGATAAAAGCGGTACAATTTAATGACGGTAACATCATCACTGCAGGCCTACCAACCGAGTCGCAGTTTCCACTGTTACAACAAGCAGGTGTTGAGTTAGTCATCAATCTCATTCCAGTAGGCAGCTCTAGTGGTCATGATGATGAAGCCGATTTCGTCGCTAACGCAGGCATGCAATATCAGCAGATAGATGTCGATTGGCAGCAACCTACAACTGAAAATGTTGAACAGTTTTTTGCCATTATGGATGCTAATAAGGGCAAAAAAATATTAATCCATTGCGCAGCCAATTATCGCGCATCAGCCTTTTATTACCTTTATGAGCTAAAGCAAGGACACGCTGATACTGATGACTTTAAACAGCGAACTATGCAGCCATGGGGCATGTTGTCAGAAAGTTTAGTTGAATATCCACAGTGGAATACGCTGATTGAAACGGTTAAGCAAGAGCTGAAATAGTCCCTATTTTGACGTAATTAAAGCGCCCTTAAGGCGCTTTTTTTGTTATTTATTCCCTGTATCACCCTCGATTTACCCACTATTACATGCTTTGCAGCTCTGTTTTATTAGCTAATGAAGTCTTTTTTAATAAATCATTTTCGGCTAAACGTCCGACTTCAACGTGAAAAAATGTGATCTTGATCATTCTTACCAACCTGCTAATATAGCGACAAGATATTAGTTATAGCAAAAAGTAATAAGCGACTTTAGAATAATAACAATTAAGAGCTAAATACGATGAAGAACACCACAGAGTTAACCCAGATCTATCTTGATGCAAATGCTACAACCCCCGTCTTACCTGAGGCTGCAGCAGCGGCGTTATCTGCAATGGAGAATCTCTTTGGTAACCCTAGCAGTAGCCACATTACTGGGCTAAAAGCCAAAAACCTAATGGAGCAAACGCGGTTAAGAGCACAAACCTTACTCGGCAGCGGTGAAGGGAAAATAATCTTTACCAGTGGTGCAACCGAGGGAATTCAAACCTCCATACTATCGGCATTAATTGCGGCAAAAAGTCGCATGTCTGCAGATAAAAATTACTCTGTACTCTACGGTGCAACTGAACATAAAGCCGTGCCTGAATCATTGAAGCATTGGCTAACAGTGTTAGACATTAAAGCTGAAGTAACTGCAATTCCTGTCGATCAATTTGGCTTGCTTGATCATGACTTTATCCGTCAACATGCGCCAAGCGCCCTGATGATCTGCACCATGGCCGTCAATAATGAAACTGGCGTATTCCAAAATCTAAAGTCATTAGAAGCCACTATTCGCAGTGCAAATTCAGATATATTTTGGATGGTTGATTGCGTTCAAGCACTTGGTAAAACAGAGCTAGATTTAAAAACCACCACGATTGATTACGCGCCATTTAGTGGTCACAAGCTCTACGCCCCAAAAGGAATTGGCTTTGTCTATATTAGAGACTCAGCACCATTTACCCCTTTTATTGCAGGCGGAGGTCAAGAGAGCGGGCTGCGCTCAGGCACTGAAAACCTTCCTGGATTGGCTGCACTCAATGTGATTTTCGAGATGTTACTGAGTCAAGAGGGGTCGCCATTTTCAAGCAGTGCTCAACTCACACAGTATCGACAACAGATCGCCGACACATTGACAGAATGTTTTAGCGATATTGTGTTTAACAACAGTTTTGAGCATAGCGTTGCAACCACGATTAATTTTGCAGTTCCTAGCTTTAGTAGCAAAGAGATCATGGATCTTTTCGATGCAGCTAATATTCGTGTCAGTTCAGGCTCCGCTTGTAGCTCTAAAGTGACTCGCAGTTTCGTACTCGATGCAATGGGTCTACCCGCTTGGCAAAGTGAAGCGGCAATTCGCATGTCCTTTGGACCTGCGATAACTCAAGCTGAAGTCGATACCGCCTGCGCACGTATCAAAACGGCCTCGCAAGCACTCACCCAAAGTTGCATGATCTTGGATGACAGCAGTGATATTTCAGATAGAACCGATTTAGACGGTTTGTTACAGCTACGTTCTGGTGCAAGCTGTACTTGGGTATTTGTTGATTCTCTCAGCAAACAAGCTCTCATAATTGATCCACTGCCAGAGCTAAAGCAAAGGCTTGAAACCTTGCTTGAATGTCAGCAACTAACCTTAGTTGCCGCAATTGATACCCATGGCCATGCCGATCACGTCTCAGGACGAGAAGCCTTGGCAAGTCGTTATTTAGCCGAGCAGGAATCTGATCATTTAGGCTGGCCAGTAACCGAGAACCGGGTGCAACATTTAGCACAGCAGCTGCAGGTTATTTCAATAGGAACAAAGCAACTGCTCAGACTGCCAACACCAGGGCATACCAGCGATAGCATTAGCCTGCTGTTATGCTCTGCACCAAGTGCATCAAACCACACGGCAGAACACACACAGTATGCTTTTTGTGGTGACACAATTTTAATGGGAAGCCTTGGCCGTACTAACTTCGAGTCTAGCTCTAGCGTAGCACTATTCAATAGCCTGAAATTGATTAGAGATAGTATCAGTAGTACGGCTTTGATCTGTGCAAGTCACGATTACAATAATGAGTTTACCACCAGCCTTAAAGCAGAAATTAATCGCAATGACCTGCTAAAAGGCGTATTAAGCAACCAGTTGTCAATGGACGACTTCCAGCAGCGAAAAGCCCATCTAGATACTCATCTAAACGATGAAGTCGGCACTGAAATAATGTGTGGCGCACTGATTGGCAATTGTGACAAGTTCAAGATTAAGGAGTACGACGCCTTTAGCTTAGCTGCAGCAATGAAGCAAGATGAGAATGTCTGCATTATCGATATTCGTGAACCTCACGAATATGCGCTTAATCACTCAACTCAGTCGAGTTTGAATGTGCCATTAACGCGTTTAGTGCAGTTTATCCAAGAGCATCAAAACCAAAAAAATAGGCAATGGGTATTAGTTTGCCGTAGTGGCAGTCGCTCAATGATTGCAGCGCAAGCCATGCACCGGCTTGGATTTGAGCAGGTTTCTCATCTAAAAGGCGGTTACGCGTTAAGTTCATAGGCTTTTCAGAAAAGTGACTGTAGATAAGCCCTGCTTCTAATTATTGCAGGGCTTATATTCAATATGAGTATTAAGAGCTCAGTAGCTGTGCACACTGCTTAGGTTTCGCTTTACTCTTCTTTTTAATTGCCTTATCTGCTGCTTTAGTTTTTGGCTTCAGTTTGGGCTGGGTGTATTGCTGTTTCCACCAGCTAAGTTCATTACAACCATTCCCCTTTGGGATAGGTGCTTGTTCAATACAATCGACATCATCTTCTGGGCAGTGCAGTCGAACATGCATATGATATGTATGCCCCCACCATGGACGCACTTTGTTTAGCCAAGCATCATTAGCAAGATCCATATCGCATAGATGCTGCTTAATGACAGGGCTAATAAAGATACGCGCCACACGGCTATCTTCAGCTGCTAATTGCACCATGCGGGTATGTTGTGCTTGCCACAGCTTGCTATCAAGCCTGAACTGCTTGGTATGAACAATATCAAACGGTTCTGGTTGAGCCAGTTGCATTACCGTTAATGCTTGTTCAGCAAGCTTGAACCAGATATCGACATCTAACCCTATCTGGTGACTAGAGTGACCATGGGTAAAGTTCCCTCCTCGCGGCATCGACATATCAGCAATGAGTAGATTAGATTTAGAGTATTGCCGGAAATGACTGCTGTAATCTTCAATAAACGAAATAAGCGTTGGATGACCAAAATAGCGTCGTCGTTCAGGACGAATAACTTCAAACCCTGGCCCCGATGAAGGCAGCGCTTTACCTCCCGCTAGGCAGCCATTAGCATAACTCCCAACAGCAGCGGCCACTCCATCAAATGGGCTGTTAACTTGCTCCCACGGGTTCGCAAATGTTATCGAGCTAAACAGCAAAAGAGCCGCACTTAACCACTGTAAGCCATAATAGAGACTGTATCTATTCACGCGCTTAAACCTCACCTCGCACCTTTAACAACGCTGACTTTTTATACCTTTGATATCAGTTTAAGCTATTTTCGATATGTTAAGCGGCCATTTACGCCGATGGATATTAGCTCACCTGGTTGCTTTTATTCTGTTGATGCAACCTGCTTATAAATCGCTGATTTTGATGTATATTAACTTCTAAAAGATTGATTAGGTGCTGCAACGATTCTAATGGTGGGATGACACCAGTTGCTGTTACCGCTTCAACTTCCTTAGCTAGATTATGCAATCGGCTGGCATAGTAGTTGGCCGCCATATCCTGAATGGAGTGCGCTAGAATATGGATATCCTTCACATCATCCTTATCAACGGCTTGTATAAGTTGAGTAATGGAATGTTCAGCAAAAACCTTAAATGAGTTAATCATTTTTTCTATTTCCGCATAATTACCATCGTGAATTTCGAGTAGCTGCTTGAAGTCGATATCGGCTTCTGTAATGTTAAGCTCCTCCTCTTTATGACGCGCCAGCGCCACAACCTTATTATCACGATTATCTGTTTGACTCACTTCATGGGCAAGGTGAGTTTTACAGATCAAATGTGCGTGCTGGCTAAGTGCATCTCTAAAACTTTGCTCCTGT
The DNA here is from genome assembly GCF_000014885.1 of Shewanella piezotolerans WP3. NCBI lineage: Bacteria > Pseudomonadati > Pseudomonadota > Gammaproteobacteria > Alteromonadales > Shewanellaceae > Shewanella > Shewanella piezotolerans. The sequence goes on from NC_011566.1 coordinate 4,844,596, forward strand.
AGCGGCTTAGTTAATACATGATTAGCACCTGCATTTATCATGTTGTCATGCGCTTGCTGAAAAACATCGGCTGTACAAGCAAAAATAGGAATATCCAACTTCAGTCGACTTCTTATCACTTTAGTTGCCTCAATGCCATCCATCTCAGGCATATGATTATCCATCACCACTAAGTCATACTGGTTGGTTTGCACCATTTTAATCGCTTCCAATCCGTTGATAGCCACATCGGCGACATGACCCAAACGCTGGCAGAATGTCTTAGCCACTAAGGCATTTATCTTATTATCCTCAGCAATTAATATATTAATGCTGTCAGGTAAATTGCTTGGTGCTATACCTTTGCTCACAGTATTTTCAGCCTGAACTCTAGCCTGCTCGATAACCAAGAAAATGGCGAAGCGAGTGCCTTTATCCACCTGACTTGTGATTGAAATTGTACCGCCCATTAGCTCCACCAATTGCTTAACGATGGATAACCCTAATCCGGTACCACCGTATTGACGAGTGGTTGAAGACTCCGCTTGCACGAATGGGTCAAAGATCGATGCCAACCGCTCCGGCCTAATCCCTATGCCAGTATCAATGATTGTGGCTTCTATCCCTTGCTGACCTTCGGCATTAACCCCTTGCTTAAATAGAAGAGAGACACTTCCCTGCTCAGTAAACTTAACGGCATTGCTTAATAAGTTATAAATGACCTGCCTTATACGTGACTTATCTCCCTTAAAGCACTGCTTTTCATCAATTTCATTTTGCACAATCAGCTGGATATTTTTTTCGTCACAGATTGGCTCATAGGTTTTGCTAATAGGCTCAAGCACGCTATTAAAACGAAAGAGCTCACTCTCAAGTTCTAGTTTACCCTGCTCTACTTTAGAAAAATCGAGAATATCATTGAGTAACGAAGTCAAATGGTTACCCGATTCCAGCAATATTTGGATCTGCTTTCGATGCTCAGGGTTATCCAAATTTGGCTCAATAATTTGTGCCATGCCTAGGATGCCGTTAAGAGGCGTTCTTAATTCATGACTCATTGTTGCTAAGAAGGTTGATTTTGCTTTATTGGAAATGTCAGCCTTAATCACCGCTTTAGCTAAATCATCCTGCATCTGCTTGCGCGCAGTGGTATCCCTTTCAACCGCGATAAAGTTACTAATATCGCCATCACTATCCGTAACGGCGCTAATGGTCATATCAACCCAATAGGGTGTTCCATCCTTGTGGTAGTTTACAACTTCAGAAGCTATCGATTTTCCGGCTTTTATGGCTCGGCTAATTTTATCTACATCCCCCTTTTCTGTCTCCTGTCCTTGTAAGATACTTCCCGGCTTCTTACCCTCAAGATCGGCGAGCGTATAGCCTGAGATAGTCGTAAAACCTTTATTAAGCCAAGTCACAAAACCCTGTTTATCAGTGATGATAAAACCATCCTGCGCATGTTCGGCAACCAAAGCCAGCATCTCCTTCTCTTGCTCTGAAGCCACTAAGCTTTCCAGTATCCTCCGCTCTTTTCGGCTCTGCTCTTGCACCTGCACTCGGTAATATAGAGAGAATATAACTACCAGCAACATACAACTGACCAATAGACTCTGTTTAGTACCTTCTACGACTGATAACCAAAAAAACTCTTGCTCATTAATGTCTTCTCTTACCTTGGCATTCAATACCTGCTGAGTTTTAGAAGAAATATCCTGTTTAATCCGCGCTAATATTTGTGAGTGTATACGTAAGCTCTTAAAACTATTGGATGACGCCAGCTCAGGGCTCACCTGAGTAGACATGGCGAGCTCCATGGTTTGGCCAATCATATGTAAGCGGTCATCGCTATTTGGCATTTCCTGCCACAACTCTTGTTGCAGTAAATTGATAGTATGCTTTGAATATTCTTGTGAAATCTTCAATCTTAAAATGGTTTCAAGGTCAGCCACCAATGAGGCAACGGAAGCCGATAAGCGATTAGCATTCAGCACGATTTGAGGATCACTGAGTAGCGCCCTCGCAATCACTGACAAATTATTGGGTTGTAAGCTCTTTTGTAACTGCTGGACATGCCTCTCGGTGCCAACGAGTGCATCAGAGATGGAGTCATAATCTTTACCATTAGTCACTTCTATTTTAAAAATATCATCCCTAACAGACAAAACATTGTGGCTTAACTCGGTATAGGCATGCTGATACTGCTGTACGATATAAACTTTAGCGATAAAAATCACAATGGCGGATAAAGCCACTGTAGCCAGCAGTACCAACCAACTGGAGCGAGCCTTATAGCTTAAATTGATCATTTTCTCAGCTCCTTAAGAATAGGAGGGTTAGGGGCCGTAAGTGAATCAAGGAATGCAATGAGCTCCACTACCGTTGTCGCTTCCAAGTCCTTGCCTAGTTGGACTTTTGCCATCACTAAGACAGCCTCTTCTAAGCTTTGAGCCCGTCCATCATGAAAGTAGGGAGGAGTAAGTGCTACGTTCCTTAAACTCGGTACGCGATAAACATATTTATCGTTAATATCATTGGTTTGCTGGTAACGCCCGAGATCGCTATTAAGGGTTTCTACCGGCTCCACACTGCCAAACTTTTGAAATAAGTTACCACCAATATTGCGCCCTTGATGACAATAAATGCAGCCCAAATCCTGAAACTTTTCCCACCCTAAGATAGCGGCTTGGGGCATAGCATTGGCTTCACCCTTTAGGTATTTATCAAACGGCGCACCTGGTGTATTGAGCTGCATCATAAAGGTGATTAATGCATCTTTTATGGTGTCTTCGGTGATCACCTCATCATAATGTTTAGCAAATGCACTTTGGTAACTCGCCTGACTGGATAGCCGCGCTGCAATATCCCCCCAATTGCTGTTCATCTCTAATGGATTGTGAATCGGGCCATCTATCTGTTCATATAAGCTATTTGCACGTCCGTCCCAAAAAAAACGAGTGTTCAAACCAATATTAAAGACTGTCGGTGAGTTCCGATTGCCCTCGCCTTTCACTCCTTTGGAAACCCTAATATCTTCCGCTCCATTATCGTAAATATGGTGGCAAGACTCGCAGCTTACTTCGCCATTTGAGGACAATTGAGGATCCAAGAAAAGTCTTAGACCTAAAGCGATATGAGGCTTTTGCTCTTGTTCGAATACAAATGTGGGAACAGCGACAATTGAGGCATAATGAGGAGGAGTGTCAGTTTGCTCTAAAGAAGATTGCTTTTTGTTACTTTCAACCTTGTTAACAAAACTTGTCTGTTCTTTAAAGCTTAGATAAAGATATCCGCTGAAACAGATCACGATGACAGCTGCAATCGCCCAGCGATATTTGAATATCATGCTTAACCTCCCTGTACCTATGAGTAGCACTCCATCGCTACAACTTTTTTAGTGTAGTAAAAACGTTTGATAATGCGAGTAATCGACTAAATATTTCATTAATCAGCTAAAACCGGTTAGTGCTTAAAAAATGGGAAAACGCCTGTTATATATAGCCTTCACTAACACTTCACCAAGGATTACATGACACTTCACCGGCAGGATGTTTTTTTGCTGCTCAAAAGCACTAAGCTGATAACACCTCATCAAACCTACTAGATTGAATATAATGAAAACACTGTCATACCGATTAAATACTCTTCTGGCACTCCTGCTTACGCTTATCGTTTATAGTGATGTTGCCGCTAAAACCTTCGACATTCAGCGACTAGAAAACACAGTCTCTCGTGATACTGAATATCAACATCAATCTAGCGTACTGAAACAAGCTAGGCGTTTTATGATATCTCTCCCCGAGCGCTATTATGCTAGCGACAGACGTTATCCGACCTTGTATGTCATCGATGCAGACTTTCAGTTTCAACATGTATCCTCAGTAACTAAACATCTTGCCCGCATGGGAAAAATCCCCCCAATGATTGTCGTGGGAATTGCCAATCAAGGTGATGATGACTATCTATTTACTACAACCTGGAAGGTCGAAGGTGATAAGGCTTTTGGCGGTGCCGAACTATTTCAGCAATACCTAGTCAACGAACTGGTTCCCTTAATTGATACCGAGTTTAAGAGCAATAATCAAAAGGCCTTAGCCGGCTACTCACTCGGTGGATTGTTCACTCTTTACAGTATGATGCAGGAACACAGTCCATTTAATGCTTATCTAGCCATGAGCCCAAGTGCTTGGTTCGACGACTATAGTGTTAGCAGTAAAATAGCTCTCAAATTACAGCAAAATAAATTAACCGCGCCTGTGTTTCTTTCCGTTGCTCGTGAAGAGGATATGGGAGTGGATAAACTCGCCACCGTGTTTGAATCCTCTGCTAAGGAGTCACTGCAATGGCAATTTAAGCATTACCCGACCGAGAACCATTTCACAACCGCCCTGCCGGCACTGAATGACGCTCTACAATTTCTAGCACCAAACTATGCTACTGACGGCACGGATATGGTGGAAATTGGCGACTATAATGCTGTTATCAAACACTTCCAAGGGTTGCAACAACAATGGGGTGGCTTTCAGTTTGAATGGTTACACGCTTATCAGTTTGCCAAATACCTATTTTGGTCGAAGCAGGTTACTAAAGTAGACGAAATACTCGCTGCGATTAAACAGCATTTTCCAGAGTCATTAACGATTGTCAGCATTGAGGTCGCCAAAGGGTTACTCATTAAGGGAGATAACCAACATGCTAAAACCATACTAGAGAACGTAAAGCTAGAGGGGGAGCAAAGTCCAAATTGGCACAAACAGCTCAGCCTTTACTACAAGGCAGAAGGCGATGAAAAAAGAGCTCAGCAGCACTTTGAAAAAGCACTCGCCTTGGCAGACAAATATCAATTGGAGAGCTGGGAGGTGTGGGAGCTTAAATAACCTCATCATTGCACACTAAAATAAAAAGCGGAGCAATCCAGCTCCGCGTACTAAATTAACTGGCCGTAACATGAGCCTTGATTAAGCAGATCAGGCAACCTCGAGACAAATTAAAGCGCGACTAAAAATCGCTCAACTTGCCGCGTCTTAACCAAACAACACATGCCAAAGTGACCAGCCAACCGTAACAATATAAGGCTAAATAGGTGGATCAGGCAGACTAATGCTGAACACCGACTTCAACCCCCTTTAGCGGCCCTGCCAAAGAAAACCTTCAGCGCCCTTACCACAGTTGATGTCGGGCGCTTACACTAACCCCATTAATCCAGAGCTTCAAAATCCTTGCTCAGACCTTTGTTAGCGCGATCTTGGTACAACCAGCGATACAATGTTGGCAGCACTAATAATGTCAACGCTGTCGAGCTGAACAGACCACCAATAATCACAATTGCTAGCGGCTGCTGAATTTCGCTACCGACCCCGGATGAAATTAAGATAGGGATCAAGCCCAGTGCAGAGGTCAGTGCTGTCATCAGAACTGGACGCAAGCGACCAACAGTGCCTTCATAAACCGCTTCAAAAAGAGACTCATTCGACTCTGACTTGACGCTCGCTCGACGCTGATTTATCGAATCCACCAGTACCACACCGTTAAGGACGGCCACACCAAATAGGGTGATAAAGCCAATCGAACTTGGCACAGAAAGATAAGTGCCACTGACATACAAAGCCACTACGCCGCCAATCAATGCTAATGGTACATTAGCCATAATTAGCCCGACCTGCTTAATTGAGCCAAACGAGAAATACAATAGCAGTGCAATCAATGCTATAGAGATAGGCACCACTAACATTAGCTTCTGCTGAGCACGTTGTTGGTTTTCATATTGGCCGCCAACCACAACAGTGTAACCTGGTGGCAATTCAGCTTGTGGTACCACGGCATAAATGTCGTTTACCACCGAGCCCATATCACGGCCTGCTACGTTTGCTTGCACGACCACACGACGCTGTACATCATCACGGCGAATATTGGGAGGTGCCATCTCGATAACAACATCGGCCACTTCACCTAAACGTACCGTGGCACCATTAGCGCCGCTTAATAGTAAGTCACGCAATGCGTCAGGTGCACTACGGTACTCTTCAGCCAATCGCACATTAATATCGTAGCGAGCGTTACCATCAATCACCTGCCCCGCGCTCACACCGCCGATCCCCTGACTCACTAAGCCCATTACGGTATCAACGCTGATCCCGTAACGCGCTAACAGATCACGCTTTGGACGTACCACCAGTTGTGCTTCACCACTCACCTGCTCCAAGGACACATCCACTGCACCAGGAATATTAGCCACCAAATCGGTTAACACCTGACCGCGCTCAGACAACACATCTAAGTCGGGACCAAAGATCTTAATCGCTAGCTGAGCTTTTACCCCTGACAGCAATTCATCAACACGAGTCGCAATAGGTTGTGAGAAGGTAAATAACAGACCAGGGTAGATACTGAGTCTCTCCTCCATCTTACGCTGCAACTCTAGACGTGTTTCTGCATGTTCCCATTGTTCAATCGGCTTGAGTCCAATATAGATTTCAATGTTACTCACAGGCTCTGGATCGCCGCCCAGTTCAGGGGCACCGATACGGCTCAGCGCATAGTCAACTTCAGGAAACTCAAGCAACATAGCTTCAAGTTTAGGAGCAACTTCTAAAGAGGTGCCTAAGCTCGCAGTCGGTGCTAATGTCACCCGCAGGTTAATCGTCCCCTCCTCTAGTTCTGGGACAAACTCTGTACCCAGTCTTGGTAGCAACATCATGCTCATAGCAAACATCACAACGGCAGTAATCACCACTACTTTCGGTTTCGCCATTGTAGCGCTCAATAACTTACGGTACCCCGCTTCAATTGGCTTAAGCACTGCACTTTCTTTTAGCGTAACACCACGTTTAAACAGATAAACGGCTAACGCTGGTACAGCAATAAGTGCCACTAACAACGCAGAGATCATCGCCAAAATGATACTAATGGCCATGGGTTGGAACAGCTTGCCTTCAACACCTTCTAAAGCGAATAGTGGGGCAAAGACTACGATGATAATAGCTGTCGCAAAAAAGATTGGGCTACACACCTCTTTTGCAGCCAGCATCACACGCATCGCAATACCGCTACGCTCACCCGCATCAATACCATCTTCATCTGCATGATGTGGGTCAACTTCACCTGAAGCACGTGCTTGCGCCTCGGATAAATGACGTCTATCTGGCTGTGTTAGGTGTTTGAAGATGTTTTCAACCATCACCACCGAACCATCTACCAACATACCAATCGCTACCGCCAAGCCTCCAAGCGACATCAAGTTCGCAGACATACCAAAGTAAGACATCACCATCAGCGCCAAACCAATCGATACTGGGATCGACAGCAGCACCAACATAGTGGCGCGAATGTTGACTAAAAACAGCGCCAAGATCACCACGATAAACACAAATGCCATTAGCAATGCGTCACGCACTGTCTCCACCGCTTTATCGACTAAGTCTGCTTGATCATAAAAAACTTCGAACGACACACCTTCAGGCAGGGCCTGTTCGATTAAAGCGGTACGCTCACTGATATCATCAATGGTTGCTTTAGTATTTGCGCCCATACGCTTAAGTACTACGCCAGCAACAACCTCACCGAGTGCCTGTTGATTACCAGCCTCATCACGGCGCGTCATGGTGACAGCACCAACGCGGATCTCACTGCCGTATTCAACATTAGCAATATCGCTCACGCGTACCGGTGTACCTGCCACTTCAGCAACAGGGATCTGGGTAATCGCTTTTAAACCAGCATCACCCGCTGGCAACAAACCATAACCACGCACAACGAGCTGCTCTTGACCTTGGTCCATAAACCAACCACCCGCGTTGCGGTTGTTGCTCTCTAATGCACTCGTCACTTGCTCCATGGACAGGCCATAGCTGCGCATTTTATTCGGGTCGATCTGCACTTGATATTGACGCACCTCACCACCAAACGACAGCACCTCAGTCACGCCACCTACTGGCATCATAATAAGCTTAACGAGGTAGTCATTCAGGCTTCGTAGCTCTGACGCATCAACGCCTGAACCTGGCTCAGCCCGTAGAATGTACTGGTAGATCTGTCCTAAGCCAGAGGTATTTGGGCCAATTTCAGGCACCCCAACCCCATCAGGGATCATCTCTCTCGCTGCCTGCAATTGCTCAAATACTTGCTGGCGAGCAAAATAGATATCAGTTCCCTCAGCAAATACCACCGTGACAATTGACAAGCCCGTGCGCGACAGTGAGCGAACTTCTGTTACTGAAGGCAGCGCGTACATGGCCGACTCAACAGGATAACTAATTAGCTTTTCGACTTCTTCAGCCGCAAGCCCTTCCGCTGCCGTATTCACTGTCACCTGAACGTTAGTTACATCAGGGAAAGCATCTAGATTAAGTTTTGGCAGCATAGCTGCACTGGCAATCACCGCAGCTAAAAGCGCGAGCACCACCATCAGACGATTGCGGATCGCAGCGTCTATTAATTTCTGTAACATAGTGAGCGCCTCTTAGTGGTTGTGAATATCGAAGCCAGACTTCGCTTGCTCTGAAGACAAGAAAAATGCACCTGAAACAACAACGTTAGAACCTGATGCTAAACCGCGAACTAAGTTCATACCGCGTTGACGTTCAACCACTTCAACCTCTTGAGCCTCAAAACCATCTTCATCTTCAATAAACACCTGCCAGTCTCCATCGCCACCGCGTGTCAGCGCTGAATCTGGCAAAATGACTCCACCTTGCTGCGCGTCAGGAAGATAAAGTTCAGCAAACTGCCCAGCATGTAAAACATGACCTGAATTTTCAAAGCTCACTAAGATCTGCTCAGTACGGGTGACGCTATCGAGTTCATGTGAACGGCCAATAATTTTAGCTTCTAGGCTCTTATCGCCGACTTTGACGATTGCTTTGCTACCAATACTGACTTTTTCAGCTTGAGCTGGAGTCAGCTCTGCTTGCACCCAAAGATGTGACTCATCAGTAAGCTGCATCAGTGCTGTGCCTGCAGGAATAACTTGCCCTAACATGGCTAAGTCTTGCTGGACACGGCCGGTAATCGGCGCGAGTAATTGATAACTGCCGATCGTTTCAGGGTTCGAAGCCAATGCTTTAATCTGCTTTGGCGTCATCTTCATTGCCTCAAGCGTGGCTCGCTTAAGCTCTGCGTCTACCTGAGCTTGCAGTCGACGGCTTGCACTCACTGCACTCTTACTCATGCGCTTAACTCGGCTCCATTCAGCTTCAGCATTGATATAATCTGCTTGTGCTTGAGCGACAGCAACACCACCTAAAGTCAGCAAAACATCGCCTTGCTGCACTTCCTGACCAGGCACAACATTGCGTTTTTGTACGCGTACATCGACCTGTGGCGCGATAGTGATAGTACGGTCACGGTCAACCACCAAGGTTGCTGTTGCAACCGCTTCTAAACTGAAGCTTTGCTCCGTTAAGCTGATCACCTTGATAGCTGCCAACTCACGCTGTTCAGGCGTTAGCTTTAGTGCGTCCAGCCCATGCTCTTCTTCCGCCTCACCAGCAGCGCCATGGCCGTGACCATCATCCTCGGTAACAACCGCTTTAGCGGGCGCCTCTTCAGCATGATCATGACCATCGCCAGCATTTGCCACCAAAGGCATGATAAACGCGCTACTTATTGCCATGAATAGACCAAAGCTCATTGCGCGCGTAATCGCATTGAGACCAAAAACTGCTTTTTGAGTTTGCTTAACCGTTGACGTATTCATATATTCTGCCGTATTCATGCTATCTGTTTTAATATTTTTCATAATCAAAGCCCTTACTTAATTGTTGAGCGCGCTGTCTGTGAAAGCTGGCGATTTAGATAGAACTCAAGTTGTCCACTGGTTCCCATCCATGTCAGCCAGTTTTCATATAGGGCTGATTCCAAATCGAGTCCCGCTAGGTAGCTGTTACTCATCTGTCTTTGACTTTGCAGGTAATCACTGGTGTTTATGTCACCGGTCTGCCACAACTGTGCCAAGTTCTTTGCCGCTTCAGAGCCAGAAGTAAGCACTAACTCACTCCAATCTTGATAACGCTTAGTGAGCCTAGGTAGGCTCAATGAAAACTGCTTTTGCTGTTGCAGTAATACGCGCTCCTTGGCAAGGTAAGTTTGTTCAGCGATAGTGATCCCTTCGTTTGCCACTGCGATCACTTCACTGTAGTTATTTCTAAATTGCAGCGGAATAGAAACCCCTACTCCCACCTTGTTCTCGTTGCCTTCTCGTTCGGCGCTCAAGCTAATGGTTGGATCGGCCGCTGTCTCAGCCTTCGCTTGCTTAACCGCCACTCTGGCAACAAGTACTTGCTGATAGGCACTTTTCAGTGCTGGCAGTTCAGGAGAAACCTCAATCTTGCTTGACTGAATGCTAAGAGCATTAAGGAAATCGGCAAAAGGCAATTCAACTTCGCCAAACAAACCAAGTACTGCACCGTCGGCAGCAATTGAAGCTTGTTCTGCAAGCGCATAATCTGCTGCATTACTGGCGACTTCAAGCTCCATTAACTGCAACTCGACAGCAGATATGTCACCCACCTCCACCCTTTGACGAGCAATACTCAACTGAGCTTTAGCACGCTTAAATTGCTGTTGCTGAAACTGCAGCGCTTTTTTGGCTTGTCCCTGATTGGCTAATGCTTGCAGCCGCTCAGCCAACATTTGGCTACGCTCAAGGGTAATATCAGATAATAATATTTCACTCTCAAGCAGCGCTTTACGTGTGGCGACTCCCCGTTTATCGCCCCAATCAATAGTTTGGCTAATATCGAGAGTGTAGGTGTCGTCGGTTGCATTTTGATAGTTCATACCCAGTTCAGGGTTATAAACGGCTCTGTCTGCAGCCTGTATGCTTAGTTGCGCTTGCTGGCGACGCGCACTCTGCGCTTGAATCTCTGGTAGTGCGTTAAAACGCGACATCACTTGAGGTAGCCAATCGTTAAACTGAGCTAGGCTACTATTCGATACGCTTAACTGCGAGGTAGGCACTGCTGCCATTAAGTCTGCTTCTGCTGCTATTGCCTGAGAGGTGATGGCACTACCGGCCAAATACCCTAGTAACAGAGTGGCGATCATGGTTTTTTTCATCGCGGATCCTATCTATCCGGCAACACTCTTCATTAAGTACCTATTGAGCGCCATATTAGGCCGACTCAAATATGTCTTAATCAAAAAGTGTATATACCGAATTTCATACAAACTGCTGAAAACTCAATAGTCTTTGGCAGGTCTGTATCAATCTTTATAGAACAGCATGGATAAGCTACTAACATTCAAACATGGCGTTTCACACCCGTTAAGAACACTACTTGAGGCTTTATTCATACTCATTAGAATGTAAAGATTCAGCACGGTTCGCATAAACCGTCGAGCTAACTGACAACCAAAGGTGCAGACTTAACTCAAGCGGTAGAGACGCTAATGCTGGAAAGGATCAAACTATTGGAGGGCGGTAATCTTGTCGCTGAACAGGAGGGAAATATTGTTTCTCTCCGCTAACGAGCATGTCACCTGCTGGCGCAGATGGTGTTATTGATTCAATTGACATAGCGGTCACATGACCACCATGGCAAGGGCAGTCAAGACACAGATCAAAGCTCTGAGATTCAGTCTTAACGACAGTATGTTGATGTTTTTCGGCGTCAGCCTGGTCGCTCTGTTGTAACTCAAGAGGACAGGTACAGTCATCTACACATTGAGCAAAAGTGGTGACATCAGCCGTAAACTGGATATGTGGGTGAGATTCACTCTCCACCTCATGATCACCTAAATGTAGCTGGTGCGCGCCGAGATTGCCGCCTGCAAACTGCAGGAGCACAATAGCGATAAGCACTGTTGCCATCTTTAGGAGGTTTTGAGGGGCAAATAAACGCAAATTTCACCTTTATAATCGAGACTAAAACATACTAGAACTTGTACATAGGACTAGCATAATATCCTAAAGTTCACTGCAAACAACTTTTATATTTTAATAATGACGTTCTAATGCTATTAAGTGACGACTTAACTAACACTATTTAAATACACAATGTTTAGCGTAATCAGCAGCTTCATTAGCGGTCCAATCACCGGATGGCTTTTCACTCATCTGTTTACACCAAGCTTCACTGCCAACTTCTGGTGCGCAACCTGTCACAGCCAAAGCTAAAACGAGTGCAAAACCTGCTACTGAAAATTTTGATACAGACATCCATTTATCCTTTTATCGTCGAGAGTATTCCAGACTCAATTTCCGTTATTATACCCAATAATGATGCCCTAGGTACGTACCGCAATCCAATTCATCGCCTCTTGCTTTTGTTCTAATGGAAACCAAGCGACCTCGCCCTGCATAAACGGTCCAAGTAATCTCACCGCGTTGCCAAACCAATCAGGGCCTCCAACCAAAACCAATGCGTCAAAGTTGGGTAATTGTACCTCGCCACTGCCCGCTAATGACTGATGCTCCCATCCCTCTAGCAAAACATCAGCCTCAACGTATAAACACACTTTACCCGTATTACCTTGATACTTCTCGATCATCGGCTGTAGGATTTGGCCGTAATCTTCAGTCGACAAACGACCGCTGGCAAACAAACTAATGACGCCTTTAGTGATATCTGGAATTTTACACAGCATATATATCCAAGCTCCTAGGCCCTAGCGACTAGACTTATAATGTCGAATCGATAATTGCTCGATAATAGCAAATCAAAATTGAAGGAAAAGCGGCTTAAGCCCTTATTTTAGCTTAAAGTCTGTTAACATTGACCTTCATCAAGCTTAGCATCATCAGCTCGGGCTTGAAATGAACCTTTTACAGTGGACATTATTCATTGGCATTAATAAAAATATCCAACGCAGTTTCTATTCAAGATAGTGAACTTGAATGGCAGTTTATCCGCTCCAGCGGTGCAGGAGGTCAACACCTTAATAAAGTGTCGACAGCGGCTCAGCTTATCTTTGATATTAAAAACTCCTCTTTGCCTGAGTTTTACCAAGCACGACTGCTTGCAAAAGCCGATCATAGAATCACTAAAAGTGGCAAAATCATCATCAAATGCCAGCAAAGTCGCAGCCAAGATTTTAACCGTCAAACAGCACTTGAGCAGTTTATCGCATTAGTAGCCAGCGTAGCCGCGGTACAAAAGAAGCGTATTGCCACCAAGCCTACTAAAGGTAGCCAGCGACGAAGAATGGATGCAAAAAAACACAAAGGCGCAACTAAAGCCCTCAGGCAGAACAAAAGCGGCTATTAGTAGGTTGATAAAAATCTGAGTTCGACAAGCGCGTGTTTTTTTGTTGAAATCAATATCTCGCGCACTCTAATCGATTTATCCAAGGGAATTTTTCATGAGCAGCCAAGCCAAAGTATTACTCGTAAATGGTCCTAATTTGAATTTGCTCGGCCGCAGAGAGCCTGGCCATTATGGTCATCACACCCTTGAGCAAATAGTGAGTGACTTACAGCAACAAGCCGCAGATGCCAATCTCCAGCTTGAGCATATCCAGTCAAACGCTGAGCACCTTTTAATTGAAGCAATTCACAACACCGATGCAGACTTTGTGATTATCAATCCTGCAGCATTCACTCATACCAGTGTCGCACTGCGCGATGCGCTCTTAGGCGTGGCGATTCCTTTTATTGAAGTACACCTATCCAATGTGCATAGCCGTGAGCCATTTCGACATCACTCCTACTTTTCAGACAAAGCAGTGGGCATTATTTGCGGCTTAGGTGCTCAAGGGTATCAATTTGCGTTGCAATCAGTAATAGCTCAATTGAAAGCCTCACAACAGAAATAAGGTCAGGCTATAAATATGGATATTCGTAAAATAAAGAAGCTAATTGAGTTAGTGCAAGAGTCTGATATTGCAGAGTTAGAGATCAAAGAGGGTGAAGAATCGGTGCGTATTTGTCGCCATAGCCCAGTGCCAATGCAAGCTGGAGCTCAAACCTACTTAGCCCCCGCAAGCAGCGTTGCCGCCGCTATTGCAACGCCTAACCTTGGTCATCTCAGTAGCAATATCGATGACACTGATATTCATACATTGCTATCGCCGATGGTGGGTACTGTTCATCTAAATGATAGAAACAGCGGCAAGCCTTTATGCTATGTAGGCCAACAGGTGAAACAGGGTGACATAGTGTGCGTCATTGAAGCCATGACCATGATCAATAGCATCGCGGCAGACAAAAGTGGCACGATCAGCAAGTTATTAATTGAAGATGGCGAGCAGGTTGATTTCGAGCAAGCAATCTTAGTCATCGAGTAAACTTGTTTTAAGAGGTTAAACCATAATGATTCTAATCACTGGTGCAAGTTCTGGTTTAGGTGCCGCATTAGCAAAAATCTACAGCCAAGAGATGCCTGTTTGCATCAGCGGTCGTAATCCGCAGCGCCTAAAGGCAGTCGCAACATCAGTTGACGGCGAAATAAATACTCACGCCTGCGATTTAACTGATGAGCAATCAGTGGTTTCCCTGTTTGACTCACTAGTTCACACACCCTCGACCATTATTCATTGTGCAGGTAGTGGCTACTTCGGTCCGATAGAGCAACAATCGCCATCAGCGATTAAAGACCTATTGAATAACAATGTGACCTCGGCAATTATGCTACTACGCGAAGCGGTTAAGCGTTACAAAAGTAAGCCAGTCACTGTGGTGATGGTGATGTCGACCGCAGCTCAATTAGCCAAAGCTGAAGAGTCAACTTACTGCGCTTCTAAATGGGCTGTCCGCGGCCTTGTGGAATCGGTAAGGTTAGAATTAAAAGGCCAGCCGATGAAACTCATTGCTGTATACCCTGGCGGTATGGCGACCCCTTTTTGGAACACAAGTGGCAAGAGCCTCAATACCGATAGTTTTATGAGCGCAGAGGAAGCTGCAACTATGCTAAAGCAAGCGCTCAGTGCAACCGAGCATGGTTATGTATCGGACATCACCATTAACCGCAGTTAAGGCAAATCTCGAGATCAAAAGTATAGAGCTAAAAAATGAATCGCTTTCTATACTTAACGAAACTGGCTGATGTTAACCAAAATTCTTTAAGGGGTTTTATGCGAAGCGGCCTTATATTCTTTACCTGTACAGCGCTATGCTTATTTATTGCTTACCACGCTTATTTTTTCATTATGCCTTCCGTTGAAATCAACAACCAATCAGGGCAACTCCTCACCCGTGTAGAAGTCACTCTTCCTAACAACAATCTAGTATTCGATAATATTGAGCCATCGCAAAGTATGCGCATACATCACAGCACAGAGCAGGCCGACGGTGAGTATCATTACCAAGTTAGGTTATCGTCGGGAAAACAGATCAAAGGTAGTTGTGGTTACGTGACCCATGGTCAATACATGAAGGTGCTAACTATCAGCATAGACGGCGACCATAAGCTGCACTGTGTGGAGTAACATAGATAGACTCTCAGTGTTACTAGCTTTAACTATAAAAAAGCAGCCTAACGCCTTTTACTGCAGTGCTCTCCACCAATTAAAATCGATTGTTTAGGCTCCTCTAAATAGATCCTCTAACTATCTATCACCACTTCCTGCATTAATTTTTCAATTTGATTAAAGCTAGTTTGCGCATTTTTATAATCTAATTCGATTAATATGAGTTCACCGTTTAACGCCATCACTAAAGAGGGAAACCCCTGGATAGGTAACCGTCGAGTTTGACTAATTTCCTGTAGCAAACGAGCTTGAGTTAATTCGCTATTAAGCGCGATAGCAAAAGCCTCACTATCCATTCCCAGCTCTGTTGCTATTTCTACCAATGTAGCATCATCTGATGGATTCCTTGCCTCAAGATAATAAGCCTGCTGCAGAGCGTAATAAAACGACTGCTCAAGCCCCACATCTCGAGCCAGCAGCACAGCTCTGCAAGCCGGGTAAGTTGCCCGTCGGGGCTGACACTTCACCCAAAAGTCAAAATTGAATTGAGTTCCAAGTTGCTGTGATATCTTCCGCCATGTCTGCTGTAAGAAATCTTCCATCTCTTCAGGCATAAGCTCATCAGTATCGGCGGCAAGTCCACCTAAACGATACTCAATTGCTAGTTGTGGAAATTGTTGCTTAAGCTGCTCTTCTAAAAAGGACCATGTTGGTTTATAGCCCCAGCACCAACTGCACATAGGATCGTAAACATAAAATAATGTAGCAAGATTCATATAGCCGATTTTATCCAAATTGAATTTATCATTAGCCTTATGCCCGAAAGCCTACGACTTCCTAAATAACTGCACAGCCAAGGTCCAATATCACACAGTTAGGCATCAGAAATAGACTGCACTTTTCACAAAAAACAAGCTCAGATTACATTGCTCACTAAAAATGTCCAATCAAACAGCATTTTATACTGGATAGAAATCTTCACGTTCAATGTATTGGCCTTGATAGCATGCATTTTTGTGGCTTTTTTCGTATTATAATTCCTCTATAAATCCTCATAAGAAGACCTGTCTACCGTGTCTAAACTAAAACCCGATGTCACCATCATCCGTAGCGGTATATTCACAAAATGGGACGAAGACAGCGATGAGCTGCCTAAACTCACAAAAGCAACAGTGCACGTGCCAGCCGAAATTGATATTGAGTTTGGCTTCGTCGCTCAAATTAAAAAAGCCAAGAATCAAGTTCTGCGCTACTGCATCTATCATCCCAATATTCCTGATGATAATGGTGATATTCGCCCACCTTTTGATGGCGAAGTCTACGTCAAATCAAATGATTGGAAGTTCTACATAGGTGACACCATTTGGGCTCCTGAGCACGATAAAGTGGGGAAATGGCGGATGACTCTTGAGCTTAAAGGTAAAATCATCGCAGAGAAAACCTTTAAAGTTCATATGAATGAAGAGGACGACAAGATAGGCGCTTTCTGGAAGCGCCGCGGCTTTTAAGCTGGCTACCCATAACAGCAATTTCGGTCAGGTAACACTTAATAGTCACTGCAATAATAGCAGCGCACTTGAGAGGAGTTAGAAATGAAGTCACTGGCAAAACAACATTATTCAGCAAAAATAGTCGCTATTTGCGACTACATTGCCCTCCATTTAGACGACGATCTTAATGTAGAACTGCTGAGTCAGGTCGCTCATTTCTCGAAGTACCATTTTCACCGCCAGTTTCAGGTAGTCACCGGCGTAAACGTCTCCAGATACATATTGTTGATGCGCCTAAAACGGGCGTCATATCGACTAGTATTTAACGTTAATGAACGGATCACAGATATCGCATTAGATGCTGGATTTGAAAACTCAGAGTCCTTCTCTCGGGCATTTAAAAAAGCCTTTAACCAGACACCTTCTCAATTTCGACTCACGCCCAATTGGCCGCAATGGAGTAACGAATATGAGAAAGTACAACTCACGAGGAATGACCCATTGAATGTAGACATCACCACGAGAACAGCGACCAAGATTGCCGTATTTGAACACTTAGGAGCAGCTAACACCCTAAACAATTCGATCCAGAAATTTATCGCCTGGCGCAAAGCAACACAAGAATCTCCAGTTGCAACCAGTGAGACATTTGGCATCCCTTACAATGACCCTAATACAGTGCCTGCCGCACAGTTTCACTTTGATATATGCGGCTCAATCGTTAAAGAGGTTCAACCTAATACTGATGGGGTTATCACAAAAAGCATTCCAGGAGGTCGCTTCGCTAAGATCCGCCACTTAGGATCTCATCAGCTAATGGACGATAAAATCTACCAGTTTTATCGTGAATGGCTACCAACCAGCGGTGAAAATCTCCGCGATTTTCCACTGTTCTTTCACTATATCAACCTGTTTCCTGAGGTTTCTGAAAGTGAGTTGATTACCGATATCTACTTCGCATTGAAAGATAATACAAATTAGTATTAGAAATTGATCTACTCAGAGTGTTTTTGGCGAACTCATTCAAGGCAGGCTAATCCAAAGTAAATAATGACACAATGGTGTTCCCTTCTGAGTTTATTCCACACAGAAGTAGCAAGCCAAAAACACTACTTTTAAATATTCCCTTTGTTCCATGACAAGATGAGACCCTGCTTCCTTTCCTCAGTCAACTTCCTTCGCCCTGCATAAAACTTTTTTCAGGAGCAATCCCTCTTGTTCTAGGACGACCCTAACCACCTAGTCGTTCAATATCTGACCAAGCCTTGCTGAGTTTTAAATATTTCACCCAAGGCTCATTAAGTCATAACTTAAGGGAAGATAGATGACCAGTCGAATAAAAAGAACAATTAAAAACAACAAGTTTCTGTTAACGCCAATCGCCTCTGCGGTATGTTTAATTCTCAATGGCACGCTAAATCTTGCGGTTGCCGCAGAAACAGAACCAACTGAAAAGCCAGTACTCTCAGTTGAGACAAACCAACAACAAGATGAAGAAGTTGAAGTTATTCATGTAAGGGGCATCGTAAGTAGCCTGAAAGAAGCGCAAAACATCAAAAAAATGTCAGACAACATTGTTGATGCGATTGTGGCTGAAGATATTGGCCAATTTCCAGATCAAAACGTTGCCGAATCTCTGCAACGCATCCCCGGCGTCAGTGTGACCCGAGTCGATGGTGAAGGCCAAAAAGTCACCATTCGAGGGTTATCCGGTAAATACAATGTCACCACATTTAATGGCCGAAAGCTCGCCTCTGACAGCCAAACTAGAGACTTTAACTACGATGTGATTGCCTCTGAGCTTGTAGGGAAAATCGAAGTTCACAAGACTCAACAAGCTAAGTTACAAGAAGGAGCGGTGGGTGGCGTGGTTAACATCTACTCAAGAAAGCCACTCGACGTCGGCCAGTCGTTAGTACTCTCCGTAGAGGGGGAATACAATGAGCGCGCCGAGTCAACCAACCCAAAAACCTCGCTCATAATGAGTGATGTGTTCAATGACGGTACCTTTGGCGCTCTCGCCTCATTTGTGCACTCAAAACGCACCAGTCGCTACGACGCTTACTCTTCAAGTAATTGGGATGATTGGCAATACAACGAACTACACCATCGAAGCAACCCTAATAATATAGAAGACACTTTACCTGAAGGCGCCGCTATTAATGACACCTTCAGAATGCCTAACTGGCCACGCGTAACCAGTACCGAATCTGAACGGGAACGCTTTGGCGGTACGGTCGCTTTTCAATGGCTCATTGGCGACAACTTGGATATTAACTTAGACGGCCTATACAGCTCTTACGATGTCGACAATCGCTCTAAAGCGATGACGGTAGTGATGCCAAATGTTTATAGCTCCAGTGCTACCTATACCGACTTTAATGCTGGGCCTGATGGCTTCTTAGCAGATGCAGCCTGGAACGATGCCACAGTAGAGTTACTGGAAACAGGGGTGCCACGTAAAAGTGATACCTACCAAGTAGGCCTCAACGCTAACTGGCTGCTTGATGAAGTAACGTTAAATTTTGATGCTTCAATTTCAAAGGCAAAAAATGAAGATGACGGCAATGGTAATCTGGTTGTTGTCAGAGCGGGCGTCGATGGCGCCGCCATTAATTTCAATAATGGTTCTTCGATCCCTGACATTTCACTGTCACAGCCTCTTGATCAAAATGCGAAATATGGCGCCCACCACAGTCGTCGTTATGGCGACAGCATTGAAGATGAGATTCAACGCTTTGTCGTTGATGGTACCTGGGAGCCATCGGAAGGAATTGTAACCGCAGTATATTTTGGTAGCGGCTATACTTCTGAGCAAAAAGATCGTCAAAACTACTATCCAAACTCGCCAAGCATTTTTGCTTTGGACCATATGGATGATGTTAATCCGACATTTGATGCGCCTACTATCGATATTGGCGGCCAAACTATGTGGCAACTGCCTAGCAATGTCATCATTCCAGGTTCAAGCAATAGCTTTGCCGGCGGCGCAAGCCTTCCGTCAGCTTGGCCAAGTATTAATGTAGATAATCTCTTTAACTACTTCCAAACACTCGATCCTGTCGCCTATCAAGAGTTACTGCCACAAGCTAACGCCAAAAGAGGTAATACCTATGGCGTTAAAGAGGAAACAGTGCATGCTTATCTCGAAGCTAAGCTAGAAGAGGAACTATTCGGCTTGCCTTACATGCTAGATTTAGGGGTACGCTATATCAAAACCGATGTCACTGCCTACGGTTACTCGCATAACCCCGCTAATCTAGCGTTTAACAGTGATGGCACCCTTGCCAATGATGCCTGGAAGGACAAAACGTTAGTTGAATACAGCGGTGACTATTCTGAAGTACTGCCAAGCATGAACTTCAAGATCAACTTACATGATGACGTGGTACTTAGACTTGCTGCGGCAAAGGCGATATCTAGACCTTTCCTTTCGCAGTTAACGCCTAAAACAAATATCAGCCCTGAGCTAGACGGTGGATCTGCTGGTAAAGAGAAGCGCACTATGTATGAGCGTGATCCTGGACTTGCGCCCTATACCTCAAAGCAGTTTGATACTTCATTAGAGTGGTATTACAGCGATGATGGCAACCTAGCTTTTGCTACCTTCTTCAAGAAGTTTGAAAATACGCTTGAAGATAAAGTGACCTCAGAAGTGATCGCAGGGCAAGACTTCTCAGTCACCAGATCTTACAACTCTGATAACGAAGCCCTTATTCGTGGTTACGAGCTGGCTTGGTATCAAACATTTGATGCCTTCTTACCTCATAGCTTGGCAGGTTTCGGTGTTGCTGGTAACTATACCTATAACAACAGCACCTCGGGTAAAAATGACAGCGAAGGTGATGAAATCCCATTCTTCGGCCTATCTGAGCATCAAGTTAACCTTAACCTGTTCTATGAGATCGAAGACTTTAGCATCAATGCGGCTTATAACTATCGCTCGGACTATACCGTTCGTGACGTTAGCCACTGGACCTACGAAACCTTTGGCAGTGTTACCACTGAGCAAGCCACAGCGCCAGCATGGGATAGTCTAAGTATCAGTTTAAAGTATGACATTACTGATAACTTGCAGTTATCCGCTGATGCCTACAACTTGCTTGACCCTGAAGAATACCTCACGGTTAATGCCATGAAAACGGAGCTGTTAACTGCTGGTGCCAGCAGTGCACAATACGGCATAGGCTCGTCGAGCTATGGCAGAAGCTACGCATTAGGCTTACGTTATACTTTCTAAGACCCTGCAAAACCGAAGCATTAACTATAGTGCTTCGGTTTTTCTTTTCTAATATGTGGATATCATTGTGAAAAATACCTCCCTAATTATTATCACTCTAGGCTTGCTGCAAATATCTCTGTCTAGCGAAGCGAGCAACCGAGAAAAACTCTGCCAAACCACTGTCGATTGCAGTATTGGCAACACCTTAGTCACCAGTGAAGATGCTGGCAAAATATACTTAGACGGCGCTTATACTGGGCTAAGCACACCCAATATGCTCAACCTTAGCGAAGGTGAACATCTCATATCTGTAGGCACCGATGCTAAAAGGCAGTATCTCAGGAGAGAAGTGACCTACAAAAATCAACCGCTAGAAATACACCTAAACCAAGACAATTTAGCAACACCAAAGGTATGGAAAGCACTGTTTGTCGGCGTTCCCACCAGCCAAGGGCAAACAGAGTTAGGTCAATGTAACACCTCCTTCAGTAAGGCTGATTTAGATGATGGCTTTGAGTTTTTTAAACATAACCTAAAGCAGCATATTGAGCCTTTCTCTTATAATACGGTCAAATGGCAGGTAGAGCGTAGAGATCTTAATGCTCCGGCAGTGCTATCGCATAACCCTAAAAATGACTGGTTCACGCTTGAGCCAGAGCAAGGGCTTGCACAGCTTAGCGATATAAAACCAGGGCAATACGACACCATATTCTACTTTTGGCGTGAGCAGCAGCAAGATTGCAGTTTTAAAAGTCCCTACTTTGGCTTAGCTTGGCTTGAGCCTATGTCAGAAGAAACCAATAAAACTGGCTATGTGACAGTTAAATTTAACCCTGAAGAGATTGGCGTTAAGGGCAGAATAGATCAATACCTCAACGACGACCCTGGCGTATGGACTCATGAGTGGTTACATGTGGTGATTGAACAGTTTTACCCACAGCGAGGTGTTAACACGCCCATCGCCCCAAAAGACAAATTGATTTTGCATTCAGCGCAAGCCTACGGCTACCAATACCCTTGGGTAGATTGGTACCAAGACTTAATATCGGGTCAGGTCGCATTGGGTAAAGGCTTTGCCGGTATTGGCCCAGAAGCACTGCTGAACTGCTCAATCGCCCAGAGCGCAGTGAACAATTGTGCAGCTAAATAAATACTTGTCAGCGTCTTAGCCGAAGAGTCATTCTGCAACGATACAAGATTCGCCGCTTTCAGCATCGACAATAATGAGTTGCTATTTTTCCTCCCACAAAAGGGCTATCATTTCTGTTAGCCCTTCATCTTATTCTTATACTAATTGCTATTAACACCAATGCGCGCCAGAGTGGACAAATATGATCGAGATAAAACGGTTACCTGAGGGCGCCATGTTCGATATCGAGCTGCTTGATGAGCCCGCCATAGAAACCCCAATTCCACACAGGCATGAATATTTCGAAATCTTTTGGGTTTTAGAGGGGGAAGGCTACCAAAGCATAGACTTCCTTGAATTCCCAATGCTGGCTAATAAGGTATTTTTCATCGCTCCAGGCCAAGTTCACGATGTCAAACAAGTACCCAACAAGTTCTGCGCAATTTCATTCAACGCCGAATTCATCAATGCTGAATCCCAAAGCCAACTCCCCATTGATAGGCTGTTTCTGCAAAATCGCAGCGATAAACCCTACCTAACCTTAGATGAAAAAGGTAAAGAAGATATTCGTAGCTTAGTGAACATACTGATTAAAGAGAAGAATAGTACAACAGCAGACAAAGCTCTGATGAGCACTCTACTACTGGCTTTTTTACGCTATATGATGCGTTATTTAGACGATCATAAAGATTACACCTCTAGCGCTGACCTAAGAATGGTAAGACTGCTTGAACTCATTGATGATCACTTTAAGACACACAAAGAGGTGACCTTCTATGCAGAAAAACTCGCCATGACAGGCAAAAGACTAAACGAGCTAAGTAAGGAGCAATTTAGTAAAACGGTCACTCAATTGCTTCATGATAAAGTCATCGTTGAGGCGAGACGAGAGTTGGCCTTTTCCCACAAGAGTATCAAGACTATTTCGATTGAATTGGGTTATAAAGATACTAGCTATTTCTGCCGCTTCTTTAAACGTCTGTCTGGTAAGTCGCCACAATCATTTCGGTTTGATTGGGAAAAATAAAGATAACATTTCGGTTCTAATTAGACGGCAAATAATCCTCTCATTTCTACGAAAGCTGATCGCACTGACACATCTAATAGTTTTGAAACAGTCAACGGCTTAATATAGATAGCAAATTAACCAGTGCTAAAAGTCAAACACCTTTACGACCAAAATGTTCAAAAAGTACCACACTATAAGGTATGCACGCCCCTGACTTCTCTATGATAATTGCCACAGTTTAATTTACTGGAGAGTCAGCAATGACCCGCATAAGTGCCACTTCGTTTTCAAATCATAATACCAAGCTCCAAGGTTTTTCTTTGGCCATATTAGGCGCAGTGCTTATGAGTATAGATCCTATATTTATTCGCTTTGCCGGCGTGAGTGGCTTTGACACCGCCTTCCTTTTTGGACTGTTTACGGCAATATCCATGCCTATAGTATTACAGCTCAATGATAAGCGCGGACTCGTACAGGCCATAAAGCTCAGTGGCTGGCCACTGTTGCTAACAGCCAGCTTAATGGTTGGCAGTGCAGCAGGATTAGTTTTTAGCATCAAAAATACTTCTATCGCTAACACCTTCGTCATTCTCAGCGCAACGCCGGCGCTCGCGGCTGTATTTAGCTGGTTGCTCCTAAGGGAGATAACCAGCCGTGCTACTTGGCTGTCTATTATTGCGGTAATGATCGGGATAAGCGTAGTGGTATCAGGTTCTGTCGGCTCGGGAAATTGGTTCGGCGATTTGCTCGCGCTACTGTCGGTCACTTGTTTAGCAATCATGTTTACCCTATTACGCAAATATCGGGACGTTAGCCGCTTAGCAACTGTCGGCCTAGGAGGGATGCTATTAGCAATCGTTATGCTTTTCTTCGCAACCCCCACTGAATACAACCTCAATACCTGGTTAATTATGGCTGCTATGGGGTTATTTACTGCGCCAATTTGCCGCGTATTAGCCATGGTCGCAACCCGTCATATCACTGCCGCAGAGGTCTCAATGACGATGATGTTAGAAACTGTATTGGCACCAATTTGGGCATTACTCTTCTTTAATGAAATCCCTGCGCTCGAGAGTCTAATTGGCGGCGGGATCATTCTTATCACAGTGTTCTTCTACACCTTATCCAGCATGCAAACACACAATAATTCGAGGCAAGCCAAATGACATTCGAACTAAAGCCTATTGGCCATATCAAGACCCCTTATAGCGATACAATAAGCTGCCCAAACAATATTCAAGCTAATGGACCAATTTGTGGGCTCATGCTTGATAAAGCCTACCAAAAAGGTCTTACAGGACTGGAAGTCGGGCAATGGATTTTAGTACTGTACTGGTTTGAAAACGTCGACAGAGATTTAATTCAGCAACCGCTTGCAGATGGAACCCTAATCGGCACCTTTGCGCTGCGTTCACCACATCGTCCAAACCCTGTAGTCGCTGCAGTCGTACCTATTGAAAAAATCAGTCAGGGATGTATCACAGTCAAAGGGCTAGACTGCTTAAACGGCACAGCTTTAATCGACATAAAACCGGCGATACTAAGGGAAACTTAACACTCAAGATAGCAGGCTCGAATCAACAGCAGCCTAAGATTCTATCTTGTCATACTAAACTCAAAATCCAGAAAGCAAAAAGCCCGATATCTTTCGATAGCGGGCTTCCTTAATGTGGCAAAGAGATAGCTGACTTTAAATAATAGGAACCCTTAGGGTTCTTTCTCTCGACAACGAAAAAGGGCTATCATTTCTGGTAGCCCTTCGTCTTAAAGCGGCAAAGAGATAGCTGACTTTGAATAATAGGAACCCTTAGGGGTCTTTCTCTCGACAACGAAAAAGGGCTACCATTTCTGGTAGCCCTTCGTCTTAATGTGGCGGAGAGATAGGGATTTGAACCCTAGATGGGCTACAAACCCATGCCGGTTTTCAAGACCGGTGCATTCGACCACTCTGCCATCTCTCCGAACGCCGTGAATAATAGGGATATCGAGTTTAAATGTAAAGCCTATATTTGCTTAACTGAGCAACAAATAGACCAATAATGGTTTTTTTTTCAAGAAAGCGGTTTTATAGCCGTAAAATTATACTTTTTGGTTTACATAAATTTCAGTGACGACTTAGTCATCATTCTCTATGCAGCTAAAAATTCATATTTGCTTACCTTTAGGTTTCGCTTAAATACGAACCTAAATGAACTCTCGGAGTCTGAAAAAGGAACTAAACCGCTATTCAATAAAGGAACTATTGCATGAAAAAATTACTAAAACTGCTTAAACAGAATCGTTCGCTTATCTTATTTGTTTCTTTAATGCTGGTTTTTAGAAGTGCTGTTGCCGATTGGAATAGCGTGCCGACAGGGTCAATGAAACCAACGATTGTTGAAGGTGACCGTTTGTTGGTTAATAAGATGGCTTATGATCTGCGTATTCCGTTTACCCATATATCTATCACTCAACTTGCCAACCCACAGCGAGGAGATATCGTTATCTTTGATTCAAAGGCTAGTGACAAGAAGCTAGTGAAAAGAGTGATAGGTTTGCCCAGCGACTCTATTTCTATGCAAGACAACGTATTATCTATTAATGGTGAAACAATCGCATACAGCCCCCCAAGTGTTTCGAATGCTGACGGCTCTGAAACGCGAACCGAACACCTTTTGGGGAACAATCACCAAGTTAACGTTGCAGGAATAGCAGGGCAAGGCATGATTACTCGCCAATCAAGCTTTGGCCCAATAACCGTGCCCGAAGGTCATTACTTAGTATTGGGTGATAATCGCGACCACAGTAGCGACTCAAGAATGATAGGGTTTGTGCCTCGAGCTGAAATTGTCGGCCGCGCCAGTAACGTGGTGTTCTCGGCAAACTATGATAATTACTACCTGCCAAGGCAAGAGCGCTTCTTTCATCCGCTGTAACCTACGACTTTACCCTAACTGCCTTACAGGGCAGTCACTCAAAGCACATAGTTAGGGACTGTAAAAGGGTGATGGCCAAACATATAGCAGTAGCTAAAAACCTTATTGGATGCAGCGACCAAGACAGCCATTATACAATCACTCTAAGCTTTGTTACTTTAGGTCGACTTACAAACACATGGACGCACTATGAGAGCTTTAACACTTATCTTCAGCAGCTTACTTTTATTCATCACTTCCGGCTGTGCAACGAATGCAGGCCACAGCGCTGACCAAGAGAAGCCCGAATATCTCACCTATGTAAAAGCGGGTGATAAGGTACCTGTGACTCAATTTATCGATACTCAGGGAAACACTATTGATCTAAGCAAATCAAGCAATAACAAGTTACTGATCTTATTCGCCACTTGGTGTCATGATTCGCAGCGCACCATGAAACACCTTACTGCATCAGATCTATATTTGAGTCCCAATGTCGATATTATAGGTGTAGGCAGAGAGGAAGATAAGCAAACATTGGATAAGTTTGCCAAAGAGTATGAACTTAATTTCGCTCTAGTCGCAGATAGCGATAGAAGCATCTACAATCAATTTGCCAATATCGGCATACCTAGACTGATCTTGCTAGATGCCAATAACGAGGTAGTTAAAACCTTAGTCGGTGAGACTGAAAATGTGATTACCGAAGTGATTTGGTAGTTTATAAATACAGGGCTGAACTCGACTGAGACTTAATTGAGTTGCTATTCAGCCCTAATACTCCCAACCAACAAGTCTGAGTTTTTTCTTGCCAGCTAATCCACCCGGCGGATCTATATTAGCAAGAGCATGATCATAATGAATCGCTGAGCCGCCAGGAACAGAAACTGTTTTACCTCTCACCGAGCCGTAAAGTTCACCACTGCCTGATATTTTCACCTCAGTGAAAGGCGCATATACCGCGGCATAGAACGCTAAGTCACCACTGACTTCCACACCAGTTTCATCAGCATTAGATGAATAGATAGACATAGACGGTCGCTTGCTCTCACTGGTTAATCCAGGTTTCTCTGCAATAATTCGTGCCCCATTGCCCAATATAACCTTACCCTTAATCAACAAAGTTAAACTACTGTCTTCCTCAATAATCATTTCAGTGTCACCGCCAACACGAAAGTCCCCTTCGACATACATAAACACATCACCGCCACTGATCTTAACTTTAGCATTCGATGTCATCGCAAAGCGGCTCACTTTGTAAACATCTTGAACATTGCCAAGGAAAATTGCACTTTTAGGCGTCGAAGATGGGCCACTACCACGGTAAAACCTACCAAGACGAGTCGATAACTCAAATCCTTTATTGGGACCAACCTCTATGCTCGCTAGCGTACTCAAGCCATCATCAACAGCTGCGATTTCATCAGTGATCCCCATGGTGTCACAAACGACACCGTCTGAATTAGTAGGATCGGATGGATCGGGTGCACTGCCATTACTCTCAGGGACTTTTTCTATCTCAGGCATTACTCGAAATAAACCACTACTATAAAGCGTTCCTGCCTGATTTTTTTGATTCCAGTTATCTTTAAACTCTGCTGCGCCGCCATAAAGAATATCTGGCTCTGTATTGTTAGGGTTTAATATCGATGCGCCCCAGTTCATGAACACATCCCCTATTGCACGCACGTAGCCACCAACTGAGCCACCAGCTTGACTATAATTCCCACGTGCTAACACACTGCCACTGACTCGGCTTTGTCCTAAAGTGATATCGCCATTTGCGTGCAAGCTACCCTCTACCGGTGAAGAGCCCCCTAGAACAATATTACCCGTTGCAGCAACATCCCCAAAAATAGGTGAATGACCCGCTAAGGTCACATCAGCATCTTCCTCTATCGTTGTGACATTGGCATTCTCACCAGGAAGGTTAGGGTCATAGCTACCAGTGTTCGAATTAAAACTATCGATCTTAGCGCTACCGGTGATATTGACTCCCTCACAGCCAACAATGGCATTGGCAAACGGTGAGCTACCGCCACCAGAGGTCAATTCAAACCTCGCTTTTAAAGCAGAAGAACCTTCAAAGCGCTTGCCTCGGCTGGCAAGTAAAAGTTGCCCCGAGGCGTCTTTCGACAAGTCAACGCTATAGCGCATATCACTCAATCCACCACTACCTGACCTGGCTAAGCTATCTCCTCCAACTGCAGCCATCAGCTCTTCTAATGTTGAATCAGGGTTATCCTGAAGCGATGCCAACAGAGCAGCATGGGTTTCAAATATCCCCCTTTCAGCCACTAGCTGCGCGTTCATCTTCTTTTGAAAATTACCACTCAGCCGCTCTTGAATAATGTTATCGCGCAGAGAACCTAAAACTAAAATACCTGCCAGTGAACTGAGCAGCATAACAGTAACTAGGCTCATACCTTGTTGAGATGAATGCGATAAATACATGGAACCGCCTAAGAAGAAAATGCTTTTGAGAGAATAATTCGGGTCAGTGCAATATCTATTCGTACCTGCCCACCAATAAAACTTTCCGGTAAGAAGCTGGGACTCACTAGAATGCGCATCAAATCATCTTCACGGTGAAACTCTATAGCCGTAATACCGTTGAGAATCGTTTTAGGAGCTGATACCGCCCCATCAATGGTCAAAGTACACTGCAGTAGCGGCGAGACAACGACATAGGTCTCTTTATAAGGTTTATCTGGAATTGAACCGTCACATGCTTTCACATTAGCGACTTGCTCTACCACCAGACTGCTACCATGACTAACTATGCTAGGTTCCATTTCGGTTTGCTTTAAACTACGGCTAAACACCTGCACGCTAAAACGCACCACTTCCTGGGTCGTTTCAAGACTTTTACTGGTTAGTATTGTGGTACTGATTGATGAATAAACGCCAAATACACCTAGCACTAACGCGGTGCTGATGACCAGTGCAACCATCACCTCAATAAGTGAAAAGCCTTTCACAGCTTGCTTCATTAGAGTAGGAGTGAGTATCAACATTAAGAGCACACCTGCGGGAACATAGCATCGATTCGAATTCGGCTTTCGAGTCCGTCCACCATTCGAGCATCATTCCAACTCACATCGACCTCCAACTCATTGTTAAACCCCGCCCCAGCAGCAGGAGCTAGCGTCAAGGTATAAGCTGCAAATTGTGGCTGAACATTCGTAACAAAGTCGTTATCGTAGCTAATATTGCCAGTTTGCAAGTCACACAGTTTTGACCACGTTTTTTCAACCGCGTTATGTGCCTGAACTAAAGAGAGGGTGTAATTAAAGCTATTGGTTGCATACTGCAGAGATTTTAGTTCAGCCGCGGCGAGACCCAGTAAGATGATCGTCGATAGAAAAAGGGCAATAAGCACTTCAATAAGAGTGAACCCTGACTGACGGATAGCTTTGAGTGTATTCATGAGCAACGATTACTCTTAGTTAAATAACTCTGACCACTAGTTAAAATAGTGAAGCAGTAATCGGTGGTGCCACTGTCACTATCAGTTATTTTTATCTTGCTGGCCTCGGCCTCTCCTGAGCGCGATAAAGTCATATCTTTAAGTCCTGTGACAGCGATGTCATTATGGCTGACACGAAACTCCTGCAAAGTTTCACCTTCTAACTGCACTAACCAACTTCCCGCATCTTCATTGATCAAAATGGTTAAATCACGCTTAGCCGCTTCGCTGCGGGCAAACTTAAATACGCTTTGTAGTTGATTGGCATTGCTGACTAAACGGTTATTTTTGATTTGGTTACTCATAGCAGGGACAGCTGTACTGGCAGCGATAGCTACAATCGCCAATGTTGTGAGTAGCTCTATCAGAGTAAAGCCTTTGCTTGTCGGGGCTGTGAAGGAATGCATCTACCAACATCCTTGAGCAGGCGTTTTCACCCCTTGCTGATTAATGCTTAATGCGCCACAACGATCACCTGCTTGTGAGGTGCCCGATTTAGGTGTAGCCGTCAGTGTAAATGTGGTTGCATCGTTGCTCGCCTCTGATCCCGCCGCCGCTTCAGACACTTTATAACTAAAAGAGTAATACTTACTGTCATTTGCAGGCACGGCTAAGCCATCAGGGTACCCCCCCATGCGTGTATATTGCCGTTCCAGCAATGCGACTTGCTCAATAATAGTGCGCTGCGCTTCACTTCGGCGACCATCCTGGATATAGGATTGATAAGACGGCAGTACTACAGTCGCCAAAATCCCCATGATTGCGATCACGATTAACAATTCGATTAAAGTGAAAGCCTGCAGCTTTCTCGTTACGGTTACCATCCCTGAAAGACCTTAACTAAAGTTGTAACTAGTAAAATTTATTAGTAATAAAAACCAGAATAAAACCAACTCAAGATACCATAGTCAGGGATATTGCCTCACCGAATAATGCTGAAAAAAACTAATGAAAGACAGTAACTTGTAGTCAGATAGACCGACTTAACATGAAAGTTATTCAGCAATGTGGGAAGCAGGAGTTTAAAGCCTAAATGCAGTACGCGATAAAGGCTTTAGCTATGAGATAGGAGTCGTGTGACAAAGATGCATACAGGCTATCAACAAACGTTATAGTGTCATGGCAGTGTTAGCTGGCAACGTCGCTAACAGAAGCTTGACATACTTGCAGAGCGGAAGGTGTTAAACCCTGTAGATGCTCGATAAGCTTAAAGCAGAGTTCGATATATTGCACCGCTTGTACCTTATCCACTTCATAGCCAACAGCATGGGCAACTTTATTGCGCAATTGCCTTAATTCACTAAATAACTTTCCCTGTTTAGTGTTAATGAGTTGTTCGGAGATCAATATATTTTCGATATGCTTATAGCGGGTATTTTTGTCTAAAGTGATGTTACTGCAACGGGAGTGAATTAATTTTTCAGCCGCTAAGTCGACAGCTTCCCAAGCTTCAATAACAGCAGAATTAGGAAGCTGGCTCGCCGACATAATGAGTATATTTCGATTACTGTCCTTAAGCTCAGGGAATATCCCTTCAGCTTCTTGAGTTACCGCCTTAAGCTCTTGGCCAAACTCAAGCTCTAAATCTTTAAACTTTAGCTTCTTGGCCAAAGGGATAAGTTTAGATAGAGGTCGCTTAAGGCTAATCACTGCAAACACCAGTACCAGTGGCCAAGCTAACTTATCAATTAGCTCAATAGTAAATTGCATCCAGTCCATTTATCTTAATCCATCCTTGTTATGTGCTTTATTGTAAAGCGATTATGATGAGTCTAATCGAGCTTGTTATAAGTCCTAGTGTTCCAATCAAATTGATATTCAACCCCTTGCCACTCATAAACAGTACGACCATCTTTTTGGATGACTCGGGCATTTTCAGGCAGGTGAGTTAGGCCAGTCGCATAACTCACACTCGTCGTGACTCTTTCTGGTGGTGCAATCACTTTCGGTTCAACGCGGCGATAACTTGGCTGCTGGTATCGGTAGGGGTATAGATGTCGATTGCCTGCATAACCCCAGCGAGAGCCATAGTATCCCCAGCCAGGACGATAATAACGCCCTCTATAAGGATAGGAGTACCAACCGTTAGACACGCCAACATTCCAGCGCCAAGGATCATTGAAGCCTGAATTCCAACCACTGCCCCAGCCGACACCAACACTCACGTTACTAGCAACCAAAAGTGATGGGGTTACATGCTGCCCCGCCATTGCCGAGCTCGATAACGTCATGAGTGAGATGGCGGCAAGTCTAAATAAATTTAGTTTCATCGTTATACTCCTGCGCCAATGCCACATTAGCAAAACATAAAGCACAGACTCATTTTACGCCTAATTGGCGCTAACGCCAATCTCATTTAATATGCGACTCTCGGTTCAAGCTTGCTATCCCCGTGCTACCTGAAGATGCAGGATTCAGTGGGAGTTTAATGGACTTTAATCAAGGCATTGCTCCATGCAGAACCTAAGCACCTACATTCATGTAGGCGAGGCATTGATTGCCATTAACGGTCGCTCCCTTAGTAACATCAATAACATAGAGTAAAGCCCATATTTTTTATATAAGAAACGCCCATCAACGAAGGCTTTGTGCCAACCCACTTCGTTGTTGCACTAACTTAAAAGGGAATAACCATTTCTACGTCAATGCGCCTAGAATTGAACTGGCACAATGCCTCTGAAACGACCATCTTCAAGTAGAACGGGTATATATATCAGCTGCAGTTTTATTAGCATTCTGTCCATTGGTGAACAAGCGTTTAACGGCTACGTGAATAATGCTATAGTGCGCGCCATATCACAGTTTATAGCGATGAGAATTCCCCTATGAGTTTTAAGGATTTGCGCAGTTTTATAGAGCACCTAGAAAGTAATGGTGAGCTTAAGCGTATTAGTCATCCCGTCGACCCTCATTTGGAGATGACAGAGATTGCCGATCGCGTCTTGCGCTCAAAAGGCCCCGCTCTGTTATTTGAAAACCCTGTTGGCAATGACATGCCGGTACTAGCGAATCTATTTGGTACGCCAAAACGCGTCGCTATGGCCTTAGGAAAAGAAGACCCTCTCGCCCTACGCGATGTCGGTGAGCTCCTTGCGTTCCTTAAAGAGCCTGAACCGCCACGTGGCTTTAAAGATGCGATCTCAAAGATCCCTATGTTTAAGCAGGCGCTCAACATGCCACCTAAAACTGTGCGCAACCCTCCATGCCAAGAAGTCGTGAAAACGGCGGAAGAGGTCGATCTCACCAAGCTTCCTATCCAGCATTGCTGGCCAGGTGACGTTGCACCATTAGTGACATGGGGGCTCACCATCACTAAAGGCCCACGTCAAAAACGCCAAAATTTAGGGATATATCGTCAACAGCTACTCGGCAAAGATAAGCTGATTATGCGCTGGCTCGACCATCGCGGCGGCGCATTAGACTTTAAAGATTTTAAAGAGAAACACCCCGGTGATCGCTACCCTGTTGTGGTCGCTCTAGGTTCAGACCCTGTCACCATATTAGGTGCGGTAACCCCTGTGCCAGACTCTATGAGTGAGTATGCCTTTGCCGGCCTTTTGCGGGGTGAACGCACCGAAGTATGCAAAGCGATAAGCTGTGATTTAGAGGTGCCAGCCACCAGCGAAATCATCTTAGAAGGTTATATCGATCCTGAAGAGATGGCAGAAGAGGGTCCATACGGTGACCATACAGGTTACTACAATGAAACCGACTCATTCCCTGTATTTACTGTGACCCATATTACCCATCGAAAAGATGCGATATACCACAGCACCTATACCGGCCGTCCACCTGATGAACCCGCAATGTTAGGTGTAGCGCTCAACGAAGTCTTTGTGCCGATTCTGCGTAAACAGTACCCAGAGATCATCGATTTTTATCTACCGCCAGAAGGTTGCTCATACCGTATGGCAGTGATCTCTATTCGCAAGCAATACCCAGGTCATGCTAAGCGAGTGATGATGGGGGCGTGGTCATTCTTACGCCAGTTTATGTACACCAAATTTATTGTTGTCGTCGACGAAGACGTCAACTGCCGAGATTGGAACGATGTCATTTGGGCCATTACCACCAGAATGGATCCAAAGCGCGACACCGTAATGATAGAAAATACCCCTATCGACTATCTCGATTTTGCATCACCTGTTGCTGGGCTAGGCTCAAAAATGGGAATGGATGCGACTAATAAGTGGGAAGGTGAAACCGATCGCGAATGGGGAACCCCTATCGTTATGGATGAAGCCGTCAAACAAAAAGTCGATGAGATCTGGAGCGATCTAGGAATAGATGACGCGCCAACCCTATAACGTACTATTGCCTAAGCAATGTGCAAAAATATGTTGAATAAGCTTCCAAAGAGAAGCTCATCAAGGAATCAAGATGAACACCATTAGCTGTACAATTGAAAAAGTCGCACCGTTTAATGATGCGGTATTTCAGGTTATTTTAAAACCTACTGTAGCCTTTGACTTTAAGGCTGGACAATACCTTTGCGTAGTCATGGGCGAAAAAGACAAACGCCCATTTTCTATCGCATCAGCGCCAGATAGCCAAGCGATTGAGCTGCATATAGGCGCCGCAGTTAGCGAGAGCTACCCTATGCAAGTAGTTGAGCGTCTTAAAGATTGCTTAGCCAATAACGGTACAATCGATATTGAAGTGCCTGGCGGCGATGCACACCTCCGCCATGACAGCGTTCGTCCGCGTCTTTTAATTGCCGGCGGCACGGGCTTCTCCTACATTAAAAGTATTGTTGAGCATCAAATTGCACTTGGCCAGACGATTGAAACCACTCTTTATTGGGGTTGCCGTACTACCGATGCGATGTACTATCAAGCTATAGCACGTGAGTGGCATGACGCCCACCCTTGGCTTCACTTTGTACCAGTTGTCGAAGAAGCACCTGCTGACTGGAACGGTAAGCAAGCCAATTTACTCGAACAGATTAAAGCTGATTTTGTTAGCCTAAATGGCTATGACATCTATATTGCAGGCCGTTTCGATATGGTCGGGGCAGCTAGAGAAGTGTTCCGCAGTATTGGCGTTGAAGAAGATCACCTCTACGGCGATGCATTTGCTTTTATAAAGTAATACCAATCAGTATAAAGATTTGATCGCTCAGCGAGAGTTTAGCGGCTTTGAGGTAAGGTCATTAAATGCTCCTGCATTAATGACATTCACCACATCCATGTGGTTAGCAATGAATGAAGAGCATAGTTATTCTACGTTCAAGTTCATTAACGCAGCTTCAAAGCCGCTAAAACTCGCCTGTAGGAGTGTTTTTGGCTTGCTACTTCTGCGTTGAATAAACTCATAAGGGAACAACCATTATGTCATTTATCCGCCTTGAATTAGCGTGCCAAAAACGCTCTGAGTAGATCAACTTCTTATACTGATTGGTATAAACACTTTTTATTATTTATACATTCTTTAATACCAATTGCATTAAGTATTTGGCCAGTTCAGAGCACCTCAGTCTTTTCAATTTAAAGCGCATCGGTTAAGAAATGGTTATTCCCTTTTAAGCCAATGCAAAGCAGAAGTGGAAAGACTGAGGGGCTCACGTAGTGCGGGTTTCAAAACGCTGAATGGTCAAACTTTTAATGCTATTGGTATAAATAGCTAAATTCTCACTTGATCGTACTTATACCAAGCCACAATACTGCCTAGAATCGGTGTAATCCAAACCGCACTTTTCTCATCAGTATAAACTCGATAAAAATACAGCTCTTCATCGGTAATATCATGCTTTCTGATCGCCCTATAAAAATGCATTGCCGATGGGCTTACTGTCTCTGGCTTTATAAACTCCTTTTGGCTCAGCTGAACTTGGAACACATCAACCGCCATGCCGCTTATTTTCTGCTGATACTGCTTAAAGGTGCCGCGAACTTTATATTTGATCGGCGTCGTTAAACAGTCTTCATCGGTGATACAGGTTGCCGAATAAAATTGACCGCTATCTTCCCCTTCATAGATCAAAGATAGGCTCAGATCTGCGCGGACTAACAGTTCGCCAGCCACAGGAAAATACACATCGGCATGGTAGTGATGCTCAGTGATGTCGCCATCACTGCTATCATGAGGAATAATGATTTTGTTATATCGAATACGCTTCTCAAGACGCTCTGAAAGCTCAGCAAACTGATTGATGTTTAGCCCTGCGGGATTCGGATCTATCGCGGCTATATTCATTAATCCAAGACCAGAGCATTGGCCTTTTACAACATTAGGACAAACAGCCATAGAGTAGTTACGTCCGTCGGTCGCGGTAAAACCTTCAAAGTTTTTGAAATTATCTAGATGATTACTTTCGGGGGCAAGGTGCTTTTGCCACATAGAGTGGTGTAAATGCTCCACCTCGCTCTTATAAAACATCGGCACAATCTCTTTAGTGCCACCGATATTTAAAGGGATCTTCTTATCAGCATTCCACAAGCTACTATTCTTAACGCTGCGATGATAATCGCTGTTATACCAGCCAAAAAGGATCAGTAATAACACCAACACAATGCCGGCAATTTTTACCATCATCGAAACATCAATGAGTGCTGTTTTTATCGATTCAGCATCATTCACCGCTAACATCTTGATGTGAGATCGCTCTGAGATATGCAGCTCGTAGCCACGGCGAGCTACTGTTTTCAGCTGTACTTCAGGATAGTTTTCTAGCTTTTTACGTAAAGTGCTAATGCACTGAGTTAAAGATGTAGCCGCAACAACACGATCAGGCCAGCCTATCGCGAGCAGCTCTTCCTTTCCACACACACCATCAGCAATGAGTAACTGATGTAAAACCGCAGATTCTGAAAACGTCAAACTGATAGTCGTGTTCTTAACACGATCCATCAATTGTTTAGCCTGCTCATCTAGCTCCAGATAAGGAGTAACTTTTAGCAAGGTTAACCTCTTAGAATGTCGTCAATCGAGTAGGTCAATTAAACCTGCACATTACAATGGATTATCAATGATAGGAACAATTTTTTCTGTGATTGTAACCTCAATTAGCTCGCAATAAATAATAGCTGCATGTCGTTGTTCACAAATTGAAAAATAATTAACATCACACAAATTAGCACTCTCTAATTTTGCACTATCATGCCATACCCAAACTTATAAAAGGAAATGATTTATAGTGGTTTAGCACTAAATGATTTTTGCGAAATGAGCAGCAGTATACCAATCCAGCAAAACATTATCAGATACATGGCTGTTGCACTTAAATCAATATCAGCGATCATCGATAACGCCGCACCAGAGCTGTGATGTTCAAGTGCTACCAAGTTGATTGCTCGATAGAGATCAGTTGGGTTCAATGCGATAAGAATATTGAGTAACTGCTTGTCCATAAACCCCACATCAGATACCAACACGCTCAGCAATAATAGATCATAGATAAGTACCAATAAGAACCATACAAACAGCAAACCAGCGACGGCTTTTGCCTTTTCCGTTGCTCGCAAACTGACGATATAACCGATTAAAATAAACGTCAGTGCCAGTAGATTACTACTCAAAATAAACTTAGCAAATACCTCCACCACTTGGCTGGCTGAATACTCGCTACCCGCAGCTAATAACAGCCCTGCTGTAGCGCCAAAAGCACAGCTAGTGGTAATAAACATCACCAAGCAGTGGCCTAAAAGTTTGCCCATTAATATTTGACTGCGACTGACTGGGTATGACAGCAGTAGCAGTAAAGTTCCCGCCTCCTGCTCACCAACAAAACTATCGTAACTAAGTAAAATTGCCGCTAAAGGAATTATGAATACTGCGGTTGTTGAAAGGCTCGACATTAAATTAGCCAACGGAGGCAATGCCAACTCACCGGTGACCGCACTTCCTGCAAAGGTGACTGACAGAGATAGCATCATAAACATGCCTCCCATAAACAGTATCCAACGATTTCGTAAACTGTCCCGCAGCTCTTTACTAGCAATAACCCAAACTGGCGATGTTAACTGCATACTAATCATAATGGACTCTGACTCACCGTTGGACGAAGGAGTTGCTGTAGCGATTGTCGCCAGCTTTTCTGTGTTGTTGCCACAGCGTTTGACTCAGTTCTATCGGGTTGCTGCAACATACAATGATGGTAAATAGACTCTAAACTTGGCTCGATAACACTAAAGTCACTGCACTGTTTTTGCTGTACCAAGTATTCCACTACCGCGCTGCGCTCATCACTATCAACCAATAATTTTTGCCCTTGGCTAAATGAGGCTAAAAAGCTATCGCGCTGCACAATACTGGTAAAATCAGCAAGCTTTATTTGGCTTTTCAATCCACTCACTTGGCGTAACTCATCGAGTGTGCCACTGCCCACCCGGCGACCTTGAGCCAGTAGTAAAGCACTATCAAGATGCTTCTCTACCATCGACAATTCATGGGTGCAGACAATCACGGCGCAACCCTGCTGCTTGAGCGAATCTATTTTCTGATAAAGAAACTGCGACGCCTGTGGATCAAGTCCCACCGTTGGCTCATCAAGCAGTAAAATATCTGGCTGAGATAAAATAGCCTGAGCAACTCCTAAGCGTTGCTTCATCCCTTTTGAGTAGGTTTTTAACGGTTTGTGCTGCGCATAACCGAGCTCAAACTCTTCAATTAATAGCTTTACTCGTGTGCTATTAATGCCTTTTAGCGCGGCGAAATAGCGCAACACTTCAAGACCAGTCAATTTGTCATAAAAGCTGACATCTTCGGGTAAATACCCCAGATTAACACTCGATTGATTAGGCTTATTGTTTACGACTAACTTACCTGTCGTTGGCTTTAGCAGCCCCAGAATCAACTTGATCAGACTCGATTTACCAGCACCATTGTGGCCAAGTAACGCAAGGGTTTGCCCCTGAAATATTTCGATATTGATATCTTGCAATGCTTCGAAGTCACCAAAGCGTAAACCGACATGTTCAAGCCTTACAACCGGCTTTCCACTCAGGGAATTGAGGTTAGTGTTCATAAACGAGCTCGCTGGCAGAAGTTGTCAACTCGATTGCTTGGTTAATCTGAGTGGGTTGTATCAAAGGGAAATCATCTTTTATACCCGTAGCGGTAAATACCGTCATTTGTGATTCAACCCAACGTAATAATGACACTACAGGGCTATTCATCAAAAACTTAGCCTCTGGATAGCGCCAGAACAATTTGTCCATAGAGTCATTAGGTTGATAGCTCTGATCACCGATCCCATCTTGAGTATGATCCCACCCCATATAACTGCTCCAATAGTTACCGCGCCCTTGTTGGCTCCACTGCAGTAGTTCATCGCCAACATACTTCACTTGGGTAAGGTTATTGATAAAGTTATTCTCATAAATACGATTCTTCTCTCCACCCATTGCCATCGCAATGCCAATATCACTCAAGGCAAACTCATTACCACGGATTTCATTATCTAACGCGCCATAAATAAACATTGCTCTGCCTTGATTACCTAAAGCTTCCTGACCTTGAGGATTATGAATATTGCGCAGTACATTGAACTCAATACGTGCACCGTTGGTGATATTGAGCAGCACCCCATACTCAGTGGCATGCTCAGTTCGGTTATGATGCAAATACACGAATTTAGAGCTCATTATCGCGTAACCACCACTGACATTTTCACTATGATTATCATAGGCTTCATCATGTTCGCTATACATGTAATGAATACCGTATTGCTGATGATAAAAGTGGTTATTTGTCACTAAACTACCTTTGCTAGATTCGATATAAACACCATCTCTAACGTGTTCAATGTGGTTAAACTCCGCCACGGCTTGCTGCACTCGATTAAGATGAATACCATCTCCCCTATCAAGCACATGTAATTGGGGATTACCGTGAATTTGGTTGTAACGTATTGCTAGTTGCTCACTATGATCTGCACGGATCCCAAAACCAGCACCTTGTAGATTGTTGTGCATTATCTTGATATTTTTACTTTGTTCCATGATCAAAATACCCGCATCACGTTCATACAGATCACTGCCCCAACTCTCAATTCTAAGCCCCTCAATCGTGACATCATTAGCACTGACTTTTATTGCACTGCCCAGCCCCTTGGCATCAATAATGGCACCATGCTGGCCTTTAATTGTCAGCGCTTTGCCTATTTCAAAGTTTCCCTGATAACGGCCAGAATTTAAGATAATGGTGTCACCAATACCTGCTTGAGTTAATTGATGCTGTAGGTCTTGGCTATTATTGACTGTCCATATCGCAGCCATCGAGTTGCTGCTTAGCATTGCGTTTGCAATCAACAAAATAGTAACCGGGATAACAGCTAATTTAGTCATAGCACCTAACCTAGTTCTGCTCACTCACCAGCAAGCAAGTTGGTATCAATTTGATCATAACTAAGCACAATACCGCCTAACTCTTCGGCAAATTTTAACGCTGCCTCTTTAGTACCAAAGCTGGCCACTGCAGGCCCCATAACTGCTTTCATGCTACTGCCGTAGACATACCAAGCGGTTTTAGCATCAATAAAAGCACTATCTTGTGGGGCGGCCCAATCGGTTATCGCCATGTCATGCACAAACAATTGAGTGACCTGACGCTTGTTTTCACTTTGCAGTACAAAATTGAACATATCGCGAGTCGAGCAGAACTTTGGAGTTACCAGCTGACCTTTCAAATGAACTTGTCCTTTAGGGCCAGGGTATTTCTTAATCATCATGCCGCACATATGACAGCGGTCATGGTCATGAATAGCAGGTGCTTCTATAACCATGTTGTCATCGGCACCTTGACTACAAGCAAATAACAAAGGCAGTAGTAGCAAGCACAAGAATTTTTTCATCAATAACCTCAGTTTCTCTTTTACAATATCTAGCTAACTTTCGGTACAACACCCAATTGCAACCCTGCAGGGGCGGCGCAATTGGGGTTGACCTACTCGCATCAGTCAAACGAACTTTGAACATTAAATGGCAAAGTTTTGTCCCGCGTACAAGATGAATAAACGCAAACACATCATGCCTGTCACAGCACAAACACCTGAAGCGTAAAACGCCTTAGCTGAATGGCTAAACGACTTACTGGTCGCAAAGTTCAGCAGCAGTGGACCGGCAAAACCAATTCCAATCACACCGAACCAAAACACATTAGCCCACTCGCCTGTATGGAACGCGGCGAACGCACTTTGTGCACCCGCATTGCCCGTCATCAACGAGGTAGCAATCATGAAAATGAACATGGCTTCAGCAAACATGATGGGCCACTCAGCACCATGTAACAGCTTCATATCTTGGCTATGCAGATCTTCTTTAAAGAGTGATACCGCCAGCATTTTTGCTGATGCTGCACCAGCCGAGATCCCAGACGCAATAAATAACGCCGGTAATACCGAGGTATTGATAATCGGGAAACGGATAAGCGCAGAGATAAGGAAACCTGTATAAGCACACA
Source organism: Shewanella piezotolerans WP3 (assembly GCF_000014885.1). Taxonomy (NCBI): domain Bacteria; kingdom Pseudomonadati; phylum Pseudomonadota; class Gammaproteobacteria; order Alteromonadales; family Shewanellaceae; genus Shewanella; species Shewanella piezotolerans. The sequence continues at coordinate 4,885,533 of NC_011566.1, forward strand.
CAGATAACGCCAATATCAGCACCATCACTTCCATCGGCTTACGCACTGCTTTTAGCTTTTCAATGACTGGCATTAACACTTTGAGTGCTGGAATGGCGCGTAGCTCATCTTCCAATGCTAATAGTGCAATAATCGCCGTTAGCGGAATATAAGCCGTCAACGCAATCACACCAATCGACATGACTGAGTTGAGGTTGTAGTACACTAGAATTCGCCAGAAAAACAGCGGATTAGTTAGGTCTAAAACCAAACACAACATGCCTAAGCTGATAGTGACAAATGAGATTATCGCCGCTGCTTTGTAAAAAGCGGTATTCTCAGTCTGCTTTTTATAAAAACGGATAAATATCGCGGTGGCTAGCGCACCACCGGAAATTCCCGCAAAAAACAGATAAACCGCAATCGGCCAAGGCCAAGCAATGCCTTGTGACAAGCCCATGGTAAAATCAATAGTTCCATCCATTGCTACACCCCTAACTTAACAATTGGTATGTATCGCAAGCTAGGTTCGGTACCAAACCCAGGCTTGATCCGCACAGAATCCTTCACTCTTAATAATTTGCTGACATAAGAGGTTGGGTCATTGGCATCACCAAAAATCAGTGCATCATAACGACACTGCTGCACACAAGCTGGAAGCTCACCCTTCGACAACTTAGTGTTTAAACAGAAATCACAGTTATCAGCAACATCAGTCTCTTTGTTGATGAAACGTGCATCATATGGACAAGCGCCAATACAGTACTTACAGCCCGCACACTTAGATGCATCCATCGTCACTATGCCCGTCTTCTCATCTCGATGAGCAGCGCCCGTTGGGCAGACAGTGACACAAGGAGCGTTCTTACATTGCTGACACGAAACTCGTACATATTTGCGTTCACAGTCGCAGTTCTTCTTGCCACAGTGCGGACAAGTTTCACCTGCAACTCCACCTGATTGCTGCTCCATGATCATCCGTGATTTGCCATCAGGGAGATTATTGGTAACGTTACAAGCGTCCTTACACTCGCCACAACCAGTACATTTATTTTGATCAAACACCATCACATAATGGGGTTTATTTGCATCTGACTCCTCTTCGATAGAACTGCACCCTAAGGGCGCTATTATCAAAGAGCTGGCTCCTAAACATTTAAGGAACCTCCGTCTCTCTATATTTTCACTCACAGCATCCTCCATCTATCAGCTATCTTGCTGACCTATTTTTTATTGGTGTGACTTTACTCAGATGCAGTCACTGAACGATTAGCTATTTTTTGCTCGGTTTTTAAAATTGCATTATTAATTGGAGCTCGATTAAAGCGTTGGCTTTGACTGCGTAGCAGCAATTGCCAGTGAGTGATTGCAGTTTCATACTCTTGATTAAGGTATGCATCGGTAGCAATAAGTAACTGAGATTGAAACTCAAATTCGTCCAGTGCTAGCGCTCTAGCCAGCACTAATTTAGTTTCGATACTCATCTCACGGTTGTCGCGGTAGTACATAGCAGTGGCTTTCATCCCTAACGTGTTAGCGTCATCACCAGTGATGCTCAGTAAGTCATTTAAGGTTGCTATCGATTGGGCATATAAGCCGCCCTCTGCGTACGATTGAGCTAAAGTTAATAATGCAATTTCATTGTTAGGTTGCTCATTTACTTTTCGTGCGTTCTTATTGATATCTGCGGCGATCAGATAATCAATGTTCTCGTCAATGACTCCTTTATCCCATTCACTAAATCGCCCTATCTGGCTGTAAACCATCAAGGGAATGATTAACATCACTAAAGAGATTGCTGCTGGTACCGCTCCGTTAAAAGCTCGTCCCTTAGCAGTCGACGCAGCCTCCTGGCTCGCTAGCGCAGTACGTTTGAGATGATGAGCTTGAAGGTGATGGCCCCAAACACACGCAATAACGCTAACCAGACAAAAACCAATACCAACAGCAAGACTACTCATAGTGACTCTCTAATTTGTTTTAACTTGTTGAGTACGTGGCGACTAATGCCCGCTACCCGACCCCATCATGCCACCCATACCCATGCCGCTTAATCCCATGCCATGCGCGTTCTCACCTGGCGCTTCAACTTTAACCAGCTCAACTTCGAACACTAATGTTGAGCTAGGTGGAATAATGCCAACCTGCTTTGTGCTATAAGCAAGCTCTGATGGGATAGTGAATTTATAGGTCGCTCCTTCATTCATCAGCGGGATCCCTTCCTGCCAGCCTTCAATAACACTCATGAGTGCAAAGCGGTTTGGTTCGTCACGCTCATAAGAATTGTCAAACTCAGTACCGTCTATCAAGTAACCTTTGTAATGCACAGTAACCACGTCTTCAGGATTAGGTTTACGTCCCTCACCTTCTACAACGACTTGATACTGCAAGCCAGAATCGGTAACGATGACACCGGCTTGTTTTTTGTTATTAGCGAGGTAGCTACTGCCTGCGGTCATGTTTTCTAGTGCGATGCGCTCATTAGCCGCTTCTTTAGCAGCATTTAATTGCTCTGCGCGTTGATTCAGATAAGTTAAAATCTCTTCATCTGAATATTGTGTTTTGTTTTGCAGGGCATCTACCACCCCTTCAATCACTCGCTCAACATCCACTTCGGCACCCAACTCTGTTTGAGAGTAGATCTGGCTAGAAAGATACTTGCCTAAAGAGGCGCCAATACTGTAAGACTCTTTTTGAACTTCAGTATTGAGTGGTGTATTTGCCATGCTGCTTGCAGAAATAAATAGTGAAAGACCTGCTACAACAGCGAGGGAAGTTTTAGTAATTTTTGTCATTTTTATCATCTCATTTAGGAAAATTAATATTCACGAAATTGATTGCCAAAGATCCATCTTCTATGGTTTTTCAATCACTCGGTTTGATAGTCGCCAGCCATATATCCCATCTGGCATCTGCTTCACATTGGTATACCCCATTTTCATCACCGCTCTTGCTGCAATCTCACTGGCATTACAGATACGGTTGGCGCAGTAAAAAACCATTGGTGTGTCTTTCTTTTCTGGTAGTAGCGTTCTCCAATCTTGAATATTGAAATAGATAGCGCCGGGGATGTATCCCTCAGCCCACAACTCCAAAGTATTAACATCAAAGAAAGTCACTCCACCTTGCTCCAATAACATCTCAGCTTCGCGCATGGTGATAGTATTGAGCTGATGCTCATATCTTGGTGCTGGTGCCATTTCGCTGCCGCCACCTGCTAAACAGCTTGCCGAACTTGCGACTAATGTCAGTGTTACCAGTATTTGACCCAGTGCTTTTTTCATCTCATCCCTCTCTTAATACCTCGACACCTTCCGGTACTTAATCCAGTGTCGAGGTTATTAAAGGCCTATCGCTTATTTAGCTTTGTAACCTGAACCATCAAGGATGTTCTGCGCTTGCGTAACATAAGTTAGCGCGGCATCTAAACGTTTCTGGCTATAGCGGAAACCGTGCACGCCCCAAGAACCATCTTTCTTGATTAGCTCAACGGTCTGTTGCGCCTTCTCAGCAAGAAGTAACACTTGAGTCTTGTCTTCCGTAGGAAGCTTGGTCACTTCAAGTAGTTGGTCGATACGCACTAGCGCTTGCTCAACTTGGCCGTATACTTCCTTAATAGGCGTCTGCCATTTCATTACTTCGCCGTATATTTCCATTTGGTCTTCATAGTGCAGGCCTGTTTCAAGTTCTGATTGGAACTGGCTATGACAACCTTTGTTTTCTACTACGTCATGATCTGAAATCGCTGTACGTGCACAAGACCACATTAAGTCGAGGTAAGTACGACCATCTTCGTTCTTCGCAACCGTCCAACCTTTCCCAGCACTTGGGCCTTGAGTACGAGGCTCGCCTTCTGGTGGATTTAGCGTCTTGCGAACAGGGTCGACGTCAATCTTCCACATGTGAGACTTACGAACCGCATCAAAACCGGCTTGGTCTGGGAACTGCATTGCTTTGAAGTTTTCACAGCTGCCCATGTTAGGCATGTGACAGCTTTGACATGTTTGTTCACTGTGAGTCTTAGTGTTTTCAGCGATCAAAGTTTGCGCTTCGTGACAATCTTTACAGTCTTTCTTCAGCTTTGGTGTAGTAAAGCCAGACTTCCAGTCACCGTCAGTCACCTCATGAGGGTCATGACAAGTCGTACAACGCATGCCTTTTTCGTAATGCATAGAACCGAACATCTGTGAACCTTCGGTACCACAAGAAGGACATAGAGACTTCATCTTCACGCCAAACGCTAACTCAGGCTTGCCTTTTTCAGCTGCACTTTCTGTCATCGTTGGGTCGTACTGGAATCGTTGATGACAACGCTCACAGTTAGACTGCATGCCACCAGTACCACCATCTAAGTGACCACCTGCGCCATGACACTCTTCACAAGCGATACCTTTAGAAATGGTATGTTCTTGCAGTTTTTTAGGGTCGCCTAAAGCGTCAAAGAATTCTTGCTTATTTTGGAAGTCAAACTTGAAGGTATGACAGATTTCACAGTAAGACGAAGCCGGTTGGAACAACATCTCTTTACGGTATTTAGCCCCATAAGAGCTCATACCTTTTTGATGTGACCCTGAACCACCAAATGCCGCAAGGGTAGTTGGGAACTCGGGAATGACGTCATTAATTTTCTTCGCCATGTCGTCGGTTAACCACTCAGCCCAACCACGAGAGAACTGGTTTGCACCGGCAACCATTTTACCGCTGCCATCACGTAGCAAGCCGCCTTCAATATGGTAAGTACCGCGTACTAGCCAAGCATCAATAAAACCATATTTAGTACGTGGAGTACCGACTGTGGCGTAGATCATGTCTGGGGTGATACCGTCTGGCAAAATTGAGGTATCTTTAGTGTCATACATGGTTTTTTCAATATCGTTATCCACTTCTGGATGCTCTCCAGGGAAACGAACTGTCTGGGCATGGCGCGAACGCTTCCACTTCTCATATTGGGCAGCATGACATTCAGCACATTTTTCAGGGCCAACAAAGTTGTTTGGGTAATCAAGAATTGATTTAGCCCCTAAACGGTATTGAATTGAGCGTGGCTTACCATCTAGCTTGCTATATTTGGGACTATGTCCAGTATCAAAATACTCTTCACCACGGTCACTTATGTGGTAATCACCCACTAAGTTTCCGGCTTGTTGGTATTTAAAGACAGGATGATTTTCGAAAAGAAAATCGAAAAGTTCAGCCTCTTGGACAACATAATCTTGTAGCGTTTTAACACCGTTAGCTTTCTCTGTGCCTTGGTAATCGGCAATCATTTCTTTAGCTGTCTTGCCCATTTCTGGTACGCTGTTGTATTTACCACCAGCAGCGTTCACATTAGCAATGGCACCAAAACAAAACAGCACGCTTAATGCTACCTTGTGTTTCCATCGTCTCATCATTCACTCCTACTTATCATCAGTTTTATTCTTTGAATTTTGTTGGTACTTTTAACGCATCACATTTAACTTTCACTTTACTCAACCTATAAATAGCTTCACCGATTTGCTATTTATCCAGCTAAGCCTGCCGTAATAAATCAAACATGTTTTACAAAACCTAACCGTTCACCGAACGACTTAAACAACTGAGCAACCGCTATTCTCCTGATTCCAAGTAGAAAAAACATGCGCTAGAGCACATAAAAAAACGCATTAGTTGTGATGAGTTGTAAAAGACTTTTAGTTCTTTGGTAACAACTAGATAGAGTGTTGTAATGATAAGTTTTCATGAGTTAAAACTATTATTTTTAGATCTAAAAAAAGCTAATAGACACAATTTATATATTAAAAATTGTAGCCCTCTCTTTTACGGTTATAGAGTTTGAAGTGCCTCTCATTAATCCATATTGCTGTGCCTTAGGATGGTAGAAAATCAATACAACCCTTAATTTTAAAATAGACAAAACACTTTTATATATGCACAACAAATGAACAAAATTAATAGTAATAGAGTAGAACGTATTTATTTCACTACTTGAATTTAATAAATAGGCACAGACATGATTCCAGAGATAGGCTTAATATTATTAATAATATCTTCTTCGTTATCACTTATATTATCCATCGTAACTATTTCGGGTATAAAGTTAGATAGTGAATACCTATTAAGTTACACCAAGCCATTAGCAACATTGATGTGTTTTACTTTAATAACTGCAATAGCAATACTCGCCTATTGTTTTTTAGTTAATGACTTTTCTGTCGCCTATGTCGCCAACAACTCAAACACTCAATTAGCGACCTTATATAAGGTAGCTGCTGTTTGGGGTTCACATGAAGGCTCAATGCTGTTCTGGGTAGTAGCTATAGCGGTTTGGACAGCCTTTATCATTAACCGCGCTCCGAAAACCGAGCAACATTTCCACCATAAGCTCGTTGCCGTTGCTGCTTTACTGATATTTGGATTTTGCCTATTCTTGCTTTTTACCTCTAGCCCTTTTACGCGGTTACTGCCTGATATCCCGATTGAAGGCAGAGATCTCAACCCTATACTGCAGGACATTGGACTTATTATTCATCCGCCTCTGCTGTTTCTTGGCTATGTAGGGTTAACCATCTGCTTTGCTGGCGCTATTGCCGCTTTACTGTCAGGCGGTCTTTGTCAGCAATATGCTCGCTACCTGCAACCTTGGGCGATTCTGGCTTGGGTATTCTTGACTGGCGGTAATGCTTTTGGTTCTTGGTGGGCTTACAACGAACTGGGCTGGGGAGGATGGTGGTTCTGGGATCCTGTAGAGAACGCCTCTTTTATTCCTTGGTTAGTGGCAACAGCCATGGTGCACTCTATATTACTGACAGCCAAACGCGGAATACTAGGCTCCTGCAGTATTTTTCTCGCCATACTAGCATTCTCATTGAGCTTACTCGGTAGCTTCTTAGTCCGTTCAGGTGTGGTGCAATCGGTGCATGCTTTTGCCTCTGATCCAACCCGTGGTTTGTCGATACTGATCCTGTTGGTTGTATTCTCAGGTTCTGCATTGGCGCTGTTTGCCCAGCGAGTAAAAATTAGATCAACACCTCTTGGCTTTTCACTATTATCCAAAGAAAGTTTGATTCTATTTGGTAATATGTTGTTGGTGGTTGCGGCAATATCAGTGCTACTCGGCACCTGTTATCCACTATTTTTTGAAGTCATTAGCGGTCAAACTATTTCAGTGGGAGCCCCCTACTTCAACAGTATCTTTGTACCTATTGCAGCGCTTATATTTTTACTCATGGGCTTTGCGCCTCTGCAAAGGTGGCAATCAAGAAACAAACTTAAACTGGCGCTAATATTAGCAGCGATATGTTTGACTATGGCGCTAATAGCTAGCCTAATGATGCAAGCTCGCGTTAATATTTGGTTGTTAATCGGCCTGTTCTCTGCGTTATGGATCATGAGCGCCACAGGGCTTGCGGTAGTGCAACGAGTCGCTTTTAGAAAATATGAAGTAAACAATGATAACTATGGCTCCTCAATACGTTTTTACGCCATGTGCATTGCGCATTTTGGCGTAGCTGTATCCGTTTTGGGCGCCACTTTAGTATCAAACTTTGAAACAGAAGAGCTACTGCGGATGGGCCCAGGCCAAGGAAAAACACTAAGTGGCTATAGTTTTATCTATGAAGAGACTCAGGCAGTTGAGCATCGCAGCTACAGTGCGATTCAAGCACAGATCAGAGTGGTAGATAGCCAAGATAATTTCATCGCCTACCTTTACCCTCAAAGGCAAACCTTTAAAACCAATGGGATGCAAATGTCAGCTGCAGGTATTCGTAGCGGTTTATTTGGCGATCTCTATGTTTCTATGGGACAGAAACTGACTGACAATAACACCTTAATGACACGAATATCTCATCAGAATAAGCTATAAACCACTAGTGAACTGGATATGGTTCGGTGCGCTACTAATGATGATTGGTGGATTGACTACCATTTTTCTTACTCAGCGTAGTTTGGTCTATTCCGCAGTAAAGTCCCGCCAGCACCAGGAGCTTTGTAATGAAACTGCCTAGTGACTCACTCAATAATATGATTGCTGTAAAGCTCTTCACAACTGCGGTGTTAGCGTTGCTGCAGCTATTTATCTGTATCACTGTATTCGCTCAAGAACATAACGCCCCAACTCACTACAGCGAACAGCAAAAACAGATCATCGGCTTTGAAATAGCTCGAGAACTGCGCTGCCCCATGGCGGTGAATCAAAACCTGTTCGACTCGCAAAGCCAGATCGCCAGTGAACTGAAAGGGCAAATATTTTTAATGTTAGAAGAGGGGCAATCAAAAGCGGCCATTATCGATTTTATGGTTGCTCGCTATGGCGACAAGATCCGCTATATGCCACCGCTAAATAGCAATACCGCTGTACTTTGGCTATTGCCACTAGGCCTAGTAATTATGGTGCTTATAGGCGGGTTCTTTTTTATTAAACCAACACTCATTGTTTCGAAAAATACTCAGGATACTTCACATGACTAAGTCACTTATGCATAAAGGCTTTAAAGCCAAACAGCGACTACTCTCCTCTGTGGTTTTTATTAGCCTTAGTTTAGGTCTGGCTTTTTCTACACTGGCATCGGTACCTACCAATAAAGTTTACGATACCGGTGAACCGATTGAAAAACCGATGATCATGTCCCGATTTGTCGAGATGAGTGCAGCAAGACAGGTGCCCGATGTTAGCTTTAGTGATACCAAAGGAGACGCTGTAAACCTCAAACAATTTGATGGCAAAGTGGTACTCGTCAGTCTGTGGGCGACTTGGTGCTCACCTTGTATTAAAGAGATCCCACAGATGGAAGCAATTCGCCAAGCCAATATCAATAATGACCTTGTCGTGCTGCCGATATCGATTGATGAAGAGAGTGATAAAGTAGCCGCATTCCTAGAACGTCACGATCTTAGTTACTACCAAACATGGCTAGACCCTGAAATGAATATCGGCCAGGTGATGCCGGCTGATATCGTACCTGCCACTTATGTATTTGACGGCTCCGGCAACCTAATTGGCTTTTTACGTGGCTACCTCGATTGGGGAGATAAAAATATCCAGCCTTACCTTGAAAAGCTCATCGATAAATACGCAAAACGCTAACCCTTTTCCTCGCTAAGCTCTAGCTCAACATATCTATAGAGCAGCCCTGTTGGTGCAAACTAACAGGGCTTTTTTTGTAGAACGGCCTCAAATTGCTTGGTGAAAGGCTAAGTAAATCTTAGTGAAGCTTGGTGAAAGCAGTTGTCAGTTGGTGAAACATGGGTAAAGTAGATATGGAGTATAGGCTCAAGCTGATGCTAAAACTCTCTGCATTTAAGTTATAAGTATGCAGTAGATATCATTTACCAAGGTAAAGGCCAATCACTGGCACGCTATAGGATGGCACTATCAATTATCACTACCAATTTGCTGACTTTAAGTTAGATACCCAACTTGGAACGCTTGTTCGCAATGACACCGAAGAACTTAAACTGCCTTGGTTAAGCTATCAGCTACTTTGCACGCTTTTACAGGCCTCTCCTGCAATATTGAGCCAACAGCAACTGGTCGAAAAGGTCTGGCCCGACACTGTAGTAGGCAATGAAACATTAAAGCAACGGGTAAAACTACTAAGGCGAGCATTAGGAGATAATGCCTCACAACCTAGATATATCGAAGCGATCAGAGGCCGTGGTTACCGCATGATTGGCGAGATAAAGAAAACGCCGATTGCCGACTCCTCTTTAGGCGTAAAATTAAGCTTAGCCAATGATAGCTATGTCAGCCCTAAAGCTGGCCAAGGGTATCCTTTATTCTGGAAGGCTAGCTCACTAGGGCTTGCCACTATTGTGGTACTGTTTGCCTGCATCGCCCTGCTTATCTCCTCTAGCCACAATATTCCCAAATCTGTCAGCGAAACCATGGCTGAGCAACAAGCCCAAGGCTTTGATAATGAGCTCTATCGTAAGGCGCTAGATTACTATCATCGCTATCGCCAAGCAGATAACTTAAATGCTATCAAACTGTTCAAATCCGCCATAGAGATCAATCCCAATATGGCTAAAGCTTACGCTGGTTTATCAGATGCCTACAGCCAAGGAGTATTTCAGTTTAATGGTGATAATCATTGGCAACAGTTAGCCATAGATGCCGCCTATAAAGCGATAGCACTCGATCCCAATTTAGCTCAAGCTTATAAAGCACTAGGGCTGGCTTACTACAATAAGGGCTGGTTAACCAAAGCCGCCAATGCCAACCTAAAGGCGCTGCAAAAGCAAAGTGATTTTAGCGAAGCCATGTCGAACTTAGGATTTATTTATCGAGAAATGGGGCAGCTACAACGGGCGTTATATTGGAACAATAAAGCACTCGATAGAGATAACACCAACAGCGTCAGCATGGTGCACAAGGCACAAACCTTACTCGCACTCACCCAATATTCACAAGCTCGACAATGGCTCGACAAAGCACTACTGCTGCAACCTGACTCTGTACTTGGCAACACCACTCTTGGGATTTGGTTGCTACAACAGGGGCAATTAACTGCGGCGCAAAATCACTTTAGCCAGTTACTATTATCGCATCCGCAGCAGTTCCAATATCACTATGGTCTGGCGCAAAGCTATTTATATCAGCAGCAGTTTGAATTGGCGGCCAAAACGATTGCTCCACACATTAACAGCAGCAATCACCATACTCGCCAACATGCCAAATTACTGCTTTATCTAAGCCAGCAAGATCTCGCTGCAGTATCACTGATTGAGCAATACAAACTCCGGCTCACTAACGGCTCTGATAGAGCTGAAGACAGCTTGTCATTGGCGCTGATTTACGCACATCAACGGCAAACTGATGATAGCTTGCGTTATCTGATCCAGGCGATCAATCAGGGCTTACTCAACAGCGAGCTATTACTACTTCACCCAAGCTTTGACTACCTGCAAAATCAAGATAGCTTCCAAGTGTTGGTCTCCGAGATGAATAACCAAAGACAGTGGCAAATAGAGAATTAATGCCCCATAAAAAAGGCCAAGCATATTAAAATGCTCGGCCTTATCTGACAGTCAAATGGGTTACGCGATTGCCTCCTCTAATTCAGGCTCTAAGCGCTCAATTTTAAAGTCATAATGGGCATAAGCCGCACTAATAAACGGGCAAACTAAGTTAAAAAATGCGTAAGGCAGATAGGCGATTGTCGCAACGCCAAGGGTGCTCGCCATGTAGGCGCCGCAAGTATTCCAAGGGATCAGTGGGCTGGTAATAGTGGCTGAATCTTCCAATGCCCGACTCAGGTTCACTGGTGCCAAGCCACGCTTGGCGTACTCTACTTTTAACATACGTCCCGGCAATACAATGGCAATAAACTGATCGGCGGTGATCAAGTTAGCGCCAATACAGCTGGCTAAGGTAGTAATAATCAGGCTGCCACTTGATTTAATCCCTACTAAAATGCCCTGCAGTATGCGCTTAAGCAGACCTGTCACTTCCATGATGCCACCGAATGTCATTGCGCATAAGATCAGCCACACCGTATTAATCATACTGCTCATACCGCCGCGGCTTAATAAACTATCCAATACCTCATCACCAGTACTCGCGCTATAGCCGTTAAACATGGCGATCCAAATGCCTTTCACCAATGCAACAACAGGCAATAGTGTTTCATCTTGTGCAAGTGCAACCACCCCATCAAACTGAAAGATTGCAGCGCAGATAGCCCCTGCAATAGTGCCGATGATCACCGTTGGGAATGCAGGCATTCTCTTATAGGCTAGAAACAACACCACCAACAATGGCAATAACAGGTGTAAGCCCGGCGCGAACTGGCTTTCTATCAAGGACAAGGTCGTTTCAAAGTTACTGCTATTGGTCGTCGCTTCACTGTTTAAACCTATGAACAAAAAGATAATCAGCGCAATAATGATGCTCGGCACGGTGGTCCACACCATATGACGAATATGAGAGAAAATATCAGTCCCAGCCACTGCCGGAGCTAAGTTAGTGGTGTCTGACATCGGTGACATCTTGTCACCAAAATAGGCGCCACTGATAATGGCACCAGCAGTAATTTCAACACTGAGTCCCATGGCTGATGCCACGCCGACTAATGCAATACCTAAGGTGCCCGCTACAGTCCAAGAACTGCCGATACTAATAGCGACCACTGCACATAATAAGCAACAAGCTGCATAGAAATATTCAGGATTAAGGATCAGCATGCCGTAGTAGATCATCGTCGGTACAGTGCCTGCTAAAATCCAAGTACCAATTAGCGAACCGACCGTAAACAGAATAAGTAAGGCACCAGTTGCCACTCCAATACTGCGTACAATCCCCTTCTCCATCTCGTTCCAGCTATAGCCATTTTTCCAACCGATCACCAAAGCGATACACGCCGCCATGATCAATGCAATCTGGTTGGCACCATAGGAGCTATCAGATGAGAATAGATACACCGCAGCGGTCAGCATAATCACCAGCGCGATGATAGGCAGCAATGCATCGAATAATGAAGGTAACCTATGTTGCGGTTTCTCTTCAGTGGGTGACGGATTAGCGTCATTATTTGAGGTCATACAACATCCTTTTATTATTGTTATCTTTTGCTAGGTTATATCGCCTCTTTGACTGGCAACTGATTTAGCAAGCCGACAATCCTTACATAAATGCAACATCAGCGTCCAGCCAACTAGCTTCAGCCCCCCTTTCAGTAACACCTACATCCACTACAGAACAGACTAACCATTCAACCTAGTCACTCCATGACAGCTTATTATGCAAAAAATATAGTTTTTAAGGCTGACAGACATATTTGCAAAATAATTTTTAGAAACAGAAAAAAGTGGCTCAAGTTGGAAATTTTTCTAACAAAGCTGCATCTTCTTTCATTGTGTGAATAATTATTTTATGGTGAGCAGCATCATTCAGTAAAAGTACTGTCGCAATGCAAGTGTTTAATATCAGTCGCCTTACGACCGAAAAAGGTATCTTTAGGATCGCTGGGCAATTAGCTGTGAAGATGCCGAATGAAACAGCTCAACCGCCAATTATCATCACCTCATTAGAGATAATGAGCACCGATGGCTGGCTAGCATTAGATATCAGCGCAGATTCGCTGCAGCCGCTACTCAATGAACTGATCTCTCTGGTTGTTGAGCACTTAAAAATAGAGAACTAAATGATTGCAAAAGCACATGACAACTTCTTAGTCAGCAGCATGGAGCACCGCACTACAGCAACATGTCTGCTTGTTGCAATTTTATTGGTTATGCCAGCCTTAACGGGATGCAGTGTGCAACAAACTCAATCCGTTGCAGAACCTTTCATTACAGGTGCAGACAGAGCACGCGAAGCGAGAGAAGAGCAAGATGCACACAATATTAATGGTCAGCAAAGCACCAATAAAGATGTTGAAGTGGGTATTTTAACCACTATCATGGCGTTTCTATTTTCAGGCCTTAGCGAGGATTAGCTTGCTAATTCCAAGCCTTAACATAACAACATAGCCTTGAGTCAGCAGACTCATTGAGCAAGCTTTCATTTTTAAGCTCATTTCTTTACTATGGCGTCAATTTTTGAATATTAGCGCCAAGGGCAATACCAATGAAACTATCCGCTTTAGATCAACCACTCTACGACCACCTTTACCGTGATATTAGAGAGTTTCGGGCAACCTTTGATTTGCCGATTGAAGATGAATCAACACTGGATGATAAAGCCGATACTCTGCACACCTCCCTTGCTATCGAGGAGCTCACCGAGCTTGCTGAAGCCGACAGCCGAGTGGAACAAGCTGACGCTATTGTCGACTCCGTTTATGTATTAATGGGCCGTTTAGTGCACTTAGGTGCAACTCAACTGACCGACCGTGTTGAGATAAGCTACGTGATTGACCTGCTGTTACATGTGGCTAAAAACCGTGAAATCGATTTTGTGACTTGCTGGGATGAAGTGCACTCAAGCAACATGAGCAAAGTGTGTCGCAACGAGCAAGAGCTGGCAGAGACAGTTGCTTTTTACGCTGAGCAAGGCGTAGAGATTGTTGGTAGCACAAAAGGTGATTTCATTATCGCTAAGTGCGCTAAGGATGTTGATATGGCCGGTAAGATTGTTCGCCAAGGTAAGGTGCTTAAGTCGGTGTACTATCGTCCAGCGGATTTAGATAAGCTCGTTAAAGCTTAATTGGGTTGCTTCGTTAAAGTTAGGGTGTACTAGGTTATACCCTAACTTGTTTACTTTTGACTATTGCTTAGTTAATCCTGTCTGCGCTATCTGCACTTTGCCTCTTTCAAGTTCCTTGAAACTACTTCTAATACTGGAAAGTTGCCTCATTTTTGTACCTATATGGGTTAGCCTTCGAATGAAGACTAATTACATTTTGACTGGTGTTACCAAGCAACCTAATTGAACTAGTGGCCTCGTGAATATTAATTGCCTCCCGCAGGGTATGTGCAGACACTGCTAAAGCACGCTTCAAGTACGTCCCTGTATGCTCAACGAAAACATCAGACCTCCATGGACGGAGGGAATGCCAAATTATGTATGGAACAGAATTGGCCATGTTTTCGACGGCTTCAGCCGTATCTACACTGGTTAACTGGTGTTTCAATTTGTCCTCTTGCGGTTTGATGCTTAACGCGGAAATGCACCAATCCTCGTTACACTGATGAAGCTTCCCTTTCATTTTCATTAAAAGAAAAGTCGTGGTGCTTCGCCCAATGAATCAGAATGATTGTTCTGGTTAAACTCTAAGACTGTGGCCAATATTTCTTGACCACTACACTTCGACCACAAAGCTAATACCTTAATCAACTAGGTCGCCTGTTCTAAATTTACCACCAATAAGTTACTTTTATTGGTATAACTACTTGTTTCTAATTTAATAGTAGTTAAACTCTTTGGCCATGACATGCATGCCAAAGAGTTATGTCTTTCGTTAATGCCACTTTTAGCGCCCTTGAAAAGGGCGCTCTCGCTTAAGTTTAAGAATGAAAGAATCGTTAAGCCTGATACGTTGCCTATTATCAGCGTGTTGTTATTCTAAACAGCGCTTCAATTTTTAAGGTCATATACATGCAAAAAGCCATTGCCATATTTGATGCCGGTATAGGTAGTTATTCAATCACCGAAAAGCTAAGAAAAGCTTTTCCTAAAGCCGATCTTGTTTATTTGGCAGATCGTGCGTCTTTTCCTTATGGTCACAAAACCCAGCCTGAGTTGTTATCCCTCATCTATAGTGCAATGAATTTTTTACAGGATAACTATTCACCACAATTGATAGTATTGGCATCGAACGTGCCCTCTGTTACAGTGTTGGAACAGGTCAGAGAATTGATTGACGTGCCAATTATTGGTGTTTATCCTCCTGTCAAAAAAGCCCTTGATATTTCAACTTCTTCACTAGTTGGCGTACTGGGTGTTAAATCTTTGGTTTGTAGTGAACAAATGACTCGTTATATTGAGAATAATGTCATTAAAGGTCAGCAAGCGAAGAGTTTTGATGCATCTGAATTGGTCCATTTAGTGGAGTCTGGTGAATTTTTATT
Source organism: Shewanella piezotolerans WP3 (assembly GCF_000014885.1). Lineage (NCBI taxonomy): Bacteria > Pseudomonadati > Pseudomonadota > Gammaproteobacteria > Alteromonadales > Shewanellaceae > Shewanella > Shewanella piezotolerans. Next base: position 4,901,004 of record NC_011566.1, read on the forward strand.
TAACCAAGAAAAAACAAAAGAAACAGTAAAGCGGTATATTGATACCCTGTTGGTTCAATATCCGACAATGGACACTTTCACCCTTTCTAGTACCCATTTACCCTGGCTTTGGGATTACTTTACGACCTTATATCCAACACTTAATTTCCTTGACCCTGCAGACGATGTGGTTGCTGGTATTAGGTCTGTGGTTGACGGCTCTGGTGATATACTCGGTCTGGTGTCCACATCAGAAAAAAGCCAATTTAGTGTTGAAGATTTCAAAAAAATGCTTGATAAATTGAACATTAATATCCCTATTGAACAAGTTGATATTCCTCAAGAAAGTAGACTATCAAGATCGTTCTAACCTAGTTCTATATAAAAATATTTTTAGTGGATTACCTGTTATTGTAAATAAGCAGAACCGTTGCCTAGAGATATTTAACAGAACTCTTATTCAATGTGGCATCCAGCGCTAATGCAGCTGATTTTCAAATCTTATTGACTTGGCATCTGTTTTCAGTTGTCCAATCGACAGTCTATTGACGGGCGAGAAGTATTTACCATCAACTGAAATTACTTGGTCTTAGAGTTGTCGCCCAGTTACCTGTATTCATGTACTAAATGCTTGATATAACGCCTTTAGGGTGACCTTACTTATGAGCCAACAATGGTGTAATGAAACAGGAATCCCTGTGCTGGAGTCACCGTATTTTTTTAATCTGTTTCAAATAGCATGAGCCTAACCCCTAAATATCCTCCTAATGACCCCGCGGTTAAAAAACGGATCAGCAACTTAAGTGGCCAGTCTGCTCGCTTCAATAAGTTAGTAAAAGAAAAGGGGCTCAAGGTTTGGCCTCTGAATAAAGAACATAAAGTCATCACGGCATTAGATGTTGAAATATTTTCAGCTAAGTGGTTAAATTTTTTGATCTCGCTCTAGATTAAAAGCGTTGGAGCAATGAACCACTGCTTCTATGTTTCTTAGTTTTTTATACTCCTTACCTGGTAATATGTAAATTTTTCATTTTACTTATAACGTCATTTCCACTAATTTTCTTCCGCCTTAATTATATATCCAGAATATAGAGTGCTTAACGACTCATCATTGCCGTTAAAAATGGAAAATTATTTGCTATCAGGGAAGAGTATGAAAAATGTAATTTTATTGGGTGTGAGAAATTTTGATTTTTTTAGTGAGTGCATACTCGCATCTATCAATAAATTGGTTGTTTGTGTTGACAAAAATACCCTGCCTGACCAAATTAAACAGTCTTCGACTATCATTGAAGTCCCGCAACATTACAATTGTGAAGCATTGACTTACGAAATGTGTGCTGAAGAAATTTATCAAGCTATTCGTTTGGTTTGTGGTACAGAGCGAATCGATGCCGTTTTCTGCAACCAAGAATCTAATCTTGTTACGGCAAAAACATTGCGAAAAATGCTTAATGCGCAAGAGCCGCTAAATATCGATATGCCACTTTTTCGCAACAAAATCTTAATGAAGGAAAAAGTCGATCAAGCACTATTACGGGTACCTCACTTTGTTAATGGCACCGACTTTTCCACTCCCGATATGGACCATCAGTCACTTTCTGATAAAATCGGCACTCCATACATAGTAAAACCTTGCTCATCTGTTGGTAGTCGAGGCATTTTCAAAATTGAAAATCAAGCTGGTTTTGATCTCTTTATGGCGCAAACAGCTGATGACGGTTGTGTTTATCAGGCTGAAGAATTCATTGATGGCATCTTATACCACTGCGATATGGTGATCCAGAATGGTAAGTTCCTATTCCAGTATGCCTGTCGTTACAGTTGCCCTAATGCCGAATTCCAAGATGGTAAAATATTGGGTTCATTTTTAGTTGACCCTGCCACTGAACTAGCGACTCGATTGAATGATTTCTCAGCAAAATGTATCACAGCTTTAGGAAAGCCCAACGGTTGTTTTCATATGGAAGTTTTTGCGAAAACCGACGGCGAGTTAGTTTTCCTTGAAGTTGCCGCTCGCTCACCTGGTCTGAGTATCGTGCCTATTTACCAAAACTGGCTTGGATTCAATCTGTATGATATCGAGTTGACAGTGCAAATGGGAAATAATGCTCAGCATTTGCTCGAACCTGCACAAAACTTCAAACCCATACCTTTCTTCTATGCCGTACTCCCCAAAAGAGACGGTAAAATCAAACAACTCCATCACCCGAAAATAAGTAGTGACTTCGATATACAATGGTATGTCGATGCCGATCAGGAGTTGGCTAATACCTCCAGTAATCTGGATTTCGCCGGTAAAGTACTGGTGACAAACCCTTGTCCGAAAGCCCTTGAGGTGGATTTTGATTATATCTGTCAGCAATATACGCCGATCAGTTATGACAACACTCAAGCGGTAATCTCATTAAATCGCCCCAAAATTAATTAGGTTAAGTGACCCCTCAAGGGGTTTTGCTCGCGACCTAACACAATGAAGAACCTGAATAGATGGTGCTTATTTTTAACAATAAGTGCTAGCGCTCTATTGGTACCAATGGATTATTATGACACAGAGAAAGCACGTTTTGCTCATTGGAGCAAAAGATCACACAACGGCGCGAATTAACCAGCTGGGACAAGATTATTCACTGATCCAACTGGAATATCTGGCCACGGATAGACAACAAGCATCGGCCAGCCACTATGTCGAACTACCAATTACCCAAGCTGAAATGGTACAACCGGACATCATACAAAAGGTCATGGCGCTGGCGATTGAAATCCACCGAAAACGACCGATTGATGCGGTAGTGACTTTTTTAGAGTTTACACAGGAAGTCACTCACGAAATAGCCCAAATATTGTCGATACCGTCCAACATTGGAGGCACTGCACTGGCATTGACCCGTTGCAAATTGGCGATGAGAGCAGCCATTGCAAAGGCTGGCATCAGCACCGTGTTATACAGTGAAATTTCATCGCTAGAACAGTTATATGAATTTTGCCAAAAACAGTCATTGCCCATCATCCTCAAACCCAGTAGAGGAGCAGCCAGTGCCGGGGTGTGTTTGATTGAAACCGAAGATCAAATTGCCGATGCTTATGATCATGCAGCCCAATACTCTAGTGACCCATTAATTGCAGAAACCTATATCGACAGTCAAAATGAGATCAGCGTAGAAACAATTTCTCGTTCTGGCGAACATCAAATAGTTGCGATCACGCAAAAACAAGTGCAAGGCCCTCCATTTTTTGTCGAAGAAGGACATTGTCAACCAGCTAATTTGCCCATACAGCTGTCTGATGAGATCTATGCCTTGGTTTTACGTTTATTGACCCTGATAGAGCACCAAACTGGGCCTGCTCACACCGAAATCAAAATTTGGAATGGTCGGCCCTATATCATCGAGTCGCAAATTCGCATCGGCGGAGACCAAATTTGGGAGCTAACTGAGATCACTACAGGCATCAGTCAGATCAAAGAAACAATCATTCATTTGTTATCATTGCCCTCCGCTCCTCCAACAACCAGAAGCCCGGCAGCTGCAATTCGATTTATTATGCCTGACACCCACAACCTCAGACGGCCGCAAGTGGTCGGAATCAGTGAACCATCAATTATCCGTATCTCATTAGAACCAGATTCACAATGGAAAGCGGCGAGTCGAGCGACCCATTCAGGACAAAGGTTAGGCTATATCATGGCCAAAGGAGAGACTGTAGAGCAGGTTAACTCCGTGATAAATAACGTAATATAATGACTTAGAGGTAATTTATGATGAAAAGAGTATTATTGATAGGTGCTTGTCGCCCCGGACACAAAGCCCTGTTTGAGTTAGGTTATGAAATAGTTTGGTTGATGAAAAAAAGCAGTGCATTTGCGGTTGATCTGACCCTGCCCTACCAATCCATTTACTATTATAGTGACATGTCGACTCAAAACATTGTTGATATAGTCGTTGCATTGCACAATTGTCGTGCCTTTGATGGTATCTGCACCTATCACGATGATATTCAACATTTGGCAATCGCGATAAGTGAAGCGATTGATGTTCAATATGGCGTCGATAGCCGCCTTGCTGAATTGGCCCATGATAAATATCAAACACGCCAAGTGTTACAAGCAGCCAATATCGAACAAGTAGAGTGTCATCTGGCACAAGACGAAAAGAGTTTTGACCGGTATATAAACCAGATGACGTTTCCTGCCATTGTAAAACCCTATGCTGGAACGGGTAGCAGTGGGATCTCAATCCTCTATTATCCACATCAGGCAGCTGAAGCTCTGACGAGGCTTAAAGCCTGTGGAGATGATTTTCCAGTGCTCATCGAAGGATATTTACAAGGTCGAGAATTCAGTGTAGAAGCCATTTCAGAAAATGGTCAGCACCGAATTGTAGCCGTTACAGAAAAGTTCATTGACCACAAAACCTTCGTTGAAATGGGGCATGTTGTGCCTGCCCGTATTACCGACAGTGAGCATCAATCCATTGATGATTATGTCAGCCGGGTATTAACCGCACTGGAAGTGATCCAAGGATTAACCCATACCGAGGTTATTTTGACGGCCAAGGGGCCTCAAATTATCGAAACCCACACTCGAGCAGGTGGTGACCGAATTACCGATTTAGTCAAATTTTCAACTCATGTTGATTTGTATCAACTCTATGCCAAACAAGCCACAGGCACAAAAATAATGCCACTGTTGCCCGATACTATCGTCGCTGAACAGGCCTCTGCCGTATGGTTTCTGTGTGCCAACCTAGATGACAACGCATCATTGCAATCGATTGAAAACGTCGAAGAAGTTAGAGGGATTAAGTACGTAAGAGAAGTTAAACTGATGAAAGAGCCCGGTAGTAGAATGGGGTCGTTCAAGGACAGTTTCAGTCGTGCGGCAATGATTGTGGCTGTCGGTCGAGACAGTGACGAAGCGTTGGCCAACGCGCAAAGAGCCGCAGCTATGTTGACACTTAAGTTAACGTGGTCACAACCCGTTATAGAGCACTAACATCATGTTAAAACTAGTTATCAGTGAATTTTTTACCAATGTCGCCAAAGGGTTGTTTACCTTGGCATTGGGGATGATGTTGTACGAATTGACCGACAGTGTATTGGCCTTTGCACTGGCATTTACCAGCGAATTTGTGTTTTCGTTGTTATTGCAAGGCTTTTCAGGCAGCTTTGTTGACCGCTATTCGCCTAAACGCGTTTTGGTCATCAATGCAGCATTAATTTCAGCCGTCTTTTTGGCGGTCGTAGGCCTAACATGGTCTCAGGTATCGTTACCTGCTGGGCTGCTATTTGGGTTGGCACTAGTGATCAATTTTTGTCGTCCCTTCTTTCGTGCTGCGACGTTTGCCATCGTACCAGAGGTTGTGAGTAGTGACCAATATGAAAAAATCAACAGCTATATCTCGATAGCTCTTCAAGTAGGCCAGATAGTCGGAATGGTGTTGGCTGGTGTATTGCTTGAGCTTGCTAGTATGCATGCGGTGATCACCTGTGTTGGCGGCTGTTACTTGTTGTCATTGGTAGGTTATTGGCAATTGAAACCTAAAGGACTAGACAAAACCTCAAATCAAGTGGCTAAAGCCAGTTGGAAAACCGTTTTTGATTTCATCAAAAAGAGCCCTTTTGTGATGGGGGTTTACATCATAGGGGCACTTGATTTTGCTTTTATTGGCCTCTTTAACCTCATGTTGGCTCCTGTCGTCAGACGAAATTATGATTCGGCTGAAAGGTGGTTAACCATATTGGACATGAGTTTTGCTGCTGGTGCGATATTGGCTGGTTTTTATATAGTCAAACGTAAGCAGAAATTGGGTATACGCCTAGATATGACAGTGCTTTCAATTATGGCGGCAGGATTAACCTTTGTTGCGTTTTGGCTGCAGTTTCCTGACATCGTAGTTATCACACTGATTGCACTATTTGGCGGTTTTTTAACGATGTCGACCGTTGTGTGGAGTACTACGTTACAGCAAATATCACCACCTCAAATTAAAGGGAGGCTCGCTTCTATAAAGCTGGTGTGTAATTCATTTTTTATTACAGTTAGCACTTTGGGCGCTTCAGCACTCAATAGAAACGGTTTCGAGGCCTCATTGGGCTTTTCAGTTGTTTGTGCCTGTATAGCCATGGTAATAGCAGTAGGCGTTTATACCATGGCACAAAATTCTTTCGGTTTTAGAAATTATAAGTTGAGTCAGGATGTCAGTTAATATTTGTATCATAGGAGCTGGGCTGGCCAGTACAGCAATACTAGTGAACTTGATCAAAGCGGTTGAACAACAAAAGTTGGGTCACGTATCGATCGATGTATTTGAAAAGTCTAGTCGTTTTGGACCTGGTTTGGCTTATCGTTATGAATCAAACATGCTGTTGCTTAACCGGACGACTCGCAGGATGTTTGTCACAGAAAAAGGCGATTTTTTAGCATGGATAAATCAACAACAATTTGTTGAGTTAGATTACCCTATTGATGATACATATTTGCCCAGACATTATTTTGGAAAATTTTTAAGCTGGCTTTTTCAACATTCGAAAGTCCGAGCAAAGCAACTAAATTGTGACGTCAATCTTTTGAATAGCACCGTAACAGACATGAGACGTGAAGGTCAAAAGATGTGCTTGTTGTCCTGCGAAGGTGATTACTTCGAATACGATCACATTTTTTCGTGTGTTGGCAACGATACCAAGGCTGATCCATATGATCTTATAGGCACTTCCGGATATTACTCGAATCCTTATCCTGCTAACCAATTTAACGCCCTTAAAAAAGGGGTGAAAGTGGCATTAATCGGCACTCGATTGACGGCGGTTGACTTGGCTATCCAAATCAGCGAAATGCAACCTGACGCCGAAATAACCATGCTTTCTCGCAATAGTGGTTTACCCTCCAAAGCAGGTTTGGCCTTCCATATCATAGAGTTGACCTATTTCAATGAACAAAACATTGCCAAACTGGCCCAGCCTGGCGAGCCAATATCACTCAAAGCGGTGGCTCGTTTACTTAATCAAGACTTGCAGGCAGCGGGTATCAAACTGGGGATCTTTGGATTATTCAATGGTGCTAGAAATCAAGTGTTTGATGGCGATGAAGAGCAAGTTCGTAACATGAGAGAAGTATTGTTAGCAGCCAGCGAGTCGATTTCTTTTGTCTGGAAACGCCTATCAGAAGCAGACCGAAACCTGTTCTTCAAGCGATATGCTGAAGCTTGGGTATTACTCCGGTTAACAATGCCTGGTAGTAGCGACGGCAGGATCAGGCAATTGATCCAAACTGGCAAACTGGAAGTATCCTCTGGGCTAAAAGACATCAACCATGATGTCGAAAAAGGCTACCGGGTTGGATATCAAAATGGCCAAGAGAGTTGGTTTGATGTGGTGATTAACTGTACTGGTATAAAACGTCATTGTGACAAATTGAGCCAGTCACTGATCCACTCAATGGTTGATCAAGGGTTATGTACTATTCATCCCTTCGGTGGCGTGCGCATTGATCCAAAAACCAATTTTTCGATATCGGCAGACAGCAAGATTAATCCAAATTTATCGATTATTGGACAACTGTCAGTGGGTGAATACTTCATGGTCAACAGTGTTGATGTGTTGTTACTGCAATCTCATATTGTGGTCAATGCTTTTATCGCCAAAACCAACAGTGCCAAGGTTTACAACCAACCTTCAGTGTTTGTCCAAACATTTGACGAAGCGCTTTTGACCGGTTAGACCCATTTTAATCAAACTCATGAAAAAGCAAGCCTGTAGCAAGGCTCGCTTTTGCATTTTCAATTTTTACAGAGTGATTTTAACCATGTTAAAAAGAGTTTTACTGCTACTGACCATCTTGCTTAGCTGTTTTATAGTCACAGTAATGGCAAAAAGCAGCATTGAAAAACCGGTCAGTTTTATCGCCGTTAGTGGTTATAAGAAGCATCATTTGTTGGTCGCCAAATTTGATGGAATTGTCAATAAAATGAACATTCATGCCGGGCAAGTGATTGACGGTACACAACTCATGTTCAGTATTTTCCCATTGGATCCGACGTTGACGGTTCAGCAAGAATTTACCCTGTCACATAATACCCTAGTCGCCAAAACCTATGTTAGACAAGGCGATAAAGTGGCTCGTTACCAAAAGATTGCCAAACTGGCTAACAAGCTAGATTTATTCATGGTAGGCCATATTCATCGCCAAGATACTGCACCTTTGTTTATTGGTAAACCAGTGACAGTCTCCTTGGATCCTGACGGCACCCCCTTTGCCATCAAGGGAAAAGTGATTGCTTTTGAGCATAGTGAAAGTGGACCGAACATTGGAGTTCGTGTCGAGATTGACTTTGATATTACCAACTGTCTTAAAGATAGTCGCTGTGTCAATTTCCTTAAACCTGGCGTATTAGCAAAAGTATCGATTGATGCTGGCGCTAAAACAACGCTTTAAATCACAGAGTATTGTCGTCATGGGTTCATTGATTACCACCAGACCAGTTTTCATCATTTATCTTTTTTTATTGTTGGCGGTGATGGGAACTGGAATTGCCACTCAATTACCGATCTCAATTTATCCACCCATCGATAAACCAACCATTCGGGTGACCCAGAATTTTAGCCAGGATAGTCACGACTTTTACATTAATTACGGCCAAAAAATCGAACGTTCCTTTCGCACTATCGAAAATGTTGAAGACGTTGAAGCAACCTACACACGAGGAAAAGCGGTTTTTTTCGTCAATTTTTCTTGGAACGCTAATTCACAATCCGCCAAACGGGATGTCGAAACCATTGCGTCATTTTATCAAGCGCAATTACCGAAATACCTACCCGCAACCCGGGTCGACTTTTTTGACCCAGCATCTGAAAATTATGTTGCCTTTAAATCGACCCAATTAGACACAGCAGCCCTGAGCAGCCTGATTAAAAATGCTCTTATCCCCAAACTTGAAGGCATTGAAGGCGTGGGGGCGGCTTGGGTTTCAGACGCATCATCCCAGCAAGTTTTAATTAAATTAAAACCCTATGCCATGATGAAGTACGGGGTCTCGCTTGCTACTGTGATCAACACGTTAACTTTCAATGAAGTCGATATTGACTTAGGTAGGCTAAAAAGTGAAGACACCGGTGACATCGGTATCAACTTCAAACTCGGTTATACCTCGGTGGCAGAAATTAGCGCCATTGAACTAAAATCAATAGCTGGTAACAAACTGTTGATTAAAGATATCGCCGACGTCAGATTAGAGAAAAAAGACGCTGACCGTTTTTTCTATTTTAATGATGAAGAGGTAATAGCCGTTGCTATTTGGCCTGAACCTGGTGCCAATATGTATGAAGTATCACGTCAATTTATTGAATTGACTCAAAGCTTTTCCAGGGAGAGCTCCGATATTTTGGTCATCAACAACCCTAAACAGTTTATTGAAGAAGCAATTATCAATATCTTGCTCGCCATCGCATTAGGTATGGCCATAGCGGCTGTAGTGGTATTGTGTTTCTACAGAAAACTATCCAGTGTTTTATTCATCTGTATCTCAATGCCGCTGTGTTTGGTGATCTCAATATTGGTCATGAGAGTATTGGGCGTCGGTATTAATTTATTATCTCTTGGTGCAATGAGTATCTCCATTGGTATGGTAGTAGATAGCTCTATTCTGGTCATCGACAGCTTGGTCTACCAGCAACAACAGAATAAAGGAAAAATAGACCTGTTACGACTGATCCAGTCAATGACAAATGAAATTAGGCCTTCCATCATTACATCGACTTTAACCTCTATTGTGGTCTTTTTACCGCTTGCTTTTACTGAGCCTTTGACCGCTACACTATTAAAAGATTTAGCATTGGTCACGGTCTCAATCTTGGTCACATCATTATTTGTCAGCTTATTTTTTATTCCAGCGTTATTTTTGGTGCTCAAACCCCAAGCACAATCCAAACTATCAGGTCAGTCCAACAACGGCATCAGCGTTTATTTCTTACGTCTCATCAATGTCATTCCAACGGCTAAGTGGGTGTTTCCTTTTGTTATCTTGTCGGCTTGCATTTACACGGTTGTTGAACTTATACCTAAAATTGACCTCGAAGTGGTCGCCCAGCCCAAAGCGCAAATCATTGACGTGCATGTGCTATTTAATGCTACTGGTTTAGCGCCTGATCGGAAAATGGCGATTATTCGCCCTCTACGGCAGGAAATAGAACAATTAGCAGCCGACAAACTCAAATTCATTTACATTGACGTTCGCAAAAATGATGCCTATCTATCGCTGCACGTTAAAAACTACGACGACAATGCGCAGTTACTCAAAGCATTGTCCAGCATAGATGAAAAACTATTTAATGCCGAACTAAGCTATGAACCCTGGATAACATCATCATTGAAAATCAAAGACTACCCTGCCAGAGAGTTACTATTCACCTCTGCAAGCGACAGTCAAAACCGCACGCTACTCATACGGGCTAAAGCTATTGTAAAAGCGTCGCAAAATATCAATAGAGTTAAAATTAAGCCTAGTGACAGGCAAGTCGATGAAGTAAATCTGAATCTAAAATCAACCACCGTTGACAGCTTGCTAGATGACCGAGGTTTTGCTCGAGAGCTTGACCAACTGACCCTTTACGTCAAACATGCAGTTGCGCCACAAAAGCTGACCGACATAACAACGGAACAAGGAGATTTTCCTGTATACCTGAGTGTCTCAGAACAGTCTACAAAAGCATTTGATATCTTGGACACACCGTATGAGATCAATGGTCACAAAGCTTTTATCGGCGATTTGGTTACGTTATCGGCTACCCGCAGCTGGCGAGAATTCTATTCGGTCAACACCAGACCTACTTTCAGTTTGCAACTATGGAGTAATCCTGGAGTAACTGAAGCACAAATAGACCAATTAGTTGCCCTGTTGAGGGCTGAATTAGGAGATAACTCCTTTGCAGAAACCAACCCTAGTACAGAAATGGTTAAAGGTCTGGAATCCATAGTTACGGCGTTCATATTTTCAATCGTGTCTGTATTTCTAGTGGTCTTATACCACTTTAAAACGGTTGCTCGCTCATTGGCCGTGATGTCCGTTGTATTGTTTGGCATCACTGGTAGCGTAGTTTCTCTTTACGTATTTGAAAGTACTTTGTCACTAAACTCCATGTTGGGTATGTTGATTTTAGTCGGGTTATCCGTTAATAACTCAATATTAATACTCGATTTTTACCAAAAGAACCAGGCGCCAGGTAAAAATTCGATCAACGTCATAGGCCAAAGTATCAGTCGACGGTTTCGTTCACTGTTAGTGACAAATTTGACTACATTTGCAGGGATGTTACCGCTCGCTGTCGGTTTTGGCCCTGGTCAAGATATATTAAAACCGCTCGGTATAAGTGTTAGTGGCGGCCTACTCATCGCCACAGGATTAACCATTATTGTCTTTCCAGTGATATTACTTTGGTTTAAGCCCTTGCATAGCGCAAAAATTAGTACACCGATTTCGCCATCAGCTTTAATTGGATCTACACGTTAGTGATGGGGTTAACCCACTCATAGCTATGAGTTAAATTTAGTTCTGACAATAATAATTTGACTTAGAGTTAAAGTATTTATATATAGGTTCAAGCGCTATTTTGCGTGTTTTTCTAGTCCTAAATAGGTTAACGGCTTTTATTAAACCCGTTGCTACTCCCTAAAGCCCTGCAGCTGACTATTGTCAGCTGCCTTTAAGCCTTGGTTGTTCACCCTAGCGCTCTTTATCGGGCAAGCCCAAGCCTATTCAATGCAGGGCGTTGGGATCTTTGATGGCGACATTCTTATCGTCGATCGCCATGAATAAATGCGTAATGGCGACGTGATAGTCGCTAACCTTAACGGCGAGTTTGTTTGCAAGATTATTGATACCCGATCACGACTGCTACTCTCGTCTAATGAACGGCATCAACCGGTACCTATCCATGAATATGACGAGTTCTCAATTGAAGGCGTAGTGATCCGTTCTGTTCGCTGTCACCGCGCTAGCCCATTGTTAGCCGCTAACGGTTAATCGTTATGTTTGCCCTAGTCGATGCCAATTCCTTTTACTGCAGTGCCGAGCAAGTATTTCGTCCTGATTGGCGTGGTAAGCCGGTTATTGTACTGTCGAATAACGACGGCTGTGTGGTAGCGGCCAATCGCCAAGCAAAGGCAGCTGGTGTACCTAAGTTTGTGCCCTATTTTCAAATCAAAGATCTTTGCCAAAAGAAAGGCGTTATCGCGCTTTCATCCAACTATGAACTTTATGGTGATCTCTCCGCTAAGATGATGCAGATCATCGGCCGTTTTTCGCCTGAGCAGCACATTTACTCGATAGATGAATCCTTCTTGTCTTTTGCGCATTGCTACCCTGCAATCCCATGTTTAGAAGCACAAGGCCAACGAATAAGGCGAGCGGTGTGGAAAGAAGCACGCTTACCGGTTTGTGTGGGTATTGGTGCCACGTTAACGCTATCAAAAGTAGCAAACCACGCCGCTAAAAAGCTCGCTGGCTATAACGGGGTTTGTGTTCTTGATAATGAATCGAAGCGACTGGCAGTACTGCATCAACTAGAGGCCGGTGACGTTTGGGGCATTGGTCGGAAGATCACTAAAAAGCTAGCACTGATGAATATCCATAGCGCGTTAGATCTTGCCAATATGCCAGCAGGTTTAGCGCGTAAGCAATTTAGCATCGAGGTCGAACGTACTGTTCGTGAGCTAAACGGCCAAGTCTGTAAGCAATGGGATGAAGCGCGTGCAGATAAAAAGCAGATCTTCTCGACGCGTAGTGTCGGTGAGCGAATAACGGATATCGAGGCTCTGCAGCAAGCACTGTGCAAGCATGCCGCTATTGCCGCTACTAAAGCGCGCCAGCAGGGTTCAAGCTGTAAGAGTATGCTAGTTTTTGCTTCAAACTCCCCTTATGACGAAAGGCCGCAAAGCTTTAAAACCGTGGTGCATTTTCCCTACCCAACTGACAGTACGATTGAGTTAAGCGCTGCGGTGTCTAAAGTGATCCCTAAGCTATTCCGTCCTGGTGTGCGGTACTACAAAGTCGGTGTGGGGTTGATTGATTTGGCCAGTACCACTAACGCCCAGTTAGATCTGTTTAGTGGCAGTACCTCTAACCCCAAACTTATGCTTACTTACGATGATATTAATCAGCGTTATGGCACCGATACGCTATTTTTAGCCGCACAAGGCGCAGAGCAAAAGTGGTCGATGCGAAGGGATTTACTGACAAAGCAGTACACAACCAAATGGGGGTGTGTACCGCAGATCAGGTGTTGAAGCTGTAACGTAGATTTGGATAAAAATATGTTTAGTTTGTAGACTCTGATTTTATGGCCCACAGTATGATTAATATTCTTAGCCTAGCGATGACAGTTGTTATTGAGTTTTCATCAGTGGCTGCATTACACATTAATATTAAGCGCCTTAATTAAATATTCTTTTGATACGTCTTCAGGATTTCGGTTAGATTCAGTAATCATGTTGACTGAATCATATCCTAATGACCTTTCTCGATGAAAGGTTTCATTAACAAGCATTTCTTTCCAATGGTATAAAAGTCCACCTCCTATTTTGTCCTCATAGTAAATTAAAAAGTCTGTAAGTTTAAATTCATTGACTAAGACACTTAACTCTTCCTTACAATGGTTTTCAATAACTCCTAGGACAAAAGCAATATACTGTAAGTGCTGCTTTTCAGTAAAACGACTTGAGTACAGCTCTATTACAGGACGGCACGCCAACATTTGTCTATCTACTAACCCTGCTACTAAAGGGTATGCATTTTTGTAAGCATCATCTTTATTCATTTCCCTTCCTAAAGATAGTAAGCAACAACTCAGTATAGGAGACAACCGCAAAATTTTTAATTGGCTCTAAGAGGTAGGATTACAATATTAAATTTTTGATTGTGTAACTTTATCAAGATTCAACAAGTGCTTCTGAAGCTGTTCTACAGCTATATGTTCCGATTCATGTAGCCGTGCTAGCGGCTCTTTAAGCTCTGAATGGGTCAGTAACCAGTAGCTCCCCAGCTTGGTTACACGATAGCCGCTAGGTTCTAACCCCATTGCACACAGGTTCATACAAATAGAGTTGTTGATAATGGTACAAAGTTGATTACAGCTCATATAAGTAATACCCCTAGTTATGTATATCAATTGTTATACATTTATCTAGTCTTCTTGATTTCTATAAACTGGCGTTTCTGTCTGCCATAGCTCATGTTCACAGACTGGGCAGGTATTAGTGGCGTTTGTCTTTGGATAATCTATACGGCATGTATAGCAGCGGTATACCGTTTTAGTTCCTGCTGTTGTAATCATGTTCGCTGTATTTTCTTGGTATTTTTTTGCCCGCCGTTTAACGGTATCGCTGTAATACTGGTTGTCACTGTTCAGCAGTTCGTTTTTCTTGGCTTCTTGCTGTAGATGCTCTCGTTTGCAGGCATTAAGGCAAGCGTCCTGGTTTACATGCCAGTACCAACTTTTAATCTCTGATTGCTCTGCTATTAATGAGTCTAAAAACTTCTTGCTGTTTAATACCTGACTTTTTTGCTTTATATGCTCAATGTGAGTGATGTCTAGTTGCACTATACCTTTGATATTGCCGCTGGCTTGCGGCATGCTGCTTCGGCGGGGGTGATAGCTAATGAAGATCCCTAGCTGATAGTTATCTTTGCTAATCACTGCATCGAACCCAGCCTGCTCTATTGCAATGCTCTGGTACGTTAAGGTTTGGGCCTGCGTGACGTCTAACAGTTTTTTAGTGTACGGATCTTTAATACTGTGATCAGGTAAAGCTATCGCTGTAGCAGCGGCTAACAGTTGTTTTAGCATTAACCTCATCGCGACATGCAGCGAAAAATCGCAATCTATATAGTCTTTATGATCTTTAAATGCGGGGTCGTGAGCGAAGTGATCTTCTCTGTCTTCTGTGCAGTGTCTGGCGATTAAGGGAATATTGCAGGATGGACAAACACAGGCACAAGCTTTGCCACGAGGGACTTCGCTGATATCGACAAGTGTCTCTGTACCGGCTTTGAATGCAAAAGGGATGAGTGCCACAGTATCAAGTGCTGTTTTTATGAGCTGTTAAAGCATGCTAGCCTAACTTACTTTGTGTTTTCAATGGTTTTTAGTGGTAGCTGAGTTTTTAGCAGGTTGGGTATTTAGGAGCTGACTTTCAGCATTGGGCCTGTATAGGTGTGTTTTGATACATAATAGCAGGCCATCGTTAAATTTGGCCTGCTACAGATCCATTGCTAGCTATTCCTTTAGTGGTTTAACTAAGCCAAGTTACCAGCGTATAATTAGCGTTGGGTCATCGATTGACCCATGCAAGTTAACAATAGAAAAGTCTGTTTTTATCTCCTTTGAACTAGTACCTGTATTTGTTCTATCTGGACTTTCTGTAAATACAATCGCGCTGCTTTTCGCACCTCTATACCCCGTCGGCCTGACGAGTACTTTATTGTCGAAATAAATATCTTTCCTTGCCGAATTAAAGTTAAACCAGTTCTGTTCAGCTAATGAATATTTTCCGCGATATCTACTGTTCATTGAAAACTCTATTGAACTGTATGGATTTACACCACTTACAGTGATAATCGTACCATGAGTGCTCACATTTGAAACTGCCACTTTGCAACCACTTGCTCTAATGTCAATATATGAGTTTAAGGCTTGAATTCTGTCTTCCGTTACAGAAATAGCACCCTCCGTTTCAATATCTTCAGGTTTAATGTTAACTTGGTCATTCATAATATAGTCCTTTAAGTATCAATGAAGTCAATTCGCGAATGCTTTGTCCAACGAGCTATTCAGTGGTTGTTTGATTCGCGCATATTGTCACTTTACATTTGAGTTAGTTAAATGAAATGCTGACGAGTATAATTATATTACAGATTAGTTTTTTATCCTTCTGAATACATTCTTACTTAAGTTACTGTTTCACAACCACTAAAAATACCTTTGATTATGTTACGTTATCAAGCGGGAGATAACGAAAGATAGGAACCTGTAGAGTAAAAAACTACGCCTTGAGCGAAACCTCGTTCAGGATTAGAAACACAGAATTTGACTGATGCACACTGATTATAAGTTAGGTTTTTATTAACAAATATTTTTAAATTATTGGCTAGAGTATCAACTTTGTCATTCTGCCTTTCATAAAAATTCCAAGTACCGGTGTAGCTTTTATCCGTATTAATTTGTTGGTTATCTGATATTTCTAAATCCTTTTAAAGTTTAATGAAATCAGTTTTGCTTGAGGAGGGTAAGCCCTAATGATTACTTTAAGAGAAGCAATGCTTAATGATCTTCTGGTAATATTCCATCAAGCAGCGGAAGGAAGTTGGAGGCTATTTTCTCCAACTTCCTTGCTGAATTAAGCCTATTTAATCATCCTTAATATCACTGGTTCTAAAGTTGCCAGTAAAGCCGACTGTACGTATCGAACCACCATCATAGCTGCCTGAAATACCATAGAGCTGCCCTTCTGGGTGCGCGATACTAAACGTGCTATTAGTCGCACCTTCTGAAAATTCGCGGCCATAGTAACCAGAGTTCTTGCCATCTTTAGTGGTGAACTTAATACCATTTAATGCAGTATCTTGGCCTCCTCCTGGGGGCGCATATACACAAATCACTTCGTTAATAAAATCGCCTTTATCAAGGGCAAAAGTATTGATGTTGGAAGCGAATGTCACCCCTTCTGGCATTCTTCCAGGCTGTCCATCACCAATCATTTCTGACCAGTCAGTTTCTGTGCTGTTGTTACTCCATTTAAGTTGTAAGCCTGTGATGTGAGTAAAGCCATTACTGGTTGTGTACCAGTGCACTCTGACTTTACTAATTTTTACAGCGTTACTGATTTGTAGAGAAGGCGTCAGCACCTTACAAATTGTTTTAGTCATCATAATCTCCATTTAATATTGACTGGTTGTGGGTAAAACTCGGTTGCTTCTCGCCTGAAACTGGCGAATATACTCTTACTATAAAATCCTAAATCTGTTCTGTTTCCACTCGTATGCATCGATAACGCCGTTGCCGTAGTAGCCAGCCCAATCGTAGAAGAACGGCATAAAGCCGGTATCACCAATCAGCTTCATCAGCATGATGCACAGCACCACTACCACAAAGCTAATGCCGTATTCCACTGGGTCGCCGGTTCTAAAACGTCCACCAAACAAATGAAAGCGCCGATCGCTGTAGGGGGTAAATGGCACGCCAGATACCGTCATTGCATCGGTGAGAATGTGCGAGAAGCCGCCCCAGGCAAACGCGGCGGCTATGCCATGGAAATCGAACAGGAAGGTGGTTGCTAATGCTGCGGCTAGCCAGTGGGTTAGGATATGGGTAACACCGCGGTGTTTTATGTGGCGGCCAGTAAGCTTTACTAGCCACTCCATCCAGTCTGGTGCTGTAGCACCAATAACCACCGGCGCAACATGAATCGGTAATTGTTCTTAGCCTCTCCTCCCTGATAAACGACAAAACGATTGCATTTAGTCTAGTACTTGACTTATATCACTCGTTGCGCAAGGTCCTACTTATACCAGCTTCCAGCGCTAATTTTCGTGCCGGTTCGGAGCTCGTTAGTTGCTTAAATTGATACCAAGCATTATACTGGTTTTCAGTGTTATCGACATATAGAGAAACACCTTCTGGCTGAGTTACAACGCCCTTATCAAAGTTGTTAGCTTTACACTCTGCTGCTGTTCGTCCAGTACACGCCCAATAACTCCCTCGGGGAGCTTTAACCGTCAAAGTGAAAGGAGACAGCTCAGCCAATTCAGTTGCTACTGATTCGTCCTGCTGTAAATTAATTCGATTATGATAATTTCCAATTAATAGTAATAATCTTTCATATGGAGATGTTGAAACTTTCAGTATATTACTTGATAAAACCTCTGCTTTACTTTTCCCAGAAAGGTTTTCCATTAATACATCGATCAACACTATATCGATTTTACTGGGAAGTTTTTGATGAAGAGTTTTCAATTTATTGATCAAAGTAAGCATCGCTGAACTATAACGACCATCCTGCCACTTAGGAGAGCAAGCAGGGTGCTCTAAAAATGCCTCCAGAGTTATTTTCTCGTCAACATATTAGTTTAAAGCTTGCCGCAACGATATAAGTAGCTCAAGCATCACCGCAATTTTACCCGGATTATCAATGATGGTATGCCTCACCATATAGCTTAGGTACTTCAACTGTCCCGTGTACTTCGCTCAACATAATAAAATGATGCTGACTCAGCAGTTCCAAACCAACCACTTCATCACATTACACATCCTGAGCGGCATAGCTATAGCTATGATAATAGCAACATAAAGATAATAATATTTTTCATAAAACTCCTTTTTTATAGCCTCAAAATGCAAAGATTATAATGGATGTTAAGAACGAAAAGCATGACGTACCTATTCACATTAAGAAATCAAGAATTAAGTATTTGAAATAAAATGACTTAAATAAAGGAAGGCGACATTAGTTAGGTTTGTACGATAAAGGCTAACAAATGTAGTTTGCTAGCCTTTAAGTAAACGACTATTTAAGACTTCAACAGTCTATTGAGTGATTAGACAGCGCGGTCATCTGGTGTGCAATCTGGATAAGTGTAATCTGAATAAATTTCATGTAAAAACCATGCATTTCCTAACCACAACGCGGCTTTAGCCTCTTTAGGTAAACTACTTCCAGCCCAATAACGGGCTTGGTCTTTAGTCAATTACTTAATTGTAAACAAGCCATGATTGACCTACAAAATACGCCCATCCCCCATTGAAGTTGCCGAAGTACGTTAAAGAAATAGCCGTAATGCCCACACGGTCTTTCTCATGCATCCATGCACTTCAAGACATTCAGGCATCCTGCCTATCAGAGTTGGGCATAGCTTTCGCGGGACAGGCCGTTCTTTGGCATCTGCCCCATATGGATATGGGAATGTCTATATGAAGTCGGGAACATCATTGACCACGCCATCACGGCATTCGTAAATCCATTTACATCAGATGTCCCATCGGAAGCGTTAGGTTATTTCGAATAAGTACAAGGGAGACAACTTCGTCTGGGGCGCAGAAGGTTTGTTAAGGGGGACAAGCGCTATCCCCCTTGGCTCGGGTGTGGGCGAAGCGCCACGACCTTACATCAAACGAAGTTTGAGTGATTTGGCTTTTAGATGCAGAAGTGCTTTAAGCACCAACAAACTTTTGTCCAAAACTGAGCTAGAAAAAACAATTACCATAAACAGATAAAAGCCATTTACCAGCTCACTCTCAGCCCGCTTTGGCCACTTCAATCGTTGAGGGCTCTGTGTCCTGCGAGCGCAATAATCCAAGCTCAGCGGCTAAGCCTTGTGGGTCACTGACGACTAATTTAAGTTCCTCTATCTGCTCGGGCAATTGGCCGAGTGCACCAAAGTATGTCTGTGGTTGGCTGAATTTAAGCTGTAAATTAGCGCTTGCTCCACGGCCGATGCAGAGTAACTCTGAGTCTTGAGTTTGTTTGTGCCACTCGCCAACTTCGACCTCTGCGATATCATCTATATCGATAGCCAAAAAGCCCCACATGCTGTTGTTAATGATCAGTTTGTCCTGTTGGATATAAACGGAGTAGTGGCGTGAAACTCGGTAGTTTGCGGTAATAAAAATAACCCCGTAAGCAATAATACTGGAGATGATAATCGCCACTAACTCACTCCACTGCGCCAGTAGAAAATACACCACAGTGGCCGACCCCACCGTTGCTAACAGCATTAATAACCATGCCCAAGGCTTGCCTGATAACAGCGCTATTGAATGATCACTTTCGACATGATTGCGGGTAAACCAAGGGATGGCGTAGTACCAACTAGCAGGCTCTGACGCCAACACCAATGCTAAAGAGCGCTTCTTGTCATCTTCGTTTTGATACTTTTCAACAATATGAACTCTAGGGTCGCCTTTCAAGCTCCGCGCTTGCCAAAGCCCTTTGACAATACTTACCATCAAGTACAGCTCAATGATGAGCAATATGGCAATAATCGGGTACCTAAACCACATAATAAATTCAAAATAACTGGCAATTTCGGCAGGAAAACTTAGCCTAGCCATCAAGCCACTTAGACTAAAAATGAGCAATAACTTCCAAGCTTTTTGCTGGCCTGCTTTGATTATCCACAACCAATAAAAAAAAGGTAAAACCACAAAGTAGAGACCTGTTACAGCAGCTAGTTTTATCTCATCAATATCAGTTAATAACGTGTCTGGAAGAGTGTTAAAACCTAACACATAGCTGATAATGGCCAGTGCTAAAAAGCTTATCCTGAACTTTACGCTGCGCCGCATATTAGCTCCCTGCGATTATTATGATTATTGTTACTATTTAACGCTTCACTTAACGTACGCATATATCACGCTAATTGAAAGTTAAGCCCGCAGACAACCCCATGCTTAAGTGTAAACTAATGTTAGTACTACCAAATCCGATGTATTGTGCGTATGTTTAGCCGTTCACCGTCATTTTTCAGGAAGCAGTCTTTTGCTTAAGTTACTCTCCCGCTCAGGTTCTTTATTGGCTCTCATTAGTTTGCTAATGCTATCCGCATTAACAAGCGCCAACGCTGACGATAATCCCCCGTTCACTATTCCTCGAACCCAAACCGTGGCGCTGCAAGATAGCGATAGAAGCTATGAGCTCTATATTAAGCTACCTAAAGGCTATAGCGCAGAGCGCAACAAGGCTAAACGTTACCCGGTTATTTACATCACCGACGCTATGTATGCTTTTCAGATTGTCTCAGGTGCGACTCGCTTTCCAATGAACTCGAATAAAATGCAGCAGGCGATATTAGTTGGGATCTCATGGCAACATGGCCTTCGAAGCGACAAGAGCCGAGTGCGAGATTTTACCCCAAGCATTGATAACAGTTGGAAAAAACAGACCGGTGGTGCTGATAGGCACATTGCCTTTCTACAGCAAGAAATATTGCCCTATATGCAACAGCATTTCAGAACCGAGCCTAAACAACGCACTTTTGTTGGCAACTCTTTAGGGGGGCTGTTAGGCGGTTATATTCTTCTTAAAAAGCCTGAGTTGTTTCGTAACTATGTGCTCGGCAGCCCATCCTTTTGGTGGCATAAACAGATGATATTTGAGCTAATGAAGCAGCAAAAAAAGACCTTGAGTAATATAAAAGCCAACGTATTTATTGGTATAGGTTCGCTAGAACATAATCGCGATGGCGGCTTTTCAAACTTTGATATGGTCGCTAATGCGCAGCAATTTAAAGCAGCGCTCGACAGCATTAATAGCCAAAAAAATACGACGAAAGGCATTAATAGCAAATTACAGGTTATCGACGAGGCCAGCCATGAAACGGCTTTTCCGACGAGTGCCATACAGGGGCTTTATTGGTTGTTTAACTTTAGCAATGGCGTCAGTGAAAAGGTTATTTAGACTGCTTCAGTGCCAAGCTGTTCAATGCGTAGAATACATGGGGTTCTAATCTTAACGGTATCGTTATTATGTTCGATTTCATGTTCATACCAATGTATGTATAAACGTAGCTGGGCATTGTCATCGAACTCATTGCTGTTATAAAAACTGCGATAGCAGCGCGTATGTTCAAGATAACCAGCGTGGTACAACTTTAATATGCGCCCGCCAATATGGATCTCTCGAAAATCGACACCATGAGCAGAATTATGGGGGAAATGATAACGTCCGTAACGATAACTACCATCGAGTACCTCGATGTTCTGCCCTTTAGTTAACAACGAACTTAACTGTAGTGCATCGACACGGCTTGTAAGACACACGCCACTAACGACAACGCAGCTCAATACCGCTGCGGTCCAACGTAAAGCCCCTTGAGGCTTAAACAAACATACGCAAACCCAAATAACCAAGATTAGAATAGCGACCATCAATAGTGCTAATTCATAGTCGGCCCATTGGCTCGAATCGAAACTCGTTACCCAATTCGACATACGCTCTCCTCCATGCAAACAATTCCTTTTGTTTGTCGCCATAGTCTCGATGAGGTAACGTTTTAAGTGGATGCTAAAATGATGGCCAAATGGACTATGTAGGTTACCCGTGACACATTAAGTATAGACAGTTCTGCAATTGTTCAAGCAAGGTTGGGCAGCGCAATGCCCATTTTTCGGTGCAGCAGCTAGCCATAAAAAAACGCCTTCAGATAGAAGGCGTTTATAATGATGAACTTATCATTACCTCAGTGATGCCGAGGTAAGTGGTACTACAATTAAAAAACTAAATAATCTAATCCAAGCGCTATAAACAGTGCCATGCCGGCCCAGTTATTATTCAAAAATGCCTTAAAGCAAGGCGCTCTTTCGCGACCAAAAATCAGTTTTTGCTGGTATAGGGCGAAGCCGATAAAAGCAAGAATACCGCCGCCATAAATCACTCCACGTTCAGCAATTAACCCTGCAATAATAAAGCATGCGAGGGCGGCGAACTGAAAGGCTGCAATGATCTGTCGGTCATATTTACCAAATAAAATAGCCGTCGATTTAATGCCTACTTTGAGGTCATCATCACGATCAACCATGGCATACATGGTGTCGTAAGCAACCGTCCAACACCAGTTCGCAGCAAACAGCCACCAAGCTTCAGCCGGAACCGTACCAGTTTGTGCTGCATAGGCCATTGGAATCGACCAGCTCCAAACCGTGCCAAGGAACATCTGCGGCATATTGGTATAGCGCTTGGTAAACGGATAGATGATAGTAAGAATGATACCAACTACTGATAGCTTGACCACTAGCGGGTTGAGTAACAACACCAAGCAAAAGGCGAACAGCGCCATAACCAAAAAAACAATTAGCGCTTCTTTGCTGCTGATTTCACCACTGGCTAATGGGCGAGACTGAGTGCGTTCAACATGTGCATCAAGATTGCGGTCAGCGTAGTCATTAATCACACAGCCACAAGCACGCATCACTACCACGCCAATGACAAAAATAACCAGCACCTTAATATCTGGCATCCCACCAGCAGCAAACCATAATGCCATTAAACAAGGCCACATTAGCAGCAAGGTGCCAATAGGACGGTCCATACGACTTAGTCGCAGATAGACATCCAATTTATCCCTTAAATTCATTTTACTAGGCTCTCCTAAAACGTCTTCGGCCTTTAATTAATACCCAAACCAGTTTAAATCCTTTTGGCTCGGGATGTCTCTGCATTATGACTGAGCTGAATCAGTATTCAACTGCTATCGCTAATTCGCTAAAAGGGGTCCAGTTATAGCTTCTCTAGCCGAGCATAAGCAATCACTAACCACTTACTGCCAACATCATAAAAATTGACCTGAATTCGCGCCTGTGGGCCACTGCCTTCGTAATTGGTAACAGTACCTTCACCAAATTTGGGATGACTCACTTTTTGGCCTATTTTGAAACCAGACTCGTTAAAAGAGCTGTCCTGTTTGCTAAAACGTGTACTTACTGCCGGCGCTGACACTTGGGTACGCATGCGGATCTCTTGTACAAATTGCTCAGGGATCTCTTTCACAAAACGTGACGGTCTAGCAAAGCTCTCTCGGCCATATATGCGGCGAGACTCGGCATAGGTTATATAGAGCTGTTGCATCGCTCGGGTCATCCCCACATAACAAAGACGTCGCTCTTCATCGAGGCGGTCACCTTCATCGATTGCCATCTGGCTGGGGAACAAACCCTCTTCAACGCCCGCCATGAATACCATAGGGAATTCAAGACCTTTGGCTGAGTGCAATGTCATCAACTGCACCGCATCGGTAAACTCGTCGGCTTGGCCTTCACCAGCCTCTAATGCTGCGTGAGATAGGAAAGCGTCAAGCTCGCCCATATCTTCAAGCTCTTCAGGCACAACAAAGCTGCGCGCTGCAGTGACCAGCTCCTCCAAGTTTTCAACGCGTGCCCTGGCCTTTTCGCCCTTTTCAGTTTCATACATCAGTTTAAGGCCAGACGCTTGGATCACATGGTCGGTGCGTCTGTGTAACGATTGCTCTTCAGTGTCTACTCTTAGCGCGACGATTAAGTCCATAAAACCACGAACGGCATTGGCTGCACGGCCGCTAAGTACTTTTTCCTCTAGCAAACGCACACAAGCATCCCACAGGGTAAGCTCTTGCTGACGTGCTGTAGTACGCATTATCTCTAAGGTTCTACCGCCAATACCGCGCGCAGGTGTATTCACGACACGCTCAAAGGCGGCATCATCATTTTTATTGCTAATGAGCCTCAGGTAACCCATGGCGTCTTTAATCTCTTGGCGCTCGAAGAATCGTAGACCGCCATAGATGCGGTAAGCGATTCCCTTGTGCAGCAAGGCTTCTTCTAACACGCGTGATTGCGCATTTGAGCGATATAAAATGGCGCAATCTGCTAACTTGCCACCTTCATCCTGCCAATCGTTAATCCGCCCCACAATAAAGCGCGCTTCATCCATTTCATTAAAGGCACAATAAAGCCCTATCGGCTCACCATCTTTGTCATCGGTCCAAAGCTTTTTACCCATGCGATCAGGGTTGTTAGCGATCAGTTCGTTAGAGGCGTTAAGAATATTGGCGCTAGAGCGGTAGTTCTGCTCTAAGCGAATAGTCTGAGCTGTAGGAAAATCCCCTAAGAACTTATGCAGGTTTTCAACTTGAGCGCCACGCCAGCCATAAATTGATTGGTCATCATCACCCACTATCATCACGTTAGCGCTCGAGCCCGCGAGCACACGGATCCAAGCATATTGAATGGCGTTGGTGTCTTGAAACTCGTCGACCAAAATATGTTTAAATCTGTCTTGGTAGTGATCGAGAATATGCGGTTTATTGAGCCACAGCTCATGAGCGCGCAGTAATATTTCAGCAAAATCGACCAGACCTGCGCGGTCACAAGAATCCTGGTAAACCTGATAGATTTTCAGTAAGTTTTGCTCAATAGGAAAGCCGCCCGCATCGATATGCGATGGACGAAGACCAAGATCTTTTTTACCATTGATATAGCCTTGAGCATGCCTTGGTGGATACTGTTTCTCATCCAAATTTAGGCTTTTTAGAATGCGTTTGATCAGTCGTAGTTGATCATCGGAATCTAAAATTTGGAAGCTTTGCGGCAGGTTGGCCTCTTTATAATGGGTGCGCAGTAATCGGTGAGCTAAACCGTGGAAGGTACCAATCCACATGCGGCTCATATTACCACCAGCGACTTTTTCGACGCGCTCACGCATCTCTTTAGCTGCTTTATTGGTAAACGTTACCGCTAAAATAGCGTAAGGACTTTGCTGTTCGACCTGCATTAGCCAAGCGATTCGGTGTGTTAACACTCGAGTTTTACCACTACCCGCTCCAGCCAACACTAACATGCTAGATTGCGGCGCGCCTACGGCTTCACGCTGCTTGTCATTTAGGCCGTCTAGTAAAGAAGATACGTCCATTATTGCCTCCAAAAAAATCAGGCTGGCAGTATATCAGAACCTCAATCCTATAGCCGATAAAAACTGGCAGAACTTAACCGTAAAAATCGCCGCTATGCAGCCTTAAACTTTCTCCGCAGCTACCACTGATATTTCGACTAGCAGTGCTTCGCGAGCCATTTTAGCCGCCACGCATGCTCGTGCTGGCGCATGACCTTCAGGCACCCAAGCATCCCAAACGGCATTCATTTCGGCAAAGTACTGCATATCTTTAACATAAATAGTCGCCGATAAGATGTGCTCTTTATCGCTACCCGCTTGTGCTAGCAGCGCATCGACCTTTTCTAGCATAGAACTTGTCTGTTCAGTAATCCCTTGTTCGCCATCCTTACAGACTTGGCCGCACAGATAGATGGTACCGTTGTGCTTCACGATGCGGCTCATTCGACTACCGGTTTCTATTCTTTCAATACTCATATTCAACTCATACTCATTTATTGGCGATTAGGCTCAGAATCAATTTAGTGGATTCTATCGAAAAAGAGCAAATTAACCAGTGAAAAACACTTATCATTCAGATAGATATTTTATAGCTAAATTGCTTGTTTCCTGTTTAAGAAATTAGATCCTATACTTGTTAATGCAAGGCAAGCGATCACGGACTGATTTCTTATATTTTAAAGGATTAAAATGACCTCTACAGCAAATTTCAATCACAGCTCTTACACCGACATATTTAGACACCTAAATAAGTGTTATTCCTTGCTAGACATTACTTTATGCATTTCACGATTTTTGCCTGCCAAAAAGTCCTTAAGCGATGGAACTTCAGGACGGTTTGGCGATTTCGTTGATGGCCTCAAAGCAAAACTATTTTTAAGAAAGACAGCAATAAAGTTGCAATACCTCTTCTGAATTATCAGCAGAAGCGGTGCTGTTTTTACAACTCAACGTTAGGAAATGCGTATGCTAACAATGAAACGACACACACTAAAGCCATGGCAGCTAACCCTTTCATTCATCAGCGTAATATCTCTTTGTTTAGCAATATACCTTTATATTGCCAAACCCTCTTTAAACATGACGCTATTGTTTACCATCAGCCTGTTTTGTTTAGCTAATATCGCAGTGTTAAGTGTCAGCTCATTCCAACTATTGTCGATAACACCACGAGTTCGCCACCTAACAAATTGTGTAAGGCGTTGGTCTAATGGCGATCTTAATACTCGTAATAGAATCGGTGATTATGGAGAATTAAGCTATCTTGAAGTTGAGCTCAATCATATGTTTAGTCGCTTGCAGGATATTTCAGCCAAAGAACACCACAATCAACAAACTATCCTCGGCAAAAACCACCTTCTAACTGCAATTTTAGACTCTGCTGCGGCCGCAATTTATGGTGTCGACGAAAATGGACGTTGCATTTTTGCTAATCCCCAGTGTGTGAAACTACTTGGCTATCGTAGCGAAGAACAGTTAATCGCCTGCAACATGCGCAGTCTCATTCACCAAAATCCTGACGATGTTAATGCTATTGTCAGTTCGATTATCGATCAAGAAGATAAACGGGATGACAACCTAAAAGAGGACCATTTCTGGCGAGCTGACGGTAGTAGTTTTCCGGTCGAGTATTGGTCACACCCAATGACATTAAACGATAACAAAATGGGGGCTGTGATCTCCTTTCACGATAATAGTGAGCGCCTAGAGTCAGAAGCACTAATTCGCCACCAAGCTCATTATGATGCCCTAACGGATCTGCCTAATCGTTTTCTCGCCCTTAGACGATTAGAGCAGTTGGTCGATGCCTCTGCGCGCAGTGGTAAAATGCTAGCGGTGATATTTTTAGACTTAGATGACTTTAAGAAGATTAATGATTCATTAGGTCACGAGGCCGGTGATCAGCTACTGATCACTGCCGCCGACCGTCTCATGAAAGCGACCCGAAAAGAGGATACCGTTGGCCGCCTAGGTGGCGATGAATTTATCATTCTTCTCGACGGACTCTCCAGTGCTAATGATGCGCAACCCCTAGCTGAAAACCTCATTGGAGGCTTTAGAAAGCCCTTTTACATCGATAACCGCCAACTCATTTTGACCGCAAGTATTGGTATCGCCATTTACCCTAATGACGGAAAAACGCCTTCAGAGCTGCTCAGAAACGCTGACTCGGCCATGTACCACACTAAGAGTATCGGTCGTAATACCTACTCCTACTTCACCCATGCAATGAATAAAGAAGTTTCTCGACGCTTAGCCATTGAGGAGCAGATCCATGGCGCGCTTGAACGTGGAGAATTACAGGTTCATTACCAGATTCAGCTCGATATTCGAGACGGTAGCATTATGGGCGCGGAAGCACTACTTAGGTGGGATAATCCCGTACTGGGCATTGTCTCACCCGCCGAGTTTATTCCAATTGCTGAGCAGACTGGTGTGATTGAACCAATGGGCGAATTCATCTTGCACCGTGCATTGGAGACGGCTCTTACTTGGCAGCAGACTTTCAATGACGAGTTTCGAGTCGCAATTAATCTATCGCCTAGGCAGTTTAGAAACCCTAATCTAGTCCAGCTTATCAATGACTGTGTCAATCAGTTAGGAATGAAACCTAAGGATCTCGAGCTTGAGATAACAGAAGGGGTACTGCTCAGCGGCCACGCATATACGCTTGATGCCTTAATGGCGCTAAGTAAAGCAGGGTTTTGTATCTCGATGGACGATTTTGGTACTGGCTATTCATCGCTCAGTTATCTGCGTACATACCCATTCCAGATCCTTAAAATCGATCGTAGCTTTATCAAAGACATGAACACGGACGATACCAGTAAAGAGCTCATTATTGCTACGATTGAAATGGCTCACGCACTGGGGATCCGAGTAATAGCCGAAGGAGTAGAAACCCAAGAACAGTTTGATGAATTGAGCTTCATGATGTGTGACTACGCCCAAGGCTTTTTAATTAGCAAACCCGTCGTTCTAGACGAGCTACTCAAAATTGGCGAACATTATATTAAGAGCATCCAAATCAATAAAGAGCCTCACTTGAAAAGTGCTGAAATAGTTTCAGAGGATAAGCCCGTTAAAACTTACGGCTAATCACAACACCTGTAAATTCAATACAATCAAGCACTCTCGCTTTCTGCACCACAGAAAGCGAGGATATAGCAACAAACTGGTACTCTGAATGCTCTTCACTCAATGTTATTTCCGCTGACTTATCAATTTCACAGCGAAAGATAAATGCTTGGGACTCATACGTGCTGTGATAATAAACCCCTGACAGATATTGAACATTGATGCTCAAACCAAGCTCTTCTTGGCATTCTCTAATAAGCGCTTGATGGATAGTCTCCCCAGGTTCTAACGCACCGCCAGGCAGACCCCAGGAGCAAGAGCCATAGGTTGCTTTTAACAACAAGACCTCCGTCTCATCAACGCCCTCTCGCAGTATGACTGCGTGACAACTCAATCTAAATTTGTCGTTGTATGCCATGCTTGCTCCTACTTAAAGGTTCACAAATGATAGTACGTGAGCGAAAAATAGCGCTAAACAAAAATGCTGGATTCCTAATGAAATCCAGCATTTTAATTGGTAACGTATCAACTCAGTTTACGCAGCGAAAGCTACTTTTTAGTCTTAGATTCTTCTAGGCCGATACTATTCATCCAATGGTCAAAGTCCATCATATTGCCCGGCAAGACCACTTTACTCTTGCTTGAACTCAGCCCGTCCATCTGCTTTAGATATTGAGCCCCAAGTTGCATACGCACCACGTTCTTACCACCAGGCGCTGCGATAACTGTCGCCATTCGTTCGATCGATTCAGCAGTTGCGCGAGCAATGGTTAATATCTCTTCGCCCTTACCTTCAGCTTCATTGATACGACGTTGCATTTCACCTTCAGAGTGGTTAATGGTTTCAGCTTTTACACCTTCAGAGCGATTAATCTTACTTTGTTTGTCACCTTCACTTTTAGCTAACAATGCACGCTTTTCTCGCTCAGCATTGACTTGCATCTCCATGGCATTTTTAACCGTTTCAGGTGGGGTGATGTTCTTAATTTCGTAACGATGAACTCGGATCCCCCACATAGCACCAGCTTGATCAAGTACTTCAACCACCTTGGCACTAATGACATCTCGCTCTTCAAAGGTACGGTCAAGATCTAGGGTACCAATCACCGAACGGGTAGTCGTTTGTGCCAATTGGATAGCTGCATAACGATAATCAACCACACCATAGCTAGCTTTAACTGGATCAATAACCGAAATATAAATAACCCCATCAACCTCAACATTAACCTCGTCACAAGAGAAACACTCTTGTGGTGGAACGTCGATAGTCTCTTCTTTTAAGTCATGTACATATGCAACTTTATCGACAAAAGGCACTAACGCATGGAAACCTGCATCTAAGGTTGAGTGATACTTACCCAAACGCTCTACAATATAGGCCGACTTTGTCGGTACCAAGCGAATCGATTGAAACAACTTAACCACGAAAATGGCAAAGATAAGTCCCCAAATTGCCATCACAATCAGATCAGTATTAATTGCTGCAAACATTAGCGTGCTCCTTTCGCTGAATTAGCTGACACGGCATGAGTAACTTGCTCCATACCTTCAAAAAAACCTTCCAGTTTGGCCAGCTCAGCAGGCACAATTGACACATCGGCCTCATCCAGAATTTTACCAATTTGGCTAATGAACTGCTCTTTTAGTTGCATATTCATCGCTTCATTACCACCATCTTGTGCGAGCGCTGTAGAGACTAATTCCATCCCTTCTGTTTTCGCTTTGGCAATAATGGTGATCTCAGCAGCCATACCTTTTGCTTCATTAATACGGCGCTGCTTTTCACCCTCTGACAAGTTAATTGCTTCCTGACGTTCACCTTGCGAAAGGTTGATCATCGCCGCTTTTTCGGCATTAGCTAACGTGATTTCAGCACGTTTACTACGCTCAGCTTCCATCTGCTTCTCTAGTGTGTGGATCACCTTTCGAGACGGAGTAATGTTCTTTATCTCGTAACGCAGCACTTTGATCCCCCAAGGATCAGAAGCCTTATCAATCTCACGTACAATTGATTCATTTAAGCTATCTCGCTCGGAGAACGTTTGACTTAGGCTTAATTTACCAATCTCAGAACGCATAGTTGTTTGTGCAAGGTTAACGGCAGCAAGACGGTAATCCTCAATGCCATAACTGGCTAACTTTCCATCCATCACCTTTAGGTATACCAAGCCATCAACCTCAAGCTGGGTATTATCTTTTGAAATACAGCTTTGCGGTGGTACGTCTAAAACTTGTTCACGGATCTCATGCTTATAAGCAACTCGATCAAAAAACGGGATCAAAAAATGAAACCCTGGTTGTAATACCACACGAAACTTTCCTAAACGCTCAATCACGTTGACTTCGCGCATTGGCACAATAAGTAGCAGCTTATAGAGGATGAAAAAAACAAATAGAACAAATATTGTAAATATAAACATGTATAGATTCCTTCCCAACAGAAAAACAGTGTAATACCAATCGGCATAAGTAGTTGGTCTACTCAGAGTGTTTTTTGGCGAACTAATTCAAGGCGGATAATTGACAGAATGCTTGTTCCCTTTTGCCTTTATCCAACACCGAAGTAGGAAGCCAAAAACACTCCTTACAGGTGAGTTTTAGCGGCTCTGATACTGCGTTAATGAGCTTGAACGTAGAATAACTATGTACTTCACTCACTGCAAACCACATGGCCTAGCATGTTCCTGACATGCTTAAGGCATTCCCTCCATCCCTGGAGGTCAGATGTGGTGAATGTCATTAATGCAGGAGCATTTAATGACCTTGCTTCAAAACCGCTAAACTCTCGCTGAGCGACCAAATCTTTATACCGATTGGTACAACTAGGTATTTGTTAAGTTTTCAGCTTGCCCAGCTAACGGCTCGACAACTAAGGCGATATTATCTCGACAGATAACTCTTACTTGGCTACCGACAGCGATTTCACTACCATCACCGAGTGCAGGCCATTCACTTCCCTGAAATTCGATACGACCCGTTTTTTGTGCAGGACCGATTGTTTGCTTGACGATGGCAGATTGATTGAAGAGATCTAACTCTTCATCGGTATTATCCACATGGGCATCACCACCTACGAGCTTTTGCGTTACCTGCCTAAATAGCAGTAAAAGCACCATGGAAGCGATAAACCAAAGGGTTAGGCTTTGAACAATACCTTCAACTAAACCCGTCGCTAATGCTCCAGCCACTACCAAACAAGCAGCACCGAGAAGAATCACAATACCACCTGGTAAAATAATCTCCGCTAACATCAGAAATAGGCCGATGACAGCCCAGATCAAGATAGGATTTGATAACTCCATATTTCCCCCTGAAATGAAAGAGTCCAGACAATCACTATATCAGCTGTTTGTTTTATTTGCGACATATTATGTCATGATAACTAAAAAGAGCATACAAACAGAGGTTGAGGAATCACCTATGACTCAAACATAAACCACTGAATAAATTACACTTAGCAGTAAGCCTTAACAAGACACCTTTTTACACCTCAATCAGTGTAATTACAATCTACAGCAATATATTTACAATCTAACGCAAAAAATCGTAACAAACTCTTTGAACAATATTCAGTTTCAGCCTATATTCCACGCCATTAAAACGCTTATCGAACCAACGTTTTAAATTGCTCTGCCCCCTTATAAATGCAATTAAATATAAATCACACCATAGAGTGTATAGATTGCCTAACAATAAGCAGCGCATGCTGCACACAAAAGGTTTTGAGATGAATAAGAAATGGTTATGCCTAGCGCTACTCGTCAGCCCAACTGCAATGGCTGACAATATGATTAATTGGTGGGATGCAAGCGTCACAGCGCTATACGGTGATAATTACGACTTGGCACCGTCTGACTCACAAACTACTTTCACCTTTGAAACTGCAGGTGACTGGAAGTATGGTGATTGGTTTGCTTTCCAAGATGTTATTTATTTTAATGGTAATAATGGTGGTAAAGACAGCACCACTTACGGCGAGATATCGACCCATTTTAGCGCAGGGAAAATTCTAGGTAAAGAGATCGCCATTGGTCCAATTAGCGATCTATCTCTCGCGCTCACCTTCGAAGAAGGTGAAGGCCCAGTAAAAAGCTGGCTATATGGTTTAGGTATGGATTTGAATGTCCCCTACTTCAGCTATTTTCAACTCAATACCTATCGCAGACACGCAACGGGTAGCGATAACATCAGCGATGGTTGGCAGTTAACTCCAGCATTTAGAATGGACTTCCCTGTTGGTAATTCTAATATCGTATTTGATGGCTTCTTTGATTGGGTATTCGCAACTGATGAAGATGCGTATGAAACCAACTTTCACTTCAACCCACAGCTAAAGTATGATCTAGGCGCAGTAGTTTTCGGTGAGCATAAAAAGAATAAACTGTTTGTCGGTATCGAATACGATTACTGGAAGAACAAATATGGTGTCGATGGTATCGATCAGAACACCTACTCAGTGATTGCAAAATATCACTTCTAAACCTGTTTGGTACAGATATAAAAAAGGCGCAATATGCGCCTTTTTTCTTAAGTATCTGAACTCTCTAATAGACCCCTCTTATAGAGAATACTTTCCTTTATGCCAACAGCTTTTTAGCAGCAGCTACAACAATAGAAACAGCACTCACTTCTGTTTTCTTCATCGTCGCTTCATCTGGGATCTCTTGCTGCGTACGGTTCACAATGACGCCCGCTACACACGCTGCACGCCAACCTTGTGAAGCACACATGGTAAATAGCGTTGAAGACTCCATTTCATAGTTAAGCACACCAAGATCTTGCCACTCTTGCATTGACCCTTTGAACTGACGAGTGATGCGGCCAGAAACCGTATCGTAACGCTCTTGCCCTGGGTAGAAGGTGTCAGATGACGCAGTGATACCGATATGAGGCTCTAAACCTGCATCACGGCTCGCTTCAACCATCGCTGTAGTACATTCAAAGTTTGCAACCGCCGGAAACTCCATTGGAGCGAAGTGCAAGCTAGCGCCATCTAGACGGACAGAAGCTTGAGTAACAATCACGTCTCCAACATTAACCTGTGGCTGAATAGCACCTGTCGTTCCAACACGTAAGAAGGTACGTACACCTAGCTGAGCCAACTCTTCAACAGCGATAGAGGTGGATGGTCCACCGATACCTGTTGAACACACCACAACGGGCTTACCGTCGATATAGGCTAGATAACTGGTATATTCGCGGTGGCTTGCAAGAAATGTCGCGTTCTCCATCAGCTCTGCAATACGTTTAACTCTTTCTGGATCACCTGGAACGATAGCTAAACTTGCGCCATCGAGCATCTCTTTGGTTAAGCCTAAATGAAATACATCAGACATTGTGAAAACCCCTTTCAATTTTGATTATAAAATTCTTAATAAATCGACTTTAACCTAGTATCGATCGCGATAAGGTTAACCTGATCACACTTTTTCCGCCAAGAGTAAATGAATTGTCGTAATCTAGTTACCAAAACGGTATTGCTAACAATGGTAGAAATATAGCAGTAGTTTGGCAGAGCGCCAGTTGCACTTAAGGTTATTTTCCTTAGCAAACAATATGATTAAAAATATATTAAAAACAAATAGTTGAATCTAGAGTCGCAAGTAATTTTGAGTAATAAAGCAAAACATGATCTAACTCACAAATAGTCCAAATAGAACGCGCTAGTTTAAAGTTGAACCACAAGAAAATATCAGCAAAAGGACAGCCTGCATGTTTCCAGAATATAGAGAATTAATAAGCAAACTTAAAACTTCTGATACTCACTTCCAGAAAAAATTTAATAAGCATAATCAGCTCGATGAAGAGATTAAAAATCTGGAACAGCACAGCGCAAGCGACTATACCCCAGAGGTACACGAACTAAAGCTGCAGAAGCTGCATTTGAAAGAGGAGATCTACGATATTTTGAAAGGTCATTCAGCTTAGCTAGAGACTAAAACTAAAAAGGCGCTTAACGCGCCTTTTTTATGAGCTTACTTAAGTGCTTCTAACAATGTTTCAGTTGATTCAAAATAACTGATATGAGTGATCTTATTATCTGTAAGCTCAATCAACGTCGCTCGGTCTTTTTCAGCGGGTAGCGCCTTGGTGATTTCGCCCTCTCTATCTAATGCCACTCTATAATCAAACTTCTTAAACTGCGGAATAGCCACAAAGCGAGCAATGAGTGAAGGCATACCACTGATATCTGCTACGTAAGCGAGTGAGTTAGTTTCATAAAGCCCTGGCTCTGCTTCTAATGCTTCCTGAATAAGGTTGCCGCCATCCATGCTACGGCTAAACAATACTCTAGTAACATTGTGATCAACAGCGTAATCTGCTTCGTATTGATCCTGCAATTTTAGTGTCTCCAACTGATCGCCAATACCATAAGTATTTGCCCAGACAGAGGTCGCAAACAAACTACATATAACTAGAATAATCGCTTTCATAGTGGATCTCACTGATTAGAATTACCTTTGAGAATAACCTATTCTTGTAGCTATCACAGAAGGTTTACAGCAAACCATGATCATCTTCACGGATCGTTATCTGACTAGGTAAAAGTTGAAGACAAACTATTTTCAACGTAAATAGCAAGTTACAAAGCAGTTTAACTTCAGTAAGCTGCAAGGTGTATATGTTGCATTATACCCGTTCTACCTGAAGATGCAGGATTCAGTGGGAGTTCAATGGAATTTAATCAAGGCATGGATTGCCATTAATGGTCGTTCCCTTAGTAAAATCAATAACACAGAGTAAATTCCATTAAAACCCATCGCAGAAGGCTTTGTGCCTGCACACTTCGTTGTTGCATTAACTTAAAAGGGAATAACCATTTCTACATTAATGCGCCTAGAATTGAACTGGCACAATGCCTCTGAAACGAGCATCTTTAAGTAGAACGGGTATAAGGATCAGGTAATGAATGAACAAGGTTTAGATCAAGAGATAGCTCAATTACAAAATGCCTATAGCATGATCACTGAGTTTATCGTGCAATATAGCTTTAGTATTTTAGGTGCTGCGCTTATTTTTTTAATAGGCTTATGGGTTGCAGCTAAAGCGTCCAACCTTGTTACCCGTCTTTTTGAAAAACATGAAATAGACATTACCCTCAGTAATTTCACCAGTAACTTTGTCCGTATCCTAATCATCCTATTAGTTGGCGTTATCGCCCTTGGAAAACTTGGGATTAGCGTTACTCCTATGGTTGCCGCGATTGGTGCTGCATCGTTAGGCGCAGGCCTAGCTCTACAAGGGATGCTGGCAAACTATGCCGCAGGTATCACTATCATAGTGACTCGCCCTTTCATTGTCGGCAACACTATTGAAGTAAAAGGAGTTAGCGGGCTAGTTAAGGATATTCATTTAGGAATGACAGTGCTCACCAATGAAGAGGGTGAACAAATAAATGTACCTAATAAACATATAGTGGGTGAGGTATTGCATAACTCATTTGCGAATAAGCTGGTAGAAACCACGCTCAATATCAGCTATCAAACCGATCCTGAACAGGTTGTAGCAATCCTCAAACGAGTATTAACAGACAGCACTCAGGTGAGTGATGGTGAGCATGCACAAGTGGGGATAAACGATTTTAATAGTATAGGTATTGAAATTGGCATTCGTTATTGGGTGGCTACCGAAAGCTATTTCCAAGATAAATACCAGACCAACTCCAGCTTAATCAAAGCACTTAGAGAAGCAAACATAGAGATCCCTTGCCCTGTCAGAGAGATCCATATTCAAGCGCCATAAACACCGCTATAGCAATACTACAAACCTCGTTGCCACTCTTGTCGCAGTTGAATACGTTCAGGCGTATTCATTGCGGCCTCAACCTGGCTCAATAGCGCGACTTTATCTTTACCCAACACGCCTTTTAATACTAAGTAATTAGAAGCATGATCAGAACGAAAAATGGTTTTATCTAGTGCTAAATGACTCAGCAATAACTGCATCTCTTTAAACAATTGCATCTGATTTGGCAACTGGAAATGCCCATCAAACGCCTCATCCATACGCTGAGTGCCCAGTGGCAGCGTCACCACCAGCGTTGACAAGAATTCCGGTTGTGCCTCATTCATCAGCTTTGCTGATTGCTGTGCATGCTGCCGTGACAACGACACCCCGCCGAGACCATTTAGAATCATTACTGATGACTTGATGCCAGCCGCCTTTATCTTTTGCAGCGCGGCCAATGAGGAAGCAAACGTTTCCCCTTTGTTGATCCGCTTAAGTACTTCATCATCACCACTTTCACAGCCGATGTAGAGCAAACTTAATCCTAGTTCTCGCAATCGTTGTAACTGCTCCGGCGTCTTGTTGTTAATATTGCGAGGCAAACAATAGCTACTGATCCGTGTCACTGATGGTAGGTATTTTTTTATCAGTAGGCAGATCTCTTCCAATCTGGCAAATGGTAGCGTCATGGCATCGCCATCAGCCAAGAACACTCTGGATATGTGAGCTTGGGAGCTGGAGACTTTGAGCAGCTCTTGTTCTACTTTATCAATTTTTTGCGCGCGAAAACGCTTCTGGCTGGCAGTGTACATATCGCAGAAGCTGCACTGGTTCCAACTACAACCATTGGTCACCTGCAGAATGAGTGATTTCCACTCCGAAGGAGGTCTAAATACAGGTTCAATATAATTTAGCACTGCGCGCCTTTGTTGATTGATAAGGGGACATAAAGTTGAACACTTTTACCGCAAAAAAACTATCTTTATTCGCCAATAAAGATCTTCAACCTTAAATAACAACACTCTTAAACGGGATTAGATTTGAAGTAAACTCAACCCCCTCCCTTAGGAAGATGCCATTAAAGCAAGTTACTTTAGATTAAAACTAGAGCTTTATGCTATGAAGCTTCACGCGTTAGTAGCATATCGAGATGAGGGATCCCATCCTCAAGATACATTTCCGATACGGGCTCAAAACCGAGCTTTTGATAGAAGCCTTTTAAGTGCTCCTGCCCACCTAACTGAATATTATGCTCGGGCCACTTTTTGGTTGATATCGAAATGGCCTTTTGCATTAAGATATGCGCAACTCCCCCCCCGCGAACTGCTTCAGAAACAATCACACGGCCAATACTGGCATCTGGGTAACTCACACCTGGCGCTAGCACGCGTGCATAAGCTTGAATGACGCCTTGCCCATCGACACCTAAAAGGTGTTGGGTTTGGCTATGGCGATCCTTATTGTCCAACTCTGGATAAGGACAGTTTTGCTCAACCACAAACACATCTACTCT
Organism: Shewanella piezotolerans WP3; assembly: GCF_000014885.1. Classification (NCBI taxonomy): domain Bacteria; kingdom Pseudomonadati; phylum Pseudomonadota; class Gammaproteobacteria; order Alteromonadales; family Shewanellaceae; genus Shewanella; species Shewanella piezotolerans. Next base: position 4,938,704 of record NC_011566.1, read on the forward strand.
CAGCTTGAGTAGCTCATACAATTCATCGAGTGTAAGCTCCGAAAAAGCTAGCGATTTCCACAACAAAAGTCTCTCTCCATAACAACCAGTATTATCAGCAGTCTAGCCTCTTAAAATCAACAAATACAGACAATATTAGCTAAGCGAATAGATTGCTTAGTTTATAACGGTGGCAGCCGGTTTGCGTATTGATAATACCGCCACAACAGCTACCATCAGCAGCGCTGACATAATGAAAAAAACATCATTATATGCCTGGATAGATGCCTGTTTGGCCATGGTTTTTCCCAACAGGGCAGATGCTTGTAAGCCTGCAGTGACTGGGTCAGAGCCCGACGCTTGCAACATATTAGCTGTTGCCGCTAAATACTCATTAGCCATTGAGCTCACAGCGGGGACAGTTTCTTTTATGTGCGCTAAATGGCTCCGACTTAAGTTATCAGTAAGGGTAGCGACTAAAGCAATGCCGACGGCACCGCCAAGGTTACGAATAACATTGAGCACTGTGGATGCAGAAGCATTTTCCTCTTTGCGTATATGCGCAGTTGCCAGCATACCAATCGGCACCATAATAAATGGCTGACCAATGGCTCGGACTACCATAGAAGCAATTAATTGCGGACCAGCGAAATCAGCAGTCATATGGCAATTCATGTAATAACTCACACCAAACATAAAAAAACCGAACCCTGCTAAATAGCGGTCATCAAAACGCTCCATAAGCTTGGGCATAAACGGCAAAATAAGTAGCTGAGGAAATCCCATCCACATCAGTACTTCACCGATCTCTAGCGAGTTATAATCCTGCACTTGCGATAGGTATAATGGCACCATGTAAATAGATGAAAAAAGGGCCAACCCAAGTAAAAAATAAGCAATGGTAGAAAGCGCAAAATCTCGATGCCCTAACAGCTTTAAGTTCACTAAGGGGTTGCTTCTTTTCAGCTGTAAATAAACAAAAATAACAATATTTATCGCTGATATAATCGCAAGATCTCGAATGAAATCTGAGCTAAACCACTCTTTACGACTACCCTCCTCGAGTACCACTTCTAAGCAGCCCATCCCCAATGCCATGGTAATAATACTGCTCATATCAACGTTTTTAAGCTCCGGCCAGTTTATCGGCTTTTTAACTAAGCCATATGCCAGCATAGACATTACCAATAATCCCGGCGGTACATTAATATAAAACAGATAATGCCAGCTAAATTGCTCAGTTAACCAACCACCCAATGTGGGGCCTATTGAAGGGGCAAAAGTGGCTGTCACGCCAAATAGTGCCATCCCCACTGCGCGCTTATCATCCGGAAGATATTCAAGGATCAGTCTAAACGCCATCGGAATGAGTGCGCCACCAAAGAAGCCTTGCATCGCCCTAAAGGCGATCATCGATTCCAAATTCCATGCGATTGAACAAAGCAGAGAAGCAACAATGAAAATAGCGCTATTCCATAACATATAGCGTCTAATATCTAGGCCTTTACTTAACCAGCCAGAGAGCGGAATAGCGATCATCTCCGCGACTAAGTAAGCTGTCGCAATCCATGAGCCTTCCTCTAATGTAGCCCCTAAACCACCTTGGATCTCCTTCATCGACGCATTAGTGATCTGGATATCTAAAATCGCCATAAAGGCACCGATCAGGCCGCCAAAAACGGCTATCCAAGCACGGTTACTGCCACGTTCTACCTGCTCATAGGCGGGGGCACTGGCTTGTTGAGATTGCTGCAAAACTGACATTATTGTTTAGCCGAGTTAAGAGCAACGGCTTCAGTTAAGCCACTTTTCGATGTATCCACCTTCACTAATGCGCTCAAACCGGGGACGATTCTTACCTGTTGAATGTCACCAGAAGTTGCTGATTCAAGCCTGATCCTTACAGGGATCCTTTGTACTATTTTGGTGAAATTTCCTGTGGCATTCTCAGCTGGTAACAAGCTAAATTTAGCACCAGATGCTGGAGCTAAACTGTCTATCACTCCAATAAATGATTCATTAGAAAACGCATCTAGTTCAACCGATACCTCTTGTCCAGGCTGCATGTGTTCGATTTGGGTTTCTTTAAAGTTTGCAGTTATCCATACGGCATTATCTGGAACTAAACTATAGATAGCTTGCCCTGGTTGCACGTATTGCCCCAGTAAGGCACCGCGCTTACCTACAATGCCATTAAATGGGGATGTTATTTGTGTATCTGCCAATTGAATTTTAGCCAACGCGAGACCAGCCTGAGCTTGCTCAACGCTCGAATCGGCCTCAATAAGTTGCGATTTAAAAACGGCCAGCTCTCGTTGCTTAGCCACCAAAACCGCTTTAGCTTCATCCAGGTGAGCCAGTGCAGATTGAAAGCCTGCCTGAGCTTCGTCAACGGTATCTTGTGAGCTGTAGTTTTTAACTTTTAGCTGTGTGGCTCGATTAAGCTGCTGCGATGAACGTATCCTTTCAGCCTCTGCAGCAGCAACGCCTGCACTCGCTTGAGTGATAAGTGCTTGCTGCAAATCAACTTGCGCTGCTAATGTCTTCAGATCGGCGTTGGCGCTAGCCAGCATGGCCTGATTTTGTGCTACTTTTGCTCTGTATTGATTATCTTCGAGTTGCGCCAATAACTGGCCTTTCTCGACATGCTGATTATCAGTGACGAAAGTCGCCGTAACATACCCCGGCACTTTAACGCTGATATTAGAGATATCAGCTTCAACATAGGCATTATCTGTCGATTCGAAGTTACGTACTTCGTTCCACCAGTAGTAGCCACCAGCAAGGATGGCTAACAGTAAAATAGGTGTAGCGATAACTATTTTATTTACGGACATATATGACTCCCCAATCATTGATCCTTGATTAATGAGACTCATTTTACTACTGTCACAGTATTATTATTAGATAGCTAAAAAAATACCCACTGTTTCACAGGTGTAACAATATGGATTTGAATAGAGTGCAGATGTTTGCGCAAGTTGTAGAGCAGGGAAGTTTCACTAAAGCCGCCAAAGCATTAGGGATCACTAAAGCCACCGTCAGCCGAAAGATTGCAGAGCTTGAAGCAGATGCTGGGGTGCAGCTGTTATTTAGGACCACTAGAGCATTAAAACTGACAGAGGCAGGAGCAAACTACTACAACCGGGTACACCATATTTTGTCAGAGCTACAAAATGCAGAAGACCAACTTAGCGCCAGTCAGCAGACAATCACAGGCCATCTAAAAATTATCTGTCCTATAGAACTTGGACAGCTCTATTTTGGGCAAATTCTTGCTCGTTTTCTAAATGCTTATCCCCAAATAACCATTGATGCCGAACTGACAAACCGTAAAGTTGATGTCATCGGCGAAGGGGTTGATTTCTTATTCCAAATTACTGAAAAACGGAATGAAGCTCTGCAGACCTATGCCTTACTCAATACTCCTAAGGTGCTGATGGCCAGCCCGAAATATCTTGCCAAGCATGGTACACCGCAGATCCCTGAAGATCTTAGCCAACACCAGTGCATTCGCCTTTCTACGCCCTATGTAGATAACAGCTGGTCGCTGTTTAATGGTGAGAAGTGGGTAACATTCGAACCTAAATCTAGACTAGAGACCAATAATATCACCTTGGTGCGTGAAGCCGCGATTGAAGGGCTTGGTATTGCCACAGTGCCGATGATCATCGCTAGTGAAGCGATAGAAAATGGTTCATTAGTGACAGTGCTTCAAGACTATCCGATGAAGCAAAACCTCATTACTATCAGCATGCCCAAACGAGTCTACCTTCCCAGAAAGTATCGTGTATTTACTGAGTTTCTATACAAAAACTTGTTTCAAAACTGGCATGAACAAGTCATCGATGTTCCAGATTTTATTTGTCGTCCAGAATAACTAAACGGTAGCAGGGCTCCAAAAAGAGCCCTAAAGATGAGCATTATCATTGATGAGCAGCGAAACTCACTTTGCCCAGTACCAACAAGATTAGCCCAGTACTTCAAAATCATCGCCAGCAAGCTTGGCACTACCATCTTGCTGCAGTACCCATAGCTCTTTATGAATGACGCCATGGGCTTTATTCATCTTCCAAGAGGAGGTCAATAACACCGTTTTCTCATCGACAACACTAAAGTTAGGCTCGATATATTCTACGCTATTAAACCCTTCATTGATAAGATTTTGCCAAAACCCTTCAATAGCATCTCTGCCCACAAACTCACCGAATGGTCGTGCGTTCATTGTTGCATTCGCTTCATATTGCCCAGCGCACTGCTTTGCGTCTTGGCTATTAAAACCACTCTTCCAAGTTTCACTCGCTAATTTAACTGCATTTAATAAAGTCGTAGACATAGTTAAGCTCCAGTAGCTGTTGTTCTTCCAAATTATGCAGCCAGTTTACAGCTAAGATTGGTATTGATAACCTAGCCAATACAGCAACCACTGTTCGATTAAACAGAACAATGCTAGAGGTATTATGGATTACTTACGTCATATGGCGATCTTCAAACAGATAGTAGATGCAGGCTCAATCAGTGCTGCGGCTGAAAACCTAGATCTATCAAAGTCGGTTGTAAGCCATCATTTAAAAAGCCTTGAGACTGCAATTGGGGTACAACTACTTCACCGTACCACCCGTAAACAGCAACTCACCCCGGCAGGCACAGACTTTTATCAGCGTTGTATTCAATTGGCGGATATCTCTCAAACTGCTTGGCAGGAAGCTCGCGATACAGGCGGAAAGCTCGCTGGCCCATTAAGAATTAGTGCACCTCATGCGCTTATTGATTCAATCGTTGCTCCAGCTATCGCTGAACTATGTCGTGATAACGCGCAGGTAAAGCCAACGATTTCAGTTGCCGATCAACGTATTGACCTGCTCAGTGATGATGTTGATCTGGTTATTCGGGTCGGTAAACTACCTTCTAGCAATTTAATGCAGCGTAAGCTCGGCAATTTTAGGGATGTGGTCTGCGCTAGCCCAACGTATATAGAGCGACATAAGCACGAAATTGATGCAGAACATTGGCAATCTTTGGATTACATAGCCAACTCATGGCAAAAGGCAAGATTAACGCATGAGTTTGAGCCATTAGCACACCCTGCTTACGAACAAGCGTCTATGCTAAAAAAGCTAGAGTTTATCGCCAATCGATTCACCGATAATTCATCCGCTGTTTGCGCTTTAGCTAAAGCAGGCTTAGGCGTTGCACTATTACCTGAATTTGTATTTCAGCAAGCAGAGCAACAAAATCAATTGGCCATGTTAGTGCCTGACCACCAATGTCCACTTAATGCGGTTTACGCCGTACATGATTTTGGCCATAAGCCACCGCAACTGATAAAAAGCACCATTGAGCTTCTGATGCGATATTTCACCTCGAATAAAAATTAGCGTAAAGCCTGCATAGCAACTTTTATTGACCGTGATTAGTATTTTTAAAGGCCTGTACCTGATTTGTGCTAATAAAGCTGCTAACATTGCTGGCAATTTTTAAAGCTTAGTGAGAAAGATCAAGATGGGCAGAGCATACCAAAACCGCAAAGAATCCATGGCGAAAACTGCTGGGCAGAAGACGAGACTCTATTCTAGATACGGAAAAGAGATCTACGTTTGCGCCAAGAATGGTGGTTTCGATCCCGACGGCAACCTAGCATTACGTCAAATGATTTCCAAGGCTAAGAAAGATCAAGTGCCTGCTCATGTTATTGAGCGTGCGATCGAAAAAGCTCGTGGCGGTGGCGGTGAAGATTATGAAAGTGCTCGCTATGAAGGTTTTGGTCCGGGTGGTTGCATGGTCATTGCTGACTGCCTAACAGATAACGGTAAGCGTACCTTTACTCAAGTGCGTCAGGCATTCGTTAAGAATGACGCAAAACTAGGTGGCCCAGGCACTGCTGGTCACATGTTTGATCACCAAGCGGTATTCGTATTTGCTGGCGATGATGAAGATGCGATCCTTGAAATGCTAATGATGGCGGACGTTGATGTCACAGACGTAGAGCTAGAAGATGGCATGATCAGTGTCTATGCTCCACATACAGAGTTCTTCAAGGTAAAAACAGCACTCGCGGCTGAACTTCCTGCAGAAACTGAATATGTCATGGAAGAGATCACTTTCGTTCCACAAACTATGACAGCAATTACTGATGCAGAAGAGATTGAGCAGTTTGAAAAATTCTTAGCTGCACTTGAAGATTGTGATGACGTTCAGAACGTTTACCACAATGCAGAGTTACCAGAGGCATAAGATTTTCAGCAAGGTAATATCGATACGTAAAAGGCACTCATTGAGTGCCTTTTTTAATAGTTTTATAGCTATCGATTAATCTTCGATAAAGCGACTTTTAACAGCAGCCGTTGGTAACAGGCAGATAGCTCTTGTGCCAAATAGTCTATAACGCTGCTTTGCCAGTGCATTATAAAGTCTATCACGTACTATTTTTGGTAAAAAACAGCTAAAACGTAACAGTGACCAAGGTGCATCAAGAGACTTTGCAATCTCTATTGCCGCATCACTGCGCAGATAGCATTTATCTGCCTTTATTAATATCACGCTATCTAAAGCAACCTCAGTCACACCGAACTTAGACAGATAACGCCTACCGGTGTTCGATTGCAGCGAGGCAAACACAAACCGTTGGTGTTTATCGTGGTTAATCACGAAATTAACGACGCCGTGGCATAAATTACATATGCCATCAAAGATGATTACCTGTGATTGTGCTTGTGCTTGCACTGTCCCACCGTTAATTCTCAGCTAAACGCCCTTTCTCCTTTTCGACCAGAAAACGAGTAATATCCAATACCTGCTCAAAGCTTTTTGCTGATTGATTCAGTACTAAGTAGCGGCCATTTACCACAATTGAAGGTGTGCCATCGACTTCAGACTGAGACATTAGCTTAATGGCTTGAGCAAGTTGTTGGTTAATCTCAGCCGATGCCAATTGCCGTTCAAAATCAGTCTGACTAAGTCCGAAACGCTGTAAGAACTCAGCCAGCTTTTGTGTTTGCAGTTTAATATCGCGGATCTCTCGCAATCCCATCACTTCTTGAAATAGCGCGGCATGTGCCTTATCAGCATCAGCCATATTTTGCACAATGAAAAATACCTTGGCGTGCAACTTCATAAGATCATTCCAAATTGCGGGTGACTGCACTAGGTGAACATCTGCAGCCATGGTTTTTTGCCATTGATGCAGCGGTTTTTCAAATGACTCACAATGTGGACAGCCATACCAAAAGAACTCCATCACTTCGATCTGTTCACCGTCGGTTGCAATCGGAGTTGCAAGCGCACGATAGTTAACGCCTTCAACATAATTAGCATCGGTTGCATTTTTATCACCGCAACCAATAACGACAAAGGTCAAAAGTAACAGCGTCAGTAATTTTTTCATCAAGTATCCTTACGATGTATTTGTAATACCAATCAGTATAAAGATTTGATCGCTCAGCGAGAGTTTAACGGCTTTGAGGTAAGGCAATGAATGAAGAGCATAGTTATTCTACGTTCAAATTCATTAACGCAGCATCAAAGCCGCTAAAACTCGCCATTAGGAGTGTTTTTGGCTTGCTACTTCTGCGCTGAATAAACTCATAAGGGAATAACCATTTTGTCATTTATTCGCCTTGAATTAGCGTGCCGAAAACGCTCTGAGTAGATCAACTTCTTATACTGATTGGTATAAAAAGGTGACTGCTTAACAAATCTTTTATCAACTACCTTTTAAATTAGCATAAAAAAGGCACTCAATGAGTGCCTTTAAATCGTATAACTAATTAAGATTGATTATGAGCAGCAATCTCGGCGCCACCAATTCTTGGGTAACATGTCTAAAAATACCTTTGCCATTAGGATAGCAAGCACAACCGCTGATGAATAAACAATGGCAGCTGGCAACAAGTTATGATGCTCTCCCACTTGTGGCATTACCACAAAGCCAAACGTATCGACCAGATAGTTAACCAAGACGCCTGAAACTAACGCGACGCCTAGCACACCACCTAAATAGCCAAACAATGCACGTTTACCTAGCTCTTTAGTCACCACGCCTAAGGTTGCGATATTAGTTGCAGGACCTGCCAACATAAACACCAATACAGCTCCAGGTGAAACCCCAGCTAATAACAAGCCAGCAGCAATAGGCGTTGATGCTGTAGCGCAGATATACATAGGCACAGATATCAGCACCATGACTAGCATAGCTAAAATGCCATCGCCCCATTTAGCCATAAAATCACCAGGAACATAAGTTGTGACTAGCGCAGCAAAAAACAAACCGATTAATAACCAAACTGTAGTATCGCGTACTAAATCAGTAGCAGCAAAGTGCAATCCCTTACCGATACGGCTAATAACGGATGTGCCTTTAAGCTCAGTGGCAATATCTTTAGTCGACTCACAGCAACTCTCAGCTTCAGCAGCGTCTGAACTCTTTGAACTACAACATGATGTGCTCTCAGCCTTAGCAGCCGGTTTATCACTGCTGCAACAGCTTGATTTTACCTGCTCTGTCACTGGCGTTAAATTTAGCGGAGCGGCATTAGTAGCCTGACTCATAACACTACTCTGTGCCATTGGTTTCATCGTTACAGTGGCTTTCTTTTCACTAGCACAACAGCTGCTAGCAGCAACTTTTGGCCCAACTTTTTTACTGCTACAACAAGATGAAGCTTCAGCTTCTTTGGTATCAACGGCAGGCTTAGCCTCATCGTCATCACGACCAACCAGCAGACCAGCTACGATTGCACTGGTGACAGCAGCGATAGGCCTGACAATCGCCATAAATGGCCCAAGCAGCACGTATGATACAGTCACTGAGTCAACCCCAGTCTCTGGAGTGGATACTAGAAAGGAAGTGGTTGCCGCTTTAGATGCGCCGCTTCGGCGCAGCCCAACAGCTGCGGGAATAACGCCACAAGAACAAAGTGGCAAGGGTGCACCCAATACTGCAGCTTTGACTGTGGTTTTAACACCATGGCCACCCAGTTGCTTTTGCATCCATGCCATAGGCACAAACATTTTTAGCATTCCAGCTAAAAATAGACCGAGTAGCAACCATGGGGCTGAATCAAGGAAAAGGTCGATAAAGTTTGCTAATAACATAACTATTTCTCTTTTGAATTCTTACTAACTGCTTTGTTTTGGCAATTTTTAGTAAATTGTTCATCATCATGAGTATGGCTGTGATTTTCACAGCGAATATTGTCAGTACTGGATTCTAACGCTTCTAAAATGGAGCAATGTTCTGCGCTTTCAGGCCCGCCGCAACAAGCTTGGGATAACCTTTGTAGCGATAGCTGAAAATGATTTAGCTCTGCAATTTTAGCTTCTACGTTGGCTAGCTTGTCATCCACCAAACCTTTAACATCGGCACAGGCCCAATTGGACTTATCTAGTTCAATTGACAGCAGCTCGGTGATCTCAGCGAGGGTAAAACCAACCGCTTTAGCCCGTAGAATAAAACGTAAGCGTTCTGCGTCATTTTCGGTATAGATGCGATAACCAGAATCAGTCCTTGAGGAAGGCGATAGCAAACCGTGCTTTTCGTAAAACCTTAACGTATCCGTTTTGACCTCACACAGCTGTGCTAGCTCACCAATTCGATACATCGCTTTCCCCTTGTATAAACCATTTACATTGCTAAATATCATCGCGCACATACTTGTCAATGAACCAAGTATAAACCTTGGAGTTGTATCCAAGGTCAAGGCTTATTCTGGCTAAAAAATTAGATCAAAGCTTGTTCTGTTTACCGTATTGTGAAATCGCGCAGAAAAAAACACCGCCAAGGGTAAAATTACGGTAAAATACGCGCGCCGTGACGGGAGAGTATAAATAGCGAGGGACTTTTGGAAAGCAGTGTAGAGGTAAGCAAGCCTAGTACTGTTCTGTTTTCCGAAAGATCCTTAAAATAACTACTGGACCCTGTACCTACAATGAATAATGCCAGACCTATTCGTCGCGCGCTGTTAAGCGTTTCAGATAAAACCGGAATCTTAGAGTTTGCACAAGCGTTGCATGCTCAAGGTGTTGAGCTACTATCTACTGGTGGCACCGCCCGCCTGTTGGCAGATAATGGTGTGCCTGTCATTGAAGTATCGGATTACACTGGTCACCCAGAAATCATGGATGGCCGTGTAAAAACTTTGCACCCTAAAGTGCATGGTGGCATTTTAGCGCGTCGCGGTATTGATGAGCTCGTTATGGAGCAAAACAACATCAATCCAATCGATTTGGTTGCAGTTAACTTGTACCCGTTTGCAGAAACGGTTGCTAAAGAAGGTTGCACCTTAGCGGACGCTGTCGAAAACATCGACATTGGCGGCCCAACTATGGTTCGCTCAACGGCAAAAAACCACAAAGATACCACTATCATCGTTAATGCTAGCGACTATGGCCGCGTGATTGCAGAGATGCAAGCAAATGAAGGTAGCACTACGCTGGAAACGCGTTTCGATCTTGCTATTGCTGCTTTTGAACATACAGCAGCATACGATGGTATGATCGCTAACTACTTTGGCACTAAAGTTCCTGCTCACAGTAAAGATGAGTGTCACGAAGACTCTAAGTTCCCACGCACATACAACACTCAGCTCGTTAAGAAGCAAGACCTACGCTATGGCGAAAACAGCCATCAAACAGCCGCTTTCTATGTTGATACCAACTTAGATGAAGCCTCTGTTGCGACTGCAGTTCAACTGCAAGGCAAGGCACTTTCTTACAACAACATTGCTGATACCGATTCAGCTCTAGAGTGTGTTAAAGAGTTTGACGAGCCAGCATGTGTCATCGTTAAGCACGCTAACCCATGTGGTGTCGCGATTGGTGACAACCTACTTGAAGCTTATAACCGCGCATTCCAAACTGATCCAACGTCAGCCTTTGGTGGCATCATCGCCTTTAACGGCGAATTAGATGCAGCCACTGCTGCAGCCATTGTGGAGCGTCAGTTTGTTGAAGTCATTATTGCACCATCGGTTAGCCAAGCTGCACGCGACGTTGTTGCCGCAAAAGCTAACGTGCGTTTGCTTGAATGTGGCCAATGGGCAAGCAAAACCACTAGCCTCGATTACAAACGCGTAAATGGTGGCTTATTGCTACAAGATCGCGATCAAGGCATGGTGGGTATTGATGATGTGAAAGTCGTTTCTAAGCGTCAGCCTACAGCTAGCGAAATGAAAGATTTAATGTTCTGCTGGAAAGTGGCTAAATTTGTTAAATCAAATGCCATCGTATATGCCAAGAACAGCATGACAATTGGTGTCGGTGCCGGTCAAATGAGCCGCGTATATAGCGCTAAAGTTGCCGGCATTAAAGCGGCTGATGAAGGCCTCGTTGTTCAAGACTCAGTCATGGCATCTGATGCATTCTTCCCATTCCGCGACGGTATTGATGCCGCAGCAGAAGCGGGCATTAGCTGTATCATTCAGCCAGGTGGTTCTATTCGTGACGAAGAGATCATCAACGCTGCAGATGAGCATGGCATGGCAATGGTATTTACCGGCATGCGTCACTTCCGTCATTAATTTATAAAGGCTCTAGTTTCTATATATTGGTATCTAAATATTGGATGCTAGAGTTTCTAAAAATTGATTTTTAACGTTTAGAGCAAGCCATTTTTTCTATGTCAAAGAAAGCACGCACAGCCTATGCCAATACGTGAGCATGCTTGATGCAAAGATAGGAAAAATGGCGCAGCTATAAAAGGTAAAGATATGAAAGTATTAATTATTGGTGGTGGCGGTCGCGAACATGCACTGGCATGGAAAGCGGCGCAATCTGCACAAGTTGAAACGGTATTTGTTGCACCCGGTAATGCCGGCACAACACTAGAGCCAAAGTTGGAAAATGTTGCGATCAATGTTGAAGAGATCTCTGCGTTAGTGGCTTTTGCTTCCGAGCAAAAGGTCGCCATCACCATTGTAGGCCCTGAAGTACCATTGGCACTAGGCGTGGTTGACGCCTTTAATGAAGCAGGTCTGCCAATATTTGGTCCAACTCAAGGCGCGGCGCAGTTAGAGTCTTCAAAAGCGTTTACGAAAGACTTTTTAGCTCGCCACAACATTCCTACTGCTGCTTACTCAAACTTTACAGAGATTGAGCCCGCAAAAGCTTACGTTACTGAAATGACTGCTAGCACTGGTTTTCCTATCGTCATTAAAGCCGACGGCTTAGCGGCAGGTAAGGGCGTAATCATTGCGGCTGACCAAGCAGAAGCTGATGCAGCAATCGAAGATATGCTAGCGGGTAACTTGTTCGGTGAAGCTGGTTCTCGCGTGGTGGTTGAAGAGTTTCTCAAAGGCGAAGAAGCCAGCTTTATCGTGATGGTTGATGGTAAGAACATTCTTGCTATGGCCAGCAGTCAAGATCATAAAGCGCGTGATAATGGCGATCATGGTCCAAACACTGGCGGCATGGGTGCATACTCTCCTGCGCCAGTAGTGACTCAAGCTGTTCACGACTGGACAATTGAAAATGTTATTCGGCCAACGGTTGATGGCATGGCCGCTGAAGGCAATGTCTACACAGGTTTCTTATACGCAGGCTTGATGATTGCACCAGATGGCAGTGCAAAAGTCCTTGAGTACAACTGCCGCTTTGGCGACCCAGAGACTCAACCTATCATGATGCGCCTTAAATCGGATCTGGTTGAGCTTTGCTTAGCATCAACCCGTGGTGAACTTGACCAGGTTACTGCCGAGTTTGATTCACGTGCAGCTGTTGGCGTGGTATTGGCGGCAGGTGGATACCCAAATGCTTACCGCAAACATGATGTGATTGAAGGTCTAGATCTTGGGAATAACAATGCCAAGGTATTCCATGCTGGTACCAGTATGAAAGATGGCCATGTTGTGACAAATGGTGGTCGGGTACTTTGCGCAACGGCATTAGGTAATAGCGTAACGGAAGCACAAGCATCGGCTTACCAACTGGTTGATGCGATCCATTGGGATGACGTGTATTTCCGCACCGATATCGCTTACCGCGCTATCGCAAGAGAAAATAGCTAAAACCATAGGCTTTTGCTAAACCGACTAAAGCCCAGTTCTCACTGGGCTTTTTATAGATGTATTAATCATTAAAACAATCTAGCCACAACCTGCTTAATAGCACATCAGAGCCATAGCCTTCTCAGAACGCAGATCAACTAATCAGTATTTTTGTGATCTTGCTAACAAAAAGTTCTACTCTCAAAGCGCAATATGTTTGTTCTAAATAAACACTAGAGAAACAAATTAATCACTATATAGGGGTAATACCAATCGGTATAAGAAGTTGATCTACTCAGAGTGTTTTTTGGCAAACTAATTCAAGGCGGATAAATGACACAATGGTTATTCCCTTTTGAGTTTATTCAACGTAGAAGTAGGAAGCCAAAAACACTCCTATAGGCGAGTTTTAGCAGCTCTGATGCTGCGTTAATGAACTTGAACGTAGAATAACTATGCCCCTCATTCATTGCCTTACCTCAAAGCCACTAAACTCTCGCTGAGCGATCAAATCTTTATACTGGTTGGTATCAATCATGAAATATTCACTAGGAGATCTTGTCTACCAAGGCGAAACATCTGGCGTGCATAACTGGGATAGTCTATCGGGCACTTCATTTTACTGGCACCCAGACTGGCTGCATATTGCTGAGAATATGACTGGTCATACACCGGCTATTCCAATGGAGCCACCCGATATTATACCAATCAGTATAAGAAGTTGATCTACTCAGAGCGTTTTTGGCACGCTAATTCAAGGCGAATAAATGACATAATGGTTATTCCCTTATGAGTTTGTTCAACGCAGAAGTAGCAAGCCAAAAACACTCCTAAAGGCGAGTTTTAGCGACTTTGATGCTGCGTTAATGAATTTGAACGTAGCATAACTATGCTCTTCATTCATTGCCTTACCTCAAAGTCGCTAAACTCTCGCTGAGCGATCAAATCTTTATACTGATTGGTATTAAACCAACTAAAGATGATGCAGCTGCGGCCATCGTTAAACATTTAAATAAGTAAAACCAGCGTTGCTACCGGCCTGATGCAATGGCTTTTTTCGCTATTAGGTCTATCAGGCCTGGGGCAATTATCTTAAAAAACCGCCCTATTCGGCCTCTAAATGAGGTGATCAATAATCGTTTTCGCAGAGCAATAGCTGGCAACATAAGCTCAGCACACTTTTCTGCGGTCATGATTTTTGATTCTTGCATCGGTGTCTCACCGAGTGGCTTACCTTGAGCATCTAATGCTCGTTTATGGGTTTGAGTCACTACAAAGTCCGGGCAAATCACCGTCACAGCCACATTATCATTACTCAGTTCGATACGTAACGAATCAAATAGACCTATCAGTGCATGTTTTGAAGCTGCATAACCAGAGCGTGTCGGAACTCCCGTCATCCCCGTTATGGACGCGACGGCAACAATCTGTCCTTGGCTCTTTTTTAAGTGCGGAATAGCAGCATGAGAAAGATACGCCGGACCAAGGTAATTAACCTGCATGATCTGCGACAGTACGCTTAAATCTTCAAGTTCATCAAAACGTGACCACATAGTCATGCCCGCATTGTTCACCAAGATATCTAGCTTATCGAAATGCTCTATACAGGCCGTAATCACCTGACGGCACTGCGATGAATCGGATAGATCTGCAACTTGAATGAATGCTTCTGAACCAAGCGTACTAACCTCTTGTTGCAATGAAGCTAAGCGGGATTCATTACGGGCAGTAAGCAACAACTTACAGCCAAGCGGGGCCAATGCTAACGCGAGCGCTCGACCAATTCCTTCCGATGCGCCTGTAATTAAAATGACCTTCCCTTTAAGCTGCTCCATCTCAGTGTCCTTATGATCAATACTCAGTTCTATTAGTAATTTTAAATAACAGTGATTCTGCAACTACATCTAAAATATACACTTTTCCTTATTAAACACCATTTATCGCAATTGTTATACTTTTGTGATTATTTGGCGATATTCAGGTGAGATCCCTTTGTCATGCTTAATCTATACAGTCAAAGGAGATAAATCATGAACATAAATAAACTCACTAAAGCCCTTTTTATCACTAGCCTTATGAGCCTACCGGCATCTGCGGCAGAGCTTGAAATCAGTGTTTCTAACTTAACCCATGGTAACTACTTTACACCGCTACTGATTGCAGCACACGATATGGACAGCCACCTTTTCCAAGCGGGTGAAATGGCGACCCCTGCACTACAAAAAATGGCTGAAGGTGGCGACATCGCCGATTTAGATGCCGCAGTAACTGGGGCTGGCGGAGTGACAGTGGCTAACCCAGCGATGGGGCTACTTGCACCAAGCGCTAAGGTAGACAGCATCATGCTAGATTCTGGCGACATGACCCACCTTTCCTTAACGGCCATGGTGTTACCAACCAATGATGCCTTTGTTGGTTTAGATGCATGGAAGATCCCAACCGAAGCTGGTACATACACTTTTACTGTTAATGCTTACGATGCCGGCACTGAAGCCAATGACGAGATAATTAATGGCGGCGGTGCATCTGGTACCCCAGGGATCCCAGCAGCACCTGGCGGCGATGGCGGCATGAATGCAACAGGCATCATGGATAACAGCAACAACGATAAAGTGCATATTCACCCTGGCGTATTAGGTGATACCGATATGGATGGCGGCGCAAGTGACTTAGATAGCCGAGTGCATCGCTGGTTGAATCCTGTTGCTCGAGTGACTGTCATCGTGAAGTAGGAGAGAAGCCATGAACTATCCAATAAATATTTTCAAACGTAATGCGATAGCTTTAGTCGCTTTTGCAGCAATCGGGTTAGCAGGTTGTTCCGATAACGACAATGATACGCCGGCACCAATTATCCCGCCTGTGGTTGCGCCAGTGATGCAAGACTATAGCGTCACCGTCACTAACCTAACGGCTAACCAACCCATGTCTCCCGTCGCAGTCGTTGCCCACACCAATGACAGCACGCTTTGGAGTACAGGCATGCCTGCCAGTGTTGCATTAGAGATATTAGCTGAATCTGGTGATAGCAGTGGTTTAACTGACGAAACTGGAGTCAATGAGCTAATAAGCGGTGCAGGTATTTTGGTTCCAGGTGGTACTGAAACTATTGCAATCAGTCTTGAGCAAGCCGATGTCGCTGACCTGTCAGTTGTGACCATGCTGGTTAATACCAATGATGCATTTACTGGAACTACAGGTTTTGATTTGGCAGCGTTAGCGGTTAACGATACAAGTACACTACGCGTCATCGCTTACGATGCAGGTACCGAAGCAAACTCTGAAGCCAAAGGGACTATTCCCGGTCCAGCTGATAGTGGTGAAGGCTATAATGCTGCACGTGATGACAACGACAAAGTGCACGCTCATCCAGGTGTCATTAGCATGGATGACGGCCTGATGGACTCGGTGTTATCAGCCTCTCATCGTTTCGATAACCCTGTACTGTTAATCAAGGTAACTCGTACTAAATAGTGTGAATTTGCAAATTGATTAAAAATTTATCGAAATAAAAGCTCTTAAAGGTGGGTCTTGTTAAAAAGGGACCGCCTTCGGGAGCTAGGCATGAACGGATCAACGACCAATTTTTCAGCTGTTTCAAGCAAGACCATATTATTGATTGAAGATGAGCAAGACTTAGCCAAGCTAGTCATGCTTAACCTGAAAAGCATGAACCATGCAGTTATTCACTGTGTAACGTTACAGCAGGCTAGCCAAGTGATTGCCACCAAGCAGATAGATCTTATCCTGATGGATAGAATGCTACCTGATGGGGATGGAATCACTCTTTGTCAACAGATCCGCCAAGACGGTAATGAGCTACCTTGCATGTTGTTGACTGCGAAGGATTCGGAAGCTGATATTGTCTTAGGGCTTGAATCTGGTGCAGATGATTATCTGGTTAAACCCTTTAGCGTGTTAGAGCTAAGAGCTAGGGTAAAAGCATTATTAAGGCGTGGAACACAAATAGCCCATCAAGATGAGTCGTTGGAGTTCAACGGTATTAGCATTAACTGTAATACCCGTGAGGTTATTGCTTTTAATGAAACATTAGAACTCACAGCCAGAGAGTTTGATCTTCTGCTCTATTTGGCTCAGCACCCAAAGCAGGTATTCAGCCGTATGCAGCTTTTGGAAGCAGTGTGGGGTTACTCCTATTCAGGCTACGAACATACCGTAAATAGCCACATCAACCGCCTGCGTAATAAGTTGGCGAGAAATGCTTGCACCACAGACTTAGTCAAAACAGTTTGGGGGGTCGGTTATAAATTTGCCCCACCAGCGAACCAAGCTGCATCTTGATGCTGGGCATGAAGACTGAATAATTGCGGGCTAAGCAGGAGAGCACAATATGAGAAGTTTGTTTAGCCGTATATTACTCGCGGCGACCTTAGTGATTTTTATTCTTTTCATCGCTCTATGGCAGTGGTTGCAGTTTAGCCAAGAGTTTAGCCGCAATCAGATCCAGCAATCACTTCACCGCGAACTCGCCGAACATATGGCGCATATTAATCCGCTACTCTCTAAAGGAATCACTTCAGATGCAGCATTGAAAGAAGCCTTTCATGATTTCATGCTACTAGGCCCAAGCTTCGAAATTTATACCTTAGATAATCAGGGGCTAGTTATTGCCTATGATGCTAAGGAGGAGAAAATCAAACAGCAACAGGTTGATACTGATACCATTGAGCAGTTTATTCAAGGTGTTAACTTACCGATATTAGGCACCGATCCACGCTCAAAGCAGAAAGATAAAATTTTCTCAGCCGCAAAACTACTTACACCAAGCGGGCAGCAGACTGGATACCTTTATGTCATCATTGGTGGGGAAGACTTTGATAGCTGGCAGAGTATTGTCAGTGAGCATCAAGCACCACAGTTTTGGACCACTGCTATTTTGATTGCCATTGGCTTTGCAATCATTTTATTTATCCTGCTGCTTAAACTTTTTACTGCGCCACTTAGCAGACTCGAAAGTGATCTACGTTTAGTTGCTGCCCAACAGCTCAACTCTGGGGTGACACTACCGGGAAAATATACCGGCAGTAGCGAAATCAATCAGCTCAGTCAGCATATCAATACACTGCTACAAGCGTTGAGCTTGCAACATCAAGCAATCAATAGACAACAAGAGGAGCGGCATGAATTTATGCTGCACCTGTCCCACGATTTGAAAACGCCGCTCACCTCACTACAGGGTTATATCGACACTTGGTTATTATTGCCACCTCATGAACGTAGCAGTGACTTAATTGAGATAGCCGCTAATTCAAGTCAACACTTGCAACAATTACTGGGGCAGATGCTGGAACTTGCCGCACTAGAGAATGGCCAAGTGAAACCGCAGTGGCAACAAATAAAACTTCAAGAGGTGCTGGATGAATTACAGCAAACGTTCGCTCCGCGCGCCAATGGAAAAAACATTCTATTGGACTTTGAAGACGCCCTAAGTCTTTATATCAATACCGATAGACAGCTGCTACTGCGCATCCTCAATAATCTCGTCGATAATGCAATACGCTACACCCCAGAACAGGGTGTCATCAGTATCAAGACGATAGCGAATAAATCCAGTGGAACAACCTGGCTGCAGGTCAGTGATAATGGCTCTGGAATGCACAAGCATGAACTTGCAGCGCTTAAGCAGATGACGCAAAAACCTATGGCTATGACAGCCAAGCAAAGTGCCTTGCCGCAACTGGGTGTTGGACTCGCAATTGTCAGACAGTTGCTGGCCATTTTAAAGTGTGATATTCAAATTGACAGCCAACCAGGTAAAGGTAGTTGCTTTAGAATTGAGCTACAGACTCGGCCACAGCTAATTGATGAACAAGCCAGTGCCGACAAGCCATTCAATGCTGAGGATGGTTTCGAAAATAGCGTTCATCAATGATAGTTCATCGACTCGACGCAAATAAAACAGCCGACTGCATACAGCGTCGGCTGTTTAAATCTTAGCGACGTATATGTATAGCTAACACCAAGCGGTATTACAGATACAGCTAAAACACACCTTTAAATACTTTTCTCAACTTAGGGAAAGCAAGACTAATAAACACACCAAACAAGCTCATCCACATCAATATTACCAATACCGCAGTCATATAGATCCCCATTTCAGTATCAGCATTCGCAACATAAAAGTAATGGCTGCCCTGTAGCAAACCAATAAAAATGGCTAAACAGATAGCACTAAAAAGAATAGGTAGTTTCATAATTGTCGCCTCTTAACGTAGGTTTTAATTTGATGGATTGATAATAAAACACTGCAATCACTACCTAAAGTTAGTAACCATCTGTAATCCAGATACTTGCTAGCTTTGTGATTTTCTTAATTTAACCTAATGCATTTTAGCGATGCTTGATAGCCCAACCATGCCAATTTTTGGCAATAAAAAAGCGAGCCATTGGCTCGCTTTAATCATCACGACAAGTAGATTACTTGTGGTACTTACCTGACAACTCATGTACTGAGTTGATGAATGAACCCGCGTGCTCTGGGTTCACGTGTTGGTGGATACCGTGGCCCAAGTTAAATACATGACCAGTACCTTCACCGTAAGAAGATAGGATTTGCTCCACTTCTTGATGGATACGCTCTGGAGATGCGTAAAGTACTGATGGGTCCATGTTACCTTGTAGTGCAACTTTGTTACCTACACGGCGACGTGCATCACCAATATCTACAGTCCAATCTAGACCTAGTGCGTCACAGCCTGTTTCAGCCATAGACTCAAGCCATAGTCCGCCACCTTTAGTGAACAAAGTAACCGGTACTTGGCGACCGTCTGCATGGCGAGTTAAGCCATCAACGATTTTCTGCATGTAACGTAGCGAGAATTCACGGTATGCGTGGTGAGAAAGCGCGCCACCCCATGAATCGAAAATCATTAGAGATTGTGCACCGTTAGCAACCTGAGCGTTCAGGTATAAGATCACAGAATCAGCTAGCTTGTCTAACAACATGTGCAATGTTGCTGGCTCTTCGTAAGCCATCTTCTTAATCTTTTCAAATGTCTTGCTTGAACCGCCTTCAACCATGTAAGTTGCTAAAGTCCAAGGTGAACCAGAGAAGCCAATTAATGGTACTTCGCCTTTAAGCTCACGACGAATAGTGCTAACGGCACGCATTACGTAACCAAGCTCATCTTCTGGATCTGGGATGCATAGCTTCTTGATTGAATCGATTGTGTCTGTAGGACGCTCAAAACGTGGGCCTTCACCGGTTTCAAAGTACAGACCAAGTCCCATTGCATCTGGAACAGTAAGAATATCAGAGAATAAAATCGCAGCATCTAGGTCGTAACGACGTAGAGGTTGCAGAGTTACCTCACAAGCCAAGTCTTGGTTTTTACAAAGCGACATGAAATCACCGGCTTCAGCACGGGTTGCTTTGTACTCTGGAAGATAACGACCAGCTTGACGCATCATCCAGACAGGAGTTCTGTCGACAGGCTGTTTTAATAACGCACGTAAATAACGATCATTCTTTAATTCTGCCATTTGGCTTGATTCCTAAACTTATATTGATATCCGCTTGGGTCAGTAGTTTAGCATTTACGTTAGTAAAGTAACCTCTATCGGTGAAATTATGTGACCAGTAACTCGACAAATAGTCGCAACTAGGACGCAGTTAACATATTTATATTACTAACAGTCTTATTTCTAAGCCGTTAATGCTAGATCTCATATCTGTAATAACTGCGATCTGTAACCATAACTTGACTTAACCTAGGCTGTACAACTCTCAATGTGACAGAAAAAAGTTGCACCTACTGGTCAGCTTTGGTATAAAAAGTCTGCGCTAGCAAGAACAATCAAGAAGCTCGTCGCATCGAGCCCGCAAAACTTTACTCGCCCAGCGATAGCATTCTATCGCTGGGCTTTTTCTTTTCTGCCATTTCAACTTTCTATTTCAAGCTGGTTTGTCCATTTAACGATTAAGCATAAATCGTCCGAAAACAGTTGATCAAAGTCTCCGTTCTCCCTACATTAGAAGTTAGGGATAGTTTCATAACGGGAAAGATCATGCTAAGAAAGTTAGAAAAAGCCGAACAAAAATGGGGTGGTTCCAATACTCTTATAGATCAATGGCTAAACAATCGCCGTAACCTATTGATTAACTACTGCCAGATTGCCGGCATTCCACCTTATGAAATTACCGAAAACACCTTACCAGCTTTTGACTCCGTCAAAGCCTTTTGTGACCAATTAATGGACTATGTTTCGGAAGGACATTTCGAGATCTATAACCAAGTGGTTACCGCCTGTGAGAAGAATGGCAGCTCAAGCCAGGAGTTAGCACAGCAGTTAGTACCGCAGATCAGTGAAACCACAGATACCGCACTCGATTTTAATGACAAGTACACTGAAGCGGAAGATGAGAAAGTCCTGTTCCATCTCGATAAAGATCTGTCATCTTTGGGTCATGCAATGGAAACACGCTTTGCGCTAGAAGATAAGTTACTGGAAGTGCTACACACTAAGCATTCATAGTCAGTAGTCGAAGTTGCTCATAGCAAGATGATCGCCTAAATCCCGAAGGTGTAATCGTCTGTCATCTGTCAATAACTTTAGCAAACACATTCCAGGACAAGACGCAGACAACAAAAAGGCCAGCTAATTAGCTGGCCTTTTTAGTACATCAATTTGTCACTTACACAGCAGACTGGAAGATAACTTCGTCTGCTTTTTCTGTGTACGATGCAATTTGATCGAAGTTCAGGTAACGGTAAGTGTCAGCTGCCGTTGCATCTAACTCTTTAGCGTATGTCTGATACTCGTCAGGCGATGGTAGACGACCTAATAGTGCCGCCACAGCTGCAAGTTCCGCTGATGCCAAGTATACGTTAGCGCCTGTACCTAAACGGTTCGGGAAGTTACGCGTTGAAGTTGAAACAACTGTCGAGCCTTCAGCAACACGTGCTTGGTTACCCATACACAGTGAACAACCAGGGATCTCAATACGTGCACCGACACGACCGAAGATGGCGTAGTAGCCCTCTTCTGTTAGTTGATCACGATCCATCTTAGTTGGCGGTGCAATCCACAAACGTGTAGGCAGAGTCGTGGCAAACTTGTCTAGCATCTTACCAGTTGCACGGAAGTGACCGATGTTAGTCATACAAGAGCCAACGAATACTTCGTCAATCTTAGTATCAACCACTGATGACAGTAGAATCGCATCATCTGGATCGTTTGGCGCACAAAGAATAGGTTCTTTGATCTCGTTCAAATCGATTTCGATAACTTCAGCGTACTCAGCATCGCTATCAGCTTCCATTAGCTCTGGATTAGCCAACCACTCTTGCATTGCAGTAATACGACGCTCAATAGTACGACGGTCGCCATAACCTTCAGCAATCATCCACTTAAGCATGACGATGTTAGAGTTTAGGTATTCGATGATAGGCTCTTTGCCCAGCTTAATAGTACAACCAGCCGCACTACGCTCAGCAGATGCATCAGAAAGCTCAAATGCTTGCTCAACTTTAAGCTGCTCAAGACCTTCAATTTCCAGTACACGACCAGAGAAAGCGTTGATCTTACCTTTCTTCTCTACCGTCAACAGACCCATTTCAATCGCTTTATGAGGGATTGCATGGACCAGGTCACGTAGAGTCATACCAGGTTGCAGTTCGCCTTTAAAACGCACCAAAATTGATTCAGGCATATCCAGTGGCATAACACCTGTTGCAGCAGCGAATGCTACTAGGCCAGAACCCGCTGGGAACGAGATACCAATTGGGAAACGCGTATGTGAGTCACCACCAGTACCAACTGTATCAGGCAGTAGCATACGGTTTAACCATGAGTGAATAACACCGTCACCTGGACGTAGTGCAACACCGCCACGGTTCATGATGAAATCAGGTAGCGTATGGTGAGTGTTCACATCAATTGGCTTAGGGTAAGCCGCGGTGTGACAAAATGACTGCATCGTCAAATCAGCACTAAATCCAAGACATGCTAGATCTTTAAGCTCATCACGCGTCATAGGACCGGTAGTATCTTGTGAACCAACAGATGTCATCTTAGGTTCACAGTATTGGCCTGGACGAATACCCGTCACGCCACATGCTTTACCAACCATCTTCTGTGCAAGAGTGAAGCCCTTACCTGTATCAGCCACATCTTGTGGACGAACAAATTCTGTTGATGCTTCTAGCGCAAGAGTTTCACGAGCACGGTCAGTCAAACCACGACCAATGATCAATGGAATACGACCACCAGCACGAACTTCATCCATTAAGACTTCAGTCTTTAGAGAAAATTCAGAAATAACTTCGTCGCTATCGTGACGCTTAACAAGACCTTCATATGGGTAGATATCAATAACATCACCCATTTCCATCTTGCTAACATCTAGCTCGATTGGTAACGCACCAGCATCTTCCATGGTGTTGAAGAAGATTGGAGCAATCTTGCCACCGAGACAGAAACCACCCGCACGCTTGTTTGGTACATTAGGGATATCGTCACCCATGAACCACAGTACTGAGTTAGTAGCAGACTTACGTGATGAACCCGTACCTACAACATCGCCCACATAAACTAATGGGAAACCTTTAGTTTTTAGTGACTCAATCTCTTTGATTGGGCCAACAACACCCGCTTCGTCAGGAACAATACCGTCACGGGCATTCTTGAGCATAGCAAGTGCATGTAATGGGATATCTGGACGAGACCATGCATCTGGCGCAGGAGATAAGTCATCGGTATTAGTTTCACCCGATACTTTAAATACTGTTAATGAGATTTTCTCGGCAAGCTTTGGACGAGATAGGAACCACTCAGCATCAGCCCAAGAGTGAACAACTTGCTTAGCGTAATCGTTACCTGCCTGCATTTTTTCCACTACATCGTGAAATGAATCAAACATCAGTAGCGTATGAGATAGTGCTTTAACAGCAAGTGGTGCTTGTGCATCGTTATCTAATTGAGCGATTAGTGGCTCAATGTTATAACCACCTTGCATAGTGCCAAGCAGCTCAACAGCGCGCTCAGATGACAAGATGCTTGATGATGCTTCGCCTTTTGCGACAGCATCTAGAAAACCCGCTTTTACATAGGCAGCTTCATCAACACCTGGTGGGATACGGTTTTCTAGCAGATCAAGAAGGAATGCTTCTTCACCTGCAGGTGGGTTCTTAATCAATTCAACTAGCTGCGCCACTTGTTGGGCATCTAATGGCTTAGGGACTACGCCCTCTGAAGCACGTTCTGCGACGTGTTTACGATATGCTTCTAGCACGGCAACATTCCTCTTTGTTTGGCGTTCTAACAGCGAAACTGCTCGTCTTCACATTGAAACTGACAGCTCGGCAGGCTCGACCCTTATTTCGACGCGTATTATACTACAACTTGGCAAAAGTATGAATCAGATCACACTTGCTCAGATGAGAAATAGCACACAAGCGACAAGTTGCTCTTACCTTAGCCTTTCAAATTAGGAAAGAAAACTAGACCATAGTGTTAACACTGAGATTAATCACATAAAATCAATGCTATAGACAGTTTTTCACTTTTTTATTGCTATACTCAACGTCTAATTTTCGTAAAGCTAAACACAATAATTCCTAGCATTATTTGTAAAAACATAGAAAATAACCACTAATATTCACCATAGTTATAATGAACATAATTGGATACTTATGAGCAAACCTGAGCTTAAAGCCGTTATTTTCGATATGGACGGCGTACTGATCGACTCAGAACCGGTATGGCAAATTGCCGAGCACAAGGTCATGACCGAGCTTGGTTTAAACATCACAATTGAAGATACTGTTGAAACAACCGGCCTGAGAATCGATCAGGTTGTTTCATTCTGGTACACCCGCTTCCCCTGGCCAAACTACGACAACCAACAAACTGCAAAAGCTATTGTTGAGCAAGTCGTAAGCCATATTAATGCTGATGGCAAAGCGATGTTAGGTGTAATCGCAGCACTTAAAAGCTGCCAAGAGATGGGGCTTAAAATTGGCCTCGCAACCTCTTCATCGAGTGACATCATTAATGCTGTTTTAAACAAGCTGGAAATTAGAGAATACTTTCAATCGATTAAATCAGCTGAACATCTAGCCTATGGCAAGCCGCACCCTGAAGTTTATTTAAATTGCGCCAATGGACTCAATATTGATCCTATCAATTGTTTAGCCATTGAGGATTCATTTAATGGATTGGTCGCCGCACGCGCAGCCAATATGCAAACTATTGCCATTCCAGAGCCTAAATTTGCCCATTTACCTAAATGGGCTATCGCCCATCAGCAACTTGACGACCTTACTTTTTTGCCTAAGGTATTGGCAGCTAAAGTTTAGCTTATAGCCTTGAGTTATAGTTCAACCTACAAACTATAAATCGCAGCGGGCGCATGTGCAGATACAACTGCGAGACGCTACAAGTCAATTAGATCTCTAACGCATCAGACTGCGTCTGATTAAAGTCGTGGCGCTTCACCCACACCAGACCAAAAAGGGGAAAGCGCTTGCCCCCCTTTTGGATATCCCTCAGCGCCCCGGCGAAATTTAAAAAGCAAAATTTCCAACGGGGAAGATTTGATTCTGTGAGTTTATTTAAGCCCTTTTTGCTCTGAACGTTTACTCTAAGCTAAAAGCACAAATATCAAATTCCTACAGATACGTTTACCAGAAATCATCGGGAGCACTTTGGAAGATACAAACTTTTTCATTTCACAAAACCGATAAAAATCAGCCTTATGAAAAATGTAAAAAAGTGATACACAACCCCATTGAACACCCTAGGCTCTCTTTCTCCGCTGCTAGCCAAGCAGTTACAGTAGTCTAAATGTAGAAAATATCTATTTACAACAATGCCTTAGCAGTGGTAACTTGTTAAAAATTTAACCAGTTGCTAAGAACGTTATCGAGCGACTAATGAATAAGTTGTTAGGATATCCGCATGTATCTTGCACCTATTAAGAAAATATTGAAGTGTCCAGAGAACATTAGCGCATGGGATGTGCTGGTCGACAATTATGAGTGTTTTTTATGGGATGATAAAACACCACTAGATCTACAGTGGAATAATATCCCTAAAGCTAAGAAACTTGGTAAGTTGAATTTACATTTAATCGATGATGATTCGGTAGAAATTCGATTTAATAAGCAATCAATAATCACAAGATTGCTATTAAGTAAACAAGACTACTTACACCAAATATTTGCACTGAATAACCTTATAAATCAAACTGTTGAAATTTACCTCTGTATTGATTCAATTGGTAGCTCGAATCTTGGATTTGCTTTTGGTAGGAAGATCGACTGGGAAAAATTTAAGGTTGAATTTGGTGAAAAGGCATTTATTGTTAGGTTTATGACCATTCCAGCCGATTTCAATGACTTTTTGGAGTCGATATCAGAATATGAGCAAAGGCCTGACATTACCTGTAGTCAAGACTATGTCAACTTGACACGACACTTACCTATATATTGGAAAGCAACAGGTAAAAATTCGTGGGTTAATGTTGAACAAGATGATGGTGGGCTAGACCAAAGAAAAATTGTTAATTTGATCAATGCTTATATCGGCACTGATAATTCAAGTATTAATTATTTATTGTGCTTTAATGACCAAGAGATAGTGAAGGTTAGTGGGTGCCCCTCGATAGCTGAGAAACTGTTTCTAAAAGTAAAAGAATCTATCGAAGTTAAATCAAGCTACAAAGGGTTTATTACAAGCTTTAATTTTACTGAATTATTTATTTATGACTCAGATTTCGAAACTGTCCTTATTATAGTGACTACATCAAAAGCATTATTATGGAGATCCGGTGAACTCCTACCAATATCCCAACAATTCAATAAATAAAGGTTCACCAAACATGTCATGCTCCCACGACATTTGGCTCACTTATTACTGAGGCGTTAGTTGCCATCACATGAATCTAGCTCAGAGATATATTAAATTTTTAGATGATGCCCATTTTGTTTGGACTGAGTTAATAATAATCCTACCGGCATGTATTGTTGCGGCATTATTGCTTTCCGATACTGAGAACAACTTCAGGCTATTGGTAAGTGGCATAATATGCAGTATTATTACTGCTATTCATCTTTCTCTCGGCTTGTACTCTCTAACAAAAAAGAAATATTGGAGCTTTCTTAATTTAATGTGTTTACCAATCGCTTCAATAATTTTAATGTTCATTCTGATAAGCAAGTAAACGGCAACTAACAAGAATTTAAAGCGGGACTGCTAACCGTTTGCTCGGTTTCGTTTCGTTTCGCTTCACGTTTTAGCCAACAGTTAAAAACCTCTTAATGGGGCGTTACCGCATATCCGTTTGTCATACTTTCCCTTATGAAATTCATCAATCCGAGAGTTGCAGCCCTAACTCACTTTTGTCCGTGCGACCTGAAGTCGTATGAAGCGTTGTTCACCACGGTAAGAGTGAACCATCTGTATCACCAGATGACCCTAAGACTCTGAATAAAGTAGCGAGTCTGACAATGTAACGATATTTGGCTTATGTCAAATGGGAACTGAATCGTGAGAGGACGTTCTTCCTGATAACCACAATCGGGTAAGTGCTAGGGTGTCAGTATGATGAACGTATGTGAATCCATGTAAGGTGCGTTATATGAGAAACAGCGGAAGTGGTTAATACGCTGTGGCCAAAAGGCACGAGAGTTGGAAAGAGATTGGACAGTGCTCTTTCGTGATCAAATAACTCTCCGCACTATAGTGGGCATCTAACCTGACGTTGCGCGACATACGGAACAGGGTAAGCCTGTATTGCTCCCTTTGGGGAAAGTGGCCTGCGAAGGCTACTGATAGTGATGTAGGTAAAGGAGGCTGGAAAAAGCGAAAGCCGTGTTGTAATGATGCGGATACAGGTTGTTATCTGGCGCGAAAGCGAGCTGACTTCTAGCTGGTCTCCCGTTGCAAGATGATTTGAAGAACTTTATTCAAGGAGAAACGCAAATGATGGCTTCAATCGAAGTTAGTGCATCTCCTAACAGCGCTCAATGGCAATCCATTAACTGGAAAGCGGTTAAGCAACATGTATTAAAGCTTCAAATGCGCATTGCAAAAGCAACCCGAGAAGGTAAACACGGTAAGGCGAAAGCGTTGCAGTGGATATTAACTCACTCTAAATCAGCAAAATTGCTTGCAGTTAAAAGAGTTTCTCAAAACAAAGGCAGCAAAACACCTGGAATCGACGGGATCATTTGGAACAGTGATGCTCGTTGTATAGGTGCGGTCAATCAACTGAGTAGAAAGGGCTATCATGCCAAACCGCTCAGGCGGATCTACATCCCCAAGAAAAACGGCAAACTCAGACCTTTAGGCATTCCCTGCATGATAGATAGAGCGCAGCAAGCGCTTCATCTTCTCGCCTTGGAGCCTATTTCGGAAACGGTGGCCGACCTCAACAGCTATGGCTTTCGACCTAACCGAAGCACAGCAGATGCCATTGCACAGTGCTTCAAATGTTTATGTATGAAGCGCTCTAGCCAATGGGTTCTTGAGGGTGACATCAAAGCTTGTTTCGATAAGATTGGTCATCAATGGCTCATCGACAACATTCAATTAGATAAGCGAATGCTGAAACAATGGCTTGGATGTGGTTATGTTGATAAAGGATTGTTCTACAAAACAGCAGAAGGAACACCGCAAGGCGGGATAATCTCCCCAACGCTGATGTTACTGACGCTGGCTGGGTTAGAACAGTTGGTTAAGTCTATTGCTTGTAAAACAGGGAATAGAGTCAACTTTATCGGGTACGCAGATGATTTTGTTATCACAGGTTCTTCGAAGGAAGTGCTCGTCAATGAAATCAAACCGCAACTCATTGGCTTTCTACAGGAAAGAGGCTTAACACTCTCTGATGAGAAAACGCACATAACTCATATCGATGATGGTTTTGACTTTCTGGGATTCAATCTTAGGAAGTACAAAGGCAAACTGCTCATTAAACCGAGCAAGAGTAACGTTCTATCATTTTTGAGTAATCTACGTGAATTCATCAGAAAACATCCAACAATCCCCGTTAACGATTTAATCAAAATATTGAATCCGAAACTGAGAGGATGGGCGAACTATTATCGCCACAGTGTTGCAAAGCAAGTTTTCGGTTATGTAGGCCATCAACTTTTCTGGCTGTTATGGCGATGGGCGGTAAGGCGTCATCCAACGAAAAGTAAGGACTGGGTGAGGCGTAAATATTACATGAATCGCATAGGTGGGTGGCAATTCCATGGCTGGCAGAAGATTGCCAACATGGACTGCCATTTTAATCTGGTTCAGATAGCTCAAACGCCGATAAAAAGACATGTGAAAATCAGGAGCGCAGCTATACCTTACGACCCCGAATACGAAGCTTACTTAAGTAAGCGGAAACGGGCAAAGGAAGGCAGAAACTCTTGGTTTGATCCTGTTTTGGCTGCTATGTAGGGTGCTGGGTAACAGAATACGCCTTTGTGGAGGCTTGAGCCGTATGCAGTGAAAGTTGCACGTACGGTTCTTAGGAGGGTGGCACTTGGTAACAAGTGCCGCCTATCCGACAATAATGAGTCAGCTCTGTAATCGGATTACTAGCTATTCATCCGAATTGGGCTGTGCAAGCTTCTAAATCATGGATGATTTAGGCAGAGCCTATAGGGATATATTCACGGCGGCTTGCAAAAGCTCAACGCAGGTGAGTTACTTTGAAGAAATATTGAGGTTGATATCAATTGTTAGCCGGCACACTCCATAAAAAAGCCCATCGTAAGATGGGCTTTTAGCATTTAGCTATGGCTAAGCAAATAAAACATTACCAGATTTTCACTCGCTCATCTTCCGTCAGGAACATCTTGTCGCCCTCTTTAAGATCGAACGCTTCATAGAAGGCGGGGATGTTACGCGGCGTACCCATTGCGCGGAAGTGACTTGGCGAGTGAGAGTCGGTCATTAGACGGCGACCGAGCTCCTCATCGCGGTAATTGCGGCGCCATACTTGTGACCAGCCGATAAACAGACGCTGCTCACCAGTAAGACCATCAATCACTGGAGATGGTTTACCATTGAGGCTCATCTTATATGAACGTGCAGCAACCGTTAATCCACCTAAATCACCAATATTTTCGCCCAAAGTTAAGTCGCCATTGACGAACCTACCAGGCATGGCTTCATAGCCAGCGTATTGCGCAGATAACTGCGCACCACGCTTTTGGAACTCTTCACGATCTTTATCTGACCACCAGTCACGTAAGTTACCATCACCGTCATATTTTGCACCCTGATCATCAAAACCATGGCTGATCTCATGACCAATTACCGCTCCAATGCCGCCATAGTTAATCGCATCATCGGCATCCATATTAAAGAATGGTGGCTGTAAAATAGCTGCAGGGAATACAATTTCATTCATCACTGGGCTGTAGTAAGCATTCACCGTTTGTGGCGTCATGTGCCACTCAGTACGATCGATTGGTTTGCCCAACTTAGCGAGCATTGCCTTATATTCAAATTGAGCATACCGCTGGTAGTTACCTACAAGATCATTGGCTTCAATATCTAGCGCAGTATAGTCTTTCCACTTATCAGGGTAGCCAATCTTATAAGTAAACTTGGCGAGTTTTTCTTGCGCTGCAATCTTAGTTTCCGGCGTCATCCACTCTAGTTCATTAATACTAACCTCAAAACCTTTGATCAAGTTTTGGATCATCTGTTCCATTTTAGCTTTGGCTTCTGGCTTAAAGTTCTGCTTAACGTACTCTTCACCTACTATTTCACCAATCACTTGATCGGCTGCATCTACCGCTTTTTTCCAACGGGGCTTCTGCGCTTCAATCCCCATCAAGGTGTTACCGTGGAAAGCAAAGTGAAGATCAACAAAGTCCTTACTTAACAACTCAGCGTAATCATCCACCAAATGGAAGGCTAAATAATCTTGCCATTCCGTAACAGTGAACTTGTTAAACTGTTGGCCAAATTTTTCAAAATACGATGGCTGACGAACAATCACTTCGCTCACCTTATCGATATCCGCTCCCGCCGAGAACTGCACAAAGTCAAAACCCTTAACTAAGCCTTGCAGCTGTTGACGATCCATCTTGTTATAACTTTTATTGGCGTCACGCGACTCTACTCGGCTCCACTGACTGGCAGCAATAAATTTCTCAATCTTTGCCACACTCTTGCTAGCACGTTGCGGATCGCTATAACCAGCCTCCGTCATTAAGTCGGTAACATACTTGTCTAATGCAGCGCGATTAGCGGTAAACTTCTCATCATCTTTCAGGTAATAGTCACGATCTGGTAGTGTCAGACCAGACTGGTATAGATAAACACCGTATTGGCTAGAGTTCTTCGCATCATTATTGACATAAAAGCCGAATGGTACGGAAGCACCGTGAACCAATAAGCTCCCCATTAAGGTCGCAATATCGTTATGAGTAGAAGCGTAGGCAATATCTGATAACTGATCTTTCAGCGGCGAGAACCCAAGAGTTTCAATCGTTTTGGTATCCATAAAGCTCGCGTAAAAGTCACCCACTTTCTGCTCACTACTGCCCTTTACCTTGTTGGGCTTGGCTGCAGAAGCCTCAATGATCTCTTTCAATGAAGCTTGGCTTTGTTCATACAGAACAGTGAACGAACCGTAGTTAGATTTATCCGCGGGGATTGGCGTATTAGCTAACCAAGTGCCATTAACACTGTAATAGAAGTCATCTTGGTGACGCACTGCTGGATCGAAATTGGCTTTTTCAACACCTGATACTAGTGCTGTTGACGTTTGAGTGGATTCTTTGTTGGCTTCGTTACTGCCACAAGCAGTTAAGCCTAAGCTTAGCGCTACACAAAGTGCTAATTGACTGACTTTATTCATGGTTATCCCCGTTATAGTCCTTTAAAAAGCTCTCAACAGTCCTGTGAAGAGCTAACGCTACACATTATGTTTTAGACCAAATAGCCCAATATTGTAAATGTGCAGCGCTTAATTAGTTTCCTCTACTCGCGAACGCTATTACTTCTACCAGTTTTTACCAATAAACAAAAAGATAGTTTTTTCACCGTCATCTGCGGCGCCAAAACCAAAGGCAGCGGGGCCCACACCAGTATCAATACCTAGGAATAAACTACCGGAATAGATGAGATCGTCTAGAGCGACACTGTCCTTTTGAGTCCAAACGTTACCCGCTTCAAGGCTGGTACCTAAATAAAGCGGATATTCTGTCATGCCTAATACATCTCGGCCGAGATCATACTGATAGACAAAAGCGCCGAAAATCTTATGCGAGCCATAAAGAGCATTTTTATGATAACCAGAGAGGTTTAGAAATCCGCCCAACTCAGAAACGTTGACGGTAAACACGCCATCTTTATCGACTGTAGCTAAGGAAGCAATACCAACAAAGGCATGATTACCAACGCCAACCGCACCACGCCAATCAGCTTCGTATTGCATTGAGAAATTTGAAGAGTCATCAAAACTTTCAAGATCATAAGTTTCTTTTCTCATGTATACATTGAAAGTAAATCGGTTACCTGAGGTCGGGAAATTAATACTGTTAAGATCATCATAGGCAAACTTCAAATAACCACCATAACCGGTGTAATCAACAGTGCCAAGGCCCCAGAGGTCATTCTCAAGATCACCAGTTTCACCTAGAATACCAAGTTCAACCATACCGTTTTGAGTGTAATTAATACCGATCCCCGCCTCTGCACGGTATGAGGTCTGTCGCAGCTCTAAAATCCGTTGATTATTCTCAAAGAACCCCCAGTCTTTGAGCTCATACTCGACCCTCGCTCGACTGAAATAATCTTGATCTTTAGACAAGGGCTGATAAAACTCAGAGCCAAGCAATTTATCAAAACCAAGCGATATTTCGTTTCGCCATTCACCGCCGTTTTCAGTCAGGTTGGTCATGGTGTAAGCAAGATCCAACGACACAACCGAGTCTAAGCTAAAGTCATCTTCCCAGCTAAACCCAAAATTGAAATAGTTAGGTCCCCATGATTTAGCTGTAGTCATTACCGTTAGTACTCGACCATCTTCGGTGTCGGTAAACTCTGCATCAACACGCTCAAACTTATCTAAGGCATAGATCCGTGCAATCCCGGCTTCCAGTGTTGCGGTTGTAACGTAATCCCCGACATCTAGATCTAAACTATCTGCCAGTAACTTCTCACTGACTTTGGATTCATTGTCATAAACCACTTTAATTAATGGGCGATTTATTTCATTAAGCCAGTGCTCACTTTTTTGCTTTTTAGCTACTAGATAACTTTGGAATTCAGCCTCATCAATCGATAGCTTATCTAACCTAGACGAATTCTCTCTGGCTGCAATTTCGCCTAACGGCAGTGCGATGGGCATTATACTGAAATCTGTCGTACTCAATTCACCAATATTAGGTCGAATTAAGATATCACTGTCGGTCAATAACGCTTTTTGCTTCTCAGCACTGGCATTGGTTAGAATGGTAGATAGCTGATTAAGTACTGCTATGGTACTGTTGAGCTCGTCATTGCCCACCAGTGGTGAGCCAATATCGACCGCGATGACAATATCAGCGCCCATCTCCTTGACCACATCTATCGGCATATTATTGGCAATACCGCCATCAACCAGTAAAAGGCCATCTATAACTGCAGGCTGCAGTGCTCCAGGAACAGAGGCTGATGCTTGCATTGCTGCAACAATACTGCCACTGCTTAATACGACAGGCTCACCGGTAGCCAAATTTGTTGCAACAGCTCTAAAAGGAATTGATAGCTCATCAAAATGGCCAAGCTGCTGAATTAAATTGGTTGAGCTTCGTAACAGCTGCGACATACTTTGGCCACGGAGCAGACCCGCTGGCATTTTAACTTCTTCATCGCTATAGCCGATATTGATGGGGATGTTATATTTATCGCGAGTTTCTTTGTCTTTAAAGCTAAGAGCTTCACGGGGAATAGTGTCTGAATAACCTTTGTCCCAGTTGGTCGTCATCATAATGGCTTCAATTTCAGCTGCGCTGTAGCCAAGTGCATACATGCCGCCAACATAAGCGCCAATACTGGTCCCTGTAATATAATCAATCGGGATATTCTTTTCTTCGAGCACTTTTAGCACACCAATATGAGCAGCACCTTTAGCGCCGCCACCACTGAGTACCAAGCCTATTTTAAGCCTTTCTTCGGCACTCACATATGACTGAAAAAACACAAGCAAACAAAGAATAATAATTCTATGTATCATAATGACTTATTCGACTCTTCTAATGATATTTTAACCTAGGGTATTTAACTAGTTTGTGCAAGCTTTAGAGACTGGGTGCCAGCAGTTGCTTTGCTTCGGGCGGTAAACTCAAATCAGCTCGGGTTGCCATGTAAACTTCTAAATCAGCCGATGACATAGGCTTGGCAAAGTAGTATCCCTGTATAACATAACAGCCACGACTAAAGACTTGCTCTAACTGCTCATGGGTTTCAACACCTTCAGCCACGACATCTAGCTTTAAGTTTCTGGCCAGCTCAATGATACTACTGGCAATCGCTTGATCGGCCTTATTAGTAGCGATATCAATTAGGAACGAACGATCGATTTTCAAAGTGTTCACCTCAAAATGACGTAAATAAGCTAACGATGAATAACCGGTTCCAAAATCATCAATTGCAACATCAACTCCCAGTGCTTTGAGCTCTTTTAGGTGTTGTTTAGCCACTTTAAGCTCTTTCATCAACACGCCTTCGGTGATCTCAAGCGATAAAGCGTGATTCGGCATGCCAGTTTCAGCTAAACACTTTTCAACACCTTGAATAAAGTCATGCTGACGGAAATGCAGTGCTGATATGTTGACCGATACCTCAAGTGGTTCAGTCAATGTTTGCGCCCAGCGGGCGCCGTGACGACAAGCTTCACGCATCACCCAACGGTCAATCTCCACAATCAACCCACAAGCTTCAGCAACCTTGATAAATATATCGGTACGCACATAACCATCTTGTGGATGGTTCCAGCGCAGTAATGCTTCTACTCCAACAAGCTTATCGTTCTGTAAAATATCTATTTGCGGCTGAAAATGAAGTTCAAACTCATCTCTTTCAATCGCTTTTCGCAGATCAGCTTCAAGCCTTAAATGGTAAAGCGCTTCCGCGTTACGATCTTGAGAATAGTATTTAAAGTTACCTTTACCTTCATCTTTAGCGTGATACATTGCCAAATCGGCATTTTTAATCAAGGTCTCTGGCTGTTTAGCATCTTCAGGCCATAGACTCACACCAATACTCGTAGAGATATAAAATTCACGTCCGTAAAGGTCAAATGGTTGCTGAATACTCGCCAACAGTTGCTCACAAAGCCGGTTGATACTATCGATATAAATATCATCACGCAGCAATATTACAAACTCATCACCGCCAAAACGGCATAGTACATTTTCTTGAGAAATGAATGTTTGTAACCTATTTGAAGCTTCAACCAATAAAGCATCACCCATACTATGACCATATGAGTCATTCACATGCTTAAAGCGATCTAAATCTAAGAACAGTAAAGCAAGCTTACCCCCCTCTTTTTCCGCTTGATAAATGGATTGCGACAGCTTGCTTGAAAACAAAGAGCGGTTAGGCAGCCCCGTCAATACGTCATAATTAGCCAGTCGGCGTAGATCTGCCTCAGTACGTTTGCGGTCGGTGATATCAGAGAAAACTACGACGTAATGCGTTGCCTCGCCATTAGTGTTCAAAATCGAAGATACATTTAACCAAACCACGCACTGCTTATCGTTAGCACACGCAACCGTACACTCTCCAGTCCAGCTCAAGCCATGCTGCAACAGGTCGGCAATATGAGTTCCAGACTCTTTACCGAGTAATACCTCCGAAAAAGACTGTCCGATTAGCGTGCTAGATTTATAGCCTAAAATATCTTGAGCGGCCTTATTGGTAACCTGAATGAGCTCATCTCGGTCATAGATAAGTACTGCTTCAGTGGTATTTTCAAATGCTTGAGCCAGCAAGTAAACATCATCTTTAAGCTGACGTTGCTCAGTAATATCGGTGTAAATTCCCGCTACTCTCTCTATCTCTCCATTAATCCGATTACGCTCTACAGGTCGTCCCAACACTCGGATCCAGCCCCAAGAGTTATCACTGCGCAAATAGCGGTATTCGACCTCGAAGCGATCGACTCGCTCTTCAAGCATGTCTTTCCATGCTATAAGGACATTACTTTTATCTTCATTATGAATAGGGATTTCACCTATTTTAAGATAGACCTGACTATCTTTGGCACTCAATAAACCACCAACATTTTCGAGCCTAAAGACATCTGTCTCAAGGAGCCATTCCCACAATTCAGAATCGCTGCCTTTTAATGCTTGTTTGAGTCGATTTTCACTGTCCGAGAGCGCCGAATTTATTGCCCTAAATGCCATCACTTGCCGCTGCCGGATTAAGATAACAGCTAAGCCAATTAGCAAGACCCCTATTAACATTAGGCCTTTAAACCAACTCGTTTGCCACCAGTACACCTCTACTTCAAAAGAAAATGAAAAGGGAATAGATGACCAAACTTCATTCTCCAAACTGATAATTTCAAGTATATGAGTCCCCGCACCTAACCCCGAAATATTGAGTTGAGATTGACCATTTAGGTAGATAAAACTACCACCAGTTTTATCTTCAGGTCGGCGCAAGCGGTACTGCAGTTGCAATGGCTTTTCATTAAGGTAATTTGTCCGTGCTAATTGGAAACTCACCAATTGCGCCCCTGGCAATATACGATGCCCTTCTTGCGGGACTAAACTAATTTCGGTTCGAGATTCAAAGTAAACTTCCATCGACTCAAGTAGAACAGTGTCTTTTCCCGTTCGATTCGTCAATTTGTCTACATCCAATAGCATGGCGCCATCAGGGGTTCCAACATAAAGCCCCTCAGAAGAGATGTGCACAGCTCCCTCATTGAGCTCATCACTGACAAAACCATCTTCAGGTGCGATGACCACAACATCCTCGGTTAACGTATCAAAACGTATAATGGAGCGCGGACAACCAATTAAACGATAGCGGCCGATCTCTTCAATAAAATAAACACTGTTGCAGTCAACCTTCCAGTCCTCTGTTAAAGAGCGAGTTGTAGCTGTTTTATGATCGTATTCAACCGCCCCTCGGTTCTTCAGCCCAATCCACCAAAGGTCAGGCTCAACCTCTTTGATAACCGTGACCGATGCCGTAGCCTGCCCATTAACAATGGGGGCTGTAATTTCATGAAAGCTCTGTTGTTTATCAAAATAACCGAATAAACGGTCGCCGCCGATCCAAAGACGCTGAGTACTATCTCGCCTAACCTGTTTAATCTTCTGTAACGTAACAATGCTCTTATCAGCACTCAAGCTTACATATTGAGGTTTAGCTAAACCTGGTTCCCAAAAGAACAATCCTCGGTTAGTAGCAAACCAAATCCGTCCGGGAATCAACGTGTCGAAATAGGTGCTATAGATGGTTTTGTTCTCTAAGCTGCCTACTCCGCCGTTCCAGTCCGCAAATGTCTGCGTATGGAAGGTTTTTGTATTAACCACAGAAAGACCGCTGGTGCTCGAAAGTAAAATATTTTGCTCATCAAGGGCATCAATATGATAAATACTGTCATTGAGATCAATATTCTGCGGTGTGATGAAATAAGAATGTTTGGTTTGTCTATCGATAAGCAAGAGCCCAGCGTCAGTGCCAAGCCATAAATCTTCATTATCAGAATAGATAGACCAAATGACTTCATCAGGCATGTTGTAAGGTACTGACTTACTGTACTGTTCAAGTAAAAAATCCGGTGTGTCAGCCAATACAGCAACACCATCACCCGAGCCACCAATCCAGACAAGCCCCGTATTATCAACAGCGATATCGTGTATATAGTCGATGTTGGAATTCTGTTTTATTTCATTACCGTACTTTTCTACTAGCTCTGCATCGGGTTGCCACTTAAGCAAACCTGTTCGGCTAGCTAACCATAGAAAGCCGTTATCATCTTCTGCAATATGGGTAATATAATAAGGTAATTGTTCGATCTGTCTGAAAGATAAATCTTGTTCGACTAGCTCAAAAAATCCTTTGCTAGAGCTGATCCAAGTTCGACTACTGGAATCCCGAAGTATTTGTTCAATACGGCCATATGCTTCATGCCAAGGAAGTACAGCGACTCTTTCTCCAACCTCATCGCGGATTTCAATCCTACCTTCTGTCGCCACCACAATTCGATTATCAGATAGAGTGGACATCGCTCGCCAAGGATAGTCTTGATTACTGCTTAAGAAATTTATCCGCTCTAAGGACATTTTGCTGTAATTAAAACGTAGCAGCTCTCCCTCACCAGTGAGTATGATCCGGTTGCCCTGATCATCTTCAATTTGTGAGGTGATCCCCACTCCCGTAAACTCTGGAAAAAGTGCAGGGCTGCCAAAGGCGGTAAAAGTATTGCTATAGATGTCATAAAGGTAGATTTCATAGAAGCTACTCACCAACAGGTGACGCTTACTAAGAGGAGAGACCATTTTGATATGGTTATCACTGAGTTTAGAATCTAAACCGACCTGATCCAGTCTTCTAATTTTGCTACTGCCGACGCGATACAAACCTTCCTCAGTCGCTAGCCAAGTAAAACCATGCTCATCAAAACTGATATCCCATACGGTGCCATTTATCAGTCCGTCACTGGCAGTAAAAATGCGTTGAACCACGCCACTGGCAAAGACCGGTGTCGAACAGATAAGCAACAAAATGATAAAACTAAACCACTTTTTTATAATTATAACTCTCATTTGATATACCCATTTAGCTTTAGGTATAGAGGTTTTTAGCTTTAATACCAATTGCATTAAAAGTTTGACCATTCAGCGGGAATTCAAAACGCTGTAGGCAAGTAGTGGAATTTGAGCTAATAGTTATTCTATATCCAAATCCCATAGCGAAGCATACAGCGTTTTGAAACCCGCACTACGTGAGCCCCTCAGTCTTTCCACTTCTGCTTTGCATTGGCTTAAAAGGGAATAACCATTTCTTTACCAATGCGCTTTGAATTGAAAAGGCTGAGGGGCTCTGAACTGGCCAAATACTTAATGCAATTGGTATAACTTGAATGTATCATTTAGATAACACAGAATCACGCATTGATTAGCACAAATCCCATATTTACGGGATTTAAGGCATAAAAAAAGCGCTCAAATGAGCGCTTGATTTATTAGGAAAATCTTACTTTTTCTTCTTTTTTGCCTTTGGGTTTGGCAAATCAGTAATTGAGCCTTCGTACATCTCGGCAGCAAGACCAACTGACTCATGTAGAGTTGGGTGAGCATGAATGGTCAATGCTAAATCTTCTGCATCACAACCCATTTCAATTGCTAGGCCAATTTCACCGAGTAACTCGCCACCGTTAACACCAACAATAGCACCACCGATCACACGATGAGTCTCTTTGTCGAAGATAAGCTTAGTCATACCTTCGCTCGCATCTGATGCGATTGCACGGCCACTTGCAGCCCAAGGGAAAGTTGCAGTTTCGTATGATACGCCCTGCTCTTTCGCTTCTTTCTCAGTTAGACCAACCCACGCGACTTCTGGATCTGTGTAAGCGATAGATGGGATCACTTTAGGATCGAAGAAGTGCTTAAGACCAGAGATAACCTCTGCAGCTACATGCCCTTCATGCACACCTTTATGAGCAAGCATTGGTTGACCAACAATGTCACCAATCGCGAAAATATTCGGTACGTTAGTACGCATCTGCTTATCAACATTGATGAAGCCACGCTCATCAACATTCACGCCAGCTTTCTCAGCGTCTAAGCCTTTACCATTTGGTGTACGGCCAATCGCAACAAGCACTGCATCATAACGCACAGGCTCGCTAGGTGCCTTCTTGCCTTCCATAGTCACGTAGATGCCGTCTTCTTTCGCTTCAACAGCTGTCACTTTAGTCTGCAAAATTAAGTTAAACTTCTTCTTAATTTGCTTGGTAAAGGTACGAACAACATCTTTATCTGCGGCAGGAATAACTTGATCGAACATCTCTACAACATCGATTTCGCTACCTAGAGATGAATAAACGGTGCCCATTTCAAGACCGATAATTCCGCCGCCCATAACAAGTAACTTGCCAGGCACTTCTTTAAGCTCTAGCGCGTCAGTTGAATCCCAAATGCGTGGATCTTCATGTGGAATAAATGGCAGTTGAATTGGACGTGAACCCGCAGCAATGATTGCGTGCTCAAAGTGAACCACTTTAACGCCATCTTCACCTTGAACTTCAAGCGTGTTAGGGCCAGTGAACTTGCCTAAGCCATTCACTACGTCAACTTTACGCATTTTAGACATTCCGCCTAATCCGCCAGTAAGCTGACCAATTACTTTCTCTTTAAAGCCGCGAAGCTTATCAAGATCAATCTTTGGCTCACCAAAAACGACACCGTGGTCGGCAACAGCTTTTGCTTCTTCAATCACTTTAGAAACATGAAGCAATGCTTTAGATGGGATACAACCTACGTTCAAACAAACGCCACCCAATGTGCTGAAGCGTTCAACGATGACAGTATCTAGACCGAGATCTGCAGCACGGAATGCCGCTGAATAGCCCGCAGGGCCTGCGCCTAGTACAACTACCTGAGTTTTGATTTCGTTACTCATGTTTTCCTCTATTCTTTTTATGTCGTTGGCGGAAGCACCGTCTCAACGATAAAGTGTGGCCAAATCTTGTAAGGTGGCCGCATTTTAACCTTTGTTTGATACTGATCACAATCCTAGTCGTAACAGAAAAAAGGCCACTCAACCTGAGCAGCCTTCAACTTTACAAAATAAGTGTACGAATATCACTGAGGATGCTTGAAAGCGTGACACTAAATCGTGCCGCCATCGCACCATCGATAACTCGGTGATCATAAGATAATGACAGTGGTAGCATTAACTTAGGCTCAAAGTCTTTACCATTCCACTTCGGCTTAATTTCAGATTTAGATACACCCAAAATAGCCACATCTGGATAGTTAACGATAGGCGTAAACGCCGTACCACCAATACCACCTAGACTTGAGATTGTGAAACAGCTGCCTTGCATATCAGCAGACTTCAGCTTGCCATCACGCGCACGGACGGATATATCCATCAGCTCACGAGAAAGCTCAACAATACCTTTCTTATCAACATCACGAACTACTGGCACCATCAAGCCATTTGGCGTATCAACAGCCACACCGATATGGAAGTACTTCTTCTTAATCAGTGACTCACCGTCAGCGCTTAAACTTGAATTAAACACAGGGAATTCAGCTAATGCCTTGGCAACTGCTTTCATCATAAAGACTAATGGCGTGATCTTATAATCCGCTTTCTTCTTAGCAGCCAAAGTGTTCTGTTCTTTACGGAACGCTTCAAGCTCAGTGATATCAGCTTCATCAAACTGCGTCACATGTGGGATAGTTACCCAGTTGCGATGCAAGTTAGGACCAGAGATCTTCTGAATACGACTTAACGGCACTTCTTCAACTTCACCAAATTTGGCGAAATCTACTTTCGGCGCTGCAATCACATTCAAGCCACCAGCACCGCCAGCAACCGCTGTAGCGGCAGATGCTTTAGGACGACTCAGCTCATACTTGATAAAGGCTTGAACATCTTCTTTAAGAATACGTCCTTTACGGCCTGTACCTTTAACCAGCGTCAGGTCAGCACCAAATTCACGCGCTAAGCGACGCACTGCTGGTGACGCATGTACCGCACCAGTCTTAGGTTGGTTACCCGCACTTGGATGATGCGGCACAGGTGGCTTGCTAGCTGTAGGTGCGGCTACTGGAGCTGGTGCACTTGCTGCAGGCGCGCTTGCAGCTGGAGCCGCAACAGGTGCAGGTGCAGCTGAAACCGTTTCAATGCTCGCAATCACGCTACCTTGAGAAACTTTATCACCCAGCTTTACAGTCAATCCAACCACTTTACCGGCAACTGGTGCAGGTACTTCCATAGTCGCTTTGTCTGTCTCTAATGTGATGAGGCCTTGATCAAGCGTCACTTCATCACCAATGGCAACCAGTACTTCAATCACGTCTACGTCTGCAGCATCACCGATATCAGGCACGGCAATCTCTTGCACTGCACTCACACTCGCTGCAGCTGCTGTAACAGGCGCTTCTGCAGCCACAGGTGTTGATGCTGGAGCGGCATCGCCAACTTCAAGCATCAATACTAATGAGCCCATAGACACTTTATCGCCAACGTTAACTTTAAGCTCTTTAACGATACCAGCTGAAGGTGCTGGCACCTCCATAGTGGCTTTGTCTGTTTCCAGCGTAATCAAACCTGTATCAGCATCAATTTTATCGCCGACGGCAACCAAGACTTCAATCACATCAACATCTGCTGCATCACCAATATCAGGCACATTGACTTCGATAACTTGTGTACTAGTTGCAACTGGTGCTGCTGCTACAGAAGCTGGAGCCGCTACTGGTGCTGGAGCAGAAGGTGCTACAGGAGCAGGAGCCTCTGCAACAGGCGCTTCGCTCGCCGCAGCTGACATCATTGCAATCAACTTACCTTCTGACACGGTATCGCCAACTGCGACTTTAAGCTCGCTCAATACACCTGCAAATGGTGCAGGGATATCCATCGTTGCCTTATCGCTTTCAACCGTGATGATTGACTCTTCTGCTGCCAGCGTATCGCCTACAGCAACACAGATTTCAATAACCTGAACTTCATCACCACCGATATCAGGAACCAAAACTTCTTTTAATTCAGCCATTTTGTTTCCCTCTTACGCGTACTGTGGGTTGATCTTGTCAACGTCGATACCATACTCATTGATGGCTTTAGTTAGCACATCAACAGGCAGCTCGTTACGGTCAACAAGGGCTTTCAGAGAAGCAATTACAATAAACTTAGCGTCAACTTCAAAGTGATGACGTAGGTTTTCGCGACTATCACTGCGACCGAAACCATCAGTACCAAGAACTTTATAGTCTGTTGGTACGTAGGCACGTAGTTGCTCACCGTATATCTTCATGTAGTCTGTCGCCACAATCGCTGGTGCATCTTTCGAAAGCACTTCACTAATGTATGGCACTTTTGGTGTTTCAGTTGGGTGCAGCATGTTGTAACGCTCTGCAGCCTGACCATCACGGGTTAGCTCATTAAAACTAGTAACACTGAATACATCAGTGGTGATGCCAAAATCTTTTGATAGTGCAACCGCCGCTTTGCGAACTTGCTCTAAGATGGTGCCACTACCCATGAGTTGCACAGAACCTTTACCGCTACCTTGCAGGGTTTCAAGCTTGTAGATACCTTTAACGATACCTTCTTCAGCGCCTTCTGGCATTGCTGGCTGCTCGTAGTTCTCGTTCATCGTGGTTAGGTAGTAGAAAACATCTTCCTGCTCACCGTACATACGACGAATACCATCTTGTACTACCACTGCGATTTCGTAACCGTAAGTTGGATCGTACGAGATACAGTTTGGAATAGTGTTAGCCAATACATGACTGTGACCATCTT
Source organism: Shewanella piezotolerans WP3 (assembly GCF_000014885.1). Lineage (NCBI taxonomy): Bacteria > Pseudomonadati > Pseudomonadota > Gammaproteobacteria > Alteromonadales > Shewanellaceae > Shewanella > Shewanella piezotolerans. The sequence continues at coordinate 4,982,140 of NC_011566.1, forward strand.
GATGCTGTAGACCTTCGCCGTTTAGGGTTGTACGACCTGAGGTACCACCAACCATGAAGCCACGTGCACGCATGTCACCTGCCGCCCAAGCCATGTCACCAATACGCTGGAAACCAAACATTGAGTAGTAGATATAGAACGGGATCATTGGGGTATCGTTAACTGAGTAACTCGTTGCCGCAGCAACCCAAGATGACATTGCACCTAGCTCGTTAATACCTTCTTGCAATACCTGACCACTTTTATCTTCGCGGTAGTAAGCCACTTGATCTGAATCTTGTGGTTCGTACTTTTGCCCTTCATGAGCGTAAATACCTACTTGGCGGAATAGACCTTCCATACCAAAGGTACGCGCTTCATCAGGAATAATCGGTACGATCTGCTTACCAATCTTCTTGTCTTTAAGCAATGCAGTCAAAATACGCACAAATGCCATAGTGCTTGAGATCTGACGACCGTTTGAGCCTTTAAGCACTGAGTCAAAGATCTTCAATGATGGCACTTCAAGCTCTTGCGAGAACTTCTCACGACGTGCAGGGATTGCACCGTGTAGCTCTGCGCGACGCGCTTTTAGATACTGAACTTCTTCAGAATCGGCACCTGGATGATAGAAAGGAATATCTTCTAGCTGATCATCACTGATTGGGATATTGAAACGGTCGCGGAAGTATTTAAGTGACTCAACACCCATCTTCTTCACGTTGTGAGCGATGTTCTTACCTTCGCCTGCGTCACCCATACCGTAACCTTTAACGGTTTTAGCTAGGATTACTGTTGGACGACCTTTAGTGTTTTTAGCATGCTGTAGCGCAGCAAAAATCTTAACTGGATCATGACCACCACGGTTTAGACGCCAGATGTCATCATCTGACATGTTAGCAACCATTTCGGCAGTTTCAGGGTACTTACCAAAGAAGTGCTCACGGGTGTACGCGCCACCTTTAGCTTTACAGTTCTGGTATTCACCATCAACGGTTTCTTCCATCAACTGCAGTAACTTACCGCTGGTATCGCGTGCAAGTAGTGGATCCCAGTAGCGACCCCAAATCACTTTAACCGCTTCCCAGCCAGCGCCGCGGAATTCGCCTTCAAGTTCTTGGATAATTTTACCGTTACCACGTACAGGACCATCAAGACGCTGCAGGTTACAGTTAACGATAAAGCATAAGTTATCTAGCTCTTCACGAGCAGCAAGACCGATAGCACCTAATGTTTCAGGCTCATCACACTCGCCGTCACCTAAGAAACAGTAAACCGTTTGCTCTGAGCAATCTTTCAGACCACGATCAGTAAGATACTTTAGGAAACGTGCTTGATAGATAGCTTGGATAGGACCAAGACCCATAGATACTGTCGGGAACTGCCAGTAATCAGGCATCAACTTAGGGTGCGGGTATGAAGACAAACCTTTGCCATCAACTTCTTGACGGAAACCATTCATCTGATCTTCACTAATGCGTCCTTCAAGGAAAGAGCGCGAGTAGATCCCCGGTGCAATATGTCCTTGGAAGTAAACCAAATCGCCGCCGTCTTTTTCATTTGGACCGCGGAAGAAGTGGTTAAAACAAACGTCATAAATAGTTGCACTCGATGCAAAGCTCGAGATGTGACCACCTAGCTCTAGATCTTTCTTAGAACCACGCAGAACCATCGCCAATGCATTCCAACGAACGATAGCGCGAATACGGCGCTCCATCTCTTGGTTGCCAGGCATATGAGGCTCTTGGCCTGAAGGAATAGTGTTCAAGTAAGCGGTTGTCGCTTTATAAGGTAGGTGAGTACCATTACGACGCGCTTTATCAATCAACTTCTCTAGTAGATAGTGCGCACGTTCAGGGCCTTCTTGCTCTAATACCGCTTGCAGTGAATCTACCCATTCCTGAGTTTCTAGTGGATCTAAATCTTGTAGCATATGTTCAGACATGACGCTGTCCTTCCCTATATACATTAATAATAAATGAAAAATATGGATAAAACGGTGTTGGCTTGTGCCTAATCACCGCTCTTTAAACGGCGCAGACTACGCTGCAACCGGCTATCTTCTTCCCTTACAGACAACATAACCTCTTCAATGTAACTTAAGTGTTCATTGGAGGCCTCTCTAGCTGCTTCAGGGTCACGGCGTACAATGGCAGCAAGCAGAGCTCGTCTGTGATCGTTTGCCATGGTAGAGGCTTCTTCGCGTCGGCTTAAAAGCTCTAAGTTCTGTGCCACGTTTTTATGCAGCACAGGAGATAAACTTAAAACAAGATGCAGCATCGCCACATTATGTGATGCTTCAGCCACTGCACGATAAAAACGTACAATGGCATTAGCTTGATTTTCAACACCCGTCGCCGCTTCCACTTCTAAAATGGTGCGCTTAATGTTTTGCATGTCGGCATCATTTCCACGAAGCGCGGCAAAATAGGCCATCATGCCTTCAGTCGCATGACGAAACTCAAGTAAGTCATACTGACTTTCAGAGTCTGAATGCATGAGTTCAACGATAGGGTCGGCAAGACTTTGCCAAAGTTGTTCTTTTACATAGGTACCGCCACCTTGGCGGCGCATCAACAAGCCTTTTGCTTCTAGCTTTTGAATCGCTTCACGCAGTGATGGGCGTGACACTTCAAACTGCAGCGCCAATTCACGCTCAGGCGGAAGCTTCTGTCCTGGTTGAATACTGCCTTCCAGAATCATCTGTTCCAACTGACCCATAATGACGTCAGATATTTTTGGCTGGTTTATTTTGCTATAAGCCATGTGGCCCTCAGCTCCTATTGTAAATTGGTCTTACCAATTTAATTGACTGAGCGCACTTTATCAAATCACACTTTAGATGTCTAGTTCGTGATCTGCATCATATCCATGCGCGATGTGTGAGCATAGCTGATTTTTTTCAACATGGGGTCAGACCAATGTTCCAATTGATATGTTTATCGTTGAAAAGTCTCTTAATACCAATCGGTATAAGCAGCCTGCATCAGTAACGATTAAAAATTCTAGCGATACAAAAAGAGGGTCGCTTATTCACAGCAGACCCCCACGTTTGGTTGAAGCCTTGGTGTGATTAACTCACCACGCCAAAAATTGTCATCAGCGACAGTACAGTAATCAGTAAAATAAAGTTACGCTTGCTCAGCTGTAAAAGTGCAATCGTAGACTGCACACACACTGGCGCAGAGGAAGCCTCAGGTAGCTCCTCCGCTTCAATAGCAACTGTAGTAATAATATCTCGAGCCTGTGCTTTAGGATTAAATGCTAAACCCATCCAAGATGAAATAGACTGCCTAAACTGACCACTTAGTACATAACCAAATGCAAAAATACGGCTTGGCAGCCAATCGAGTATAAATAACAGGGTATCAACCAAAGGTAGTGAAAGCTCGCGCTTACGATTGTCTTCACTATAAAAGCGCACTGTGCAATAAAGCACTGCACCAACAGGTCCGAGAATGATTAAGTACAAAGCAATTGCACCATAATAACGATAGTTGATCCAAGCAACGCTCTGACCCACATGCTCACCCAACTCCTGCTCGCTCACAGACTCAAGGCATTTACTTGAGTCCAACTCGGCAGCATAGTTAAAACATGCTTGAGAATCACCGCGACAAGCTGCCTGAATATAACGTTTAAAAGCTTGTCTTTGCTGGTTATGGCTAAAACACAAGACGGCAACTGCAACCCATAAAACTAAGCTTACAGCTCCCCAAACCATGCCAGATACAAACCAAGAGACGATATTTATCGACAGTGCAGGTAATAGTAGCGCTAACGCCATCATCAATGTTGATTGCACTTGTTTGTCACCAAATAGCGCCTGATGATACTTAGCTAACAGCACGTCAAATTGCCAAGCATCTGGCAATAAGCGCATGCGCTCAACGAAAATTGCGATTAATAACGAAAATAAAGCCATCGGTATTCCATCCCCTATCTTCTAACACAAAACAAGTTCAGCAGTGTTAAAGCAATCCTTTAAAGCGCTGCCAATCAAAACTATTACCAGGATCGGTTTTTCGTCCCGGTGCTATATCACAATGACCCACAATTCTGTCGGGCGTTAATGCCGGGTAATGAGCAATCAAAGTGCTGGTCAATTCAGCTAAGCGGGCATATTGCTCATCGGTGTAGTTAATATCATCAGTGCCTTCAAGCTCAACACCCAAGGCAAAATCATTACAACCCGTTCTACCATCAAAGACAGACACACCAGCATGCCAAGCTCTATCATCACACGACACATACTGCACCAGCTCGCCATCTCGTCGAATAAGAAAATGCGCCGAAACTTCTAAGCCATCCAAGTCTTTAAAGCTTGGGTCTGCAGTTATATCTAAACAACCTTGGAACAGCTGATCAATATAAGGTAGGCCAAAGCGACCCGCCGGCAAACTGATGTTATGCACAACTAACAAACTAACTTCATTTAACGGCCGCAAATTAAAATGGGGCGATAAACAAAAGCGCGCTTGAGTGAACCAACCATCAATCACAGTAAACGACAATTTAAGCCTATTAATCTATATAGATAGTACTTCCACTTTATCAGGTTTAACCCTATGAATATAGCCGATGTTTATACCCACTCTAGCTGAAGATGCAGGATTCAGTGGCAGTTTAATGGACTTTAATCACGGCATTGATTGCGACTAATGGTCATTCCCTTGGTAAAATCAATAACACTGAATAACGTCCATGCTATTTATAATAAGAAACGCCCATCAATGAAGGCTTTGTGTCAGCCCACTTCGTCGTTGCACTAACTTAAAAGGGAATAACCATTTCTACGTCAATGCGCCTAGAATTGAATTGGCACAATGCCTCTGAAACGAGCACCTTCAAATAGAACGGGGATAACCTATTTGGATCGTAAACAAGCCGATAGGTTTGAAACATTAAAACCGATAATACTAGCCTTTATGTTAAGATAAACTCCATATAAAATTACCCGTAAACTATTACGACTTAAAGTCAGTAAGGACAGCCCATCATGCTTGAAAATGACATTCGACTCTCAGTCAAAGCCGCACTTGACGAAGATTTAGGTCATCAAGATACTTACTCTTCGGTTTCACTGTCACAGCGCTGCGACGCGGATATCACCGCCCAGCTAATTCCAGCTGATAGAATCGCACAAGCAACATTAATCACCCGCGAAGAGGGCGTTTTTTGTGGCAAGGCATGGGCCGAACAAGTGTTTAATCAACTCGGTGGTGAAGTCGCGCTGCATTGGCATGTAGATGATGGTGACTTAGTGGTGCCGAATCAGCTGCTGTGTGAATTAGAAGGTCCTGCACGCGCAATTCTTACCGGCGAGCGCACTGCAATGAACTTCATCCAAACGCTTTCCGGCGTTGCCACGCTAACCAAACATTACGTTGACCGCTTATCAGGGACTCATACCCAACTGTTAGATACTCGCAAAACGATTCCAGGGCTGAGAACCGCACAAAAATATGCGGTAACTTGTGGTGGTGGCAAAAACCATCGCATCGGATTATTTGATGCATTCTTGATAAAAGAGAATCACATCATGGCTTGTGGCAGCATCGCCTTGGCGATTGCAGCCGCTCGAGCGCTACACGCAGACAAGCCAGTTGAGGTAGAGGTAGAAAGTATCGCAGAGCTGACCCAAGCACTTGATGCGCAGTCAGACATTGTGATGCTAGATAACTTTGATGTCACCATGATGCTGGACGCAGTAGGGCTCAATAAACAGTATAAAGCCAAAGGTATGGGCGTAAAGCTTGAAGTTTCCGGTGACGTCACCCTTGAAACGATTGCAGAGTTTGCAAAAACAGGCGTCGATTATATTTCAGTTGGTGCGTTGACTAAGCACGTGCGAGCACTAGATCTATCTTTAAGACTTAAATAGCCGTATTGAATAGCACTATTTTAGCAAAGGCTTTATTACTCATTTAAAGCTTTTGCTAACTCTTCTAACAAGTTTAACTTAGCTCTCAATAAAGACTTTCTATCACTGTTTATAATTCAACCAGCAAGTATTTTCTCATCGTAAATAAAGCTGATAGCTCAATTAATTTCCCTCTGCCAGTTAAACATTTATGCTATTGCCCATTAACCAGCAGCAATAGCAAATAGATACCGCTGGAATAACAACTAATTTAGAATAATTATCTGCATTTACAAATTATCACCGTATTTAATAAGCTCTCAAGCCAGCATGAAAGTCAGCTAACAGACAATGATTAGAAAGACCAAAAGCCAAATAGCCATACTGAGTACCAATATGTAGTTTGCCTTGGCACAGGCTTTGCTCTCTCAAGAAAGTTACTTGAATGTAAACAAATAGATCGCAACAGCAAGCAAAATCACCACGATTTAGCTTGCGCGAAACCAAGTTGGTAAACTATCAAAACCCTGCGTCGAAACGCATAAAAAACAACCAACGGCGGTACTTAGCAAAACTGTGCTCAAGTTAACAAAAACCGTAAAAAGCGAGCACAACATGCAAAATGTTCCATTATGTAGCTTTAGACAGCGCTAAACCATTTATTCATCTTTAAGCGCCTTAAAAATGACACTACAGCATTAATCGTCAATATCGCCCGTGGTGACAATATATTGCTAGAACTTTTTGACACTACAAACACGACTTTTAGATGAATTAGCCATTAGATTGCAACTTTGTGCTCATTAGCTATTCCAATTTATTTAACTTTGTACTAACTTTGCCTTTAGACGAGGCAATGACTAGATAGACTCGTGCTTTATGGTTATTAACTTGAGTTATTAATTGTGCAAAGCTAAGTCGATTTCAATTTGAGTTATAGCGTTAAATTTATTCAAGGCTATATCTAAAATGGGAATAACTGCTAAGTAAATATGTATGCTAAATAGCTAGTAGATATTTAACATATAATATGAGCTAAAAAAGGTTTAGCTATCTCTTCAGCTTTTACAAAAGAGAGCCCCAAAATATCTATCGATACGTTGGGACTAACTTTTCAAACTTCTTGAAGAGGTGGAATATTCAGCTAACGGCTGAGCTAAGGGTTAAGCTAACGGCCAAGCTAACTGTTGAAGTGGCTGTTGAACTAGCGGTTAAAATAGCTGTAGTGACGTAAATGCTAGACCTTGATATATAAAAAGTAACAACCAATTAAAAATTAAGATAGACACTGACACCTTAGGTCGCGCTAAGCGTCTTACCGGGTATAAGCAGCCACTTTAATGCTTCCCCGCTGACAATTAGCTTTGGATTTGGCGACATGCTAGCGCAGGAGCATCAAGCAAGGTTGAAGCACTATTAAACTAAGTAGTGGTATGTGCGTTAATATGTGACCTCAATAGATATAGGCGCATAGCACTCACTTGAAGCTTTCTAATGGAGATAGACATGAAAAACATGATGAACAAATCACAAATGAGCAAAGCTAAGGGCTTCACCCTAATCGAATTAATGATCGTAGTTGCGATTATCGGTATTTTGGCAGCGATTGCATTGCCTGCGTATAATGACTATGTTGAAAAAGGTAAAGTCAACTCTTGTCTAGCGGAAGCTAGTGCGCATACTAAAGCGGTTGCAGCTTCAACGATTGCGGGACTCACTCCGCCGACCTATGCGAAGGCAGCTTGTACTGGTGGCGAGAGTTCAAACGTTTTCTCTGTTACTGGTGTAACGCAGACAATTACTTGCGTAGCCTCAACAGCGTCTTGCAACTTGACATAATTCAGGCCGCCACTGAGTTGTAGACTCAGTGGCAGTTTTCTTATGATATAAGATAACCAATTACGAATAACATTCGAAGTTGGTTATCTAGAAGTAAAGTTATCAAGATGAAATCTTGCGTTTTTCCGTAGGATTCCCGAACTAATTATTGTTATTATCTATTATTAGAAGGCAAATATATAATAGCTGAAGTAAGGAATACTAATGCCTACCACAGGTCTTCATCTTGGCTTATCTACTCTTTTTATTCGCAAAAACCTACTTAGCGAAGAGCAAATATCATCAGCTATATCTATTTCTCGTAAAAAGCATACCTCGCTAGTCAGCACCATTATCCAGCAGCAGTTGATATCAGCTCGAACCATTGCCGAACTCTGCTATGAAGAATATGGTACTCCTCTACTCGATCTTAATGAGTTTGATGTTGCAGCCATTCCCGATGAATTTCTCAATAGAAAACTGATTGAGAAGCACAAATGTTTACCGTTATTTAAGCGTGGTAACCGCCTCTATATCGCCACCTCTGATCCCACTAATATCGCCGCTTTAGAGGATTTTCAATTCAGCGCGGGTTTGCACGCCGAAGCTATTCTAGTTGAAGATGATAAGCTCAGCAAAGCACTAGAGAGTGTACTTGAAGAGGATATTACATCACTTGACTTAAGCGCTATTGATGAAGAAGCCCTTGCAGGCATCGAAGTTACCGATACCGATAAACGCGATGAAGAACAAGGTGATGGAAAAGATGACGCGCCTATCGTCATTTACATCAATAAAATTCTTACTGATGCCATTCGCAAGGGTGCATCAGATCTGCACTTTGAGCCTTATGAGAAACGCTACCGCATTCGTTTTCGTATCGACGGTATCTTGCAAGAGGTTTCAGAGCCACCAGTCAACCTTTCTGGCCGTATTTCAGCCCGCTTAAAGGTAATGTCCAAACTTGATATAGCTGAGCGCCGAGTGCCGCAAGATGGTCGCATCAAGATGAAGATGTCGCGCACTAAATCTATCGATTTTCGTGTCAGCACTCTGCCCACTATTTGGGGTGAAAAAATAGTGATGCGTATTCTGGACTCCTCTTCGGCGCAGTTAGGTATCGAAAAGCTGGGTTATGAAGATGACCAAAGGCTGATGTACGAGGAGATGCTGGCCAAACCCCAAGGGATGATATTGGTTACTGGCCCTACCGGTTCTGGTAAAACAGTATCTCTCTATACAGGGTTAAATATCCTTAACACTGCTGAGCGCAATATCTCTACCGCCGAAGATCCGGTGGAGATCAACCTTGAAGGCGTTAACCAAGTTCATATTAACCTTAAAGCGGGGTTAACTTTTGCCTCTGCGCTGCGCTCATTCTTGCGTCAAGATCCTGATGTGGTGATGGTCGGTGAAATTCGAGACTTAGAAACCGCTGAGATTGCCATTAAGGCTGCGCAAACCGGTCATTTAGTACTATCGACCTTGCATACCAACTCCGCTGCTGAGACTTTAACACGTCTAATCAATATGGGCGTTCCAGGCTATAACATTGCCAGCTCGGTTAACCTAATTATTGCTCAGCGGCTATCAAGGCGCCTATGCCAACACTGTAAAACCCCTGAAGAGATCCCAACGGATGAACTACTGAAGCTTGGCTTTAGCCAAACACAAATAGATACAGATATTACCCCCTATAAACCAGTCGGCTGTGAACACTGCACTGCCGGTTATAAAGGCCGTGTCGGCATCTATGAAGTGATGAAGATGTCAGATGAGATCGCCCGCACCATTATGGAGGGAGGGAATTCATTGCAAATTCTTAAGCAGGCTAAATCGCAAGGGATGCGAGATCTGAGGGATTCAGGTCTGCTAAAGGTTACTCAAGGTGTAACTAGTATTGCCGAGATTAATCGTGTTACCAGCTTTTAATCAAAAATGATTGTCGACCTAAAACAATAAGATAGAAGGCACCAATGGCTACAGCAAGCAGTCAATTATCAAAAAAGAGAGGCGCGCAAAAAAGCCAGCCAAAAGTTGTCACATACTCCTGGAAAGGGGTTAACCGCGATGGCCGTCGCACCTCCGGCGAACTTAGAGGAGTGTCTAGCGCTGAAATTAGGGCGCAACTGAAAGCCCAAGGCGTCATCCCCAAAAATGTTCGCAAAAAGTCTGCACCACTGTTTAAATCTGAGAAAAAAATCAAGCCCATGGATATCGCCATGGTTACCCGCCAGGTAGCTACCATGTTGGCTGCTGGCGTGCCAATTGTAACTACTCTTGAGTTACTCGGGAAAGGCCATGAGAAGCCTAAAATGCGCGAGTTGTTAGCAACTATCGTCAATGATGTGCAATCAGGCATTCCATTGTCAGAGGCGCTTCGTCCCCACAGACTCTACTTTGATGAACTGTATGTTGACTTAGTGGCCGCAGGTGAGCACTCCGGCAGTCTAGATGCAGTATTTGATCGTATTGCCACCTACCGTGAAAAATCAGAAGCGCTTAAATCAAAAATCAAAAAGGCGATGTTTTATCCAGCTTCAGTAGTTATTGTTGCTGTTATTGTAACTGCCTTATTACTGCTCTTTGTTGTACCGCAGTTTGAAACTATATTTCAGGGCTTTGGTGCCGAATTGCCTGCTTTTACTCAAATTGTCGTCAACTTATCTCGTTGGCTTCAATCCTCTTGGTATATTTTTGTTATAGCCATTATTGCTGCTGTTTGGGGCTTTAGGCGAGCGCACCGTAACTCTCAGCTATTTCGCGATAAAATTGATGAAATTATCTTAAAGATCCCTTTAATTGGTGAAATTTTACATAAAGGCGCCATGGCAAAATTTGCCCGCACCTTAGCAACCACCTTTGCCGCGGGTGTGCCACTGATTGATGGCTTAGAGTCTGCCGCCGGCGCCTCAGGTAATGCAGTGTATAAAAAAGCTGTACTGAATATTCGCACCGAAGTGATGTCGGGCATGCAGATGAATGTCGCTATGCGCACCACAGGACTGTTTCCTGATATGATGATCCAGATGGTGATGATTGGTGAAGAATCAGGCTCATTGGATAGCATGCTCAACAAAGTGGCCAATATTTACGAAATGCAGGTGGATGACGCAGTAGATGGCTTATCAAGCCTAATTGAACCTATTATGATGGTAGTTATTGGCACTGTAGTTGGTGGCCTTATTGTAGCTATGTACTTACCGATTTTCCAATTAGGTAATGTAGTGGGCGGAGGCTAGACTCCTTTAGACTTTATAAAATAGAATTTAAAAAAATAATAGATTGAAAAATAATGACTGAATTAATTACCGTTTTTAACCAGAACCTTTGGCTCTTTGTCTCCCTTAGCTTTGTTTTTGCTGCAGTTATTGGCAGCTTTTTGAATGTGGTGGTGCACCGCTTACCGGTGATGATGAAAAGAGACTGGCAGCAAGAGTGCAACCACTATTTAGCTGAGTATAAAAAACCAGTATTTGAGCAAAATGAAAAAGCACTTACTGCACCAATCGATGAGTTTCCTGAAAAGTATAACTTAGTGGTACCAGGCTCTGCCTGCCCTAAGTGTAAAACCAATATCAAACCGATACATAACTTGCCGATTATTGGCTGGCTAATGCTACGCGGCAAATGCGCCGCTTGTAAAAACCCAATATCGGCGCGCTATCCAATAGTAGAGCTTATCACTGGCGCGTTAGTGGCTTTTCTTGCTTGGCATTTTGGCCCGACTGCAGAGTTTGTCTTCAGTACTATTTTGACCTTTGCTTTAGTGGTGCTCACTGGCATAGATCTCGATGAGATGTTATTGCCCGATCAAATTACTTTGCCACTTTTATGGTTAGGGCTAATCTTAAACCTAAGTGGTACTTTTGTGTCGATGTCAGACGCGATAGTGGGCGCTGCCGCGGGTTACTTAAGCCTTTGGAGCGTGTTCTGGGCATTTAAGCTGCTAACCGGTAAGGAAGGCATGGGCTATGGTGATTTTAAGTTGCTAGCTGTATTTGGCGCCTGGTTTGGCTGGCAAGTATTACCCTTGGTGATTCTACTGTCTTCACTGGTCGGCGCAATTGTTGGCATTAGCTTAATTGCATTTAAAAAGCTTAACCAAGGTAACCCTATTCCTTTTGGTCCCTATATCGCCGCTGCTGGCTGGATTGCCATGATATGGGGCGAGTCGATCACCCAATGGTATATATCAACGCTTTGACTTTAGGAGCTAGGCTCGAGTATTCGAGGTACTATGTACTATCAAAGACGGTAAAGTCTTAAGCGCACTGCCTAGGACTGGTGACTTCGTCACTACGGAACGCTTCGCTTACGCTGAAAACTAGAACAGCGACGGCATAAATGCCGACCTACTGTAAAAGAAGGTGCTGGCGAAGGTCCTAGTACATAGGATCTTCTAAGCTTTTAGAATTAATTAATTTTGAGGGGCTATGGCTGACTTTATTGTAGGCTTAACGGGCGGGATCGGCAGCGGAAAAACCACCGTAGCCAACCTTTTTGCAGATCTTGGCGTAGTGTTAGTCGATGCCGACATCGTCGCCCGCGAAGTGGTGAGCCCGGGTTCAGAAGGCTTAGCGGCTATCGTTAAACATTTCGGCGCAGACATCCTGCTCAGCGATGGAAATTTAGATCGCTCAAAACTCAGGGAGCGTATCTTTGACAACGATGAAGAACGTTTATGGTTGAATGGGTTACTGCACCCATTGATTAGAGAAACTATGCTGAAGAAATGTAAAGAAGCTCAATCAAATTATGTAATTATGGTTGTACCCTTGCTATTTGAGAATGGGTTAGATAGGTTAGTACAACGTACGCTTTTGGTGGATATTTCACCACAGCTACAACAACAAAGAACAATGGCAAGAGATGATGTCTCCGCCAAGCAAGTCCAAAATATAATAGGCAGTCAGGCCACAAGAGCCGAGAAACTGTCAAAAGCTGATGATGTCATAGACAATCAAGGAGAGATATCGGCGTTAAAGTGCAAGGTAGACGCACTAAATTCACTTTATTTGAAGATATGCGGTAATACTTAAGCAACGCCATGACTGATTTAATCTATGAACAACCGCTCAATGAAAAAATACGTAGCTATTTAAGGCTAGAGTATTTGGCTGAGCAATTGCAGGCTAATTTAGATCACGATCACCAGCATCGCTGTTTTTACCCATTATTTTCCCTATGTGAACTCACTGAGCGCTGCGATTATCGTGGTGAAGTGTTGAAAGATTTAGACAGACAGCTATTTGCACTGTCTAAATGGCAATCTCTCCCCGCAATTAATAGCGAGGAAGTTGAAGCTTATATCGCCAAGCTCAGTGTTGCTAGAGAAGTACTACAAGTATCTGAACGTCCAGGCCAACAGATAAAACAGGACCGCTTTCTTGCAGCCCTTAGGCAGCGCTTTAATATGCCTGGAGCAAGTTGTAATTTTGACCTACCACAGCTGCATTTTTGGCTAGCTAAATCATGGGAAGTTCGCCAAGCAGAGTATCAAGAGTGGATGAGCCAATTCGCCTGCCTACTATCGCCAATTAACTTACTACTCGACTTAACCCGCCAAACTACAGAATACAACCAACTACAAGCAACTGCAGGTTTCTATCAAGGCGATAGTGAACAAGCGTTATCACTCATCAGAGTTAAACTTGCTGCCGAACAAGGTTGCTACCCTACAATTAGCGGCCATAAAAATCGATACGCTATCCACTTTGTACAGTTCGATAAGCAGAAACATTCAGACCAATCGATTCAGTTTGAGTTGGCAACCTGCCCTTAAAAACGCTAATATCGTGCCACTATCACTCAAGCACTAGCTAAATCAATTATGCCTCTAACCGTAAAATGTCCAACCTGCCAAACCGAAGTCACTTGGGATGAAACCTCTAAATTTAAGCCTTTTTGTAGTGACCGCTGCAAGTTAATTGATCTTGGTGATTGGGCTGCAGAGAAGAATGCCATTCCAGTTAAACCTGAGTTCGATCCAGAGATGTTAGATCAACTCGGTTATGATGAAGCGGACTTTTTTATGGATGACGGCTCTATGGATGATAAAAAGCAGTGAACAAACAAGTCCATGTTGCAGTAGGTGTTATTGAAAACAGTACACAACAAATTCTACTCGCAAAACGCCATGCACACCTGCACCAAGGCGATAAGTGGGAGTTTCCAGGTGGCAAGGTGGAAGTCGGAGAAACAACCTCGCAAGCGCTAATCAGGGAGCTTAAAGAGGAGGTTGACCTTCACGTTGAAATGACTACGCCCATGATGGAGATCCACCATGATTATGGTGACAAAAAAGTGATGCTTGATATTCACTGGGTTAGAGATTTCTCAGGTACAGCTCAGGGGCTAGAGGGGCAGGCAGTTAAGTGGGTCGCTAAACAAGATTTGGTTAACTTTGAGTTTCCAGCAGCCAATAAAGCGATAGTCGATAAGATCTTAGCAACGATTTAATGTGATTAGATTATTGTTCCAGAGATAAAGCCCTAAGCTAGCCATCCATGGGCTTATGGCATAAATGTTCCAGACATAAAGCCTTAAGCTAGCCATCCATGGGCTTATGGCATAAATGTTCCAGACATAAAAGCCGCGAATTATCGCGGCTTTTGCTATCTGAACGAGCGAAACTCACCCATTTACTTTTATACCAATTGCACTAAGCATTTGGCCAGTTCAGAGCCACTCAGTCTTTTCAATTCAAAGCGCATTGGTAAAGAAATGGTTATTCCCTTTTAAGCCAATGCAAAGCAGAAGTGGAAAGACTGAGAGCCTCACGTAGTGCGTGTTTCAAAACGCTGTATGCTTCGCTATGGGGTTTGGATATAGAATAACTATTAGCTCAAATCCCACTACTTGCCTACAGCGTTTTGAATTCCCGCTGAATGGTCAAACTTTTAATGCAATTGGTATTACTTATCCACCAAAGCCCACATCTTTAATATCGACCTGCTTAACGCTACCGTACTGCTTAGCAATTGGTGCTATTTTGGCGGCGTTACCGATAATCACAAACTGTAAGTTATCTTTCGGAAAATAAGTGTCGATTAAACGCTTCGACTCTTGCAATGTTAAGCCATCAACTTTGGCTTGAAACTCATTGATAAACGCATCATCAAAGCCATATAGGTACATATCAGACATCAAGCCCGCAAGCTGACCACTGGTTTCATACTTCGGTGGAAACTGGCCTTTAACGTAAGCTTTTGCTGAATCCAGAGTCTTTTGATCTAAACCTTGTTCCCATAGACGATCATAGGTTTTAAGTGCTAAGTCGATGGTCTCTTTAGTCGTCGCAGTCTTAGTAAAGGTACTAATTCTAAATGTGCCAGCAGCAGAGTATGCGCTAAACCCTGAACGTGCGCCGTAAGTTAATCCCGCATTAACCCTTAACTCATCATTGAGCCATGAAGTAAAACGCCCGCCCAAGATGGTGTTAACCACTGTTAAACCAACAAAGTCAGGGTTGTCGCGACTAATCCCCATACCGCCAACTAAAAAGGTAGTTTCAACAGCATCACCTTTATCAACTAACAACACCTTGTTAGCATCAAGCTTTGGTAAACCTTGTTTAAGATCTAATGGAGAAATGGTTTCACTGCCTTTCCAGCTGGCAAACAGCTGCTGTAACTTAGCCTTCATCTTAGCAGCATCAAAATCACCGACAACACTGATAGCCGTGTTCGATGGCTGGTAGTAACTCTTATGAAAAGCTCGCAGCTGCGACACGTTCAATTCAGCCAACGACTTACTATTACCCGATGTCGCATTACCATACGGATGATCAGCAAAAATGAGTTTGTCATAGTAGCGACTAATCACTGCTCTTGGACTCTCTTTCGATTGCCCTAGACCCGCAATCTCACGTTGACGTAATTTGTCGAACTCTGCAGCATCAAAGTCTGGCGATAACAACACACTCTGGATCAGTGGCAACATGACATCAGCATCTTTCGCCATAAAGTTGGCACTTAAATAGCTCCCCTCTTTACCTGCTCCGCTTGAAAGGCTAGCGCCTAGAAAGTCTACTTCTTGTTCTATTTCTAGCTTAGTTTTACCTGCTGCTCCCAGCATTAAACTCGCTGCGGTGACTTGCGCCACCCCCGAAGTTGTATCGTTTACGGCTCCAGCTCTGACCGTGGCATTAACCGTAATAAGGGGCACTTCTGTTTGCGGCATCAGATAAATCGTCAGGCCGTTATCAAGTGTTAATTGCTGATATGCTGGCACACTAAAGCTACCCGTATCTACGGGAGTGCTTTGAATGTCTGTGGCAGCACAACCCGTAAGTGTTATCGAGCTAGCCATCGCCATTGCACTAGCAAGTTGCTTTGTTTTCACGACCAAAGGCGCAGAAGCTGACAATCTAGTGACTCCGTTGATTAATGTTTTCATTCGTCAGTCTCCTCAGTAGCAGCCAGTACAGCAACAGTTCTATTTGAACGCTTTAGATAAGTTTGCGCCACACGTTGAATATCCGCAGGCGTTACTTTGTTGTACTCTTGAGGTGCATTAAACAACTTATCGTAACTACCAAAGAACAGCTCATAGGTTCCTACTGTATTGGCCTTACCATTAATCGTTTCCATCGCATGATAGAAGCCCATCAATTTGATGTTTTTAACTTTTTCCAACTCTTGCTCAGTGACACCTTCGCGACCGATACGGTTGATCTCAGCGATCATACCTTTCTCAAGTTCGACTGCTGTTATACCTGGATTCGCCACTCCCATCACATAAAATAGGTTCGGGTCGAAAGACATTGGCATGTAGGTTTCAACTTCAATTGCCACCTGCTTATCAACTAAGCCTTGATACATTCGTGAGCTGTTACCAGTGGTTAAAATAGACGACAATAGATCAAGTGCATAGTAATCAGCATTTGAAGTTGCTGGCACATGGTAGCCCAACATTACATTAGGTGTGCTCACCGACGCTTTTTGAACATAGACTCTACGCTCACCTTTCTGCAACGGCTCAACGGTTTTCACTTCTCTTGGAGGAGCTTGCGCTGGAATAGGTGCTAAATATTGGTTTGCCAAACGCTTCACTTCGGCAAGTTTTACATCGCCCGCAATCACGACAACGGCATTGTTAGGCGCGTAATAGGTTTTATGGTATTGAACGAGATCATCCAATGTCCATGCTGCAATGTCTGACTCATGACCAATCACCGACCAGCTGTAAGGGTGCGCTCTAAATGCTGCGCCTTTCAGCTCTTCTTGTAGGTTGCGCCAGTTAGAGTTTTCAAGACCTGTCAGACGCTCTGATGCGACTACACCGCGCTCACTTTCAACCATTTCAGGGTTAATATCGAGATTTTCGATACGATCTGCTTCTAAATCAAAAATGGTTTCAATCGCATTGGCTGGGAACCAATCTGTATATACAGTTAAATTTTCAGTGGTGTAAGCATTGTTTGCACCACCAGCCGCTTCCATGGTGCGGTCAAACATTTTTGGGCCATATTTCTTAGCACCATTGAACATCATATGCTCAAAAAAATGAGATATCCCAGTGATGCCTGGCACCTCATTACGCGAACCTACTTTCCAAAATAGGTACATATTAGCGTTAGGGATCGAGCTGTCTTCTAACACCATTATTTTCATGCCGTTATCCAGAGTAAAACTCTGAATATCTTTGGCTTCCGTTGCCTGCACAGCAGATGCTGTAAATAGCATGCCCACTGACAGTAACAATGCCTTTGTATAGCGCTTCATTATTCGCTCCTTGTTTGAGCACTTATGTCGTCATTACAAAAAATATCACTGCAAATAGCAGTTTTTATTATCTAAATGACCTAATTCAGCTGATATAAAAAAGCAATTCGTGCTGAAAATCAAATTTGCTTATCTTTTATTTGTAACGTTCCGTAAACACTTTGATACTTTTGTTAATTCAAATGGGCATCCTGCCATTTATCTAACTCTGAGATTCAAATCATCAAGCTGTCAATACGACTAAAAAATATTCTATAAATATCAACAGCAGCAACCTTTTATGCTAGTTTGAATCAAAGGATCCTTAAGCAACGGCCTGACTATGCCAACTGAAAATGATTTTAATGCGCTTGATAATTTAACCTGTAGTACTGAAGTGCATCTGCAGATCCTGACTCCAACACAAGCCATTCGCTTACGCAGTAAACTCATTGGTGTGGATTCAGGCCGATCTATCATTCTTGCTCACGGCAACGATAAAGCTTGGGCTGCTGCCACTCCATTTATTAGGGAGCGACAGAGCGTGATCATGCGAGTAGTAAACAGCGATGAACAGGATGCTAATATTCTTGCCTTTAGAAGTAGTATTCAAAAAGTCATTACCGTTGTTGGCCGTTGGCTTATCATTGATTACCCTAAGGCTTTACAAACAGTAGCGCTAAGGCAGCATTCTCGAATCCCCATCAACGTAACAGCAAGTTTAATCTGTAGAACAAGCAATGCCGTGGTTTCTCAAGGCGATCTACGTGATATATCCATAAAGGGTGGCGCCTTTGTCGGTGAGCAGATAGAAGGCTTTGAGCTTGATAGCCAGTATAAACTGCAAGTTAGGCTTGATGAACAAAATGAAACCATTGAAACCTTGGTCACTTTGAAAAACCAACAGGAAGCTGAAGGCCAAGCAGAACAGATCCAATATGGGCTGATCTTAGAGGCTGATCATGAAGAAGCTGAAGTGATGGTACAAAAAGTGATTTTGCACCACCTTCTACAAAATCCAAAAAACTAACTTTTGGATAAAATAGTATTCACTGCTGCATTAACACTTGCTCTATCTTGAACAGAATTTTAGGTGATTTAAGCTCAGTTTCTTCGGTAACTAATAGGGCAAAATTATCAGCAATAATCTCTTCAGGGTGAATAATATAGTTGGTATTACGCCCCACTTGCTTAAAGAAACCTTTAAGATCAGGCACTGCAATGATTTCTGCTTGCTGCGGGTCATAATCAGCTTTACTCGCCTGCTCCTCCTTGCCTACAATGACAAACTTAAAGGTTAAATAATCAAAAAACTCACCACCTTTTTCGGCATCATATTGCTCAACGTCTGAATATAGGATTGGTACTACCCACACTAGCTCGCCTTTATATTTAACTTGTATTGCAAAGTCATTTACCGGCGCATCTGGATTAGTAATCTTTTGCTTAGCCAAGTTGGTTGGAAATTCTATGTCACCGATATATTCATAGCCTATTGCTTGATATAGCGCTTGCTTGATCTGCGGGTTATAACGCGAGTATACATGCAGTAGCTCATGAGCTATTAGCCTAGGTAACCCCTGTTTTTTCGCCAGTTGTCGCGCTTGTAGAATAATAGCTTGGCCTCGGGTATAAGCCGCTCCGCCCTCTTCCAACCCAGTGGTTTTAATGAATTGAATAGGATCGGGTAAGCTCACTTTTAGTTCTGCTAACTTAGCGCTAATACTGTTAAATGCCTCGCTAATGATCCGTTGTTCTTCCGGCGTCCAATCTAAAGTTTGCTGAGCTACAAAACCAAGGTAATCACCCTTTGACTGAGCCGTACCTTGTTTCATCCTGGCATCGATATCAAACTGGCTCACCCGTTGAACAAAGTCATCATTCAATGTCAGTAAATTGGTTGCTTCAGTTTTACTTAAAAACTCTATGTTGTAGATTGGTTTGGCTTGCACTATGTGACTAAATAGCAACACAGCGATAAAGCAGCTGAAAAGAGAAATTCTATTTAACATATTTAAATTCCAATAGATTAATAGCCACTCTGATTCAAAATTCATTTATCAAAGTCAGCTGAACGGGAACAGATTTAAATCCGTTTGGTAAAAAACACTACGTCGGTGTCGATAATCTCTAACGTCCAATTATATACCCGTTCTACTTGAAGGTGCTCGTTTCAGAGGCATTGTGCCAGCTCAATTCTAGGCGCATTAATGTAGAAATGGTTATTCCCTTTTAAATTAGTGCAACAACGAAGTGGGCTGGCACAAAGCCTTCGGCGATGGGCTTTAATGGACTTTACTCAGTGTTATTGATTTTACCAAGGGAATGACCATTCGTTGCAATCAATGCCGTGATTAAAGTCCATTAAATTCCCACTGAATCCTGCATCTCCAGGTAGAACGGGTATAGTTGTCAGCAATCCACTTAAATGTCTCTATTGAGTAAAAGCAGATATGTGTTAAGTCTCTCTTATAGTGCCATTGAGTAAAAGCGGCCTTATCAATAACCCGCTTAGTCATCACCACTAATGTTGCTCCAGGTTTGAGCAAACTATCCAGCTTTCGTAATAATACCAATTGCATTAAAAGTTTGTCCATTCAGCGGGAATTCAAAACGCTGCAGGCAAGTAGTAGGGTTTGAGCTAATAGTTATTCTCGGCTCTGGCATCCTGCTTCGCTCTCGATAATTGCTCCTGCATTATTCTACCTTCGACCATCCTTGGTCTCGTACCTCCTAAATCTGACCGCCAAGGAGGGCCGGAATGTCTTATTTTGTATGGAACAAAATAGACCATTTAGTCGTATATCCAAATCCCATAGCGAAGCATACAGCGTTTGCCAATTTGTTTAACCTCAGCCGCACTACGTGAGCCCCTCAGTCTTTCCACTTCTTCTTTGCATTGGCTTAAAAGGGAATAACCATTTCTTTACCAATGCGTTTTGAATTGAAAAGACTGAGGGGCTCTGAACTGCTCAAATACTTAATGCAATTGGTATAACACAAAGCACCAGCAACGTGTCCAATGACTTCGGTTGTAGTCACAAAATCATATTGCTGTTGCAGCAACGCCATGTCATTACAATAATACGGGTCATAATTGCTGATCTGGATATCTGATTCAGCAGCGATAACACTGATAGTTGGCCCTGGACCACAGCCAAAGTCTAATCCTTGATCTTGGCTAGCGAGTCGTGAAAATAGCGGTACTAATGCGCGAGAAAGAAATTGCCTGTAACCCATGTCTGACGCGCTGTTCTGATGATAATTGTAAATAGCCTTTTCATCCATCACACTTTAATGGAACTTTGGCGGAACAAAAACTAACTGGCATGTCTTACAGCGCAGGTAATGCCTATACCCATCCCACTTGAAAATGCTCGTTTCAGAGGTGTTGTGCTAGTTCAATTCTAGGCGCGTTAACGTGGAAATGGTTATTCCCATTTAAGTTGCCGCAACAACGAAGTGGGCTTGCACAACCCCTTCTTCGATGGGCGTTTCTTATATAATTTACTCTGTGTTATTGATTTTACCAAAGGAGCGACCATTAGCTGCATTCAATGCCTCGCCTACATGGCCTAGTATGTTCCTGACATGCTAGAGGCATTCCCTCCATCCCTGGAGGTCAGATGTAGGTGCTTAGGTTCAGCATGGAGCAATGAACCTGTGATTAAAGCCCATTAAACTCCCACTGAATCCTGCATTTTCAGGTCGGATGGGTATAACATTGTCTCTATCATATAACTCCGAATTAGCACATCCACACAAAGGGCACTGTTCCACACCGTTCTCCCGTTAGGCTCAGAGATATTGGTTATAAAGGCTCCGGTATTTTCCGCTCTAGCTTAGCAGCCTCTTTGGCTTCCCTTAAGTATTTATCTTCTCTAGATTCTCGTTCATCGAACTGCAGCTGAGCTTTCTTTCTTTGCTCGGTTTGCCAATCTCTTTGTTTCTCTTTGGCGAGCATCTCTTTTTCATGCTCAGCTGTCTTATTGGCAGCATCCCGTGCTTTTTTCAACTGCTCTTGCTCGATTGTCAAAGAACGTGCCTTTGCTTCTTCGGCCTTATCGACTAGCATCGCCAGGTCACTTTTGTCATTTGCCTGTAGGTCTGCGCTTAACCCAAAAGCAAGTAGTAGGAGAACAGTCATTAATACTTTAGCTAATGTCACTCATCATTCCTTAAATAGCAATCAGACAGCTAGCTAATGCTACCTTATACCAGCTGCATAAAATATCGGCTTATTTAGTCATTTTCCTGCCGACCTTTATCATCAAGCAGTCATTACATCCGAATTGTATTAGTTTTGTTTCGATAACCAAAAACGCACAAACTCTTCAGCAGGCAAAGGTTTCGAGAAGTAATAGCCTTGATGCAAGTGAACTCCCCTAGCAAGTAACGCTAAGGATTGCTTTTGCTTCTCAACACCCTCAGCAATCACTTCCATCTCTAAAGTCTTAGCCATCTGTATATAGGCATCTAGCACGGGTGTGTTATCAGGCGACAACACTAAGGTATCAACAAACAGTTTATCAATCTTAAGAATATCGATGTTTAACTCTTGTAGGTATGAGGCTCCCCCATAACCTGTTCCCGCATCATCAAGTTCAATCATTACCCCAAGTGCTTTCAACCGCTCAAGATGTTGGTTTGCGACCTCTAAATTTCGTAAAGGCAAGCGCTCCGTAATTTCCACTGCTATCTGCTGAGTAGGAAAACCAGATGCTGCTAACAGCTCTACATGACGACAAAAATCTTCTTGCTCAACTTGCTCAGGAACCAGATTCAAACTGCATCTAAACCCACCATCACTTGCAAATATTGACTTTAAATCTTCGGGGATCTGCTCAAGCATCTGTATCGTTAGTGGATTAATTAATGCGGTACGTTCGAGCTCATCGATAAAGCGAGCAGGAGAGATCACTTCTCCATTAGGTCTTAGCCAGCGAACGAGCGCTTCGGCTCCAACTATGCGACCTGTCGCTGCATCCATAATAGGTTGGTAAAAAGCAATCAACTCCCTTTGACGAATAGCCCGCTTTAATCGCTGCTTAAGAGACCGCTCTGATCTTTTTAGTAATTTAAACAAATAAGCACATAAAAATGCCACCAACAATGACACAGGTAAGCTAAATACCACGCCGTTTTTCATCATAACCAAGATACGATTACGGTTTACCTGAGAAGCAACATAGAAAGGGTAGCGATCACTTTCAATTCGAATCGTCGTGATTAAGCCTTCCAACGGTTGTCCCATTGAGTAAACCAAACTGTCATTATTGAGCTTAATCTCGACATGTCGACATTTTGTACAGTCAGGTTCAAAAAAAGCGTAACCATCATCAAGCGTGATACGAATAGCGCTGGTATTCCTCTTCCCTGTATAGCCAAGAAACAGGCTGCGGCTATCCTGTTGTTTCCAGTTATAATTGAGTACCGCAAGTGGGAACTGCCGATTAACTTCATCAAGCAAAATTAGGTTTTCAAAATTACGATCTTTTTTCGCAACGACGATCTCACCAACCACCGAACAATAAGTAAACCTCTTAGCCTTATTACTCCTAACGAAAAACAGTCCACCGTTGAAATGATGCAGTAAAAAACGCTCTAACTCTGCCCGACCTTTATCATCACATCTCTCATAATGCAGTTGTTCAACTGCAAATATATTACGCATAGCATAGTTAAGTTTATGCTCTACATAATTAACCATCTGTTCAGCATCTGAGGTTACTTCTAAAGTCACTCGCCAATATGCAACAGCATACGACAGCAGCATCATTAATGAGAAAGCACCAATGAAAATGCTGATGATTGGCAGAAAGAGTTTGCTTCGAAATTGGCCCACGAATCACCTCAAGATTGTTGAATCTATTCCAGATTACCGTAATCACCCGCCAGCACCCAACATTAACTTAACAAAAGTTACAGCTTGAGCTTAAGCTGTGGGCCCGCTCACGAAACTAATTTGATGCGTCATGCCTTTTATCCAATCACTGTATATGTTTGTTAAAAGCTCACCTGCAAGGTATTGCTCAAGCGGCGATAAAAATTAGTAATATGTCATCAAGTATCAATCCAATTAGCTTGGTAACACCTAACTCTAATCAAGTAATTAAACAAGTCGACAAAAAACACAAACTTGCTTATTACGTAGCATTTTTATGATCAAAAACTGATTTTATACGAAAATTTGTTACAACAAGTTTGTACAAAGCGTCAAATAAAGGTATTTTTGACACTTATAGAACAAAGTATCTAAAACGCTAGATTTATTCACTTTTAATCGGTACTGACGATTAGAATAATGTTATGAAGGAAAGGGAAAAATGAATATGCAAAAGTGGTCAGAGTTATACTCTCACCTGACATCTTCCACCCCTTCTCTTTCCGAGCAACTTATTCAACTAGGTAGTGCAGAGCCACCTTCGGCCTTGGCTATTGTAAAAGGTTACCATTTTCTTGCTGCCAACCAAGCAACCTTAAGTTACTTCGAAAGTGTTGAACAAAATTTTGTCCATGCAACCCCCTATGATTTTTCTCCTAGAATACAATCATCAGGTAGAAATAGTGTCGAGCACGGCCAACAAAAGCTCCGCGAAGCCGCTAAAGGCAATATAGTCGCCTTTAACTGGCTACATATTAGCCAGCAAGGGAACGAGCTACCGACCAAAGTGACCCTTTACCCTGTAAAGCTTAGAGATGAAGATGTCATCTTGATTCAATTTACCCCAATGGATAGAAGGGGCAAACGTCGCACTCGCTCAAACAATGGCTTTGAAGGGCTCCCGAAAGAGCTAATGTCGATAACACTTGAAGATAGTGCAGAAGCTGTATATATCACTAATGAAGACCATCGAATCTTGGCAGTAAACAAAGCCATGTGTCGTATTTGTGGTTATAGCGCTGAACATATGCTCGTCAAAACTCCCAAGGAACTTGGCCTTGAAGCAATGCTCAACGACACTCTCAACGCTAACCCTCTAAAAGAAAAAGGTAACTGGCAAGGCGAAGTCTGGAAGTATCGCTCAGATGGCTCAAAGTTCCCCGCTTGGCAAAGTTGCCGTCGTATTTATGCCGATAACACAGTGTACTTCGTCAATTTATTCAGTGATATTAGCGAGAAAAAACGACTCGAGGCTAAACTCACCCAGCAAGCTATGTACGACAAACTAACCGGCTTACCCAATCGATTTCATCTTATCAAAATTCTTAATAAGGCGATTGAAGATATTAAACAGCACAGCAGCATGATTGGTGCTTTAATGTTTTTAGATCTCAATGGCTTTAAAAATATTAATGATAGTTTTGGCCATGCAACAGGCGATAAGGTTTTGCAACTAGTAGCGGCAAGACTAGAAACTTGCTGCCTAGAAGACGCTGAGATAGCTCGGCTCGGTGGCGATGAATTTACCTTAGTACTGCCAAAATGTAAGAACAAGCAGGAGATCGAAGCCTTCTCCGATCTGGTGCTTTCTTTGTTTGATGCGCCATTTGAAATCGATGGCCAGAAATTTTACCTCAGTACCAGTATTGGAATATCACTATTCCCACAACAGAGTCACGAAGCAAATCAATTACTGAGTATGGCTGACACAGCGATGTATTCCGCTAAGAAAAGCCCGAACCATATTCGCTTTTACAACGCTGCAATCAGAGAAGCTGCTGAGAAAAAACTTCATATACTCAACGACCTGAGGCACGCTCAAAGCTTGAGGCAATTTAGTTTGGTTTATCAGCAAATTGTTGATCTTGAATCCAACGAGGTGATTGCCGTTGAGGCGCTACTGCGTTGGCAACGTAGCAACGGCGATATACTGGAGGCCAGTGAGTTTATTCCTTTGCTGGAAGAGACTGGCTCTATGGTCAATGTCGGACTCTGGGCTCTCGAGCAAGCCTGTACCCAGATGGCTCAGTGGCATACTCAGTACAATAATACACTCAAAATCACAGTTAATATCTCGACATCACAACTGGAACACCCAGATTTTGTATCAATGCTCACCAAGGTACTACAACAGACCCAATTGCCATCAGATAAACTGATTATCGAAATTGAAGAGTCAGCCTTGATCCGTAAACCAGCCATGATGTCTGCAGTATTAAGTGAACTTAAACAGCTCAATATCGGCATAGCCATCGATGATTTTGGCGCTGGACTATCTTCATTAAGTCGATTAGGCAGTTTGCCAATTGATTGCTTAAAAATTGACTCCAGCTTTGCACAACGATTACATGAGCCTCAAGGAAAAGAGCTATGCAAAGCCATGGTGCAGTTAGCTCAGACTTTGAATATCTGTTATATCGCAGAAGGTGTCGAAACCAAAGAGCAAAAAGAGTTGTTAGCTAAGATGGGGAATGGATATGGCCAAGGCTACCATTTTGGCTGGCCTGCAACGGCTGATGTGTTTGCAACAGAATCATTATGTCTGCTAAAAAAAGCCTAACTTAAACAGTCACAATGAGATAAAACACATGGAAAGATGGCTGCATCAATCACCTGAAAAAATTCAGTGTCGCCCCCTGCAAAAGCTGTGAATGAGGCAGCCTCTTACGTTAGCTAAAATAGCTTACATGTCTATTAAACCCTATATGTCACTGGATTAGCGTGACCTAAATAGACTTTTATTGACTAATAGATGACGTGATTCACAAATTCTACTTCTATTTATTCTCTCTATATCGTGCCCGCACATCGACAGGCATAGAAGCCAGCCTTTGCTCGACTAATGCTGCCAAGGCATCAGTCAATGGCGTCACATCTTGCTGCGGAGTTATCACTTTTAACATCATCGCACTCGCCTCTAAAGTCGATAAGCTATCACTGCGACTTGCTTTGCGGATGGTGTAATTAGAGGCTGACTCTAGATCTAGGTGTAGAGCAGGAAAATCCGCTAACCACGGGTTAAGCTTCAGCAACTTGTAGGCTTTTCTCCAGGTACCATCTAATAGCAAAAGAATCACCTCTTCATCCAGTGAGCTGCTATTAGCTAATTCACTGCTTTCTGACGGATAAACTAAATAGACCTGTTTTTTAGATTCAGCTAAATATAGTCTTAATGCAGAAAAATCCTCCGCAGTTTCACCTACAAAGACCTGTGTTTCGGGGATCACAAGCTCCATTAAACGCACGCTATTTTTGGCATGCCCTACTTCACTAGGATCTTGCAACACGATCAACTCAGTTTTTACCTGCATTCTTCTAATACAGGCACACAAACATGCTTTTAATGGGTAATGGCACGTAGGACAATCTGGACGAGACAAGAGTGTAAACCTTTTTCATTCCGCTAACTTGGTAATGCTTAGTTTATACCAATTCACTATGGTCTATCATTAAGCTTCACGCAAAAAAAACCTGCATAGACGGTTATTCTATGCAGGTCAAAGGGTGTTTAAATGTTAGCGGTTAACTTGATCTAACTGTAATTTTAAAGTCGTTTAATAAGCGTGTTGCTCTTGATGCCAATGGTCGAAACGGGACATAGCCATCATAGTGAGCAAGGTGATCGCTAAACCGCCCATAACTAAAGCCACAGCATAAGGCGCTGGAATACTGGTCTGTTGCACTAGGCCTGTCAGTAGCGATGCACCACTCATCTGAATGAAACCTAACATCGCAGTAGCAGTACCCGCTCTTTCACCAAAGGCAGATAACGCCATACTTGTAGCAGGCCCTAATAACAACGCAAAGCCAATACAGAGCAACATCATTGGCAACATAAAGCTAAATGCCGCTGCTAACCCCGTTTGAGGGCCGAATATCTGCACTAGCACTTCGGTTGTCGCTGCAACTAGCATTAAAGCCAGTGCGAGTATAACCGTCGGACGATTACCTAGCTTTTTAATCACCACTGGAGCTGCAAAACAAGCAACTATATTAACCGCAGCGTTAAGGCCGAATAAGCCACTAAAGGTCAATTCTGACACGCCAAGACGATCTATTAGCCAAACAGGAGCATAAGAAACGTAGCTTAAAATTGCTGCCATACCTGCCATACAAGCAAAGGCATAGAATAAAAAGTGTGTTTCAACTATCACTGGTTTATACCGAGCCCAACGATATAGTGGGCCCGAACTGACTGTATTTTTAGGACGAGTTTCTGGCAGACGATAGCCGACAAAAACTAGGATGAGAATAGCGTACAGCGTCATAAAGACAAAGGTAGATCGCCACCCAAATTGCAAGGCTAGCAAACCACCCAGCGTTGGAGCTAATGCTGGAATGACACATATCATGCCGTTAAGGTAACTGTAGTAGCGAGCCCCCTCTTTCGGAGAAAAGCAATCACGCACCGCACTAAAAACTACAATCGAGGTTGAGCAAGCAGCCAAACCTTGTAATACACGAGCAAACTGCAGCCATTCAAACTCAACGGCTACGGCAGCCAACATACTACTTGCTGCATAAAGAATAATACCGCCTAAAGCAACAGGTCTTCTACCGTATCTATCGGCTAAAGGACCGATCAATAATTGCCCGGTACCCATGGCAAATAGGAACAACACCAAAGTCGACTGGATTTGGCTAGCAGAAACCGAAAAATCTGCCGCCATGGCAGGCATGGAAGGAAGGTAAATATCGATAGCCAAAGGACTAAGAACCACCATCGACATTAAAATAGGTAATAGGTTACGACGCATCATCTTTCTCAACTATTGGAAACGTGACTATATTAATCAAACTATGGTATGAACAGAAATGACATTATTTCCATAATGAATTTCCATTGAGGAATATCTAATGAAATTAGAGAATTTGGCTCGAATCGACTTAAACCTATTGGTGATACTGCAAATACTGCTTGAAGAGAAGAGTGTTACTCGAGCAGCCAACCGTTTACATGTCAGTCAGTCTGCATTGAGTAAAAGTCTCAATAGATTGCGTGAAACCTTAGGCGATCCTCTTTTTCTGCGCACTGCTCACGGTCTAAAGCCTACCGCCCACGCTGTTCAGCTAGGAAAAATGCTACCTCAAAGCCTACAAAGCTTGTACCAACTGACTTTACCACCTAGCTTTGAACCCGCTAGCAGTACTAGGCAATTCTCATTTGCCATGGTTGAAAGTGCATATGAAACACTCATTCCCTATTTTATTGGCCCGTTACTGACTAAAGCGCCAAATCTTAAGCTCGATAGTTATGTTTGGACCGAAAACTCGACACTCGCAATCCAACAAGGGCAGATAGATTTCGGCATCTCTGGACGTGATCTCCATCCACAATCGGCTTTTCAGGTAGACAGGCTACCCGACGGAATTGCGCATCAAACACTCTTCACCGACGAACAAGTTTGCCTTGTTCGAAAAGACCATCCATTGCTAAACGCGATAGCCGCAGGTCATTGGGATCGAGAGATCTACCTAGAAATGGCACACGTGCAAGTGCGCTGCGAAGGAAATGACTGGTGGGCACTAGATTATCACTTAGCCGACTTAGGGCATCAT
Source organism: Shewanella piezotolerans WP3 (assembly GCF_000014885.1). NCBI lineage: Bacteria > Pseudomonadati > Pseudomonadota > Gammaproteobacteria > Alteromonadales > Shewanellaceae > Shewanella > Shewanella piezotolerans. Next base: position 5,010,950 of record NC_011566.1, read on the forward strand.
CGTCGTATCAGCACTACAGTGCCTGATTTTTACGGTGCTGCTAGTATTTGCGCCCACAGTGATCTTATATTCACTCTACCTGCAAGCTTTGCTAAACATGCCCAAAAGCTATACCCGCTGGCAGAACTACCGCTTCCCTTTGATTTCATGCCACTTGCTTATGTGTTGTTATGGCATCAGAGAAACGATGATGACCCAGGACACCAATGGGTTAAGAACGTAATTTGCCGCAGCGTTTCGGCCGCTTTTAGCTCCCAGACCTAAAAGAATTTGCGGAAGTTAGAGGCAGTTGATCTCTCACGTTTATTTTGGCCGCCGTTCTTTGATTATTTTAACAAGAACTAAGCTCGAAAGATCAACAGTCCCTAATCAAGATTAACCTTTATTAACGTGATATCTGCTTAGTTTATCGGCAATATGAAGGTTGTTAGTTTATTCATTCAGTAAGTATTCATCTTTATGGTGTAAGCTAACAACTAAGACATTACGGAGAAGATATGATTTACAACCAGTTTCAAAACAGTTCCATGCAAAATCGATTTTCTGGCTCTCGCGGCTGGTTAGCATTCGTCATCGGTTTAGCCTTTATGACTCTAGCCTTAGTTGCGCTGCCTTTCCTGTTACTTTTTGGCGCTATCACCTTTATAACACTAAGCCTTTTTGGTCGCGTTTATTTAAAGCGCCAGCTAGCACGTTTCCAGAAACAGCAAGCTGGGCAAACATTCCAAAGAGAAAGCGATCAGCAAACTGATGCTTTCAGCAATACAGTCTTTAAAGACAGTCCACCTCAATCGGCAAGAACCGGACGCACTTTCGAGCACAATCCTAACGAGTAACCTTCATTGCAGATGCACTACGAGGCCTTGATAGCAGGGCCTCAAAACGCTGCCAATGCACCGCTTTACTATCTGATTCAGACTCAACCCAATCAGCAACAGCATCTTCACCGATACTGTAATTAATAATGTAGGCACGATTGCAGTCAAAGAAGCGCATACGCTGCTGAGCTCGCGAATGAGTATAAAGCGCATCATCAACCAAAAGCCGCGCCGCCTCTTGCTGATCAATTTGTTTATTCGTCAGTAGCTTGCTGACATGGTTTTCGAAGTACCCCAGCCGCTTAATACACGCAAAGACTTCATGAAATAACGTCATATCTGCATCAAGCCCAGCTAAAGGCATTAATACATCACTTTCAAAATCAATAATTTCGTCGGCTGTCATCAGTATGCGGAGCGCGTAATTAGCACTCCCTTCAGCTAAGAATGAAATGGGGCTGTATAACGGGTAAACAGCATATTCCAACCAACCTTTTCCTTTTACTAGCTGCTGTTCTTGCAAAGCATTAAATACATGATGGCCTGGGTACCCTTCGTGAGTGGCAAGCTCCAAGTATCGATCAATTGTCAGTGGCAGATCTTGATTGAGTTGAATAAGGCTATGGTAATCACCTTTAAACCAGTTGTAGGCGGTCCAGACTTTGTCATTCACATACTCTATTTCAAAGCTCTCATTTTCTGGCAGTGTGAACTGCAATTTAGTTAACTCACGTGCCTTGTCGACCGCCGCATTGAACACCGCTGCGGCTCTAGCTTTAGGCACAATGTAACTATTTTTAAATTCAGTAAAACGGCTTTGCAAACTGCCAACACCAGGCAATAATCGCTCAAGCTCATGGTGTATTGCCTGTAATTCATCTAGCTGGAAATCAGCGACGGCGGAGTCATATAGTCTTGCGGCTTCTTCATCGAAACTCAGCGGCTTGCCTTCCAATAAATCTAAGTAAGCCCCAATAGACGACCATTGCTTTTCTATAAAGTCATACCGCGCTTGTAGCTCAGCATTAAACTTTTCAGCACCTAGAATACAGAGTAACTTACAACCTTCATCGAACTGCGCTCTAAGTGTAGCTAAAGGCTGCCAGTAGGCCTGCTCTTTCCAAGCCCTTGGGCCAAAATAAGCATCGACATAAAGGTCATCATGTTGTCCTACAGCCAGTACCAACCGAACATAGCGCTCAGCAAAATGATTCAGCTCAATGTTCTGGCTTTTAAAAGAAGCTTGCGAGATGAGAATTGACTTAGCTTCATTAGCTGCTGAGTAGGACATATAGCGCTCCAAGGTTTTATGTGCAGCTAATGTACCCACCATGCATAATGTATACAAGTAGAAATTATAGTCAGATGAATAAAAAACGTACCAAACACTTTACAGACTAATTAGCTAAATAAAATATTTAGCTAGATAAAAAAAACAAATAATACCGATTATTCAAAAATCTATACTGCTAATAGCAGAATTTAAATGAAAAACATCCAGTTTGAACTTTCTGGTTCATAGCTGTTAATTTGGGAAAATGAAGTGATGTGGCATAACTAATTTATGCTGCGGTAATGGATTGCATTTGCTATTTCGCCGATGAAAACGTGGGACAACTTATCCTCTAACTCAGTAATTCAGCGGCTTTAACCAATGCCTCTTTCTCTTGTGGTGAACTTGTCATCTGCATTACTGATAACACCTGCTGTTCTAGCGATGCCCAAAGAGGTTCAATAACCGCTAACTCTTCTTTACTCGCATGCTCTTTAGCAAGTTTCAGTAAAGAGGCTGAAGCAACCACATCGATGCGACCCAACACACCATCGGCTAATGCAATACTTAGCTCTATCATTGCCGGCACACTATGGCCGTACTTTATGACTTCACGTAAATAGGCTTCAGCTTGAGTGTAATCCTTTATAAGGCCAGTATCATCATGCAGCATAGTCTGAGCTCTCGAAAACATCGCATCTATCTGCCCTTGCTCAGCGGCTTCCGCTAGCCAGTATTCACTCTTTATCGCATCTACTTCGCAACCTTCGCCACGCGCTAACATTAGTGCGAGATGAAACTGTGCGTGTGGAAAACCTGCTTTTGCCGCACGGCTGATATATTTATAAGCACACTGCAAATCTGATTTTTGATAGTAGAGCACCCCTAAGTTAGCCATCGCTTCAGATTGCTCAAGCTTTGCTGCTTGGCTTAAATACTGCTCTGCGAGTTCAACATCGGCGGCAAAATGTTGACTACCAACTAAGTAGAAGTAACCTAATAGCGCCATCGCATTGGCAACGCCTGCCGCAGCAGCTTTGGCGATTGCTTGTTCGCCTGCAATAATATCAAATTCACCACTGTAACCGTGGATCAGCGCCACGCCATGTTCAAAGAGTGCATTGATATCATGCTCAGCAGCCTGAGAGAACCAGTAACTCGCTTGCTCAAAAGATGCAGTAGAACGCTCCTTTACACTGTCCTCACTACGCTCTTGCAAAGCAAGCTCTTGCTCTCTTTGCATTAATGCCCGCGCCTTGAGTGACATCCCCACCAAATATTGTGACTCGGCATCACGCTCCATCACTGCGCGGTAACACAGATCTCTCCCCGCTAGGGCGTCAAACTCTTCAAAGTAATATTCAGGACAGGCATTACCAGTGATTTGCTTAAACAAGCTATCCACGAGCTGCAACAGGTTCTTAATCGCTCGCTGACTAAGCTGCTGTAATTGCTCCGGCGTTAGGTGATATTTTTCAGGATGCGCACCACGGTTTCCGTCCGTGCGTAATTTATGCAGTGCTCGAGTGGTTTTTACATCGATTAATCGACGTTGATTCAGTAACTCAATGCGGTCATAAAGGTTGGGGCTTTCAAAATGAATTGAACGTTTCTCAGCCAGTAAACTGGTCAGTTTATGACTAAAGCTTCTTACGTGCAGTAATGCCTGAGTAGGTACATCAGTAACAAAGCTTTTGGCTTTACGGTAGTCTTGTCCCAGCTCTGCCGAAAACTGATTAACGAATTCTATATCGTTTAACAAGATACGCTCCTACGCCGCTAACTGCGCCACACAGTGATATGTTGAACTCTATCACGAGCATTTTATCCAATACTCGTGATAAAGCTGATTGGCAATAAACGTGATTACTGCTCTAGATTGCCCTGCACATCAGAGTCGTCACGCGCAACCATGTACAAACGGAACAGTGCTACGTTCACAAATAGACCGAAGAATGCCACAACGACTTCGCCAACAAGCTGTAACGGCACGCCACCTAGCTGTGTTACCAGTGCCAATACGCCACCAGCAAGAGAAATAGGGATATAGATTAATAATACCGTGATGGTTTTCAGCGTGATTGCTCCACTAAAAGTGAAACTACGCTTAATTGCTTCCAAGGGGGTTAACCGCTCTACAACTACCATAAAGTTAACGAATGCGAGTCGAGCAAATAGATAAATACTTAGTACTAAGCCAATAATACCGAGCATTGGGTTAATCGCGAGCAATACAATAAATGGCCCCACTACCGCTAAGCCAGACAATACACCAGCCAACAAAAGGGTAGGTACAAAGTTCAGACTGGTTTTTAAGATCATAGCATTACTCGGACTGTGTCCTTGCGAGCGGATCTCTAAAAACAGTGTCAGAGCGGCGATAAGAAAGGAAAAAACCAACAACAACACCATCATAGCGACCATATGACTAGCGCCAAACTGCGGATTTTCAAGATCGGCAGCGTTAATTTCTAGGCTCAACCATAACTGTATACCCACTTGGATAAACAATACAGGCACCAGTAACGTGGCTAATTGACTAATATTATTACGAAAAAAATTAAAAGCTTGAGTCAAGATGGCTGATAATGACATAGGGTATTCCAAAGATTGAAATTGAATAACACGAATTAAGGCTAAGGATACCCAAATTTGGTAATTAATGCACAGTTCAAATCACGTATTTACTATTTCTGAAAAGTAAAAAAACTGCAAACGAACTGTTAAACCCGTTAAACTAATAAAAACCGCAACAGATAAACCTTAAAAGGATGACCCTCATGAAATTATTGACTGCGACCTTTCTAGCCATGCTTAGCCTTGTCTCGACTCAGGTTACCGCTCACGGGTTAGACTCGCTAACGGAAGTTACCAACGCTGTATCTAATCCTTCTGAATCAAGCGATTTAGTGGGTAGTGTAATGTCACAATTGGGGTTGAGCCAAGGCCAAGCTGAAGGTGGTTTAGGTAGCTTGCTATCATTAGCACAATCTTCTCTGGGTAGCAGTGACTTTAGCGCTATTTCAGACTCTATTCCTGGTATTGACGGCTTACTAGGTGCTGTGCCAGAGCTAGACAACGATTCAGGTATGTCTGGTCTACTTTCCAAGGCTGGCGGGTTCGGTGAATCATTACAGGGCGGAGCGATGGTTTATGATGCTTTCGAAAAGCTAGGGATCTCAAAAGATCTTGCCGCGCCTATGGTCGATATCGTTAAAGGCTACCTTGATGCTAATGGCACTTCTGGCACTTCTGATCTGCTGATGAAAGGGCTAAGTGCTATTTTATAAGCTTCATTGATATCTTGGCTTATCATTGACACTATCAATGTAAGCCAATATTGAACTCTCTCTTTATTTGTAGCTCTAAGTTATATCCATCCGACCTGAAAATGCAGGATTCAGTGGGAGTTTAATGGGTTTCGTCACAGGTTCATTGCTGCATGCTGAACCTAAGCACCTACATCTGACCTCCAGGGATGGAGGGAATGCCTCTAGCATGTCAGGAACATACTAGGCCATGTAGGCGAGACATTGATTGCAGCTGATGGTCGCTCCCTTGGTAAAATCAATAACACAGAGTAAAGCCCATGCTTTTTATATAAGAAACGCCCATCGAAAAAGGGGTTATGCAAGCCCATTTCGTTGTTGCGGTAACTTAAAAGGGAATAACTATTTCCAGGTTAACGCGCCTACAATTGAACTAGCACAACACCTCTGAAACGAGTATTTTCAAGTGGGATGGGTATATATTCACCGTAATGACATTTAGTAAATAGCTCATTCAGTTCGACTTAAAGCTGCCATTAAAAGTGTATAGATGAGACAACAATGTCCGGACTTACGCAAACAGCTGCTACTGATAACGCTGGAGTGTAATGGCTATTACCTATTGAGGAGTTTACATGCTTGCCAAGCTAAAACAGTTTTTTGAATCCCCTAATCAGACATTATCTGCCCAGGAGCAAGCTCATCATCTTAACCTAGCGGCTGCAAGTTTATTGCTAGAAGTTGTTATGGCCGATGAAACCATGTCAGATGAAGAAGCCAAGATACTGCCCGAGTTGCTTACCACCACCTTAGGCTTATCAGTAAATGATGTCGGCGCATTGATACAAGACGCGACCGTATCGCAGAGTAATTCGACCTCTTTGTTCGAATTTACCCAAGCGATTAATGACAATTTTGATATTGAACAAAAGCAGCAACTAATCTTAGCTATGTGGCGCCTTGCCTATGCTGACGGTCATCTTTGCCAATATGAAGACCAGATGATCCGTCGCACTTCAGAGCTGCTTTACTTAAGACATAGCGAGCTTATTCAGATGCGTAATCTCGCCATTGAAACACAACAGACGCCTTAGGTTACTCAGTGACCCATTGTTTACGGCTGAGGTGCGCTTTCTGTAGCCATAATATTGGAAATAACACCAACATTAAGAGTATGGCGTAAGCCATATTCCAACCTAATGCGAAACCAATAACACCACATAACATGCAACTCAGAGCGACCAAAGGCAGATAACGCTTGCTCAGCAACTTCCCCGCAGCGAACATAGCCGCTAAGTAGATAATGACAAACACGCCATTACTCCAAGCAATCAGATCTTCTAGTTGCTGACCTGTTGCATAGGTCAAAATTATCACCAATGCCATTGAAACCAGTACTGCGATTGATGCACGAGCAGGAGAATTGTGCTGATTTAGCTTGTTAAAGTATTTAGGCAACACACCGTCACGACTAAAACTCCAGATAAGCCTAGAGACACTGGCGGTATAAACATTAACGGTCGCCAAACCACTAACAATCCCTAGAATGCCGATGACCTGAGCTCCATAACCACCCAGCAAGCTATCGAACACTCCAACCATTGCTACAGGCTTTTCACTGGGGACGACAAGCAGCAGCAAAGTACACGCTAAATAGACAATACCCACCAGCACAGTGCCAATAAACATCGCCGGGATCATATCTCGCTTAGGGTTACGAAAATCGCCCGCCAGATGCGTCATTGCTTCAATACCAAGAAAGCTCCAAAAAGCGATACCTACAGCTGCCATCACTAAACTCACGTTAGGGCTATCTTGATGGGTAAAGGATTCAAGCTCAGACAGGCTCATTCCGACACCACCAAAAAGTGCCACAACTACCGAAACAATCGCTAAGGTTAAAGCAAACTGCAGTTTGGCAGAGACTTGAATGCCTCTTAAATTTAACAGCAGCAATACACCAAGCAGTAACAATTCAGTCGCCACCTGCGCCCAACCCTCTATCGGCACCAGAGCATTCACAAATTGGAAAGTCATTAGAATTGCTGCTGGCGCGCCAATAGGCACAACCAGCAGAAACATTAACCCTATGGTTCGGCCCGCGGTGCGGCCAAAAGCCTTTTCAACGAAATACGCTGGGCCTGCGGCATGGGGCATTACACTGGCTAAACGGCCAAACACTAAGGTCACAGGAATAATGGCCAGAGTGAGCACTAGCCAAGCGATTAATGCGCCCTGTCCCGCCGTTGCTATGGTCATTTGCGGTAAAATAAAGACTCCCGTCCCCAACAAAGTGGTGGCCATTAAGCCGGCACCTTGCCAACGTCCTATTGTTGCTGATATTTGATTCATCTCATATACTCACTGACTTCAATGGCACCATTATAGTTCTAGACTTAACTGCAATCTGCGTTTGTTCGCAATCAAGATCACCGAAGATACCAGCATTTTGTCGGTATTCCATTTACTTACCGCCATTATGTGGGAATACACTATGGATAAGTTTGATAACGCTATTGTAGCGGCCTTAAGAACCGATGCACGCCGCAGTATCTCTGATATTGCAACGGAGGTTAACTTATCACGCTCTGCAGTCACAGAACGAATAAAGAAGATGGAAAAGAACGGTACCATTCGTGGCTATCAAGTACTGCTAAGTGCTTCGCAAACAGAAGGGGTAACGGCCTATTTTGAAATCCGTCATCAATGTCCTAACTGTGCAGATATCGTTAAAGTGTTCCGTACCATTCCAGAGATCATTACCTGTAGAGGTATCACTGGCGATATGGATCTTTTAGTTTATGTGAATGCACCGTCAATGAAGCGATTGCATCAAATTCGAGAATTTATCGATGCACACCCCGATATCACTAAAATTAAAACTCATGTGGTGATGAGTGAGTGGATTGATAATCAGGGTTAGCAGCTTTTGCAGTTATCGTTGCCATTAGAGATTTCCACAACGGAACCTTTTAGGTTTTAATAAAACCAAAGCTGATCATATTCCTTTACGCTAAAGCAAGTTAAACTAGCTTTATCATTGGGATGGTAATTATCTATGCAAACTGAACATACAGCTGAACTGAACTTGTTATGGGGAACGTTGATCTTAGAGGAGCTTGCTCGTCTAGGCGTTAAACACGTGTGTATGGCACCGGGTTCTCGCTCAACTCCTCTAACCCTTGCCGCCGCCAAGCAGGCAAGTCTTCAGCAGCACCTGCATTTCGATGAGCGTGGCCTAGGTTTTATGGCTCTTGGCCTGGCTAAAGCCAGCGCGGCACCAGTGGCGATAATTACCACTTCAGGTACCGCGGTTGCCAACCTATATCCTGCAATTATTGAAGCTTGGTTAACCCAAGTGCCGCTTATCGTGCTCTCAGGCGACCGCCCACCAGAACTGATTGACTGCGGCGCCAATCAAGCCATAAGCCAGCCAGCAATATTTGCCCAGTATGCCAAACCACTCAATCTACCGACGCCAGCTCTCAATATCAGCCCGGCAGCACTATTAAGCAGTATCGATGATGCAGTGAGCAATCATACCCAACCAGTACATATAAACTGTATGTACCGTGAACCGCTCTACCCCGCTGAGCCACAAGCCGATTTTAGCCAATATTTAAAACCTGTTGCCCACTGGCTGCAAGATAGTGCCCCCTATATTCAGTACGCTGCAAATACGGCATCACAACTCCCAACTGCTGATGCGCTAGCGCGATTTGTCCATGGCAAAGGGGTGATTGTCGCAGCAACGCTGCCTCCAGAGCACGATCCACAACAGCTTATCGCACTGTCTATTAAGCTCGGCTGGCCAATTGTTACAGACGCACAGTCGCAACTTAGACAAAGTAATGCCGCCATTGGCAATATCGATCAACTGCTATTGCATCCGAAATCTCAAGCGATATTGGCACAAGCGGAAAAGGTACTGGTATTTGGTGGTCGTATTTTATCAAAGCGACTCATCAGCTATTTAAACGAAAAACAGTGGAAGGATTACTGGCAAGTCTTGCCCCAGCAACAAAGGCTCGACCCTAGCCATAAAGCCAAACAGCAGTGGATAGCCAAAGCTGATACCTTTAGCCAGTTGCCATGGCCGCGCTCCTCCGAGGCGCAGTGGGCACTAGCTCTCACACAGCATAATGCAGCACTAGAGACACTATTCCAACAACAGATAGACCATGCTGACTTTGGTGAAGCACAGGCCATTAGAGCCATCGCACAACGACAAACCTCAGCGCAGCAATTATTCATTGGTAATAGCTTGCCGGTACGATTATTTGATATGTATGCGCCTATCACTGCTGACTATGCCAATATCTTTACCAATCGCGGGGCATCGGGGATTGATGGTCTGTTAGCGACGGCAGCCGGGGTTGCGATTGCAGATAAAAAACCAACAACATTGATTATTGGCGATATCTCTCAGCTACATGATCTCAATTCACTGGCGATTGCCCGAACGGTATCTAGCTCCTTTGTGATTGTTATCCTCAATAACGATGGCGGCAATATATTTAATCTATTGCCAGTACCTAACGAGCAGCTAAGAACCGATTACTACCGTTTATCCCATGGCCTTGAATTTGGTTTCGGTGCAGCAATGTTCGGTTTAGCCTATAACCAAGTCGACAACCTCGATGACTTTATTGAATCTTATGAGTACGCCATGACATATGCAGGCCCATCGGTCATTGAAGTCAGCGTGGCGCAGAACCAAGCGAGTGATCAAATAGCAGCTATTGCCACTTGGGTAAAACAGAGCTAATGCTGAGTTATCGCAGCCAAGGTCAGCCTAACAAACCAGCCATTGTGCTGCTGCATGGTTTCTTAGGAGATAAACAAGATTGGTCAGCTATCACCGCTGTGCTCGCTGAACAATATTACTGCATTAGCATCGATCTTCCTGGCCATGGCGACAGCTTCAACCAATTGTTGCCTACGCCTGGGTTTGAAACTTGCTGCGAACTCATTCAGCAAACAGTCTCTAAGCTAGGTATAAAACAGTATCACCTCGTTGGTTATTCGCTTGGCGGCCGTATTGCACTGCATCTGGCTCGCCGCTATCCTAGCTGTGTACTAAGCCTTATCTTAGAATCTTGCCATCCAGGTCTACAATCCGAGCAAGATAAAGCACAACGGAAAATCAATGATGCGCAATGGGCAGACAAGCTCGCCCATCTTGATATCACAGCATTTTTAACTCTGTGGTACCAACAAGCCGTTTTTACCGACCTCAGCATCACTGAACAACAAACGATGATTAAACGCCGCAGTGGTAATAATGGCGCAAAACTGAGCAATTGTTATCAAGCCACTTCACTGGCACAGCAAGCTGACTTGTGGGATACGCCTGCGGTTATCAGTGCGCCCTGTTTTTTTATTGCAGGTGTTGATGACAAAAAATTTCTGTCACTGGCCACTCGCTGGCAGCAACAATACCCACTCAAGCTTTATCCAGTTAATGCCAGTGGCCATAATATTCATAGCGCAGCACCTGATACCTTTAGCCAGTTAATCTTGCGGCTACTCAACCCCCTTGCCGTTAACCCAACATTACCTAAATAGGCCTCTAAATGCTTCTGAGTAAACTTAGCCTTTATCAATTCAGTGTTGAACTCGATCGATTACTGCCTGTGGGTAAACAACGGATAGATAACCGTAGCGGCTTAGTTCTGGCAGCAACAGCTATTGCAGATAATGATGAACGCACTGAGTATGTCGAGATTTCTCCTCTTACAGGTATCGATGTCGACGGCAACCAACTCACAGGCTTTAGTCAGCACTCCTTAGCCCAAACCGTTACAGAACTAAATGACAACTTACCCGCACTGCTGCAACAGCCTGTCGATTCGCTGTTAGATTTAGCAGATAATACTGAGCAGAGTGCTATCGCCTTTGGTTTAAGCTTGATGCACGCCAAACTGATGGGCTCACTTAACGGCCATAGCCTCGAGAGCCGCACCATACCGCTTATCTATCGCAATCAAGATGAACCACTGACAGCAGTTGCCGAACGAGTACAAGCACTTGGCAGTAATGTCCATTCAGTAAAAGTTAAAGTGGCACAGACATCTCTAGAGGATGAAATCCAGCTTATTCATCAAATATTAGCGATTCGTCCAGACCTAAAACTGAGACTCGATGCCAATCGTGGCTTTGAGTTACAGCAAGCGATCGAATTTATCGCCTGTATTCCTTTGCATGCCATCGAGTACATTGAAGAGCCGTGTAAGCAACCGAGCGACAATCCAAGCTTTTATAAAGCCATAGAGGCCCCTTGGGCGCTGGATGAGTCGCTTAACGACCCAGATTACCAATTTGAAATGCAGGCAGGGCTTTGCGCCATCATCATCAAACCTATGCTGCTAGGGAGCTTAGATAAGCTACAAGCATTGCAGAATCTTGCTAATAAACACGGAGTACGGACAATTCTCAGTTCAAGCTTAGAGGCTAGCTTGGGTATTCATGCCTTGAGCCGCTTAGCCAACATGGTCACACCCGATGAGATCCCAGGTATAGATACCTTAGGTGCCTTCAGCCAAGATCTAATACAAAGCTCAGGTAAAGCTAAATGCCTGCAACTGAGTGACCTACAGCCAATACTCGAGCTTGGATAGCCCAAGATGCCACAGCATGATGCAAACATTACAATGCTATCGCCGATCCATCAGCGGGCAACCATAGCGCCTAACACCTTTGCGTATCGTATCGGAGAGCTAAAAGTCAGCTACCAGATGCTCAGTCAGCAAGTGCTGGCTGTCGGCGAGCAGTTGATACAAGCTGGCGTACAGCGAGGCGATAGAATTGCCTGTATCGCCTATAACCAACCTGAATTGCTGACGCTATATTGGGCCTGCGTTGATCACGGTATGTTGTTTTGCCCTATCTCACCGCGATTCGCACCAAAACAACTAATAGAGCTGATTCAAACTCATCAATATACTTACTGCTGGTTAGGCGACATTTCAAATAATAGCCACAACCAAGCGCTGCATGAGGCGCTTAGTAATGATACTACTCAGCAATTAAGCATCGACTATACTCAGCACAGCTCAGCATCAGCACCAAATATCGACCCAAGCCAAGGCGTAAACGCCATTCTTACTTCCGGCAGTACAGGCTTACCTAAAGCTGCAGTGCATAGTTTAAAGAATCATATCGCCAGCGCTAATGGCTCAAAGTCGCTTATTGATATCACAGCGGAAGATAGCTGGCTGCTGTTATTGCCACTGTTTCATATTGGTGGATTAGCCATTATCAATCGCTGTGCACTTAGCGGAGCCTGCGTAGTATTTGAAGACAAAACAGTCAGCCTTGCCACGCAGCTAAGCCGCGACAAAATAAGCCACCTATCACTGGTTAGCGCACAACTACAAAAACTGCTTGATAGCGACAACTGCGATTTAAGCCAAGTCAAAGCCATGCTATTGGGCGGTGGCGTGATCTCTGCCGATCTTCTGCTGCAACTTGAAACGCTGAACATTGGTGCCTATACCAGCTATGGCATGACAGAGATGAGCTCGCAAATCACCACAGGTAAGGCTGGTGCTGACAGCTCCAGTGGCACAGTGTTACCCCAACGACAGCTCAAGATAGTTAATGGCGAAATCTGGGTTAAGGGTGAGTGTTTGTTTCTTGGCTATTTAACGCAAGATAACTTTCAACGACCGACTGATAGTGAGGGCTGGTTCTACACCAAAGATCTGGGCCATTGGGATGAAAACACCAACCTACGCATTGATGGCCGAGCAGACAACATGTTTATCAGTGGTGGCGAAAATATCCAACCAGAAGAGATAGAGGCAGCGCTAAAGCTACACCCGCAGATAGATGATGCCATCGTCTATCCCATTAACGATGCTCAATTTGGCAACCTACCGGCAGCAATTATTAAAATCGCGAGTCATTCAACAGGCCAACCATCAGAAGCCGAGTTGAGCGAATTTCTCGCCAACAAAATAGCCCGCTTTAAAAGACCAAGACAATACTACCCATGGCCTGATATCAACTCTGTGGGGATTAAAGTTGTGCGCAAACAGGTGATAGCAGCAGTTAAGCGGTAACCTCTGCAACAATGACTGTTTAGGATTGGCAATGTTTTTGCGCCTTTTGCAAAAAGCAACAAGGCTAAAACACCTGATTGCTAACACTTGCTAGGAGCATTTAATTATTTTTGATGGTTATTGAAAACTTCTATTAATTGATTTGAAATTTGATACTTTTGATCCAATATGTAAGCAACTGCATACTTATTGTTTTCCAATCTCATTTTATTTTCAAAGTTTTCTAATTTTACAAATTGGTCAACGACCTTGTTGCTTACAAGTGGATATATTTTAGCGGGAAGCCTATCGTTTACTATTAGTGAAGCAACTGAGTCATCAGGTGCAAAGTTAATCTCAGAAGCACCATGCTCTGATGGTGTAACACACCTAAATGAACCATTGGGAAGCTTTACAACTGCATGAGCATTAAGTTTCAATGCGATATTTCCCAGTTGAGCGAAAACCCAACCCAATTGAATTTCCCAAGAAGTAGATTTTAGGAACATTTTAACGTTGTTAAAGCACTCTAGTTTTTTGCTGCCATCAACTGCATCTATTTTTACTTGCTCAACGGAGAAAATGTCGATCGATTTGAGAAAGTTGTACGGCAGTTCTTTTGGTATATGATATTGCACAACACCTCATGTAGACCTGAAAGCTTATTAAATAGCTGCTCGACAAAGTAATTTTAGATTACGCTAGCACTGCTAAGGTGTTGTTGTAAATATCTTATAATTTATTCTGATGCTTGAAAAAGCATTGTCTCAATTTGTGGATAAATAATGAGTTTTCTAGCTAGGTGGTTCCAATGTTCTGCGGTCGACGCGTGTGCAGATACTGCTGAGGCTCGACAAAAAATCTGACCTCTAGGGTTGGAGGAAATGCCATATTCTGTATGGAACAGAATTGGCCCTGATTTCGACCGCCTCAGCTGCATCGACACTGGTTTCTAAAAGCGCATCCATTAGACATTTGAGTTTAAAAATAGCAACTCAACAGTTGATTCCATACCTAACGAACAGAAAACACCTATTCCCCCATCGAAGTTGCCGAAGTACGTTGGAATAAATCACGTAAGCCCGACAAGGATGTCGGGTTAGCTTTCGCGGGGCAGGATGCCCCATCGGAAGCGTTAGTGATTTATCCATAAGTACGAGGGAGACAATTTCGTCGGGGCGTCATGGTGGATGCAAGGAGGATAAGGACGAGCAGTCCTCCTTGCCCAGGTGTGGGATGGAATCCCACGACGTTGGTCAAGCGCAGCTTGATTTTAAAAACCTATGTCTGGAGCACATACTCCAGACATAAAGCCGTAAGCTACCCATCCATGGGCTTATGGCATAAATGTTCCAGACATAAAGCCAAAAAATATCCATCCATGGTTTTTTGGCATAAATGTTCCAGACATAAAAAAACCTGCTATTAAGCAGGTTTTCTTTAAAGCACCAACAAAAAGCCTTAGCCTTCCATTCGTCCTTTCAATTTATTCATCGCATTTTTTTCAAGTTGGCGAATACGCTCTGCCGATACTTGATAGGTTGCTGCTAGCTCTTGTAGCGTGGTTTTATCTTCGTTTAACCAGCGAGCTTGGAGAATATGCTGACTACGTTCATCAAGAGTCTTGATAGCTGACAGCAGACGCGTTTGATTACTTTGTTCCCAGTTGTCATTTTCAACTTGAGAAGCTAAGTCAGATGAATGATCTTCAAGGTAATGCATAGGCGCATAATCTTGCTCATCATCGTTATCGCTAGCTAAATCAAAAGCAGGATCTTGTGCAGCCATACGTGATTCCATTTCGGTCACGTCAGCTTTAGAAACACCTAGGCTTTCAGCTACCATGCCCACTTCGTTATCACTAAACCAGCCGAGACGCTTTTTAGTTTTACGAAGGTTAAAGAACAACTTACGCTGGGCTTTAGTGGTTGCAACCTTAACTATGCGCCAGTTTTTAAGCACATATTCATGAATTTCAGCTTTGATCCAATGCACGGCAAATGATACCAAGCGTACGCCCACATCTGGGTCAAAACGCTTAACGGCTTTCATCAAGCCAATATTACCTTCTTGAATCAAATCGGCTTGCGGTAGACCGTAACCAGAGTAGCCTTTGGCAACATGCACAACAAAGCGCAGATGCGACATAATCAGCTCTTTCGCAGCACTTAGGTCACCAGTTTCCTGTAGACGCTTCGCTAGCTCATGCTCTTTCTCCGCATCCAGCATAGAGATGCTGTGCGCTGAGTGAATATAAGACTCGAGGCTTCCACTACTTTGAGGAA
This sequence comes from Shewanella piezotolerans WP3, assembly GCF_000014885.1. Lineage (NCBI taxonomy): Bacteria > Pseudomonadati > Pseudomonadota > Gammaproteobacteria > Alteromonadales > Shewanellaceae > Shewanella > Shewanella piezotolerans. The sequence goes on from NC_011566.1 coordinate 5,026,640, forward strand.
CCATTAGTGCCATTGTTTGCGTTTGATCAGTCATTCACGCTCCTACTACTTATTACCAATACTACAGTCTAACTAAACCTAAAAATCCACCTCTTAACAAGATGGACTGTGAACTATCGACTAATTGACAAAATATGTCAACCATCGGCGTTATCTAATATGTAATACCTATCAGTACAGAATTGGATTTTACACTTACATAAAGACAACGCAAATGAAGGATAGTTCATGTTTTTGACTAAAGGATGACAACCTTTAAGAGGGTTCGATGGCTCGTAAATGTTGCCTAACAGAAAGGTATGAACCCAGCCAACCAAGGAAGGACGCTAACAGTACTAACTGGCCCAGTTCAGTGATCGTCAATGATTCCATATGTAGCTGACTGCCATACAAACCGAGTAACTCTGCCAAGGCGGAGTCTAGGTACCATACCAGTAGATTAATGATCATCCATGCCAATACGCCACCAATGATGCCAAACCAAATTCCGGTATAAAGGAATGGCCGCTGAATAAAGGCTTCTGTCGCCCCAACGAGCTTCATGACCTCGATTTCGGTACGACGATTCATAATCGCGAGCCGAATCGTATTCCCAATGACCAGCACGACTGCTAACACAAGCAGTGCGGCTATCGCCAAAACGGTGCGTTCGAGTAGTCGCACCACAGCCTGTAAACGCTCAAGCCATTCTATGTCCAACCGGCCAAAGCTAACTTCAGCTTCTTGCTCAAGCTTTCTCAATAACTCTCTTGCCCCTTCTGGGCTGGAGTATTTCAGACTCGGAGTCACCATCACCACAGCTGGAAGAGGATTAGTATCTAAATAGGATAGCGCCTCACCAAAACCTGACAGTCGCTGGAACTCCTCTAACGCCTGCTCACGGTTAATGTAGTTCACCTCAGCCACTTCAGGATAGACTTTGAGGCGTGTGATTAAGCTTTGAATGCTCTTCTCGCTGCGACCTTCATCAACAAACAGTGAGATCTCTGCAGCACTGTTCCATGACTGCGTGATCGTTTCAGCGTTTTTGACTAGCACTTGCAGCGCCGCTGGTAGGCTAAGACTGACCCCTAGCACCGCCATTGTCATTACAGATGAAATAGGGTTACGCCACAACTCACCAAGACTTGCCATAGCATGCTGAATATGACGAATGAAGAACATCACTATTTGACCAGAGATGGGTAGTTTGCTGCGGGTTAACTGAGGTTGCTTATTCATCATCATTCTCAGTAGGCACTTAAGCTATCGGTGTGATCTAACTCTTGAGCGCCAAGCACACGACCCTGCTTAAGCGTTAAAGTGCGATATTTCATGCGCGCAATAAGCCCTAAATCATGGGTGGCGATGAGTACCGTAGTGCCTGAATCATTAAAGGTTTCAAATAAACGTAATATGTCCATCGACAACTTAGGATCTAAGTTACCCGTCGGCTCATCGGCTAATAGCAATGGCGGCTTATTCACAATCGCACGGGCAATACCGACACGTTGCTGCTCACCACCTGATAGCATAATAGGCTTATGACGCTCTTTGCCAAAAAGGCCAACCATATCCAGTGCGCCAGCCACACGCTTGCGGATCTCGCCATGGGAAAAGCCTTCAATGATTAACGGCAAAGCGACATTATCAAAGACCGTCTTTTCCATTAGCAGGTGATGATTTTGAAAAATCATGCCGATATCGCGACGCAGATAAGGTACCTGAGAGCGGCGAATTTTGGCTATATCATGGCCATTAATAGACACTTTCCCGCCATTAGCACGCTCTATTACAGTGATCAATTTGAGCAAGGTACTCTTACCAGCACCAGAGTGACCAGTAAGAAACGCCATTTCACCGCGTTTTAAATGAAAGCTCACATCCGAAAGGGCCTTCTGGCCACCGGGATAAACTTTGCTGACTTGCTCAAATCGAATCATTTTTTATTTCTTAGTCGTCGATATCGCTATTAAAGGTTTATAAGCTAACGTTATTTTGTCTCTGTGTCGTCCTTTGATTGACTAAATAGCGCTTCAATAAAGTCTTTGGCATCAAATGTACGAAGATCGTCAATCTGCTCACCTACGCCGATATGACGAATAGGGATACCAAATTTATCTGCAATAGCAAAAATAACACCACCTTTTGCGGTACCGTCTAATTTGCTAATGGTAATACCGGTCACGCCAACCGCTTCTTGGAAAAGCTGTGCTTGGCTAATGGCATTCTGGCCAGTGCTCGCATCCAGTGTCAGCATCACTTCGTGTGGCGCAGACTCATCTTGTTTTTTCATCACTCGAACGACTTTCTTTAGCTCGTCCATCAAATGTGCTTTGTTTTGCAATCGGCCTGCGGTGTCTGCTATCAACACATCGGCTTTACGCGCTTTGGCAGCTTGTAATGCATCAAACAATACAGAAGCACTATCGGCGCCAGTGTGCTGTGCTATCACAGGGATATCATTTCGTTGACCCCAAACTTGCAACTGCTCAACCGCAGCAGCTCGGAAGGTATCCCCCGCAGCAAGCATCACTGACTTACCTTGTGCTTGATATTGCTTGGCGAGTTTACCGATAGTGGTGGTTTTACCTACACCATTAACACCCACCATCAAAATAACAAATGGGCCATCGGCATTTTCTGGGATAAGTGGCACTGAGACAGGATCTAGCGTCTTTTGCATCTCATCGCGCATCAGATCATAGAGCGCTTCACCATCTTTAAGCTGTTTACGGCTGGCTTGTTCAGTTAAATTTTTAATCAAACGGGTCGTGGTTTCTACGCCAACATCAGCAATCAGCAATTGCTCCTCTAGCTCTTCGAACAGATCGTCATCAATCTTCTTACCGCTAAAGATCCCAACAAAACCGCTACCGATACTTTCACTAGTGCGCTTTAAGCCACGCTTAAGTCGAGCAAACAACCCCTCTTTTACTGGTTTAGCTTGAGGTTCTGGTTGTTGCTCTTCAGCTGCTGTTTGTTCAGCTTGTTCGCTCGCAATTCTTTCTGCTTCTGCCTGCTCAGCGGCAAGGCGTTCTGCTTCAGCTTGAGTGGCTTGTTCATTAGCCACTCTTTCTGCTTCTGCCTGCTCGGCGGCAAGGCGTTCAGCTTCAGCAGCTTGCTCACTAGCCACTCTTTCTGCCTCTGCCTGCTCAGCGGCAAGGCGTTCAGCTTCGGCTTGAGCGGCTTGCTCACTAGCCACTCTTTCTGCTTCTGCCTGCTCAGCGGCAAGGCGCTCAGCTTCGGCTTGAGCGGCTTGCTCACTAGCCACTCTTTCTGCTTCTGCCTGCTCAGCGGCAAGGCGCTCAGCTTCGGCTTGAGCGGCTTGCTCACTAGCCACTCTTTCTGCTTCTGCTTGCTCAGCGGCAAGACGTTCAGCTTCGGCTTGAGCGGCTTGTTCATTAGCAATTTTTTCAGCTTCTACCTGCTCAGCGGCTACACGTTCGGCGTCAACATGCGCCGTATCAACCTGCTCAGTTTCTGCTGGAGTAGAAACATTCAACTCCGCTTCGACTTCTTGCGATTGCTCTTTAGATTTATCTTTGCGGAACCAGGAAAAAAAACCTTTCTTTGCCATGTGTTTTACCGATGCTCAAATAACTGTACATAAATACGTTAGGGTGGAGGACGTTATATCAAAAACAAGTCAAGATTACGCTGATTAAAACAACAAAAGTGCAACCGAACTACAGCCAAACGACGGCTTGTTACCTTTTAGCTGTGCTTTGATATAAAATAACGACCTTAAATCAGACGCTATAGTCTACCACTTTCTGCCACAAGGCAAAATCACGAGGACACCATGGTCAAAAAAAGACCCTCAAGCGGCCAAGTCAGGATCATCTCTGGCCAGTGGCGATCGCGCAAATTGCCTATTCACGATCTTGAAGGTCTGCGCCCCACGACCGACCGCGTGCGTGAAACCCTGTTTAACTGGATAGCTAATGACGTGCGTGGTGCGCGAGTATTAGATTGCTTTGGCGGCAGTGGCGCGCTCAGTTTGGAATCTTTATCACGTTATGCGGCTTATGCCAGAGTCTTTGAACTGCAACCTCAAGCTGCTAAGCAACTAGTTGAAAACCTAGCCACATTAAAATGTAACGATGCTGACGTGATTAAGGGAGACAGCCTGAAACTGTTAGCTAATTCTCCAGAAAAAGGCTTCGACATCGTGTTTGTGGATCCGCCTTTTAGAAAGTCACTCGCTGATAAAAGCATACAGCTACTAGCTCAACAACAGTGGTTACTGCCTGATGCACTGATTTATGTTGAAACAGAAGCTGAACTAACACTGCTTGAGGTACCTGCAAGCTGGACACTGCTGAAAGAAAAATCAGCAGGACAAGTGATCTACCGCCTATATCAGTACTGTCCACTTGAACAAGATAATACCGAGGAAGACCTCTGATGAAATGGGTTTTAATAGCCGGTAAGTTGGCGACCGCTTTTGCTTGGTTGATGATGTTCTATAACCTAGTTGCACCGTTTGAAGGCAATATCGCAGTCATTTTAAATATCCTGCTAGCTGTCACAGTGTTTATGCACTGCTTTCAAACTATTATTTTTCATACTTTGTTCAATCAACTGCTACCGTTAAAGAAAGTGGATTACCTACAGGTGTTTATGTTTGGTGTATTTAGCCTGCTGCAATACCGCCAACAAGTTTTAGATAAGCAAAAAAGCTAAAACAGATAGTCCTCGATAATAACTGCGAACCCGCTTACATCAGCACTTCGCCAACAGTAAACCAAAGAAAACAAAACGAGTTATGCCTTCTTTGGTTTGCTGTTTTAGCTCTAACCTGTCTTTCCTTACTTGGCTGTTTCTATTTTTCCGCCTTCTCCCAATCAGTATAAGAAGTTGATCTACTGAGAATTTTTTATCGAACTCATTCAAGGCAGGCTAATTCAAAGTGAGTAATAACCAAAAATACTCCTAACAGGCGAGTGTTAGCGGCTTTGATGCTGCACTAGTGAACTTGAACCTAGTTTAATTATGTCCTTCATTCATTGCTAACCACATGGCCTAAGCATGTTCCTGACATGCTTAGGCATTCTCTCCATCTCTGGAGGTCAAATGTGGTGAATATAATTAATGCACGACTTTATGGATATACCCATCCGACCTGAAATGCAGGATTCAGTGGGATGGGTATATAGGAAGTAGAGTAACGCAGGAGCAGTTACCGAGGAGTATTTAATGACCTTACCTCAAAGCGGCTAAACTCTCGCTGAACGATTAATACCAATTGCATTAAAAGTTTGACCATTCAGCGTGAATTCAAAACGCTGCAGGCAAGTAGTGGGATTTGAGCTAATAGTTATTCTCGGCTCTGGCATCCTGCTTCGCTCTCGATAATTGCTCCTGCATAATTCTACCTTCGACCATCCTTGGTCTCGTACCTCCTAAATCTGACCGCCAAGGAGGGCCGGAATGTCTTATTTTGTATGGAACAAAATAGACCATTTAGTCGTATATCCAAATCCCATAGCGAAGCATACAGCGTTTTGCCAATTTGTTTAACCTCAGCCGCACTACGTGAGCCCCTCAGTCTTTCCACTTCTGCTTTGCATTGGCTTAAAAGGGAATAACCATTTCTTTACCAATGCGTTTTGAATTGAAAAGACTGAGGGGCTCTGAACTGCTCAAATACTTAATGCAAATTGGTATAAATCTTTATACTGATTGGTATTACTCATTAATATTAGCTCTAAGCGTTTTTCGCCTCAGCTGTAATCACCTCTTAACCTTGGCTTTAACCAGCTTATCCGTCTCAGTAGTATCCCGCTATACATCAGCCACAAAAAAGCCCCATGTTCACAATGAACACGGGGCTTTTAGTTAGCTACGAGCGTCTCATCCCGCTCGCAGCTAGAGGACGTTGCTAGTTACTTACCCTTTGGGTAAACGTGAGCAACACCTTTATGACAGTCGACACAAGTCTTACGCTTGTCTTCGTCTTTCTTGAAGTTGTTAGCGTGCATTCTCTTCGCCATCTTCTTCATTGTATCAGGCTGGTTCTCGTAGATACGAGTGTGACAGTGCTGACAGTTAGCTGAATCGTTAGCTTTAAAGTACTTAAGTGCTAGGTCAGCTTGCTCTTTACGGTTTTCATCCAACCACTCTTGAGTGTTGAAACCGTCGATAGTTAGGTAACCGTATAGGTCTTTAGATACGATGATTTTCTTAACTAAGTACTTAACTGGGTTGTGCGGTAAGTGACAGTCTTGACACTGAACAGTTACACCAGCGCGACCTCCGCCGTGAGCAGAAGCAAGTACTTCATCTTTCAATGAGTGATTGCTATGACAGCTCATACAGAACTCATCTGTACTTGTCGCATGTAAAGTTTGTTGTGTAGCAAAATAACCAACTACACCGACTACGATACCGACGACTAGTAATGCCAGAATCGAAATTTTTGCGCTGGGTTTAAAAAGTGCTCGCCAGTTCATCACACATCTCCAAAGTTTAATTTTTATATCGATGTAAGTTTTACTTCATCGCTATTTATGCGGCTTATTATAAACCAATTATTACTCATTGATCTGGAACTAAAAGCGTAAAATGAGACATGGCTCTAACTCTCTCATCAGAATCAAAACTTGTTCAATATATATGCGCTTTTACTAAAGTTAGCTTAAAGCCATGCCCACCGCAAGGATTTAGCACTATCAGGTTGATAAGGCCGTAATTAAGCAAATTCATTTATTTTTTTTTAGATCTCAAATTGAATTAAATATTTAAAAAAATATTAATCATTTGAAACTATTTCCTCAAAAGGTGGGTCTATCTGATTACAACATATTAATTCGCACAGGTTGAACATGTACAAACGGTTTGCATATTTAGCATTACTCATCTCACTGGTAGGGCAATTTTTGCTTTCACCAGCGATGGCAATGCCTAAATTTTTGCACGCCAGCTCCCATGCTCAACAAGAAGTTAAGCAACAGATAACGAAGCAGCCAATGGCAGCGATGCGTTTCGACGCCAAAGAACACCACAGACAAGATTCAGCTAACTGTGATAATAGTCTTGCCGCTTTGAATACCGCTATGGTCGACTGCGATACATTGTGTGAAATATTAGGGGCGGGAGGTTGTGTAGCGCACTGTTTATATACTCCAGCTATTATCGAACAAAGCCAACTTAATCTCACCCCTCCTGCGGTAGGGCAAAGCCTACAAACTGTATTTTGGGCTCCTCAAACTGCAGAGCAATCTCTGATTAACCCGCCGCCTATCTCGCTCCACGTTTAACCTCAAATACTCGTTTTAAGTAAGCAATATCTCATTAGTATTTATTCCATCGGCAATGAGCCCATGGTTATTGGTTTTATTTGGAGTTTAATATGAAAAAATTTATCAGCGTTATCGCACTTTCAATAGCTAGCTTTAGCAGCATGGCAGCCTCAGTTTCGTTTCCAGAGTCACTTGAAGTTATCGGAGTGAATGGCTTAAACAATGTAGATAGCCGTTATCTGCAATTGGAAAATGGGCAGAACTTAATTGAACTACAGTATAGAGACTTGTTTGAATCTAATGCGGAGGATTCAAGCTGGGTACGTTCTGAGCCTTTATATCTCTATATTGACTTACAAACTGCGGCTAACTATAAAGCAATCACTCCTAAGATCCTTTCTGAAGAGGATGCTTATCAGTTTATTAACTCACCTTATATTAAGCTCACCGATGAAGGCGGTAGCGAAAAACAAGTGGCCTTAATGACTCACAGCCAGTTGATGACTAAGCTTTTATTGTCAAAGTAAATCCTGTTAAATAGGATTATTATCACATTGATAGAGTCGTTTTGTGAACTTTATCAATGTGTCACTTCATTGCTGTGTTAGACTAAAAACGTTCACCACTTGGGATTATCATGCTTAGCATACTTCGCCGTCATACATTACTAACCATTACGCTGCTCGCATTGCTGAGTCAGCTATTGTTAGCTAATGGTTCTTTGATGGTGCCGAATGCCATGGCAGAAGAGATGCCAATGATGAACATGCAAGATGGGGCTGAATGCCACCAAATGCAAATGGATAGCGATACTCATTGCTGTGATGCCGACGAGAATATGCAAATGCTTCCCGGCAACTCAAAGCATTGCTGTAACGGCAAAGGATCCTGCCTGAGTGATTGCAACCATTGCTTGGTTATTTCAGTAACAGGTACTCTGTTTAGTGTGTTGTCATGGCCTGGCAATAACACCACCGATATTGTAACGGCCACTCCTATGCCTCATTTCCACTCTATCTCATTGCCACAAGATTTAAGACCACCAATAGCCTAGTCTGAGACTCCCCGTCTCTGTATTTTAAAAACGCTATTTATTCTTATTAAGCAATTATTTATGCCGTTAATTGTCCGGTGCGCTAGCACTTACAGCATTCGGCCATCTCTTTGATGGAGTTGATTTATGAAAACCTTTATTAGCATGGTATTAACTACCTTTTTATTTTTAACCTGGGCACCGTCGGTATCCGCTCATGCGCATGATCATGGCGCAGAGCAAAGCCAAAGTTACGCTTGCCCAATGCACCCAGAAGTAACAGGCGCTAAAGGCGACTCATGCCCTAAATGCGGCATGGATTTACAAGTAGTAAAAGCTGCTGGACATCAATGTGACTCATGCCCAAATAAGGGTAAAGGCGAACATCATAAGATGACTGCTGACACTCACGCATGTCCAATGAATCCGGCTATTACTGGCAAAGCGGGTGATAGCTGTCCGAAATGTGGCATGGAGCTACAAGCCAAAAACGCCGAAGCTAAAAGCTGCGACTCATGCCCACACAAGGGTAAAGGCGAACATCATAAGATGACTGCCGATACTCATGCGTGTCCAATGAATCCTGCGATTACTGGTAAAGAGGGTGATAGCTGCCCTAAGTGCGGTATGGATCTAATGCCTATTGCGAAAAGCGATAACGCAGATAAAAAGAATCACATGCATCACTAATAGCTAGGGTGGAGATAAGGCATTATGAGTTTATTTAAAGTAAAAAAATTTCGTAACAATGCAGTTTGTGCTCTGGGATTATTGGTTGCTGCGGCGCCAATGGCAGGTTATAGCCAAACACTTGAACAAAAACAATCACAGCCAGCAGTAAAAAGTGAGCAAACTGATGCGCACTACTACTGTCCCATGCATCCTGAAGAAACGAGCCACGAACCAGGCCGTTGTCCCAAATGCAATATGTTCCTCGTTAAAGATGAGCAAGCAGAAGCCCCCTCAGCCGAAGAGCAAGCCGTTACGGCAGTAAATAAAGACTATTACTGCCCCATGCATCCTGAAGTAACCAGTCACCAACCTGGTCGCTGCCCTAAATGCAATATGTTCCTCGTTAAAGATGAGCAAGCAGGCGACCCCTCTATCGAAGAGCAAACCGTTACGGCAGCAAATAAAGACTATTACTGCCCCATGCATCCTGAAGTGACCAGTCACCAACCTGGTCGCTGTCCTAAATGTAATATGTTCCTCGTTAAGGAAGAGGAGGAAGAGAATCAAATAGACGAACATGCAGGACACAATCACTCAGCAACAGAGCTCACAAACCAATCAGAGCCACAGAGCAAAGCTGATCAGGTATTAAGTCAGCCCAAACCGACATTAATACCTGCTGAGAAAAGCAGTGGTGAAGGCAATATAAAATATGTCTGTCCTATGCATCCCCATGTGGTTTCAGACGTCCCAGGCACTTGCCCTATCTGCGGCATGAATCTGGAAAAAGTGACCATAGGCGGCGTTGGTGAAGAAGTCGTCGTTGGTGTGTCAGGTGGCATGCAACAAGCACTAGGTATGCGCAGTGAGCAAGTCACTAAGGGCACATTGTGGAAGCTGGTCAAAACCATAGGCACGGTTGAGTACAATGAAAATACCATAGGTCATGCTCACACCCGAGTCAGCGGCTGGCTGGAAACCTTAATGGTGCACACAGTAGGTCAACGAGTGAAAAAAGGGCAACTGCTTTATGAACTGTATTCACCAGAGCTGGTTAACGCCCAGGACGATTACATGCAGGCGATGGATTATCTCAAGCAAGATAAAGTCCGTGGCGCCGGACTACTGCGAAAAGCCCGTTTACGCCTCGAACTGCTAGGCGTTAGCTCCGATACCATCAAGCAATTAGAACGCACAGGCGAAACTATTTATCGGGTCCCCTATTATGCCGATCAAGATGGTTTTGTCAGTCAGCTATCGGTTCGCCATGGTATGTATGTTGAGCCCGGGAACACCCTTTTTGAAATCGTCGACTTAAGTAGTGTATGGGTCATTGCTGATGTGTTTGAAAACGAACAAAGCTGGCTCGAACAAGGCCGCCCTGTTGAGGTAACCTCAGCGGCACAAGGCCTGTTCGATTTGGATTCAACCATTGACTATATCTACCCTGAACTCGATCCCGTTTCGCGCGCGATGCGAGTCCGCGTAAAGCTAGACAACCCAGGAAAGCTGCTTAAGCCGGGGACATTAGTTGATGTGAAACTCTTTGGTGGTCCTAAGCAAGACGTCTTGTCGATCCCAACAGAAGCGTTAATTCTTACTGGCCGAGAAAACAGAGTGGTGGTGCAGCGTGATGACAATAAGTTTGCCTCAGTCTCAGTCAAGGTCGGCATGATAGCTCAGGGGAAAGCTGAGATCACCGAAGGCTTAAAAGCTGGCGATAAAGTGATTGTATCAGGCCAGTTCTTGCTTGATTCAGAGGCGAGTATTCAAGGCAGCTTACAGCGCCTAAGTGGTAGCAACAGCAGTGAAAAAGCTGCTAGCGATCCACATGCAAACCACTAATCGGAGGCTATCATGTTAGAGAAAATTATTAGCGCTTCGATTAAACAACGTGTAATGGTGTTAGTACTGACTGCTGTTATCGCCTTAATCGGCTATCAAGCCATGCGCATGACACCACTAGATGCGCTACCAGACTTATCTGATGTGCAGGTGATTGTAAAAACCTCCTATCCAGGGCAAGCACCACAACTGGTTGAAGATCAAATCACCTACCCGTTATCGACAGCGATGCTGGCGGTACCCGGTGCAAAAACAGTACGCGGCTTCTCCATGTTTGGAGACTCCTATGTATACATCATTTTTGAAGATGGCACCGACATCTATTGGGCGCGCTCGAGAGTGCTAGAGTACCTATCGCAAACCCAAGGACAGCTACCAGCAAGTGTCACTCCGACACTTGGGCCTGATGCGTCGGGAGTGGGCTGGGTATTCCAGTACGCTCTCGTTGATCGCAAGGGGCAGCATGATTTAGCCCAGCTACGCTCATTGCAAGACTGGTTCTTAAAACTTGAGCTGCAAAGTGTCGAGGGCGTGTCTGAAATTGCCACAATCGGCGGTATGGAACAGTCCTACCAGATCATTGTCGATCCGCATAAATTAGCTCTGTATCAAATTGATTTGATGACAGTTAAAAATGCATTAGATAACTCCAATAGCTCAACCGGTGGCTCTGTCATCGAGATGGCAGAAGCTGAGTATATGATCACTTCTGCAGGTTATCGCCAAACCTTGGCCGATTTTGAGGAGATCCCACTTGGCATCGTCTCTGAATCAGGTATACCAGTGTTGATGAAGGACGTTGCACAGCTACGCACCGGCCCAGCTGCGCGTAGAGGTATAGCCGAGTTAGATGGTGAGGGTGAAGTCGTCGGTGGTATTGTGGTGATGCGCTATGGCGAGAATGCCCTTGCTACCATCAATAACGTTAAAGAGAAGCTAAAGCAGATCGAGAATGGCTTGCCCGATGGGGTTGAGTTAGTGATCACTTACGATCGCTCTGAGCTTATCCTTAATTCAGTCGATAACCTCAAACATAAAGTATTGGAAGAGATGTTAGTGGTCGGCATTATCTGCCTGATTTTCCTACTACATGCCCGCTCTACATTGGTAGCAATCATCTCTCTGCCAATCTCTATTCTGATAAGCTTTATTGTGATGAATCTTATTGGGGTTAATGCCAATATTATGAGTCTTGGGGGGATAGCGATTGCAATCGGCGCCGTCGTTGATGCCGCCATTGTAATGGTGGAAAACACCCACAAACACCTAGAGCATTATCGGGAAAAACATAACGGTGCCGTCCCCACTGGTGATGCACACTGGGAGTTAGTTCGTAAAGCATCTGTTGAGGTTGGGCCGGCACTATTTTTCAGTCTGCTGATCATCACCTTAAGCTTTGTCCCCGTATTTGCACTGGAAGCGCAAGAGGGTCGTCTATTCCATCCACTGGCATTTACCAAAACATTTGCTATGGCAGCAAGTGCGATACTGGCGATCACCTTGATCCCAGTATTAATGGGGTACTTTGTACGTGGCAAGATCCCTGACGAAAGGAAAAATCCTATCAGTCGAGTGTTAATTGCCATCTATGAGCCACTGTTACGCTTAGTGTTACGCTTCCCAAAAATCACCATTTTACTGGCGATCATTGCCTTGGGCAGCGCAACCTACCCGATGACAAAGATGGGCAGTGAGTTTATGCCTGAACTTGAAGAGGGCGATCTACTTTACATGCCAACCACCTTGCCAAGTGTAAGTGCAGGTAAGGCGGCGGAGATTTTGCAGCAAACCGATAGGCTCATAAAAACAGTACCTGAAGTTAAGCGTGTATTTGGTAAGGTCGGCCGCGCAATGACAGCAACCGATCCTGCCCCACTGACCATGCTAGAGACAACCATCATGCTCAATCCACGAGAGACTTGGCGTGAAGGGATGACTTTAGAGGGGATCATTAGCGAACTGCAGAAAACCGTAAAAGTCCCTGGAATGACTAATGCGTGGGTTCAGCCGATCAAGACCCGTATCGACATGCTATCAACGGGTGTAAGAACCCCGGTTGGCATCAAGATCTCTGGCGCCGATATTGATGAACTACAGCGAATTGGCACTGAGATTGAGGCGGTAGTCAGTAAGCTTCCAGGAACTGCGTCAGCATTTGCCCAACGAACCAGTGGTGGGCGTTACATCGATATTGAGCCTGATCTTAAAAATGCGGCTCGTTACGGTATGACACTCAAAGATATTCAAGACGTGGTACAGATGGCGATTGGTGGAATGCAGGTAGGTCAGTCAATTCAAGGACAAGAGCGCTATCCAATCAACATCCGTTATCCGCGCGAGTTACGTGACAGCCTTGAGAAACTTCAAGAGTTACCCGTACTGACAAAGACTGGAAAATATTTACCCTTAGGAAATCTGGCCAGCATCACCGTTAGCGACGGTGCGCCAATGCTTGCCAGTGAGAATGGCCGATTGATCAGTTGGGTGTTTGTTGACTTAGAAAACACCTCAATTGGCGAGTACATTGCAACGGCAAGGGCGGCGCTCGATAAAGAGATCCAGTTACCAGCACGTTATAGCTATAGCTTTGCCGGTCAATATGAGTATATGCAACGGGTTGAGGCTAAAATGAAACTCGTAGTTCCGCTGATGCTAGCCGTTATTTTCATGCTATTAATGATGACTTTCAGCTCATTCATTCAAGCTTCGGTCATCATGCTTAGCTTGCCATTCTCGCTTGTGGGTAGCGCCTGGTTGCTGTACTTCTTAGACTTCAATTTTTCGGTTGCCGTCTCGGTCGGTATGATCGCACTCGCGGGTGTGGCAGCAGAGTTTGGCGTGGTGATGCAGGTTTATCTGAACAACAGCATCAAAGATCGTAAACAAGCTGGCAATTACAATAATCGTAACGACTTAAGCGAAGCATTAATCCATGGCGCCGTGATGCGTATTCGCCCTAAAGCGATGACAGTTGCTACGATTTTCTTTGGCTTGTTACCGATTATGTGGGGCAGCGGTACGGGTAATGAAGTGATGCAGAAAATTGCAGCGCCGATGGTCGGCGGTATGGTCACCGCGCCAATATTGTCGTTGTTTGTGATACCCGCAATCTACTTACTGATCTATGGTAGGAAACTAAACAAAGGAAACAACGAAAATTAGCTTTTCTGCTTATAGCTATAGAAGCACAGTTAATCACTGTGCTTCTTTTTAATAGAATAAACGTCTAGCTATTCATTCTCAGTTCTATGATCGAAAAAACGGCACCGGCTGGATCATTCACAACGGCAAAGCGACCGACATTGGCAATATCGGTTGGTGGAACGCATACAGCCCCCCCAAGCTCTGCCAATTTTGCCGCTTTAGCATCGCAATCATCAACAGTAAAATAACTCATCCAGTGAGCTGGCATATCACCCCACTCAGCTGTCATTTTCATCATGCCGCCAATATCTTGAGTACCTACCTGCCATTCTGTGTACTCAATATTTTCCATATCAGCCTTACGAGAACCCCAACCCAATATATGACTATAAAATGACTTAGCGTCCTTTGTTTTTCTGCAAGCGAGTTCAACCCAGCATAACGTCCCCGCCTCTGCGGCTCTCCTTGCTCCAATATGATTTTTAGCCTGCCATAAGGCAAACTTAGCCCCCTCTAAATCTCTAATGACTGCCATACTCCCAGCCTCACCAACATCGTGTGGGCCAAGTACAATTGTGCCACCAGCCCCTGTGACATCAATTAAACTATTTTCTAGGTTTTCTACGGCAAAGTAGATTAGCCAATGACTTTTATCACCCGCAGTGATCATCTCGTCAGGCAGCTGATACATCGCACCTAAATCATCGCCTTCCAAGTTAAACATACTGTATGTGCCTTGTGGGATCGGCATATCGACAATATCCCAATTAAATAAAGCATGATAAAACTGCTTGCTGACCGCAACATCTACAGATTCCAACTCAACCCAGCAGGGCTGCCCTTGGAAATATTGATCAATTTTCATAGCCAGTCCTAATCCCCGACTGCGGGGTAATTAACAATGAACTGAGTTAAGACCTTATTTCAATCCCTGTCCAATCTTTGTCTTATAAAATGCCTCTTTAATATTTGCCCTTCCAACGAATCAATTGACCCGCTTGCAAATCGAAAAGAGTAAAACTACAACTTATGTAGTACCCGCCACTATCGACTATAATATTGTTCATCTAACATCAGGGAAGAGATCAGTGTCTGCATTAACACGTAGTTTTCGCTATATTTTTGTACCTGTAATGATGACATTTATCTGTATTGCAGCGACTCAACTCTTTGCCTATAAATGGCAGCTTTGGTTGCCCACTATTAATGAGCTGCCCTACTACCTGTATCCTATTGTTGCGGTCTTAGCGCTTCAATTCAATTACGCTAGGCTAAGCTTTCTATCCGTACTCCTATTAATTTATTACCTATATGAACAAGGTCTTTTACCTGAACTCACTTCAATAGAAGACCTGAGAGACCATATATTTTTATCTGGTACGCTAGTCATCGCATTTTTTTCAATCAATAAAGACAGGGCTATTCTCTCTACCCATACAATAAAGACCTTTGTAAGCATCGCCTTTTGTGTTGTCCTTGGGTTTGCATGGCTATTTCTTATTACACAGTTAAGCGCGCCAACAACGCCTGAACTACCGCCAGCATTCAACTTACTTGCTGCGATATACGTCCCTGTTGGGGTTTCGAGTATTGTGGTGTGTATTTATGCAACCTGGCGTAAAACTGCCATCGACTCTATGATGGTAGTGACTCTGTTTATATGGCTATTCTACTACTATTACCCTAGTGAACTGCCTCTTTCTATACTGCTATGTATGTTGGCAGTTACTTATCTATGCGCAATTTTAAGTGAGTCATACCATCTAGCCTATCGAGATGATTTAACAGGGCTATCTTCTCGACGTGCACTCAATACCATGGCACTTTCGCTCAATAGCCACTACAGCGTTGCAATGGTAGATATTGATCATTTCAAAAGCTTTAACGATACCTATGGTCATGACGTGGGAGATCAAGTACTGCAGCTGATTGCTAGCAAACTAACGAAGGTGAAAGGAAGTGGCAAAGTATACCGCTACGGTGGAGAGGAGTTTACGATCGTATTCCCCAATAGAGATGTTGAATTTGTGCTTCCTTATCTTAACGAGCTCAGATGTATAATTCGCGATTATGATATTGTACTCAGAAATGAACATCGTAAAACAAGCAATAAATCTAGCCGTAACACCCAAGAAGATAACCTAAGTACTACAGTGAATGTCACTATCTCTATCGGTGTTGCAGAGCACCATGGACAGCTGACATTTGCTCAAACCCTAAAGTTAGCCGATAAAGCCTTATACATAGCCAAAAAGAACGGTAGAAATCGCGTTTTTGCTTAAATTAAGTGTCACGCTAGTAGCCTTTAACTGCTAGCGTGACACTACAAACTATATAGAGTAAAAATAGTAGATCTGCGACTTCATCCGAATCACAATGCCACGAATAACATCCAGAAAGGCCAAAAATTCAATTGGCTTAGCACCCGAGATCCATGCCAGTCCAACCGAGCCCACAGGAATGTCATAATCATCAGCTTCTGTCAGTTTTAGCCTAACAAAGTGGTGCTTATTGTTAAGGTTTTGACCCGTTGTTTGCCTAACATTATCATCCAATGCGACTAAACGTCCTTGAGACTCCCCTGTTGCCTCAATAATCCCTTCCACTTCAGCACTAAAGACTTTTCCTGGGTAGACAGCCGAAGCAAATTCGGCCATTTGCCCAATTTTCACATTTCTAATGGCTTGATGGTTCACACGCATCAATACATATTTTTCATTGGTGTACATCTGCATGCGCGGCGCAACTCCCACATACTGACCTTCACGCATAATAAAATTTGTCACGTAGCCATCCGTGGGAGCGAATACCTTAGTGTTATCCAGATTCCACTGAGCTTGTGCGACATTCTCATGTTCAGTATTTAAATCTGATTGACGGCTTTTGACAGCGAGGCGCGACTTCTTAATATTGAGCAGCGCTGTATTTTCTGCCATCTGTGCTTTTTCTATTTGAGTAGAATAGGTACTCACTTGCGCCTTCGCGAGATCGACTGCAGTCTGCTGTTCATCTAACAAGCTCTTAGTGACGGTATCGGGGACAACTCGGTTCTGTTCAATATAGCGAGCGAGTGTTTTCTCTTTCCAAGCTAAATCTTTGCTCGCTGCGCTAAGCTGATTTTCACTAATACTGACATCGGCAATCGAAACATCATGTTGCTTTAGAGCCAATTTAACATCTTCATCAGCCAAAAAGAGATTCACTTGTGCCGTCTCTTTTGCCACAAGGGCTTTATTCAAAGCTATCTGATAAGGCTCTGCATCTAAATCATAAATTAACTGTCCAGCCTCAACCTGCTGGTTAGGTTTGATATAAATGTTTTCAACTTTGCCTCGTATCTGACTATTGGCAGGGCGAAGCTGAATATGAGGTGATTGCACCAAGGAGCCGCCAGATAGATCCATCGGCGTGTAGTTAAGCAGCCCGACCCAAACAAACATAAGCCAGCCAGTGCCCCCTAAATAAGCAAAGCTCTTACTATAGATATTCCAAGGCATACCGACTAAACGAAGCAGATAGATGAATAATGCCCATACAGCTAATCCTTCCAGCATTTATCGCTCCTCTTTCATCATGTTTTGCTCAGTTGCTGTTTCTTTCTCACGCCAGATATCTCTGACTCGGCGTAAAGCCTTATCACTATCAACAAATGCAACAATCACTGCGATCACCCACACCCAGTGCCAAACAAAGCCTATCCAGGTGAGCGCAGTAATGAGTCCTATCTGTTGATGTTGTTTCTTATGAGCTTGGTTAATGGGAAGCTCATGAATTTTCCAGAAACCAAAAACAGCAGCAGCAATAGTCAACACCATCACGACTGCGGCGACACCATGTAAAGCGGTATCAACCCCTGTATCGACATAATGGCATACTGAACAAACTCATAGGGAAATCTCACAACTGTGTATCGGCTGTGTAGTTTGCCTTTTTTGCCTTAGAGAACAATACAAGTGACACATAGATATCAATAAACCATGATTTATGATTCAATTAGCACACTTCCCCAATAGGTATCGCATCATGTTACTCAATACAGCCTTTATTCGCTCTTGCTATCTTTCGCCTGTATTTAAGGGGGTAGAAGCACACTACGGCTTAACGCCAGACACCCTTAAACTGCCGCAATTATTGCAGCAAGATCCAATGATGCTGATCCCTTTTACGGAAGTGTCACTCTGGTTAGAGCAGATTGAGCGACTGACTGGCGATGCTGACTATATGATGAAAATTCAGCAACATCTGACGTTATCTAGCCTTAAGGTTCCCGGCAATTGGTTTCTGAACGCACCAGACTTAGCAATATCATTTAGGCGTATTAATCATGGGGTAGCTAGCTTTCAGTCTGGCGCCAGTTATT
This sequence comes from Shewanella piezotolerans WP3, assembly GCF_000014885.1. NCBI lineage: Bacteria > Pseudomonadati > Pseudomonadota > Gammaproteobacteria > Alteromonadales > Shewanellaceae > Shewanella > Shewanella piezotolerans. The sequence goes on from NC_011566.1 coordinate 5,044,920, forward strand.
ACGCCCAACAATCAGGAAGAATATTGAAATGGTGTTACAGCAACTCTTTTGTCAAAGATCGAGCAAGAGCCCACGATTCATTGCGAGTGGCCCTGACATTATTTAACGCTATCAAGCACTATGCCGGAGATAACCACAGCCTCTTAAAGGTTCGTCTAAGTGGATCACCGATTAATCAGTCAGAAACCGAGGCCTTATTTGGCTGTGCTATTTCCTGGAATGCCCCCCAAACTGAGCTTTGGTTAGATATCGATGACCTTTTAGCATCCAATGGTGATTTTACTTATGTGCCAGAGCCTCTAAAAACTTCAATTCCCCTGTCGCAGCTTGAAAACTATCTCAATATGCCCCAGCCCACAGATACGCCAAAGGTACTTTACGAGATGGTAAACTATTCGCGTTGTTACGGTTTTCCCAATGTCGATACGGTTGCCGAACTTTTTGGGATCTCACGGCAGCAACTACAAAGACGCTTACAAAAACTGGGCTTTAGCTTTACCTATCTATCTGGGTATATTCTGTGTAATCAAGCAATCAAGTACATGCTGGAGGGAAAAGAACCAACCGAGATTGCATCACTATTAGGTTACGCTAATGCCCATAGCTTTAGCCGCTCTTTTGCCCGCTTTCGTCAACAAACACCAACTCAGTATTTGAAAAATCTAAAAAACAAAAAGCCTCTTTAAGAAGAGGCTTTTTGTTAATCGTTTCGAGTAGCAGTAATACCAATTGCATTAAGTATTTGGCCAGTTCAGAGCCCCTCAGTCTTTTCAATTCAAAGCGCATTGGTAAAGAAATGGTTATTCCCTTTTAAGCCAATGCAAAGCAGAAGTGGAAAGACTGAGGGGCTCACGTAGTGCGGCTGAGGTTAAACAAATTGGCAAACGCTGTATGCTTCGCTATGGGATTTGGATATAGAATAACTATTAGCTCAAATTCCACTACTTGCCTACAGCGTTTTGAATTCCCGCTGAATGGTCAAACTTTTAATGCAATTGGTATAACTTACCCGTATACAGGCAAAATCCCGGCCATTGCCAACAGGTGACAAGCTCCAGTGACAATACCAAAGACAATCACTATGACAACTAAAGGAGTACCACCTGGCACTCTAAAACCTTTACTTTCAGCAAAAATCTTACGTGACTTATAAGCCATCATAGCAGGCACTATTGCAGCCCAAATGGTAGCCGCTAATGCAGCAAAACCAATCGCAATTAGAAAGCCATTCGGGAATAAAATACCTAAAATAGTCGGTGGAATAAATGTTACTGCTGCTGTTTTTAAGCGACCTTGGCGAGATTCATCAAAACCAAACAGATCCGCAAGGTAATCAAATAAACCTAAGGTCACTCCTAAGAAAGATGAAGCCACAGCCAAGTTAGCGAATAGGGTTAACATGGTGTTTAACCAGTTACTAGCGATCACCTCAGACAATGCGCCGACCAATACGCCCATATTACCGCCTTGAGCAATGATATCGACAAATTGACTACGAGGAATATTACCCATAGTGGCAACTAACCAGCAGCTATAAATGACTAAGGCAATAAAGGTACCGATGAACAAAGCCTTGATAATGGTCTTTGGTTGGTTACCGTAATACTTCACCAAACTAGGCACATTACCGTGGTAACCAAAGCTGGCTAAACCAAATGGCAGTGCAGCCAATAGATATGGCGCATAGCTCGTTTCGCCATCAGGCACAAACAGCTTAGTAGTATCAACATCTATCAATAGATTACCGACGGCCAAGAAGAAGGTAATGATCATACCGCCAAGCATAATAGTGGTGATTCTATCTACGGCTTTAGTGCTGATGATAACGATGGTGGCCAATACCGCAGCGAACACCAATCCGGCAATACTTTGCGGTAAGCTAATACCAATACCTTCTAGACTGTGATTGACTATCGAGCTGCCGCCACTAATGTAAGCGTAGGTCAATATATACAATACAAAGGCAATCGATAATCCATTGACGATACGCCAAAATTGGCCGAGTGTGGTTTTAGTAAGAGTGTCAAAACTAGAACCAGGTTCAAAATGAAGATTAGTCTCTAGCAACATCAAGCCAGACACCAACATGCAAAACCATATGCCTAGTAACATTAACATCGAGTAGCCAAACCACATGCCTGCGCCCACTACAGGTAAGGAGAACATGCCCGCGCCAACGGTCGTGCCCGCAATAATCATTGCGCCGCCTAATAGTGATTTTCCTTCGGCCTTGTTTTTGGCCGCATTCATATGATTTGCCATTTAATCTTTTTGCTCCGCATTAACGCTATCAACAATCGTCTGTCTAACTGATGAACGCAGCAGCAAGTTAGCTCTATCTTTTATTCGCTTGATATCACTACAGCCTTCGCTATCGGTTAGATGACCTAACTCTTTTAATTTAACGCTTAGCGTAGCGTATAGCTTCTTGTCGTAGAACTCTGGTGCAGTAATACCGTGAAGTGCTCCCAGCCTTTGTGCCAGGCGATGGCTATCGCGCTCTAACTCAGAGCGCTCCATGTTAGGCTTCACCGCTAACAAGTTAAATAAGATAGCATAACGTTGCATAGTTTCGTCGATGGTGCCAGACAGCAATAGCAACTGATTCACTTTATCATCGGCAACTTCAAAATGACCATTTTCAATCACCAGCCCCTGCGCAACAAAGATATCTAAGATGCTATCTGCGTAGACCTTAGGATCTTCAATACCCATAAATAGTTCGGCTTGAAGCAACGGATAAAAGTCATTAACCACACAAACAACATCATCACGAGTGCAACGCTCTTTACGCAATAAACAGGCTGCGATCAGTGATGGCACCACCAATAGATGAATGATGTTATTACGATAATAAGTCATAGTGATCGCGATACTGTCATCAATGGAGATAATATCGCCAAGCGCATCACTTTCAATTTGAACCTTCTTCAGCTCAAGACCTTGAGAAACCAGATCTTTACCACTCCCCTCTGGGACTGAGGTGTACTCGGTATAAGGCAGCTCTTTTAGCAATGTAAGATAAAGGTCAAGTTGCTTTTCAAGCTGACTACGCTCTAGTGCATTTTGCTCTGATGCCAGTAATACCAAGCTCGTTAGCGTCACTGAACTGACTGCTGCCGCATCATTAATATTAGTCATCACTTGGCTAGCTAACGTATTCACAGCTGGCGTTAGCCAAGTTGGCTTTTGCTCAGGATCTTGGGCGATATCTTCACGCCAATTAGGCACTTCATCATTTAAGAAGTTGTGCAGCGTTATTGGCTTACCAAAGTTCACATAACCTTGGCCAAAGTTACCTAGCTTACGAATTGCACCAAATACCTGCCAGACAGATTCTTTCTTTTTCTTTTTACCGCTTAACTCTTTATGGTAAGTAGCCACTTCCATCACATGGTCATAACCCAAGTAAACGGGCACTAGTGTTACAGGGCGTTCAACACCACGCAAAACGCTATTAAGCGTCATCGCAATCATGCCTGTTTTAGGCGCCAATAAACGACCTGTACGTGAGCGTCCACCTTCAGTGAAGTACTCAACCGAATAACCTTTAGTAAATAGCTGATCTAAATACTCACGGAATACAGCGGTATAAAGCTTATTACCACGGAAACTACGACGGATAAAGAATGCGCCGCCACGACGGAACATTGGCCCTGCAGGCCAGAAGTTAAGATTAATACCAGCAGCAATATGCGGCGGCACCATACCTTGATAATAGAGAATATATGAGATTAACAAGTAGTCCATGTGACTACGGTGACACGGCACATAAACTATTTCATGGCCATCATGGTGTAGCTGACGGATCTGCTCCGCACCTTTGATGTTGATTCCTTTATAAAGCTTATTCCACAGCCAAGTTAGAAAACGCTCGGCTATACGTACCAAGCTGTCTGAGTAGTCAGCTGCGACTTCATCAAGATATTCCATTGCTTTGGCACGAGCTTCAGTTTCTGAAATTTTCTTGCTGGCCGCTTCCTCTTTTATCGCCTTAGTAATCGAATCAGATTTAAGCAAAGCATGGAAAAGTGCTTGTCTCTTAGGGAGCTGAGGGCCGGTCATCACTTTACGTTGGCGCTGAAAGTGAACTCGAGCTACGCGCGCTAGTTTTTGGGCGATACGCTTATCTGTACCGTGTTCATCCGCCATATAGCGCAATGACACCGCGTTAGAAAACTGGACGAAGTTATGACGACCAAGAAATAGGATCATCAAACACTTACGTAACCAAGTTGGATTTTGACGTTCCAAAACCGCCGCGCGCATAGTGTCATCTTCTTTACCTGGGGTGCGTCCCCAGTAAAGGCTGACCGGTACCAATTGAATATCTAATTCAGCATTTTGCTTATGCACACTCAACAGACGTTTAAAACAGTGTAGATACTGCTCAGCACTTTCCCGCTCGCCAAATAGAGGTTTGCTACCTTCAAGGCAAACAACACGCGGCGCACTCACGCCATTGACCTCTAAGTCATCATAAGGGCTTGGAAGTCCTAGCGTCCCGGTCATTTCACTTAAAGCCGCGATGTCACTCACGGATTCTGTTTTCATGACATATACGAGTGGCTTGCTTGGATCGAGATTGAGATCATCAAAAGGATCATGAGGTACCACAATAGTGTGTACCAACTTTTTCTGGATCCAGCGTAAAGATTTAAACCAAAGAGAGTCTTTTTTCGACATGATTCGCTTGCAGTGTTAGTCGCTTCTAATAACCCCGTAGAATACCAGAATTTTCGACGATTTGTGCAATTGCTTTACAATCCGCACCTGAAGTTACTGTGTATTTATAGAACAATGACTTAGTTGCAGTTAAGTGTATTAGCTCTAGAGTCGAATGATTCCCCCATCCAGTCTGCCGTCGCACAGCCCAACATTTAAAGCAACGGCATATAAATGTAAATTTAACTTATGCTTACATTAATTTGGTTAATACTTGCACTGATTAAATTACTGTATATACTAACAGGTACTGTATAGAAAAACAGGTTCAACCATGAGACCACTTACACCGCGCCAAGCAGAAATTTTAGAGTTGATTAAACGAAACATTTCAGACACAGGTATGCCACCGACTCGTGCTGAAATAGCGAGACGTTTAGGCTTTAAGTCTGCCAATGCCGCTGAAGAGCATTTAAAAGCACTGGCTAAAAAGGGGTGTATTGAGATCATACCGGGAACCTCTAGAGGTATTCGGCTCACTCAAGAGGAACCGGAAGAGGTCGAACTCGGCTTACCTTTAATTGGTCAAGTTGCTGCAGGTGAGCCGATCCTCGCCCAAGAGCATGTTGAACAACACTATAAAGTTGACCCTGCCATGTTCCGCCCTTCTGCTGATTTTCTACTGCGAGTCCGAGGTGACAGTATGAAGGATATTGGCATACTCGAAGGTGATCTATTAGCCGTGCATAAAAGTCAGCAAGCACGTAACGGCCAAGTAGTCGTTGCTCGAGTGGAAGATGACGTAACCGTTAAGCGCTTTGAAAAGAAAGGTAATAAGGTCTTTCTACATGCTGAAAATGAAGAATATTCACCAATAGAAGTAGATCTAGCGAACCAGAGCTTAAGCATTGAAGGGCTAGCAGTTGGCGTGATCCGCAATGGAGATTGGCAATGAACAAATTATTAGGTGTTAGCCCTCGTCACCCTGGTCTTTGGCAAGATATTCCAGCCTCTACCATGACGAAAAAAGCAGTTGTAGATATAGAAACGATGGTATCTCACACTCAAGGGCGCAATGAGCTAACAAAGATTAGCGCTCAGTTGGCTCAATTGAGTCAGCAGGGGCGCTGGATCGTATTGATTAGCCCACCTAATATTGGTTATAAGCAAATGCTAGCATCGGCTGGTGTGCGCATGGATAGAATTTTATTGGTGCATGCTAAAGATGAAATCGAAACTCTTTGGGCAATGGAAAAAGCGCTAACAAGCGGCACATCGAGTGCGGTAATTACTTGGGCAAATAGCCTAGATGCGCGCGATAATAGACGCTTACAGTTAGTGGCCAAAAGTGCACAAGCATTAGGTATAGTGATTGAAAATGCGAACGCTCACTTACCTGATAGCGCAATAAACACACAGGATGATAGGTGTAATCAAGGCTCTTTATTTAGTTCAATGCATTAAGCAGTTATTTCTATTACAGTTCTAAGCTCTCTCCATGAGAGCTTTTTTATTTCACTTATGAGTGAAATTAGTCAAAAAGTGATCTTGATCAATATTTCAACACCAAGTAGGGTAGGAACTGATAACAACGATATTTTTGTTATATCCGAGCGATTTAGTCGTCGGTCTTTATGTACGGACTGTAGATCCTTTTAGAGTATATGAAGACTGAGATCGGCCTGATATATTTCAGCCGTAGGTGCCAAAGTGGTTACACTAACCAGTAGATAGATACTGGAAATTACAAAAGTCATATCGATAGTCGACACATAATATAACGACACGATAGACACGCCACTCGTGCACTTTGAAGTCATCGTTGCTTTTTTGGGAACTGAAGAGTTTACATAGAGCAGAGACTTACTGTGTGACTCTTCTTTGTCTTGTTGACAGAGGAGAAGTCTAGTGAAGCAATTGTTGTATTGTGTGTTGGCGCTAATATTTACGCCTGCACTTTTTGCATCAGAAATGCCACTTAATATGACAGAAGGCGTGACGGCGATCAGTGAACAGGTTTATAGCCTTCACATGATCATCCTTTACATCTGTTGTGCTATTGGCTTAGTTGTTTTTGGCGTGATGATTTATGCCATGATCAACCACCGCAAATCAAAAGGCGCAGTCGCCGCCAACTTTCATGAAAGTACTAAAGTCGAAATATTATGGACTGTAGTGCCTTTTATTATTCTTATCATCATGGCTATTCCGGCAACCAAAACACTCATAGCCATGGAAGATCCAAGCGATGCAGACCTAACTATTAAAATTACGGGTTCGCAGTGGAAGTGGCATTACAGCTACTTTAATCAAGATGTAGAGTTTTACAGCTTAATGTCTACCCCACGAGCGCAGATAGAAGGCACCGAAGCTAAAGGTGAGCACTATTTACTGGAGGTTGATAAGCCCCTGGTATTGCCCATTAATCGCAAAGTCCGCTTTTTAATGACCTCGGAAGACGTTATTCACTCTTGGTGGGTACCGGCTTTTGCAGTTAAGAAGGATGCTAACCCAGGCTTTATCAATGAAGCCTGGACCAAGATAGATAAACCAGGTGTATACCGTGGTCAATGTGCTGAGTTATGCGGTAAGGACCATGGATTTATGCCCATTGTGGTGGAAGCACTATCGGAAGCTGACTTCGATAACTGGCTTATCGCTCAAAAACAAGCTGCTAATAATGCTGAAGCAGCAGCTCAAGCAGCACTTTCTAAAACCTTGACCATGGATGAGCTGATGACTCAAGGGGAGCAGATATACATGGCTCGCTGTGCCGCATGTCATCAACCTAATGGTGCAGGCTTACCCGGCGTGTTCCCATCGCTTATTGGTAGTCCGATGATTAAAGGCCCAGTTGCAGACCATATTGATATCGTGGTTAACGGCAAACCAGGCACTGCGATGCAAGCTTTTGCCAAGCAGCTAACCGCTACAGAGATTGCTGCAGTGGTCACCTTTGAGCGTAATGCTTGGGGCAATAACTCCGGCGACTCGGTTCAAGCCGCAGATGTTAGCTCAGATGATGCTAACCCTGCTGTCTCGGGCGCTTCTACTGCGGTACCAGTGACATTACCCGCAGAACTCCCAGCCGCAGCCGCAGACCCAGCAACATCGACAGTCACGGAGACTGTAAGTGAAACTGTTGAGGATGTTAAGGCTGCGGTGCTAGATGACTTGAGCATGGATGAACTAATGACCATGGGTGAGAAAGTATACATGATCAAGTGTGTCGCCTGTCATCAAGCGGCAGGCACTGGACTGCCTGGCGCTTTCCCCTCCTTAGTTAATAGTCCCATCATTACCGGACCTGTTACCGAGCATTTAGATATTGTGATCAATGGTAAAGCTGGCACAGCAATGCAAGGCTTTAGCTCGCAGCTTACACCGCAGGAATTAGCCGCAGTTATAACTTATGAGCGCAATGCATGGGGTAATGACTCCGGTGATGCGGTGCAGGCTTCTGATGTTGATGGCCACGGAAAGTAAGGGATTAAAATGAGCACTATTACTCAAGATACACCTGCCGCTCAGGACGATCACCATGATGAACATCATGGGGCGCCGAAAGGCATTATGCGCTGGATATTAACCACTAACCACAAAGATATCGGCACGCTTTACCTATGGTTCAGTTTCATTATGTTCCTTACAGGTGGCGCAATGGCTATGGTTATTCGAGCTGAGCTATTTCAGCCCGGTTTACAACTCGTGGAGCCTAATTTTTTCAACCAGATGACCACAGTACACGGCTTAGTTATGGTCTTTGGGGCGGTGATGCCGGCTTTTACCGGCTTAGCTAACTGGCTGATCCCAATGATGATCGGTGCGCCAGATATGGCGCTACCGCGCATGAATAACTGGAGCTTTTGGATCCTACCGTTTGCATTTGCCATTCTGTTAAGTTCACTGTTTATGGAAGGCGGTGGACCTAACTTTGGTTGGACCTTCTATGCCCCACTATCAACGACTTATAGTCCTGACAGCACTGCTCTATTCGTTTTTTCAGTACATATCATGGGTATGAGTTCGATTATGGGCGCAATTAACGTTGTCGTAACCATCGTCAACATGCGTGCTCCAGGCATGACATGGATGAAATTGCCGCTGTTTGTTTGGACTTGGTTGATCACCGCATTCCTGCTAATAGCGGTGATGCCGGTATTAGCTGGAACCGTCACCATGGTACTAACCGATAAGTACTTCGCTACCAGCTTCTTCGATGCTGCTGGAGGCGGCGATCCAGTCATGTTCCAGCATATTTTCTGGTTCTTTGGCCACCCAGAAGTGTACATTATGATTTTGCCATCTTTCGGCATTATCTCAGCCATTGTTCCCGCTTTCAGCCGTAAACCTCTCTTTGGTTATGCCTCAATGGTGTATGCCACAGCCAGTATTGCGGTGCTGTCGTTCTTAGTTTGGGCGCATCACATGTTTACCACAGGGATGCCGGTGTTCGCCGAACTCTTCTTCATGTACTGCACTATGCTCATCGCTGTACCTACTGGAGTTAAGGTATTCAACTGGGTCGCTACCATGTGGCGCGGATCGATAAGTTTTGAAACACCAATGCTGTTTGCCGTGGCGTTTATCATTCTGTTCACCATTGGTGGATTCTCTGGTTTGATGTTGGCCATTACTCCTGCTGATTTCCAGTACCACGATACCTACTTTGTAGTGGCGCATTTCCACTATGTATTAGTCACTGGGGCGATATTTTCCATTATGGCTGCAGCGTATTACTGGCTACCTAAATGGACTGGCAACATGTATAGCGAGAGCTTAGGCCGCTGGCACTTCTGGTGCTCAGTTATCTCGGTAAACGTGTTGTTTTTCCCAATGCACTTCCTCGGGTTGGCAGGTATGCCTCGCCGAATACCTGATTACGCTATTCAGTTTGCAGACGTGAATCAGATTGTATCGATTGGTGGCTTCGCCTTTGGATTATCGCAGCTGATCTTTTTAGCGGTAGTGATCAAATGTATTCGCGGCGGTGAAAAAGCCCCAGCAAAACCATGGGATGGCGCAGAAGGATTGGAATGGACAATACCAAGCCCGGCACCTTACCACTCATTTACAACACCACCTGAGGTGAAATAAAGATGAGCCAGCCACAGAGCAGATCAAACCGAAAGTTAATTACCATGCTGCTTTTAGGCGCTGTGGGTATGTTTGGTTTCGGTTTTGCTCTCGTGCCGCTGTATGACGTGCTATGCGACACGCTAGGTATTAATGGCAAGACTCAAAGTACCGCCAGTGTTTATAAGCCCGTTACGGTAGATAAAAATAGAACTGTCACCATTGAGTTTGTTTCCCAAGTACAAAGCGATATGCCCTGGGAGTTCAAACCTCAAATGAACAGTATGCAAGTACACCCTGGAGAACTTATTCGCACTCACTTTGTTGCTAAGAATTTGTCTGCGAATCATATCGTAGGCCAAGCAATACCGTCGGTGTCTCCAGGGCAAGGGGCAGCTTATTTTAATAAAACAGAGTGCTTCTGTTTTAATCAGCAAGTATTAGCTGCAACAGCAACTGCCGATCTACCGCTTATCTTTTATGTGGACCCAGAATTACCGGACTCCATCTCTACCTTGACCCTCTCTTATACCCTCTACAATATTACCGACAAGAGCTATGCCGGTAGCGTAGAGCAAGGAGCTGCAAGATGACATTTATTGAACAACAGTTTCATTATTTTCCCTTAAGAAACGGTAGGCCAAATACACAGTTAATTTCAACTTTTTTCCACTCGACTACTCTTTACTCAATAGCCGAGAAAGGAGGTTTAAAATGACGACCAAGCACGAACCCTATTATGTACCAGCGCAAAGTGCCTGGCCGATTATCGGCGCCATCGGGTTGTTTCTTATCGCATTTGGTGCAGGTAGCTTTGTATCTGAGCTGAATAGCGAAGGCGGCATCGGCGGTTATATATTATTAGCCGGAATAGCTGTGATTATTTTTATGATCTTCGGTTGGTTTAGAACGGTTATTGCAGAATCAATGGCTGGTCTCTATTCAGAACAGATGGATCGATCATTTAGACAAGGGATGAGCTGGTTTATCTTCTCTGAAGTGATGTTTTTCGCTGCATTTTTCGGTGCGCTATTTTACGCTAGAATGATTGCAATCCCTTGGCTTGGCGGTGCATCCAATAATGCCATGACCCACGAAGTGCTTTGGCCTACGTTTGAAGCGGTATGGCCACTAGTCACAACACCTGATGGTACCACGACCGAAGCGATGGGCTGGACAGGTTTGCCGCTATACAACACCCTTATTCTACTAACATCATCAGTGACACTGCATTTTGCCCATGTAGGGCTGGAAAAAAACAAACGTCAGGCACTAACGGCCTGGTTAGCATTAACCATCGTGTTAGGTATTGGCTTTTTATTCTTGCAAGCTGAAGAGTATATCCATGCCTATCAAGAGATGGGGCTAACGCTTGAATCTGGCGTTTACGGTAACACCTTCTTTCTACTCACAGGGTTTCACGGCATGCACGTGACATTAGGAACGGTGTTTCTCATAGTGTTATTTTTCAGGGTACTGAAAGGACATTTCACCCCTGAACATCACTTTGCGTTCCAAGCGGGTAGCTGGTATTGGCACTTTGTAGATGTAGTGTGGCTATGCCTATTTATATTTGTCTATGTACTTTAATTTCAAATAGATAACGGTTTTCGATTGACTAATAGGGTCTGGGGTTCGGCGCAATAATCCCAGTTCCTAAAGCCACTAGCAGTAACATAACCACCAGCACAGAAAAGAGTACTCGTCGGCCTAAATATTGGCTCATGGGTACACTCTTTTCACCTTTAACCATCACAAATAGGGCTCTCGCTAAATTAACCAATATGAACAGCAGTAGTAGTACTAAAACCAGCTTAAAAACAAATAGCATATTCATCAAATCTCCAAAAATTGGGGCTTTAGGCATTTGGTTGTTTATCGTACTTTCTACTTTGATGGTGTTTACAATTTTGGTCAAGCTTGGTTTTTGGCAGCTTGAACGGGCGGAGCAGAAACAGCAATGGGCAAGCAGCGCTTAGCCAACGACAAAACGCTAGCGTACTGAGCTATGAACAACTACTCGCTAAACTTGGCGATGACAATCTAACAGGCTATAAACTAAGTACTCAGGTAGCGCCCATTTTGCAGCAAGTATTTCTACTAGATAACCAAACCGTTAACGGTAGAGTTGGCTATTTAGCCTATCAAGCTTTTGAAGTTTCACCAGATAAACCATGGTTATTAGTTGAGTTAGGCTTTGAGGCTGGAAGCGTTGATCGCTCAATATTGCCTAACGTTGCAGCGTTAACGAGTCCCTTACAGTTAAGTGGACGCGTCTACCAAAAACAGATGAACCCAATGAGTTCAGAGCTCATGGCTGAAACAGGCTCACCTATACGGATCCAAAATTTAAACATAGAGCAACTTGCACAGTTAATTAAGAAACCACTCGCGCCAGTCGTGCTGCAACCCAACAATATTCCCGATGACAGCCGTGTTCATCCATGGCAACCGATTCCACTATCTTCACAAAAGCATCAAGGATATGCAGTGCAGTGGTTCAGTATGGCTGGAGTATTTGGAGTCATTATGTTGTTTTTGTTTTTTCGCAAATTAAAACAACAACATAATCAATAAAAATTAAAAGTTTACTTGGCTATTGCTAAGCCTGAATAGACCATGTAGGTTAGAAAATATGCATCCTAGCCGTTCCGGGATGTACTGATATTAAGTTGTTCACGATTGCCGTCGTTTTGCTTATTACCTTTGCAGTATTGGTAATGCATGCTGACACTCCCCAACGAGGCGGTGCAGCCACAAAGGTAACGTGAAACTCATACAGAGGAGATGGAATGAACTCCCCCAAAAAGAACGGCAAGAAAACACTGTTATTACTGCTCTTGGCTTTTGCGGTACCTGTTATCGCCGCCAAATTGATTTTGAGTTTTGGGCTATACAATGGCGGAGCGACCAACAAAGGCCAGCTGCTTGATGTGGGTATCAATTACCAAAGTCTAGATATGACAAACCCTCAACCTAGAGAGTGGCAACTGCTGTATCAACTGCCAGCGATTTGCGACACAACTTGTCTAGATAGACTCTATATTTTACAGCAAAGCCATATCGCAATGGGTCGAAATCAAGACCGCGTTCATACCATCATAATGCTTGATGAAAACAGTGACAGTTCAGCACTAAAATCATTCGATTTTATGACTGCAACTCCAACAACTGCACTGACTCAGCTACTCAAAGATCAAGCCTTCGTCGTCGTCGACCCTCTTGGGAGTATGGTCATGAGTTACCCTATCACCAACAGTCATCAAGCTCAGATCATGCAGGGAAAGGCGATTGTGGCTGACTTAAGAAAGATGCTTAAGCTTTCAAGGATCGGCTAATGGATATAAAGCCACTTCTTAAAGTCACTTTGGCTTTTACGCTGTGCGTTATTATGCATCGATTGGCTTATACCCGCTTCTTTATGGCAGATAACCAAAGCATGGGAGGACTTAATGGATATTAAACCTCTACTTAAAGTGACTTTAGTTTTTACGCTGTGCGTTATTATGTATCGATTGGCTTATACCCGCTTCTTTATGGCAGATAACCAAAGCATGGGAGGACTTAATGGATATTAAACCTCTACTTAAAGTGACTTTGGTTTTTACGCTGTGCGTTATTATGCATCGATTGGCTTATACCCGCTTCTTTATGGCAGATAACCAAAGCATGGGAGGACTTAATGGATATTAAACCTCTACTTAAAGTGACTTTGGTTTTTACGCTGTGCGTTATTATGATGGGCGCATACACTCGTCTTTCTGATGCTGGTCTTGGCTGCCCTGATTGGCCTGGATGTTATGGCATGATTAAGGTTCCAAGTGCGAGCCATGAACTTACAGCAGCAAAAGATGCCTTTCCAGACCACACTGTAGAATCAGAAAAAGCTTGGCTTGAAATGATCCATCGGTATATTGCCGGCACCTTAGGATTAATGGTGCTAGTCATTTTGATCATGAGCTTACGTAAAGCCGATGCTCCCAAAAAACTACCGCTGTTTATTGCTGCATTAATCGTGTTTCAAGCCGCATTGGGGATGTGGACCGTCACCATGAAACTAATGCCGATTGTGGTAATGTCACACCTTATCGGCGGCTTCGCGCTGTTCTCCTTGCTCTTACTGCTCTACCTTCGAAGCAAACCATTACGCATTCCTGGTGGTGACGCTCCCGCGAGGAAACTATCAGCATTTGCCTTAATCTGTATTGGCGTGCTGTTACTACAGATTATCTTAGGCGGCTGGACCTCATCTAATTACGCCGCTTTGGCTTGTACATCACTGCCAATATGCGAAGGCAATTGGGTCGATAATCTCAACTTCAGTGCCGCTTTTTCACCATTTCAAGGGGATCACCCCAGTTATGAGTTTGGCGTTTTAGATTACTCAGCTCGAATGACCATCCATGTCGCCCATCGTATTGGCGCCATTATCACTGCGGCGATGCTGCTTTGGTTGGCATTCAAGCTCATCACTAAAGCGCATTCAACCACTATACGTAATGCAGCTTGGTTATTAGCAGGGTTAGTAGTGCTACAGGTCATTCTTGGCATTAGCAATGTCGTGTTACACCTACCTTTGGGGATAGCGGTATCTCATAACGCTGGGGCGGCACTACTGCTGCTGACATTGGTATTTATTAATTACGCCTTATGGCGAAAAGCGTAACCACATGCTGCGATAAACAAATACAACTAAGCAGAGTTCAGCCTATTTAAGAGTGTGCTATTTGCACAAAACGAGGTGTAAGCCATGGAAAAACAAATAACTATACCCAGAAGCGCAGCAACACCGCTGTTCCAGTGGCGCGCCTATTACGAAATGACCAAGCCCAAAGTCGTCGCTTTAATGCTTTTAACCGTGCTGGTAGGCATGTGCCTAGCCGTGCCAGGAACAGTGCCACTGCAACCTCTTATCGCGGGAATGACAGGCATTGGGATGATGGCAGGCGCAGCTGCGGCATTTAATCACCTTATCGATCGCCGCATTGACGGCTTAATGGCAAGAACCTATAACCGCCCATTGCCCAAAGGTAAAGTATCAATAACCAAAGCACTGGTCTTCTCTTTCGGCCTTGGGATACTGGGTTTTGTTATTCTTTATGCCTTGGTCAATCCATTAACTGCGTGGCTCACTTTTGCCAGTCTCATCGGCTATGCCGTGGTTTACACCGCCTACTTAAAGCGTGCAACGCCACAAAACATCGTTGTTGGTGGGCTTGCTGGTGCGATGCCGCCACTGCTGGGTTGGACTTCGGTAACCGGCGAGTTTCATGGCAACGCATTATTGTTGGTGATTATTATTTTTGCTTGGACCCCCCCGCATTTTTGGGCGCTAGCTATTCACCGTAAAGCTGAGTACGCCAAAGTCGATATTCCCATGCTACCCGTCACCCATGGTGTTGAATTTACTAAAACCTGTATTTTTCTTTACACCATCTTACTGGCCATCGCTTGTTTACTACCGGTACTGGTTGGCATGTGCGGCCCAGTGTATTTGGTCAGCTCGACGTTATTAAGCGCTGGCTTTATCTATAAAGCCTGGCAGCTTAAGTTTCATGAAACGCCAGGTCTTGCGATGAACGTATTTAAGTTCTCTATCTACCACCTGATGCTGCTATTTATGGCGCTCTTGGTTGACCATTATTTATGGGTCTAATACTGGCTTAAGGAGAGAAACGATAATGAAGTTGTCATGGATAATAGCGGCGATTATTCTCGCCTCAGCAGGTGCTTGGGCGGCAATACAATTTAGCCAGCCAAAAGAGCTGCAATTGCAGACTAGTTTTGAGTTTCCCACTCCCCAAGCCATTGCTCCATTTTCTTTGACAGATCAGCATGGAAAAGCGTTTACTAATGATGACTTATCTGGAAAGTGGAGCCTGTTTTTTATCGGCTATACCTCCTGCCCAGATGTTTGCCCTACCACTATGGGAAAACTTACAGCTGCCTACCCGTCACTATCAGAGCATGCTGACTTACAAGTAATCTTCCTATCGGTTGATCCTCAGCGAGACTCTACAGATACACTTTTAAATTACGCTAACTTCTTCAACCCTGAATTTGTCGCGGTAACGGCTGAACATAAACAGCTATACCCGATAACTCGCAGCCTAGGTTTTGTGTATGCGATGGTGGGAGATGGAGAAGACTACCAAGTCGATCACAGTGCTTCATTTGCACTGGTTTCCCCTAATGGTGAGAAAGTGGCTGTTATCAAACCTAAATCAGACACTCCAGGTAAGTTGCCACAAATTAAGAATAGTGCACTTATTCATGACGTACATGCGTTGATTGCTAAGTATGAAAAAGGCTAAACTAATCATTGCCATACTTAGTAATATGTTGCACCTTAATACGTCCTCTATGGTTACTTTATAAATAGAACGTCTATGTTTGACCCTGCGGTAGAAATGGAAAAAGTCAAAGTTGGAATCACAGCTCCAATCATAAGCTCAAAGAATTATTTTGCCGACGTCGAGCATTACATACCTATCGACACCTTGACTGAGAAAGCGCTCTTAGCTAAACAACTCGACCAGCTGCTAGTGCATGGTGCCTCTACGGCGAAATCACAACTGATTGATAAGGCTTGTACAGTTCAAAACTGCGTGGTTGCGGAAATAGATTCCCTCTCAAGTGGCTCAGAAGTCATCTACAATGTAATGCTTAACTTAAAAGCAAAGTTAGATTCTAACGAAATGCCTAATAATTTAGACGTCGTAGATCTGCGACACCTTGTCTCCACCACTTCGCAGCTTATTGGATTTGATAGCCATGAAAAGCTGTTTAGTTACTTGCAGTCGGTAACAGGCGCAAACCTTCTAGGCTGTATCTTTTTGGCCCATGGCGACATCAGCTTAGAGATGTATACCCATCCCACTTGAAAATGCTCGTTTCAGAGGTGTTGCGCTAGTTCAATTCTAGGCGCGTTAACGTGGAAATGGTTATTCCATTTAAAGTTGCCGCAACAACGAAGTGGGCTTGCACAACCCCTTCTTCGATGGGTTTTAATTGGTTTTACTCTGTGTTATTGATTTTACCAAGGGAGAGACCATTAGCTGCAATCAATGCCTTGACTAAAGCCCATTAAACTCCCACTGAATCCTGCATTTTCAGGTCGGATGGGTATACACTAAGTTTAATGACAAAATATCTGGCCAACTACCGTCATCAGCTATCTTTATATCAAGTTATTATTTGCAGGCCGCGCAGAATGTACCGCCATTGTAGCGGTACAATCAAACAAGGATTAACTAACGGACCATGATGACAAATGTGCTTGGCCTCTATGGCCATGCATTATTTGAATATCCAGCTATTCTGCTATCCACTCACCATTATCTCTGGCTCTAACCCATGGTTGCGAAAACCAGTAGTAACCACCTTGATGCTTGCTCGGTGCCGTGCAGTTATAGCGCGAACGCCCCGCAGGAAGATCAAGTTCTGCACGAATGGTAAATTCATCAGCACTGATCCAATTAGGCTTTTTGGCACCCTGACCTTGGATAAAGCACATCAGCTGTGAGGCATTGATGTCAGACATATCCAGCTTCACTTTGATCTCAGGTCGCCATTGACCAAACTGCAGCTGTGGATCGCTATTCGTCTGCTCAATCACTGGCATATTAAGGCTATGTAACTTGACCTTTAAACTATCTAGATCGGCGTAAGCCCCTGCAACCGGGAATCTTGGTAATGCCGTTAAAGGAGAGTGTGGTCCAGCGGCACCCGATTGCTGACCAAAAGCCACAAAGCCATGCTTAGTCAACATATTTTCGATCTGTTGATTGTATTCACCGTAGGGGTAGGCCAACATTTTATGGTTTTGGCCCGTCGCTTTAGCAATCTCCGTTTCAGTGCGCAAAATATTGCCTTCGATACGTGCTAGCCATTGCTGCTCAGTTTCCCCCTTCTCCATACGAATAAGGTGCTCATGCCCCCAAGTATGATTGGCAATTTCAGCTCCCTCTTCAGATAACGTGATCAATTGTTGCCAGCTCATCATCTCACCATACTTCTTTTGTATTGGCTCCACTGAGACAAAAAGCGTGTAGGGAAATTTGTATTGCTTTAAGATAGGATGCGCTGTATTTGCGATACTTCGATATCCATCATCAAAGGTAATTGCAATCGTTTTGGCTGGTAGATGCTGCTTAGCCTTTACCGATGCTACGACTGTAGACAGCGGTACAACATTGAAGTTGTTTTCAGCCAAATATTGCATCTGCTCTTTAAATTGTTCAGGCGTGACACTGGTGATAGCAGGCGTATCATCGGATACATGATGATATTGCAAAATCACCGCTGCTTGCGCTGAAAAACACGTCAGCGCGAGCAGCGCGAGTAACACGTTTTTAACCATAAATATTAGACCTCTAAAATGATTGCCATACTGTTAAACCAACAAAAAAACCGACAGCTTCTTGCACTGGCGTTGCCAATGATCCTGTCGAATATTACTGTGCCGCTACTTGGCCTCGTCGACACTGCCGTCGTTGGCCACCTCAGTAATGCCTATTATTTAGGCGGCGTGGCTGTTGGGTCAACGATTATAACCTTAATTATATGGTTACTTGGTTTTTTACGCATGGCAACCACTGGATTAGTCGCTCAAGCCTACGGTGCAAATGACACCCAACAACAATATCGCTTACTTGTTCAAGCTGGAAGTCTAGCACTGTTGTTTGGTCTTACTGCTGTATTATTACAACTACCAATCGTTAATCTAGCCATGGCAATGTCCGATGCCAGTGTTGAAGTTGAGCGCTATTGCCGCGAATATTTTCAAGTACGGATCTGGTCAACCCCATTCGCACTAATGAACTTGGTCATGCTTGGTTGGTTACTCGGTCGGCAACAGCCTAAAGCGGCAATGTGGCAATTAATTGTAGCTAATCTCGTCAATATTGTTTTAGATGTACTGTTTGTTATCGGGCTAGATTGGGGCGTTCGTGGCGCGGCACTGGCATCTGTATTTGCAGATATGGCAGGCTTTGCGGTTGCGTTAACACTAGTGAGACGTCAACTTAATCGTTTAGGCGATTTTCAACTGATGACGATTTGCAAACAACTAACACTGCAAAGTTACCGTCAACTTATTAGCCTCAATACAGATATTTTCATCCGCAGCTTATGCTTGCAGCTTTCCTTTGCCTTTATGACTTTTTACGGTGCTAGCCTAGGAGATAATACTGTTGCAGCCAATGCGGTACTGCTTAATCTACTACTGCTGATCTCTTACGCACTTGATGGTATTGCATATTATGCTGAAGCTGAAGTGGGTAGAGCTTACGGCCGCAAAGACAGTTGCTTGATGAAAGAGTCAGTGATCTTAGCCTGGGCTTGGTCAGCAGTTGCCGCCATCACCTTTACGCTTTTTTTTGCAGTAGCCGGTAGCAATATTATTAGTGCCCTCACTAGTATTGTAGAGGTGCAACAGGTCGCTAATGACTATCTTATCTGGGTAATATTCTTGCCACTACTGGCTTTTGGCTCTTATCTGTTTGACGGAGTTTATATTGGCGCGGCGCAAGGCAAAGTCATGCGCAACAGTATGATTATTGCCACCTTCGGGGTGTTCTTCCCTACTTGGTATCTACTGCAGGGACTGGGCAACCATGCTTTATGGGCAGCAATGAGTGCATTCATGCTGGCTCGCAGCCTTACGTTGTCTGCTCATTACTCGCTGAGGCTAAGAAAGGTGCTAGATTAAAAAGAGATAAAAAAACGCGACCTCAGGGCCGCGTTTTCTCTACTGATTCACTACTTACTGGTAAGAGTGATCACCATGTTGGTGCTCAGTTACGTCTTTAACGCCAGTCAATTCACCAGGGAACATATCAAGCAGCTGCTTTTCGATTCCATCTTTGAGTGTCACATCAACCATAGAGCAACCATTACAACCGCCACCAAACTGCAATACGGCGATGCCATCTTCAGTAATTTCTACCAACATGATGTTACCACCATGGCTTGCTAGCTGTGGGTTGATCTCTGACTGAATAACATACTCTATACGCTCAACCAATGGCGCATCACCAGACACTTTGCGCATCTTAGCATTTGGGGCTTTAAGCGTTAGCTGTGAACCTAACTGGTCAGTGACAAAATCGATAGTAGCTTCTTCAAGAAAAGGAGCACTCTTCTCGTCAACCATGGCATTAAAGCCATTAAACTCAAGTTCGGTGTCATCTGCTTCAACAGCATCTGGTGGACAGTAAGAAACACCACACTCAGCCTGCGCTGTGCCAGGGCTGATAACAAAGACTCGAATGTGAGTTCCTTCAGGCTGATCTGATAACAAATTAACAAAATGCGCCTGAGCGGTTTCGGAAATGGTAATCATGAAAACATAGCTCCGTCAGGGATAAACCTGAGTGTTTTAGTAAGAATTAGCCCTATAATACTCTTACTGCGCCACGCTTTGTAGCCCTTAATGCTCGCACAAAGTGAATTAACGCAGTTCTGATCACATTTTTTTATCTCTACTTGCTGTGGTTTTGTCACTGCTGAGCTGGTAATTTAAGCGTAATACTATAAATATAATGAACATTTCGATGCTGAAAACTGCTGTTACCTTTATATTCGTTTTTTTGATATTGCTCTCTGTTTCCGCTGAGGCAAAAAAGACCCGACTGACTGATAATCCCCTTTATGGAGTGACCACCACCAGTCCTGAAGAGTTTCTTGGCTACCCGCTTGGGCAGCATCTACTGCGTCATGATCAAGTCAACTACTACCTAAAAGAGATAGCACAGCAGAACCCAAGAGTATCGTTAGAAAATACTGGCATCAGCCATGAAGGACGTCAGCAGCTTACAGCAGTCATTACCTCAGCCAATAATCAACAACAACTAGATGAAATACTAAAACAACGTCAGCAAGTTAAGTATCTTGGCGAACAGTCAGGCCCAATTGTTATTTGGCTGGCCTATTCAATACATGGCGATGAGGCCAGTGGTGCCCATGCAGCACTAAAACTGAGCCACATGCTGGCAACCAGTGAAGACAAATGGGTTACTAATCTACTGGAAAATGCAGTAGTACTTATCACCCCAAGCCAAAATCCTGATGGCATGGATAGGTTTTCAACTTGGGCCAATGGTTATGCAGGCAAAGTCGCGGTCAGCGATCCAAACCACAAAGAACATAAACAAGGCTGGCCAAGCGGCAGAAGTAACCATTATTTAGCAGACTTAAATAGAGACTGGTTGTTTCTCAGACACCCCGAGTCTCAAGGAAGAGTTGCACTCTTTCACCGCTGGCAGCCGCATTACGTCGGTGATTTTCACGAGATGGGTCACAACCAAACTTACTTTTTCCAGCCTGGTGTGCCTGAGCGCACTCACCCACTAACACCAGCAGCAAATCAAAAATTGACGGTGAAGCTAGCAGCATATCACCAAGCTGCACTAGATGATAAAAAACAGAGCTATTTTAGCCAGCAACTTTTTGATGACTTTTTTTACGGCAAAGGCTCGACCTATCCCGATATCAATGGTGCAATTGGCGTGTTGTTTGAACAAGCTAGTGCCCGCGGTCAGCAGCAGGATTCAAGTAATGGTATGGTTCGTTTTGATGAAGCAATAGATAATCAGTACGCGACCTCTATTTCAAGCTTAAAAGGTGCATTAGCCCTCAAGTCGGAGCTGCAAGATTACCAAGCTGAGTTCTTCAGCAATAAGCATCAAAAACCGAAGAAAAAGAAACCTCGTCAATCTGGACGTTTAATCTCTACAGCCAATGATAATCAACGTATTAAGCAGCTAACGGCACTGTTATCACAGCACCAAATTGAGTATTACTATCTGACCAATCCACTCACTCAAGGCGGTGGATCATTTGATGTAGACAGTAGTATTTTTGTACCAGACCAGCAAGCCCAAAGTTCATTATTAACAGCGCTATTTGATAATAGAACGGAATTTAACGATCCGACTTTTTATGACGTCTCGACTTGGAATTTACAGCACGCTTTAAACTTAACCATACGGCAAAATGTAAAGCTAGAGCTAAGCGTATTGAGCCAGACAGCACCAAAGTTTAAACAGTCTAAATGGTCACCTAAAGCCGTCGCTCTGCTAATTGATTGGCGCCAAAACCAAGCTGCACCCGCATTGCAGCAGCTGCTTAATCAAGGTGTCATGGTCAAATTTGCTGCCAAGCCGTTTACGATAAAAAGCAATAATCGCCAATTAGACTTCCCTGCTGGTACCTTGCAAATACCTTTGAAACAAGATGGCCACTCTGCCAGTGAACTGAATAAAATGCTACTTAAACTCAGCCAACAGATGCAACTGGAAATTACCGCTGCAAACTCCAGCAGTTCAGTTAATGGCATCGACTTAGGCAGCCCAGATTTTAAAGTTGTCCGCCCACTCAAGCCGCTCATTATTAGCGGAAAAGGGACTTCTATACCCGAAGTTGGTCAGATTTGGTATTACTTGGACTCACAACTTAAAGTACCAACAACGTTAGTCGACATTAACGATTTAAACGCAATCAAACTCAGCAGCTATAGCCATATTATTCTTGCTGGCGGCAGTTACACTAGCCTAGATGATAAATTCGCTCGAAAGCTAGGTCCGTTTACCGCCGATGGTGGTGTAGTGATCGCACAAAAAGGCGCATTGAGTTGGCTCAATAAAGCCAACTTTCTCAAGACTAGCCTCAGGGGCGAACGTTTTTATAAGCAGCTCTTTAATGGTGCAGGTCTTACATTCGATAAGAAATCCTCCTTTAGTGCCAGGCAAGAGATTGGTGGCGCTATTGTTGAGTTAAAGCTGGATAAAAGCCATCCAATGAACTTTGGCATTACCGGCAATCGTTTAGCGGTAATGAAAAACAAAGCACTCGGTTTTGCGCAAGCAAGCAATGACTTCAGTGTCGCAGCAAGCTACTCCTCACAGCCACTATTAAGCGGTTATATGGCGCAGGAGTATCAGAGTAGTTTTGCGAGTTCACCGGCGATTGTCGTTGAGTCTAGAGGTAAAGGCGCGGTCGTAGCATTAACTGATAACCTATTGTTTAGGAATATCTGGCTCGGCTCAGAAAAACTTTACGCCAATGCACTCTACTTTATTCCGGCGCTTCATTAGCCGTTGCCACTGTTTTAATTGAGCCCAGGCGCCTCAGCTCTTGCGAGGCACCAGACTTGCGCATCGATATATTGCTTAGATAACAGCTTGGAGATTTCTGAAACTGTAGTGCCAGTAGTGACGACATCATCAACGATGGCGACTCGCTGCTGGCTAATATCAGCGATTAAAGCAAAGGCATTAAGCAGGTTTTTTCGGCGCAGAGTGCCCGATAGTCCAGCCTGAGACAAAGTGTTCGCTTGCCTAATAATGACATCATCAAGTAACGGCAGTTGTAACTTTTTTGACAGTGTTTTTGCAATCAACCAAGCTTGGTTAAAACCTCGCTTTCTTAGTCGCTTAGGATGTAATGGCACAGCGATAATTGCTTGCGGCATTTTTATAAAGCCTTGCTTAACTAAAAAATGTAACCGACAAATAAGCGTATCCACCATCACCTCAATGACCGCAAACTGAGCCTGATATTTTATCTGCCCCACCCAATGTCCTAGACCATCATGATAGCGACAAGCCGCGATCACCTTTAAATGACAGCTCTGCTGACACCTACCACAGTATTCGGCCAGCAAAAGCATCTCCTTACCGCAGCCTAAGCAAACAGGAACATGATAGATAGAGGCGTTTAAACAAACAGTACAAATACCAGTTTGATTCGATAAAATCTGTTGATGGCACATTAGGCAGCGATTGGGTAACATAGCCGCGAGCCATCGCTGTATGGCTGGTTGAGTAATAATGAAATTCCTTTTTCATATTTTAAATCAAATTGACAGGATCGAAACGTGAGTCAAACTAAGTTACATGTTAAATCTGTCGGTCAAGGTATCGATGTTGTGATGCTGCATGGCTGGGGTGTGAATAGCGCCGTATTTAACGCTTTGCCTGACATGTTACCTGAGTATAGGTTTCACTTTGTCGATCTGCCTGGTTTTGGTGATAGCCCAGTCATTAACGGTGAAATAGACGACTGGCTTGCGGCGATCATTGACAGCGTGCCGCAACCAGCTATTTGGATCGGTTGGTCACTAGGAGGGTTAATTGCCTCATTAGCTGCAATTAAGTACCCACAGTATGTCAGCCGCTTATGTACGATTGCCTCATCTCCCTGTTTTATGGCACGTGAAGAGGAGTCTTGGCCGGGGATCCCTTCTAGCGTTCTGGCGCAGTTTGCTAGCCAGTTGCAGCAAGATCTCAATAAGACCATCGAACGTTTTCTTGCCATTCAAGCTATGGGCAGCCAAACCGCCAAAGGCGATATTAAACAGCTACGAGAGTGGGTATTAGCCAAGCCTCAGGCGCAATTTCCAGCACTGCAACAGGGCTTGTCGATGCTAGCTAACGTCGATATCAGAGAACAAACTACCAATATAAAGCAACCCTGGCTGAGGCTGTGGGGCAAGCTTGACGGACTGGTTCCTCGCAAAGTAATACAACTGATGCCAGTGATGGAAAATACTCAAGACACCATGCTGGCAAAAGCATCTCATGCACCATTTATCAGCCACACTGAAGAATTTGTTACCAAGCTGGAAGAGTGGCTTAAAAGCACAACTTATCAACACACTTAAGAGCAAAACAGCTTTATTATTAGGTCGACATTGGTTAACATTTAACCATGACTTGAAATGGAATTGTCTATGCTGGTTGTTACCAATTATCCTAATGTGCCAATCTCTACCTCTAACGTAGCGACTGATTCTGCGCGCACGGATAATCAACAGCGTCCACCAGTATTACCTCCACCACAAGCCAATAAAGGTCATGAAGAGCGAGCCTTTAACCCACAACATGAACGTACCGCTGAGCAAGCTCAAGCGCAGGCGAAACTGCGTGGTTCAGTACAGGATAAACAGCAAGGTGGTTCGCAACAAGACCAGTCTCAGCAAGAGCAGCAAAAGCGTCCGCCAGCACTCGATTTAAAGCAGTTATTTAGCTACCGTTCGCCGCTAAAACGCAGTGATATCAAACTTCCCAATCAGCCACAAGAGAAACAAGAAACGGCAGAAAGTAAACATTTACCAAATGAAACACTACAGTTCTACCGCGCCTTTGGTGCACATATAGAGGCATTTTATCAAACTCGGGCTCAGCCAAAATCTGAGCCCGATATGCTGACGACTGTATAAGATTACAACTTCTTATCGCTATACAATCCATGCTGGTAAGCCATACTGCCCCATAGCGCCCACCCCAAAGCCGTTTCTTTCATCTCATCGGGTTGAGTTTTAGGATGAAGCTTTTCAGCATCCACATCGTAAACAAAGCCTGCTGCTGGCTTTTCAGGGCGCAAAATCACCACGTCGTCACCACGAAGGTAAGCCATGTTTTTGTTGTACTGCATTAATGCACGTCCAGGCCAATCATCAGGAGTCTTAGTCAAATCACGCCCTAACATCGGATAGTTGTCACTTACGCCCATCAAAGATAGCAGAGTCGGTCCCAAGTCTATCTGACTCGTGACACGGGTATCCAGCTTAGGCTCTATGCCCTCTCCCAAAATAAGACCCGGTATACGGAATCTAGAAATAGGCACCAATTCTGCGCCACCAACTCGGCTATCATGGTCTGCCACAACAACAAAAATAGTGTCTTTCCAGTAATCTGATTGTTTGGCTTTTTTGAAAAACTCTCCCACGGCATAATCGGCATATTTGACCGCATTATTCACTGTTTGCTTTGGTTGCTCATACAGTTCAATTCTGCCATCTGGAAACTCAAATGGATCGTGGTTACTCGAGCTAAAGACTAAACTGAAGAAGGGTTGTCCCTCTTTATGCAGTCGTTCAAATTCATCGTTAGCGCGATACATTAAGTCTTCATCAGATGCGCCCCAAGAACCAACAAAATTGGGATTGCTGTAGTCCGATTCATCAACAATATCACTAAAGCCATTACCTAAGAAAAAGCTGCGCATATTGTCGAAATGACTTTCACCGCCATAAATAAACTGATTGCGGTAACCATGTTCCTTTAACAATGAAGCTAAGGTAAAGAAACCAGTTTGGCTACGTCCTAGCTTGACCACTGAGCGAGCTGGAGTAGGTGTAAAACCTGTCACTACCGCCTCAATACCACGAACAGAACGAGTTCCGGTGGCATACATACGTTCAAATGACCACGCCTCTTTCGATAGCTCATCAATGTTAGGTGTTAATGGTAAACCACCTAAACTACCGACAAATCGAGCACCAAGGCTTTCTTGCAGAATAATGACCAAGTTTTTCGGCTTACCTTGATAGCTTGCAGTGTTGCTAGAGATACTCGGGTAATCATTAGACAAGAAATCAGAGAGCGGTCTACCGCTTTCACGTCGAATAATATTAACCACTTCATCTTTAGGCATTTTGCCGTATATCTTGGCAGCATCGGCTTCATTGCCCATTTGCTTTATAGCAAACACCAAAGAGTAAGCAGAGTTAGTCACTAATGAGTTGACTAGAGGGTCACTCGAAAAAGCAACAAGTGAAGGGTTAAGTGGACGATGTCCCAGACTTGAACGCGCACCTAAAAGCGCGATACCTATCACTAACACGCCCAATACTGGACGCCAATACCAACGAGGATATGTTTGCTTTTGGTTTATTAGGTAACCACTCAGTTTCCAACCACCAAAAATCACAGCACCACTAATGAGCGCAGATAAGATCAATTCAAACTTTCTACCCGCCCAAAGCATTGAAAACACTTCTTTAGGGTAAATCAAGTATTCGACATATAACCTATTAGGTCTAACACCATATTCGGCAATAAATGAAGGTGTTGATATTTCAAGGAAGACTAAAGTGAGTAAGCCAAGCGTCAGCCAAACACGTAATATTTTGTTCCAGAGCTGACCAACCAAATGCTCGCCAGAAAAAATAGCGGTACCGAGTGCCGCGGCGCCCCAAAGCCAACACATAGTCGCAAAATCGACGCGTAAGCCCTGTAGCAATAAATGTGACCAACCCGCAGCAATATCTACACGATCAAACTGCCAAATCGCCAACCCTAGTCGACTGAGCATAATGATCACTAACGAGATAGCGGCAAAGATTATAATTGGGCGAAACGGCCCTAAAGTATGTGAACGAGTCAAAATGGTAATCCTAATTTATTTTGTTAACGCTTTCTATGAAGCGTTTTCCAATTAGTTCTGACCTCCATGTCGCCAATAAGTTTCAATTTTAAAGCGGGATATAACATATCCTTTACTAGGTTATATTCAAGCTATTTAAACGTTATCGCTCAGTTACAGGCATTTTAACTAACATAGCGCACATTTTTGCCCCCATTAACCTATAAGATTTGCTCGCTCAGCGAGAGTCTAGCGGTTTTGGGAAGTGAGTAGAGAGCATAGTGAAACTCGAAGAGCTGATATAAATTGAGCACAAAAAAGCCCCAACAGAGATCACACCTGTTGAGGCTTATAACTGATAATTTGTGGGTTACTTTTTCAGTTTGGCAAACGCATCAGCAAAAGCATTACCCATCGCTGCGTTGGCAGGTTGCTTTGGCTTAGCTTTGTTATGAGACTGTGGTTTCGCCCCTTTATGCTTAGCTGCATTATTTGAAGGACGCGGCGCTGTTTTTGGTGCCTCGCCTGCTTTATCAGTCAAGCGCATGCTCAGGCCAATACGACGCCTTTCAGCGTCTACTTCCATCACTTTTACTTTGACTATATCGCCGGCTTTAACCACTTTGTGCGGATCATCGATAAACTTGTCTGTCATCGAGGATATATGCACTAATCCATCTTGATGTACGCCCACATCAACAAAGGCGCCAAAATTAGTCACATTGGTGACCACACCTTCTAAGATCATGTCAGGCTTAAGGTCGTTGATCTGCTCAACCCCCTCTTTAAAGGTCGCCGTTTTAAATTCACCACGTGGATCACGTCCTGGCTTATCAAGCTCCGCCAAAATGTCGGTTACAGTTGGCAGACCAAAATCACTAGTGATAAAGTCTTTAGCATCGATGCTGGTTAACAGCTCGCTATTACCGACTAAGCTGGCAACTGATTGTTGCTTTGCACTAGCGATAGTTTCAACCAATGAATAGGCTTCAGGGTGGACAGATGATGCATCTAATGGGTTTTCCGCATCGCTGATCCGCAAGAATCCTGCTGCTTGCTCATATGCTTTTGGCCCTAAACGCGCAACCTTAAGCAATGATTTACGATTGGTAAATCGGCCCTGTTCATCACGGTGAGCCACAATATTTCGCGCCAAGGTTTTATTAAGCCCTGCCACTTGCGCCAACAGTGCAGCCGATGCCATATTCACATCAACTCCCACACCATTCACACAATCTTCAACCACAGCTTCAAGCGAAGTAGAAAGCATGCTTTGGCTAACATCATGTTGATACTGACCAACACCAATCGCTTTAGGTTCAATTTTGACTAACTCTGCCAATGGATCTTGTAAACGGCGCGCAATGGATACTGCACCGCGAATAGAAACATCAATATCAGGAAACTCTTCAGAGGCCAGTTCAGAAGCGGAATACACAGATGCGCCCGCCTCACTCACCATCACTTTGGTCAAGCTTGGCAGCTCCGTTTTAACCATAGTGATCAATTCAGCGGCTAACTTGTCTGTTTCACGCGATGCCGTGCCATTACCAACCGCAATAAGTTCAACTTTGTGCATTTTAGCCAAATTAGCCAAGGTTCTAACAGACTTATCCCATTGCTTTTGTGGAGCATGAGGGAAGATAGTGGTGTGTGCCACTAGCTTGCCAGTGTTATTTACAATGGCCACTTTGACGCCGCTTCGCAGCCCAGGGTCTAACCCCAATGTGGCTTTAGCACCCGCAGGAGCCGCCATCAGCAGGTCGCCTAAGTTACGCGCAAATACATTAATCGCTTCGCCTTCTGCATCATCTCGCATACGGCCAAAAAACTCAGTTTCCATCTGTAGTGCGATTTTGACTCGCCAAGTAGCGCTCACTACCGTCTTTAACCATTGATCAACCACACTGTCTTTTAGACCCAGTTTGAAGTGCTCAGCAATAATCACTTCACAGTAGCTAGCTTGTTTCGCTTCGTTGGTAGGATCAGCATTGATACTTAAGCTCAACATACCTTCATTACGGCCGCGCAACATAGCGAGAGCACGATGTGATGGCACCTTAGTTAGCTTTTCTGAGTGCTCAAAGTAATCTCTAAACTTGGCACCCTCTTTCTCTTTACCTTTAGCCATGCGGCTTTCAAGCACTGCATTTTGCTTAACGTGGGTACGGATCTTTTGCAGTAACTCAGCATCTTCGGCAAAACGCTCCATTAAGATAAAACGTGCACCGTCTAATACTGATTTGCTATCGGTAAAACCTGCATCAGCATTAATAAACTCCGCCGCTTTTACTTCGCAATCGGCACCGCGATTAGCAAGTAAGAAATCTGCTAATGGTTCTATCCCCGCTTCAATAGCTATCAAGCCTTTGGTGCGACGTTTAGGCTTATAAGGCAGGTAGAGATCTTCTAAGCGGGTTTTACTATCTGCGGCATTTATTGCAGCTTTCAGCTCAGGAGTTAACTTACTCTGGGCTTCAATGCTCGATAAAATTACGTTACGACGCTCATTGAGATCACGTAAGTAACCAAGACGACTGTTCAATGTACGCAGCTGCGCATCATCAAGTCCACACGTTGCTTCTTTACGGTAGCGAGCAATAAACGGAACGGTCGCACCGTCATCCAATAACGTAATCGTATCGTTAACTTGCTGAAGACGGACGTTTAATTCTTCAGCAATAAGCTGTGCAATGTTTTGCATATATAAAGTAATGCCAAATAGATAATATTGCGCTCAAGATACCACAGCTAAGCAGCAATTTTAATGTCGTCACCCGCGGTTTTGACGCTGAAAAATGGAATTTGCTAATTTAATTGATTTAAAATAGTCCTTAAGTAACAGCACACTGTCATTGATTCATGAAAAATAGTAGTAATAAACACTGTATCCATGGTTAAACTTGACCATTACTCTTGCTGCTTAGTTTCTATTAGTACCCTTGCTTTAACTCCCTTATACTGCTGATAAAACCGACAAAAAAATCAGACTAATGACCGATAACCTGCCCGATTACTTTTCGATTAACGCTTGGAAAATTGATTGCCAGCGAAATCTAGCGTGGCTAGGTGATGAAAAGGTGTTGGTAGAACCTAAAGCAATGATGGTGTTGCAATACCTTGCATCGAGGCCTGGAGAAACGGTCAGCAGACAAGTGTTGTTTGAAGAGTTCTGGCCCAAGCAAGTGGTTACCGAAGATGCTCTCAACAGAGTGATGTCCTCTTTAAGACGATTATTTAAAGATAATGCCAGTAACCCTGAATATATCGCCACCATACGTAAAGTGGGTTACAAATTAGTTGCTGATGTCACAGTGCTTAATGCGCTTACCACTGAGCAGCAAGCTACGCTGCAAAACGAACCAGCGCTAATCCAAGCGACAGTTGCCAACGAGGAGCGCCAAATTATCGGCGTAATGCGATGGCTCGCCTACCTAGTGATAGCCTCTGTGTTTATCTTTGGCTGGCGCTACCTTCAGCATGATAAGCAACAACTGGCGCCAGCTAATATTCAGCGTCTCACTCATGACAAGGCGATAAACATCATGCCTACACAGTCGCATCAAGGTGATTCATTTGTCTATATCGCAGCAGAGCAAGGCGCGGTCGATCAATTGATGCTGCGTGAGAAAACGCAAACATTCCCAAAACGTCTAGGCAGTACTAGTAGTTACTCCTACCCGGTATTCTCACCTAACGATAAGCGTATAGCCGCAATTGCGCAGCAGCCTAACCAACAGTTTGCCATCGAGATTTTTACTGCCGATAACCGGCAATCGCAATCCGTTATCCCCCTAGAGGCGGTAAGTCATGGTTTAAGCTGGCATCCGACAGCGAATATGCTCGCTTACAGCCAACCGACCAGTCCAAATGGCAACCACTCAATCCAATTATGGGATCAAGATAAGCATCAAGCGACAACACTAACCGAGGCAATTCCAGGTGCCCACGACACTAAACCAATCTTCTCCCCATCAGGTGACAGACTAGTATTTCAACGGCAAATTGCCTTCAAGGAACATGCTATCTTCAGCTCAGACTTAGCAGGCAACAGTCACAAGGTGTCTCATTATTTTAGCGACATCTTAGGTGTCAGCTGGCTTAACGACGAGCAGCTATTAGTCTCACTCAACAAAGGGCTATTTACTCTTTCACTCAGTGGTGAAATAGCCCCTTGGAGCTCCACTGAAGTGGTTGGCGCACAAGATATTGACCACCACCCGCAGCAAGCGAGCAGTCTTTTTTCAAAACGTACTCGTCGTCATCAAAACCTAATTTACGATTTTACCAGCCAACCGAGTCGCTTTGCGTTAACGCGATCAGATGCCGATGATTACGCCGCCAATATTAGCCCTGATACCAAGCATTTTGCCTTTGTATCAGATCGCTCAGGACAAAAGAGCCTCTGGTTTAGAAGTAGCGATCAACTGACTCGTATTGAGGGCAGTGAATTCAGTGAGATTTTCGATATTAGTTGGTCAGCCGACAGTAGCCACTTTAGCGCAGTAGTCAAAGATCAGGGCCGTTATGGGCTATTGATTTACGCTGTTGCTAGCGCAAAACACCAGCTCCATTGGCAATCGACCCGTGCTATTAATGGTATTGGTTGGAAAACTGCACAGACACTGCTTTATTCTGAACTCAACAGAGATAATAAACAGATTAATTGGCAACTAAAAAGCCTCGATATAGCTAGCAGCGATATTATTAACATGGCTAAGTTTGATGTTTTTCAAGCGCGGCTAACCCCAAACAAGGATAAGCTACTTTTTATCGATGCTAATACGAGAGATTTATGGTCTTGGGACTGGCATTCCACGCCGCAAAAGCTAAATTCAGCGAGCAGATTAGATAGAAACTGGGACGTTAATCAGCAACAAATTCTTTGGATTGAACAAATTTCAGGAAAAACACAGCTAATGCGCTCAAACTTAGACTCTGCAATGATAACTGCAGAGCATGCTGAAGCACTGTCGTCGCTATATCGCCCTCAAGCCACACTCCACGGCCTTGCAGCCACAGAGGTAAAACAGCTACAAGCGGATATATGGCAGATCAACCAACTCTAGTTTAAGCGCTAATAAAATAGCCCGAGATCAAAGCTAATATCGGTACTCGTGGCAGATAGCTGATGCACAGCAACGGCTATCACATTTTTGCCCGGTTTCACTAGCCTTGCATCGAGTGGTACAGACAACCAAACATGCTCAATAAATGTGCCTGTAGCTTGGGCACTGACATGGTATTGCGCCGGCAAGTTGGCCCGATAGGCCTCTTGACCATTAATAAAGATAATTGCGCCATCATCCACCAGCAAGTTCAATGTTAATGGCTCGCTAGGCAGACTATCAACTATAAAGTAGTGCCGAAACAACTGTGCTATCGGTTTCGCGGTCGCCTGCTCACCGAATGAAGTTTCAGTCACCTCATCACCTTCGCCGTAGCCAAACTGTGCTTTGCCAACCGACCAGTTACTATCGTCAAAATCGACTGTATGCCATTGATAGTTTGGAGCTTTTGAACCATCGTAATAGCGCCACTCGCTGCCAATATTAACCAGTGGTGATACCTCTGCCGCCATCGATTGCCAAGTACCGAACAGCATTAAAAATAGCACGACTCTTAACATCATTACCTCTCCCTTAAAGACTGAAAACAACAATACTTATGCCATCCAACTAACAGCACAGTCCGCAAG
This sequence comes from Shewanella piezotolerans WP3, assembly GCF_000014885.1. NCBI lineage: Bacteria > Pseudomonadati > Pseudomonadota > Gammaproteobacteria > Alteromonadales > Shewanellaceae > Shewanella > Shewanella piezotolerans. The sequence goes on from NC_011566.1 coordinate 5,077,510, forward strand.
CAACACTATCGAGTCACTGTTTTACCACAGTTGACCGCTGACCATTGCTGATTTTAGCTGATAGAAACTGATGGGCAAACAACCAACCACTTTAAATACAATGACTTATAAAAACCAAAGGAATGTTAACACATTGTATCAAAGTAGCCACGAGACTAATCTCTAATGCCATTCTACAAAACAGTAGAAGGTTAGTGCGACGCAACGCTTCGTTTTAGGTCAACACATCTATCGCAGATAGCGTAACGACAACACAATATAAAAATAAGAGACTTAATATGAAAAATTTTACTCGTAAGACATTATTGTCAGGGAGTTTACTTGCCGCTTTGCTGCCAAATATCGGCCATACGGCTGAGCATTGTGACGGCCCAACTGTTGCTAGACAAGGTGAGGTCGAAATCAATAAACCCCTTTGCATGACCGATAACACCTTATACCTGCATTTCAACGTCCCCTATGAAAATAGTGATGTCACCATCACCGTATCTGGTGGAACCTTTTCAGGCACTGCCGATGCCGAGCTTTACCTTTACTCTGGAACCAACTGGAGTAGCGAAGCGCTTGAACTGCAAACGGATACACCAAACTCAAATGAAGAAAGCTTAAGTTTCACTTCAAAAGAGGGGAAGCGCTATTTCAAAATTCGCGGCAACATAGAGCAAACCAATTTATTAGTGTCTGTCAGCGGCGGTGATATCCCACCACCACCGCCTTTAGGTGATTATGTGGTCTACGACACAAATGTAGTTACATCTATACCGGCTGCAATTATTGCCAGTAAGGCTGGCTTTGATAGCTCAGTAACCACTATTTTGTCACTTTCATTTTCAGACTATGAAGCGATTGCCAGCAACGGCACCAATGTGATTAACCATGTCAGTGAGGCACTGCATTACTTGGCGAGCACAGATGATATTGCCGATGCAGATCTACTCAAACTACTCAATTTTGTGCTGGTATACGCCAAAGATGGCGAGCCACTCACAGCTGAACAAGCTCAAAGCCTAAGTATCGCCATGCAAGCCGTAGCAAAAATGTCAGGCTTTTTATCTACTGCAGTGCCTGCTGGTGATATTCAAGAGAGCTACACTGGCGCAATTAGTAACTTTAACAAAGGCGAAGGGGCTAAGTATTTTGCCGAACAACTCCCGCATATAATGGCACTAGTACAGTTCCAGTCTCTGCTCAGTAACCCCTTTGCCAACGACAATTATATCGATGCCACAACTTATACCATTAGAGCGCTAGGTGCAGCGGCTTACTATGGTGACACTCCAGTAAAAACCGCGCTCAATGCCAGAATGACCGAAGTTTTGTCGGTAATGCGCTCACACATTTATCTAGGCGAAACCGCATTCGATGCTCGCTATAGCGATGCCGATGACATTCTTTGGTTAGTGCCAACGGCACTCAAATCGCTGGCACGGATCTATAACATTGCTCATGATGAAGCGAAACAACGGATCGATAGCCTTATCATCGAGCTCCACGCCAAACTTGCCAGTGAGGTCGACAGCGAGGCAGTGGGCATTTTAGTTAATTATGAGTTTTTGGAGGCGGTTAATCGGAGTTGCGGCACAAGCGATCCACTTGCAAGCTATTGTGTCACCTCTGAAGATGTATTGTCGGTAGTGCACCAATGTAGCACTGACTACACGCTGCATATGCAGGCATCCGCCACCACAGAGCAACTCAACCGCTCTTGCTCTGAGATCAGCGAACACGAAGTCCATTTCCATCAGTTTTTTGGCACTCAAGGTACACCGCTACCAAATGATGATAACCAAAGCCTAGATATATACGCATTCTCAAGCCCCGATGATTATAAAAAATATGCTGGTGCGTTTTTTGGGATCAGCACCTCAAACGGTGGGATCTATCTAGAGGGCGATCCCGCTAAGCCAGATGATAACTCCATCTTCATCGCCATGGTGTGTGATGACGATTGGGTCGGTAACTCTTGTGACTACTCCGGCCAGATCTACAATTTAAAACATGAGTTTACCCATTACCTAGACGGCCGTTACAACCGTTTTGACGAGTACAAGTACTACAAGTATGACATCGCTTGGGTAGAAGGCATGGCGGAGTATCTTTCTCAAGGCAACAACTACCCGCGCACCTTGCATAATGTAAAAGGTAAAACCATACCGCCGCTATACAACATCATGTTGATGCGCGACAGTTATGACGACCTGTATCAATGGGCTTATTTTGCGATGCACTACCTGGCCAATGAGCACAAAGCTGAAGTTAATTTGCTAGCAGAAGCCCTGCGTGCAGGTGATACTGACGCCTATGAAGCGACCATCAAAGCCGTCGTTACGCGCACAGAAGCGGGCTTCATCGATTATGTATTAGCTCACTCAGAAGCTGTTGCTCCAAAGCCTGAAATCATTCCTACCGCCAACGAAATAGGCTCGTGCGATTTGCAGCAGCAATATGTATCAGAAGATGATGCCATACTTGCTGAAGTGACTGTCACCAACACTACCGACACCCCAATATCACTATTTTGGATAAAAAATACTACGGGTGACTATATTGGTAGCAAGAACTACCGCACGCTCAATCAGGGCGATAGCTTTACCTCTTCAGGCTGGCGTGCCAACGACCGCATGCTGCTGTCAGATGCCAACCTCAACTGCGTAGGCATCGCAGTGATGACTCAAGCCAGCAATTACTTCACCATTGAGCCAAGTTTAGTTGAGAATGTGGTTGCTGAAACCATTCCAAAGCAAGACCAGTTCGGTAGCTGTGAACTGGTCAACCGTCATATCAAAGACAAGGATGCCACAGGGGCGTTCAGCGTAACCAACACCACTGACTACCCTGTATCGATCGTACGTATCGACGACATTACAGGCAAGCCGCTATACAGCAGTAATTATGGCGTACTTAATCAAGGGGAAAGCTACTCCTCACCTAGCTGGTATGGCAATCGCCGCTTTATGGCGGCCGATGCACGCTTAAATTGTATCGCCGTCGGGGTGTTAAACAACGAAAACGCTGATTACACCATTGACGAAACCACCATAGCTGAAGCCGCTGAGCTAGAGGGTTTACCAGAGCCGAACACCATCGGTAGCTGCGATTTGATTGAAAAGCACTACATTGATGAGGTGGGTTACCCGCTATCAATTGTCAATGACAGTGACACACCGGTGCGTATCTACCGAGTATTGAACGAAACAGGTGAGGTCAACTTCGACAAAATCTACGCCACACTGCAACCCGGCGAAGAATATGCCAAAGAAGCCAAATACGCTTGGTATGGTAAACGCCGAGCAGTAATAGCCACTGAAACCAAGCAGTGTCTAGGAGTGGCGATTTTCTCACAGCCTGACAGCATCAATAGCTTCAGCGTGAGCCAAGACCTTATCGATAATGCCCCACAACCAGCGGACAGCGATGGCGACGGAGTGATCGACAGCGAAGATGCCTTCCCTCACGACCCAAGCGAATCGGTAGATAGCGACAGTGACGGTGTGGGCGATAATCGCGATGCTTTCCCCCATGACGCCACTGAAACAACCGATAGCGATAACGATGGCACCGGTGACAATAGTGACGCATTCCCAAGCGATCCGAATGAAACAAAAGATAGCGACAATGACGGTATTGGCGATAACGCAGACACTACGCCAAACGGCGTCGAGTACTGCATGCAAAGTGCCGACAAACAAAGCTATGAATGGATCACAGGGGTAGCCATCGCCAATATCAACCATAGTTCAGGTAAAGAGCTGGGCGGTTACAGTGACTTCACTCAGCAAGTCATCAACTTAGATGCAGGCAGCAACCAAGCCATTACGCTGACGACCAATAATGACTCGGATAGCGAATACTGGTATGTCTGGATCGACTTTAACCAAGATGGTGATTTTGATGATAGCAATGAGCTAGTCGTTTCAGATCGCACCTCTGCCAACACACTTGATAGCAGCATCAACGTGCCTGCAACCGCTAGCGGTAAGACACGTATGCGTGTCGCACTCAGCTACCGCAGCATCGATGGCGCCTGCAATACTATAAGTTATGGCGAAGTAGAAGACTACAGCGTGCAAATCAGTACCGACGATGACGCTAGCGAACCGACAGAGCCAACGCCAAGCACGGTACCCGACGCCTGCGCCACCCAATCACCGCGTGACCGTGGACGCTTAAATGGCGGCGAAGCAGTGTGTTTAGCCGATGACAACTCAATCAACTTCAGCATCCCAGATGTTGATAGTCACCGCAGCATCGCCATCACCACCGCTCACGGTAAAGGTGATATTTCGCTTAACTACAACCATGGTTCTTGGTCAAATAGCGCCAATAGTGATGGCAGTTCAGCAAACCCTAACAGCAGCCAAGAGTGTATCTACATTCCCGCAGGTAATGACTACTGGGGTTATTTAGAGATCAGCGGCTCAACTGGTGGCAGCACGGTTATTCTCGAGTTTGACACTGAGGGTTGTCGCTAAACTCACTATGTGAATAACCAAGAAGATAACTGCAAGGCTATCTGCCAAAACAAAAGCCCAGTTCGATTGAACAGGGCTTTTTACATTCAAGCAAAACTTGCACGAATTTCCCCGCCAGTGGTATTGATTTATTACGCTACTATGCCGCTGTTCACGTTTATTCGGTTGCCAACAGCTCGATACGGTGCATTAGTCTCAGCGGTGTATATCGCTTGCAAAACAACCGCAGGCCCAACCAAACATACCATTTGCGTCGCCAAAGCCAGTTTTATGTCCAGAACAAGGGCGGGACTCTTTATCTCTAGCAGACGATAATATACCTGCCAGCGGCTAAGCAACCTTTAAGGACAAATGCCAAGATGTTAGTGCTCGCCAAATAGACAGCGCTGTTATTTAATAGTGTAAATGGACAAAACTAGAGGGTATAGGAGTATTTCTAGTGTCAGATATAACTGACAACAAATTCAATAAACTAAAGGACTAAACAATGACTAAGTCACTACTATTCACTGCTTATACATTAGCCACATTAGCAGTCGCCACAATACCTAATGTAGCTATCAACGTATAACAGGCGACCCACCCGTTTTACCAGGCACTGACACACTCTGCGGTAAAAATACTATCCCGCCATTATAATTCAATATGTTACTGGAGTCGTGAACCAATATATATTGCAGATATCGCGCTAGGCGTGAACTTGAAGAGTGCTCATGAAGATGATGGATTATACGCTTAACTATGCTCAAATGGAGCGACTAAATCAGGCTAGTTCCGAATTCCATTCCTTAACAAGCTCTTTTTACAGTGCTTTACCCAAAAAACTTAAGATAAGTAAAATTACTCGTAAAAAGGCGTCATCGTAAAACGTTAGTAGTTTAGCGTATACTTAACTATTAGCGCTGATACTTTTAACTTATTTTCTTTTTGGATTTAGAAATTGCATGAACGCTTTTCATATCTGCGACTCATGTTCAGCGCTCAGTAAGTCTACTCTGCCTAGATACTCACTCCCTAAGCTGTTCCCATTGGAAATCCTTCCTCTTATAAAACCAGCAACTTAACTGTTTTAGTAATGGTTTATTATGTAAAAGGAATTATATATGTCTCATATTATTGAGCGGAGCCTCATTAAAAAAGCACTGCCTTTTATCGATACAGCAGCTTTACCTAATCAGTTACAAGATTTAATCCAACTCCTAGGACTCGACGACACTTACGACCTACTAGAACATTTAGGCGGAAGAGTGATCTATATTGCAAAAGATCCCAATCGCACCAAGCTCAGCCAATCTGTACCAACTCCCATACTAGCACAACTTTCATATTGCTACGGCGGCTCTACCATAGAGTTTCCTAAGCAAGATCACTTCTACCGATTGATCCGTAATGAAGTTATACAAAATGAGATAGAGGCTGGCAGCCCTCGAAAATCGCTCGCCAATAAGTACAACCTTACCGTTCGACAGATCAGCAATATCAAAAGCAGTGGCGGCAATACTAGACGAGCAGAGCTGCAAAAAATATTAGCCACTTGCATCTAACGACTAGCATCAAAGGGTAATGCTTCCTATTACGCAGCCTAAACTAATACTTTAACTTTGAGCCTAACTTACAACACTGGCTCAAAATAGTCCGCAACACTGGAGAACTAAAAATGCTTAAAAACAATAGATTAACACCAAAGCCAGCCATAGATAATCTAGATGATTTGTGGGAGAGAACCTTGGGGGATCCTGTTGTAAAGATCGCAATTTTAGATGGCCCCACTAACTTAAACCATGCCTGTTTAACTGACTCGAATAGCCGTTATATCTCTCAACGACCTTCATCCTCGATTCAATCATCTCACGGTACTTTCATTACTAGCTTAATTGCAGCTAAGCACAGTAGTGAAGTGAAAGGCATCGCCCCAGCATGCTCTTTCTTGCTACATGATATTTATCAAGAAAAGCCAGATGGGTCTCTTTACAGCTGTTCACAATCAGACATTGCAGCAGGGATCCACAACGCACTAGAGAATGGTGCCAACATTATCAATATCAGCGGTGGCGAACCGATTGGTAGTGATGTTGAGATGATGCCACGCCTCGTTAATGCATTACAAATGTGTGAACAACAAGGCGTTTTGGTGGTTGCCGCTACGGGTAATGAAGGTGACGCACGATTACATGTGCCAGCACGTTTCCCAACAGTGTTAGCAGTAGGCTCCATAGACCTTCAAGGTTTACCTTCTGGCTTTAGCAATTGGACTGCAGCAGATCGTTTACATGGGATCACCACTATTGGTGAAAACATTCACGGCGCTATCAATCAAGCAGAGCAGTTAGTCGGCAAAATGAGTGGTACTAGCTTTTCTACCGCTCTTGTTTCTGGTGTTGCCGCCCTGTTGGCCAGCTGTCAACAGCAGCCTAGAGATATGCTGCAAATACGGGATTGGATCCTTAGTTGCGCAACGCCATGCCTCCAAAATGAAGGCATTAATTGCAACCGTATTCTCGCCGGAAGATTGAATATAAAAAGTATCTTAACTCAATTTCAAGACATGCTTTTACCTGTAGCAAAAGATATTTCGAGCAAGCAAGTACACAACGTCACCCCTTCTAACTCAATACAAAAGGTAACCATTATGAACCAAGAGAACTCTTCTGCTCCCCAATCAACGCACGTTACTGCGAGTGCTGCAGATGCCAATACAGAAGCAGCAACGGATGCAGTATCTGCAAGTGCGATAGATTCTACTGCAGTCGATAACGCATCTACTACGGTATCTGCAAGTGCGGCTTCTACAAGCCAAGTTGAGCCATCAGAATCTGCACAATGCGCCTGCCCAACTGCCGTAGCGCCAAGTTCAGTATCTCCCTCAGCCTCCAGCTTCAACCCATCAAATAACCAAGGTAATACGCCCACATTTGAAAATTGCCAACTTGTCTCAGCCATCGGTCAACCCGCCTATAACTTTGGCACTGAAGCGAACCAAGATATTTTCAAAGCGGCAATTTCAGCGTGGCATGACAACCTGCCGGCTGAGCTTAAGTCTCTATTTCCTAACACTGCCTTCTCCGAATTGACAATGTCGGCATTCTTACTTTGGAAGGTCAACGGCAGCTTAGTTAACGGATTCTATAGCAGCCAGTTGGTTTGGATTCTCAGTATGAATGCAACGCCTGTTTACAGCATTACTCCAGGTCTAGTGCCTTTTAACGATGCCATTTATCTGTCGATGGCTGAATTTCTTGGTGAGAATGTAGGCTTAGATATCTCTGACTACACCCAGTTGACGAACAATATCTCAATGTTTAGCAGTTTAGCTGGCACTAAGAGCGGTTGTGAAAACCAAAAGAAACAAGAGCGACTCATTAGTTGCCTGCAAAGCAAGTTCGATAACTTCCAAGACAACAAAAATGATGTGATGCGCATGTCTTTGCCCGGCTACATATCTGGCCAAACCAAGCTATTAAATGGCAACGCTATTCAATCTGTGACCCCTGTTGCCTACGGCATAAATAACTGGACAATTGACGCGCTAGTTAGCACTCTGCCGCCCGAGTATTCAGGAAGTCCTGAATACCGGGAGCAATTAATAAGCTTACTTAACCGCCTTTATATTAACACCATTAACCGTGGTCAAACTCCTGATGACAGAGCGCTAAACTACGCAATTTACAACATTATTGCTGTAGCCCAAATCGTCCGAGATGCGGCCAAAACCGACATGCAATTTACGACTTACAAGGTCACTCCTTCTAAAATTGCCCGTCAGCACTCAGAGATGCGCGATGTGCAACTAACCTTCTTCAACCCTGCAAACACTACGCAAGCGTCGACGACTTACGCCCTCACAGTGGATGTCAGTGCGATCACGCCGATTATTGTTGGCAGCATCGAGCAATGGCAAGCACCGATTAGTGTTGCATCGCTATAACCAGTTTTATTGGGCGCGGCTCTCAGCGCCTGAATAAACGGCACGTCAGCTGTCGTGACTTTTGGGATACCCCAATGCTGATAACTTTTACACTTTAATTCATCATTAAAAAGGAATTCAAAATGAAATTACCAACTCAATCTCAACCAATCGAACGTACAACTTACACATCTCACGGTGCAGGCGTTGGCGCAGAAGCCTGTAGCTTCTGGAGTTCACTGGCGAGTGGTGCGTTAAGCGCCGCTAAAGTTGTAGGCCCTGCAATACTCGGCGCGCTTTAAGCCTTTTAGCAGCAATAGCTAAGCTTGCTAGTTATTGCTGCTTTCCTGCCCATTTACATAAGGACATCTCATGAAGTTACCAACACAATCACAGCCCATTGAACGTACCACGTATCAATCTTCAGCTGCTGGTATGGGGGCTAATGCTTCTCTAGCTCTTACACCTATGCTAGCTCAAACTCTTTACCCTTACATGAATCTTTAAGCCACTTGATGACGGCCTTATCCCTTTAATACGCCGTCATCTAAACCATCTTGGATTAATATGAACAACATTTATCATATTGAGTTACAGCACTGGCTGGAAGATAGCAGTCTAACTGTAACAAAAGAGTTTATTGCTGAAGCCAATAAAGCAAGTGCCCGAGCTCTAGCAAACCTGCAACCATTAACAGATCTCATCGCCACTGAGATTACAGGTCGCTTGGAAATGGATCGTCATATGCCTGCGTATAGCCAAGGCGAATTCAGTTACTCACTGCGTGATGTTGTCGGCCAAGAAAAACCACTTTTTTATAGGACATATAAGGATGGGACAACAACACTTATTTTTGATGAAAATAGTGAACCGATGGCGTTACTTCCTACTGATTGTAGTCAGTTGCTTGTGCACCGATTGGATTGTGATCCTAGCCAGTCTTATTTGCCTATTGCTCTCGATCCTTTAGGAAACGAGCGCTTTATCCTAAATTTGAAAAATATGTTTACTGGCCTGTATTTTCCTATCAATTTGGAAGTTGACGCCATTGCTCCGCAATTAGCCTGGTTAGATAGTACTCGCTTTGTATACATAGCTTTAGATCATCGTAACCGTCCGTTCCAAGCATGGTTATATCACTTAGATTTACAGCAAAGCGAGCTTCTATATGAGGAATTTAACCAGCGTATAAGCCTAAGTGTGCGTCGCTCAGAAAGTGGCCAGTTTATTTTTTTGACCGCCACCGAATTGCAGAAAAGTAGCGTTGTGTACCATACCCATTGTGAGGCAGCTAACCCCAAATTTGCTTTATTACGACCCGGGAAAGAGCTACAACAAGATCAACTTTATCATCAAGGAGAATACTTTTACTTAATCAGTAACCACCAAGGTGAAAATTATGGGTTATATCGTACAAAGGTAAAAGACACTCTGTGCCTATCTTGGGATTGCCTTATACCACCATCAGCGACAAAGCAGCTGGTCAGGTTACAAGTTTTTGCTAAACATTTAGTGCTCTATACACGTGAAGAACAGTTCATCACCATTTCAGTGATATCGCCTCAAGGCAAACCTATTTCAACCATTCCTATGCCTGAAGCGCATTATGTCATTAGCCGCGCTGAGAATCGTGATTTTGAGAGTAACTGCTTACGTTTTAACTACAGCTCATTGCTTCGGCCACACACCTTATATGAATTTAATTTTACGACACAGCAGTTAAGTCATATCGATCAGATAACAGTTAACGGTTATTGTCCTGAGGAGTATTGCTGCGAGTACCTAGATGTTTGCAATCAAGGAGTAAAAGTTCCCGTTTCTTTGGTCTATAAAAAGTCACTACTACGCGAGCAAGGTAACCCAATGTTGCTCTACACCTACGGTGCATACGGTTACTGTTTTCCAGATGAATTTACCTCAACACGTTTAAGCTTGCTCGACAGAGGTTTTATCTACGCAATAGCACATGTCCGCGGTGGAGGGGAGCGTGGCCCTCAGTGGCACGATAAAGGTAAAGGGTTACACAAAAAAAACAGCATTGAGGATCTAATATGCTGCGCTGAGTTTCTCTGTGAAAAAAACTATACCAGTGCAGAGCAGCTCGCATTGATGGGGGAAAGCGCCGGTGGCTTAGTTGTGTGTGCGGCAATCAACCAGCATCCAGCCATTTGCAAAGCGGTAGTGGCAATAAATCCATTTGTTGACGTAATTGATACGCTTAGCAATGAAGCCTTACCAGGAACTAGCGAGGAGTGGTGCGAATGGGGGGATCCACACGATCCTCAAATGGCGGAGTACATAGCAAGCTACGACCCAATCAAAAATATTCGAAAGGTAAGTGACTACCCAGATATGCTGCTGAGTTGCGCTATGCACGATGCTCAAGTCCCTTATTGGGAAGCATGTAAATATTACCTACAACACCAAAATCAGTACACCAATGCCGAAATCATCTTAACAATCAATACTGGTGGCCATCAAAACAGTTCAGCCCGTTATAGCAACATCAATACCCTAGCGACGCAGTATTCCTACCTTATTAACAAGCTCAGTGGACCGGAGTGAAAACCTAGCATTTTGTTTTTTTAATCTTACATACCAAGCGCAACTTACTCGTGACAAGAAAAGGAGTTCCCATGCGACACAATATTTTCCATATAACAATGAGTAATATCGGTAAAGAAGCTATCCATGTTGGCGGACCTGATTTTAGTCGTGTTTCCACCCCTGTTTACCGAGAGCACAAACCTGCAGGGCATCCAATTGTGGTGTTGATAGAGCACGATGTTCCTGTCAATGACACGCGGCAGTTCTGGATGAATTTTTCTGGGAGCAATGATGGCACACCCGATCTCGGCGACCTATTTGTTGAATGCCAGTACAGCCAAGGCACCCAGCAAGTAATTGATAACTGTTATAGCCTCAGATTATTTGCGATGTTAGAGCGCACCCCTTTTGGCGAAGATGTTCATCTAGAGGTCAACCTCAAATCACAAAGCACATTTGAGCTGAACTGTGATGAAACCAATATTGTTTATTTGGAAGTGAGCTTTTACAGCGCAGGATTAGTGTACTTGTAAGCTTTCAATAAGAAGCACCAATGAATTGAGAAGCAACTCAATAATCAGTAATTAACATAACTTAAAGGAGTGATACCAATTGCATTAAAAGTTTGCCCATTCAGCGGGAATTCAAAACGCTGTAGGCAAGTAGTGGGATTTGAGCTAATAGTTATTCTATATCCAAATCCTATAATGAAGCATACAACGTTTTGAAACCCGCACTTCGTGAGCCCCTCAGTCTTTCCACTTCTGCTTTGCATTGTCTTAAAAGGGAATAACCATTTCTTTACCAAAGCGCTTTGATTTGAAAAGGCTGAGAGGGCTCTGAACTGGTCAAATACTTAATGCAATTGGTATTAAAGATGGCTGAAATTAAGGATAATGGACTTGGGCGACTAAAAGTGACGCTTAAAGATCCTGATGATGGTAGAGAGTTTTACATTCAGTTGGGGAATACAGGAGAGCTTGTTCCTGCTGCTGACGCGACCATTTTTACGGCAAGAAAATACAGAGGCCAAAGTGCTAAGGATTTGCCTGATGCTTTCTACTTTAGAGTAACGAATAGCGACTTTTATTTAGATCAAGGTTTAGCTAATGGGATTCTATACCGTAACAAGCCATTCATCAGTACAGATTTATCAATGATCTGGGCTTGGCGACTTACCGGAGGAGAGCTGGAAGCCGTTGCCGTTGCAGATAAATATGGTCTTCAAAAATTGTGCACTTTCTCTATTCCAAATATAGAAGTACCCGCTATACGGTGCTTGTTTACTCAGAATCTTGCTGTAAATGAGCAAATAGCAAACGTTGAGTGGGAAGTAGTATAAGTACAAATAAAGGTATATGAGGTTAACTTCATATACCTTTATTTAAGGATGGTAAGCAGTACAGTCATCCCGCTATAGGCCTGAGAGATACAAATACCAGCCTCAGCACATTTCCCCGTTCAAGCCCAATGTTGAACCAGGAAATCTGGTGACAACATACTAATTTTTTTACCTTACAGTCACAGCACTTACTCATCAAACCCTTGATAGGAGATGCGGTTGATATACCAAACTTGCTCACCCGCCGGAGTATGAATGACAGCTTCGTCATCAACCTCTTTTTTCAAAAGCCCCCGCGCCATGGGAGAATCAATGGAGATGTAATCATTGCGACCAAAAATCTCATCGTAACCGACAATTTTAAAGCTGCGCTTTTCACCATCATCATTCTCGATTTCAACCCAAGCACCAAAAAACACCTTGCCCTCTTGCGCAGGGGAGTAATCAACAACCTGTACATTTTCGATAGTTTTACGCAGATAGCGTACTCTACGGTCTATTTCACGTAGTTTCTTCTTGTTGAAGGTATAGTCAGCGTTTTCGCTTCGATCTCCTAAACTAGCAGCCCAACTGACAATCTTGGTGATTTCAGGTCGATGCTCTCGCCAAAGGTAATTCAGCTCTTTTTGTAATTTGTCGAAACCTTCACGGGTGACGATATTAGTTCTCATACGGGCTACTTTTTAGAAGAAAATGATAATCTGTGGCCAAAAATCATAGCATATTTCAACCCCATCACTGCATTTTGGCGCTAGGGAAAATATGCTTTTCAGCTGACACTGCGGCAAATAACACTTTGTTCAATTTAGTTACAATTTACAAATAGCGTTAGAATGATGATTATTACAATACTTTTCAATAACCTAATCATGAAACAACTACTCATTTATGACGTTAAAGGTCGCTTTTACTCATTAGCAGCTAGTCATCAACATATTAAAACGGCTATATTAAGCTAATTCATATTCAATATCAGCCAGTTGCCTAATATCTACTTGGCCTCCTAGCAAAAAAGGATCCTACGCATGGGACAAGAAACCTCAAAAATTCTCGTGGTCGACGATGATATGAGGCTACGCGCCTTATTGGAGCGTTACTTGATGGAGCAAGGTTATCAAGTCCGCAGTGCAGCGAATGCCGAACAGATGGATCGCTTATTGGAGCGTGAAAACTTCCATCTATTAGTATTGGATTTAATGCTACCTGGTGAGGATGGTCTTTCAATATGCCGCCGACTACGCCAAGTCGGTAACCCGATCCCAATTGTTATGCTGACGGCTAAAGGTGATGAAGTCGATAGAATTATCGGTCTTGAACTCGGTGCCGATGATTACCTGCCAAAACCGTTTAATCCGCGAGAACTACTGGCGCGAATTAAAGCGGTAATGCGCCGCCAAACACCTGAAGTGCCTGGTGCGCCAACACAGCAGGAAGAGGAGATCACCTTCGGTGAATTCTCTCTTAATCTAGCCACTCGCGAAATGCATCATGGCGAAGAAGCTATTGCGCTCACGAGCGGCGAATTTGCAGTATTAAAAGTACTTGTTAGCCACCCTCGCGAACCTCTATCACGTGATAAGTTAATGAACCTTGCCCGTGGTCGTGACTACTCCGCATTAGAACGTTCTATCGATGTGCAAGTTTCACGTCTGCGCCGCTTGATTGAAGTCGATGCTGCTAATCCGCGTTATATTCAAACTGTTTGGGGCCTAGGCTATGTGTTTGTACCTGATGGCGCTTCACGAAAGTAATATATGAAAAAGAGATGGTGGCACCGCGTAACGCCCCGCAGTTCTTTCAGTCAAACTGTGATGTTAATTGGCTGTCTGCTGCTGACCAACCAGCTGGTGTCTTATCTCTCGGTGGCGGTTTATTTTATTAAGCCCAGCTACCAGCAAATTAACCAACTTATTGCTCGCCAAGTAAAATTGCTTTTTGTTGACGGTGTGGATGTTGGCCGTGAGCACCTGACCATGGTCGATGCGCTTAACGCCAAAGTACGCGATGATGCGATGCAATTTTATAATCAAAAAGATGCACGCCAAGCAGGTATCGAGCGGGCAACTTATTATGGTTTTCTGTCGTCACAGATGTCTGAATATTTGGGCGGTGAAGCTGAAGTGCGTATTGCACAAGGCGAAGAGTTTGAAATTTGGATCCGCCCACCGCAAGCCCCTTCAATATGGATTAAAGTGCCACTTGCTGGGTTGAACGAGAAAAACCTCTCGCCATTGACCCTCTATTTAATGGTGATTGGTGCACTTAGTGTTGCTGGCGGTTGGTGGTTTGCCCGTCAGCAAAATCGGCCTCTAAGACGTTTACAAAAAGCAGCGACTGCGGTGTCTCGCGGTGACTACCCAGATCCCCTGCCCTTGAGTGGCTCGACTGAAATTGTCGAAGTGACTAATACCTTTAATCAGATGTCTCACGGCATGAAACAGTTAGAGCAAGATAGAGCCTTGCTAATGGCAGGGATTTCCCACGACTTAAGAACCCCTTTGACTCGAATTCGATTAGCATCAGAGATGATGGTCGAAGAGGATCAATACCTTAAAGATGGCATCGTGCATGACATTGAAGATATGGACGCCATTATTAATCAGTTCATCTCTTACATCCGCCAAGATCAAGAGGGAACTCGAGAACCAGAGCAGATCAATGAGCTGATCAATGATGTGATCCAAGCAGAGTCCAACCGTGAAGGCATTATTGAGTCCGATCTCAGTGATTGCCCAGCAGTTCCCATGCAGGGAATCGCCATTAAACGGATCTTGAGCAATTTAGTCGAAAACGCCTACCGCTATGGTAATGGCTGGGTAAAAATAAGCTCGCAATATAATGGAAAAGTGCTTGGCTTTAGCGTTGAAGATAACGGCCCAGGCATTGATGAAAAGCAGATCCCAAAACTGTTTGAGCCCTTTACTCAAGGCGACACGGCCCGTGGCAGTGTTGGCTCTGGTTTAGGCTTAGCAATTATTAAGCGGATTGTTGATCGCCACCAAGGCAAAGTCATTCTCACTAATCGTAGTGAAGGCGGACTACATGCCCAGGTATGGCTACCACTAGAGTAAATAAACGCGCGACCTTATTGCGTGACCTCAAATTAGTTTCACTTTCGATATCATTTTCCCTGAGCTAGTATCAATCGCCTTAGATTAATTGAACACTATCTAACGCAAGTTCAGCGATTCGGAATGACATGGAACAGTTATTTAGACAAGAAGTCATACAACATAAAGTAAACCGCTTAGATGGCACTGTAAGCCTGATTCAGCCAGCAGCTTTTAAATGGTTAACCCTTTTGCTGGTCACTATTATTATTGTTAGCGTGATCTTTCTCGCCAGTGGTCAATACAGCAAAAAGGAGCGCGTTGTTGGGGTTGTGCAACCCGATAGCGGCCTACTAAAACTCACTTCGCCACAAGCTGGTGTCATAAAAACACTGCTGGTTGCTGAAGGTCAGCATGTGGAGCAGGGCGAACCGATTTTACGGGTAGAGTCGCTAAAACACGGTGCCAATGGATTTGAATTAAATCACTCCCGCATCAGCCAGTATCAGTTTCAAATCAATATGCTCAACCTGCAAATAAACAAGCAACACTCACAAAATACCCTACAGATCCAAGAGTTAACCCATAGCAAAACAAGTATCACAGCCAAGCTTAAAGAGCTTGAACGGCAAAATAAGATTATAAATCAAAGAATTGAAATCAATAATAATGTCTCAGAACAGATGGCTACGCTTGCCAAGCAAGGTTACACCTCAAAGCTAGATCTCAATCGACAGATAGATACGTCGTTAACCATTGAGCAGCAGAGTTCAAGCACTCAGTCACAAAAACTCACGCTGACTAACGAGCTAAATCAAATCAGCAATCAATTATCACAGCTACCGATAGAGCATGCCAAAATTCTCGATCAACTGCAAAATCAACTCACTGAAGTACAGCTTAATCTAGCGATTGTGAAGCAAGAGTCATTAGCTGAACTTCGAGCCCCAATGAGTGGTAGTGTCACCGGCATCCTAACTAAAGTTGGCAAATCAGTTAATGCACAGCAGTTTTTGCTCAGCGTGTTACCTGAAAACAGCAAGATGCAAGCGGTGCTATTTATCCCCACCTCAGCGTTTGGTTTCATCGAAATAGGCCAACAAGTTCGATTGCGCTATCACGCGTTTCCCTACGAAAAGTTCGGCATTTTTGATGGAGAAATCATTGAAGTGAGCGCTAATGTAATCTTACCAGAAGAGACTGAGTTGCCAGGTGTCATTCAAACGCCCTCTTATCGAGTTGTGGTCAGCCTCGCCGATCAAGCCATACTCGCATACGGCAAAGAAACTCCATTGCGGGCCGATATGATGCTAGATGCGGATATCATCGTGGAGCAACGCTCACTGTTAGCTTGGCTATTTGACCCCATTTTCAGCCTGCATGGCAAACTTTAAAAACTCGATCGATAGGACCGCTAACATGGACGATATAGTAGAAGACTCGGCAAATAAATTGAGTTTTTGGAACCGTAAAAAGCTACCGATGATCCGCCAGTCTGAAGCTACCGAATGCGGCCTTGCATGCTTAACCATGATTGCGGGTTATTACGGCCATGTCTCGCAGCTGAATGAAATGCGGCAACGGTTTCAACTCTCTTTAGAAGGCGCAACGCTGCTGGACATTATGCAGTTTGCCGAGCAAATGGCATTGACAACTCGGCCACTGAAAATAGAGCTTGAAGATCTGCCCTCTCTAGACACCCCATGTATACTGCACTGGGATCTCAACCATTTTGTGGTATTAAAATCAGTCAGTAAGAGTCATATTGTTATCCATGACCCGGCATCTGGCGTCAAAAAAGTCTCTATTGAAGAGGCCTCTAAACGCTTCACAGGTATTGCACTAGAGCTAAGGCCTACTAAAGAGTTTGAACAAAAAGAGCCAGCCCCAAGCCTTAAGTTTTCAGATTTTTGGAGCAAAATCATTGGCCTTAAAAGCTCATTGATTTTGATATTCTCACTGTCACTGCTGTTGCAGTGTTTCGCGCTAATCGCTCCCTACTATATTCAGCTTGTTATCGATGACGTTATTATCAGTAAAGACACCTCTTTATTGATTGTATTAGCCGCTGGTTTTTTCATGGTGTTATTATTTGAAATTGCGACCAATGCACTACGGGGCCTTGCTTTATTGCATTTTGGCAATTTGATGAACATTCAGCTAGGCGCCAACTTGTTCCACCATTTGATCCGCTTACCACTGCAGTATTACGAAAAGCGTCATATGGGGGATGTAGTGAGCAGGTTTGGCTCACTGCAACAGGTAAAAGAGCTGTTAACCACAGGTGTGGTTGAGTCCATCATTGATGGCATAATGGCCATTCTAACGCTGTTTATGATTTTCTATTACAGCCCTAAACTATCAGCCATCGTACTTATTGCGGTCGCGCTATATGCGATCATTCGCATCGCGATGTACCAACCCTACCGGGCCATATCAGAACAAGAGATCATCGCCAGAGCCGAAGAAAATAGCAATTTCATGGAGTCCGTACGGGCTATTCAAACAATTAAATTGTTTGGCTCTGAAGCCAAACGCGAAGGCCAGTGGCAAAACCGTTATGCCGCAGCTATTAACCAAAATATTCGCTTGGGTAACTTTACAATTTCCTTTAGCGCCATCAACCGTTTCCTGTTTGGCTGTGAAAATATACTGGTGGTTTATGTGGCGGCTACATTGGTCATTCAAGGCGGTTTTAGTACCGGTATGTTGTTCGCATTTATGGCCTATAAAAGCCAGTTTATGAGCAAGACTCAAAACCTCATCGACAAATTGATCCAATTCAAAATGCTCAGCCTACACCTAGAGCGCATCGCAGATATCGCTTTAGAGCAAAAAGAGGTTTTGAGTGACCAACAAGTTGCAAGTGACATAAAAGGCGCTATAAGCCTTAAAAACCTCTACTTTAAATACAGCGATGCCACCCCAGATGTACTGATTGATGTCAATCTGGACATAAAAGCCGGTGAATCAGTCGCGATTACAGGCCCCTCTGGTTGCGGCAAGTCAACCTTGCTTAAAGTCATGTTAGGCTTAGACTCCCCCTATAAAGGCGAGGTGTTAGTCGACGGCGTGCCCCTAGGCCAAATAGGCCATAGACACTATCGTCAGCAAATAGCAGCTGTTATGCAAAATGACGAGTTACTATCAGGTAGTGTCGCCGATAACATCGCTTTCTTTGATGATAAAGTCGATATGGAACGTTTAGTTTATTGCGCTGATCTCGCAGCAATCCATGATGATATTAGCAACATGCCGATGGGATACCACAGTTTGATTGGCGATATGGGCTCTAGTTTATCTGGCGGCCAAAAGCAGCGGATCATCTTAGCAAGAGCGCTGTATAAGCAGCCGAAAATTCTCTTTATGGATGAAGCTACCAGCCACTTAGATACTGCACTAGAAAGCGATATAAACCGTGCCATTAAACAGATGAAAATCACCCGTGTGATTATTGCCCATCGCAAAGAAACCATTGCCTCGGCCGATAGGGAGATCAAACTGAAAAGTACAGATTTGAAACGAACATTGGTAAGAGATGAAGGCTTAAAGTAACAATCCAGAACTAATAAACAAAGGAATGTCACAGCTCCCCCCCTTAAGCTCACTAAAATAAATAATTTTTAAGTTCATGTTAAAGAACAATGTTTTTCTAATTAGCTGTTTCTCTGTAATTTTTTTGTAATCTAAGTGACATATTCTAACGCCATCTTTTTAGATGTCGGTCAACGGAATGAAAATCTCAACCCTGTCACTCTCTGCATCTGCAGTATTATTATTCATTGCAGCATTACTCGCAGGGGTCGTGTTTTGGAGTAGTGAAGAGCGGCAATTTATTGAACAACAAACATCAGGATTACAACAGATCCAAAAAACGTTTCTGGTAGAGATAAGGCGAGAACTTGATAGCTACCTGTCCAGTGGTGATGCCAGTAAACTTGAACAAGCAAAGCTCAATCTAGCCGACATTCAAGCCGATATAACTCAACAAAAAAGTGTCGAAGTCCTTCCCCTGCAAGCTGCGATTAGCAGTTTTGTGCTAGCACTTGATAATGACTATCGCGCCGCAGGTAAACTTGCCGGTAATCCACGGCAACTGCTCGCCCATGCAGAATCAGAGATGCTCGATTATAATCGACGCCTTGCCGATTACGCTTTCCAAGGCTTGCAGCAACAACCAGATCTTGCCAATAAATACCTAGCACTAACTCGAGAGCTTCCTCCGTTAGTTTATGGCTTATCTCAAGTCACTGATGGTTACTTAATCGGCAAAGAACAGCGGCTAAAATCAATGTTAGACAGCCTAATTACAGAGCTTAATGTTTGGCATGATACCCTCGATACCTTACCACTTATTGGCATCTATGAAACTGTGGAGGTAGATGAATTTGCACTCGGCGATGATGAGGGCGAAGAGATAGAGATCGGCGGTAATGCTCGTAGTGAACTACTGAGCCTAAGTAACCGCTATAACAAAGAGGTCAATAACACTCACTCGCTGCTCATTGATAACCAGCGCACTCAACAAGCAATGACCCAAGACATCGCTAATATAGAGCAGCTTTTACTCGCATTAGGTCTAGAACAACAGGCACATAATCAGCAGTTAAAGCAAGAACTCAGCATGGCAATATATATCATGGTTTCAGTACTGATAGTGTTCGCGATCGGTTATTTGGTACTGCAACAGCGCCGAGTGATAAAACCGCTAAAGCATCTTAACCGTGCCTTTCACAAACTAAGCGAATCAAACAGTCGCGAGCGACTTGCGATACAGCGCCGCTGTGAAACGGGCCAGATTGCTGGCCACTTTAATCAACTTCTACATCGATTTGAAGAAGAGGATGAGGTTCAAAGAGAGCAAATAACCCAGGTTTCGCAATCTCTAAGCTTGCTGGTTGAGCGTATTTCACATATTTCAGCAAGTACAGGACAAACTCAAAAGATTGTGCTCACAGCCCAAGATCAAACTGAGCATATTCGTTTATTGGCACAGGATGTTAGCCAAACATCTGAACAAGTAGAAAAAAGTGCACAACAGACAATGCAACAGATGCAGCTTAGCCAGCAAGAAGCGCAAGCAGTACTGGATGCGACGGAAGAATCGCAAACTGCTGTATCTCATTGTCATCAGTCTCTTTCGAGCTTAACGACCTCCGTCTCTGATGTATCAAGGATCATTGATGTCATTAGTAACATTGCCGAACAAACCAACCTATTAGCACTTAATGCTGCCATTGAAGCCGCAAGGGCGGGAGAACAAGGCCGTGGCTTTGCAGTGGTTGCAGATGAAGTTCGAAACCTTTCACAACGAACGCAAATATCGCTAAAAGAGATCATGCAGATCCTCAATCAGCTCACTCAAGCCAACACCGATCTAGATACCCGAGTGCAAGGGATTGAAGAGACAACATTACTGCAAAAACAGCGTGCTCAAAGCCTTTGGCAAGTTGCACAAAGTGTGCAATCGCAAGCAAGTGAAATGGCAAGCACAGCCAAGCAGGGATCAAATAGTACTCTAGAGCAGGTAAGTTACCTCGATGATTTTATTACAGCGATGAATAGCCTTAAAAACCACGCCCAAGCCGCGTCACAACAAAGTGAAGAGATAGCAAAGGAAGTTGAACTCAGCGTTGAAAATATAGAGGTCAGTCTAGGAATTAGGGCAAGCATTTAATAAAAGGTACATTTCTTGGTAACCTTTCTATAAAAACCCAGCTAAAATGAACTTACTTTCAATAGCATATTGCTGGATTTAACTATTATAGGGATATCATGAGAAACCTCCTTTTAAGCGCAGTTATTGCGACAAGTTTTTTATCAGGCCAGGTTAGTGCTGAAACCACTGACTCTCCTTTCGCCATGTCTATCATATCTGGGATGGAAGCCTATGAGGATTCTCCAGATAGCTCATTGTCTAAAGGCGTTGGTTTATCACTTATATGGGACGACCTACGCTACGACAAAACCTATAAGCTAGACAAAAATTACTTCAGAGTGCGTGGCACCTATTACTACGAAAGCGATTCAGAGAAATACGATGAAGATAGATATCGTGACTCCATGGATTTGAAGCTTCATTACCAACGCCCATTCATGAATATCAATAATAATGCTGACCATACTTTAAGCTTTGTTGGTCGTTATGAAGGCCACTATAACAGCCAGCAGCTGGAAGAGTTTGAGCAACTTGCCGTTTTAGGTTTAGGGCTTAATAATCGTTATGGTAGCGATAACTTCTATGATTTAGGTTTGACTCTGGGGCTCGCTTATAGCGAAGAAGAAAAAGATGATGATTGGCCGCGAGAGGCTCAAGGCATCACTGAAGATGAGTTAAATCGTAAAGGGTATGGTTACTACTTTGCTTGGAGTAACCGCTATACATTTGGCCACTCTGGAGTGCAACTTGTGCTAGATTACAGCCGTTACGATGGGCTTTGGGGTTACGATAATGACAAATCATACACCTTTAATAAATTGAGCATGGGCGCAATCGTTCCTTTGAGCAACAATAACAACTTGCTGCACTTTATGACGCAATATATCGATAGAGAATCTGAGCAAGATCTGATTGGCTTTGATGATGTGCTGTATCGAGTTGCGGTGGAATACGTGCATTACTTCTAAAGCATACTCGTAATCGAACTCATCGATAGTAAAGGCGCTATAGCTTTACTATCGATTAAATTCGCCTTACTACTGCATTAAATTGCTGCTAACACAGCTTCTGCAGTACTCACTTCAAATGACTTTGGCGCTTCAACATTGAGTGTAGTCACCACACCATTATCTACCACCATCGCATAGCGCTGAGAGCGTGTACCACCAAAGCCAGCGGTTTCCATTTCTAGTCCAAGCGCCTTGGTAAAACTAGCATCACCGTCGGCTAACATCATAAGCTCTGAAGCATTTTGCGCCACTCCCCAAGCCTTCATAACGAATGCATCATTAACAGAAACACAGGCGATGATATCTACGCCTCGCGCTTTAAACTCATCGGCCATCACCACAAACCCAGGTAGGTGAGCCTCGGAACAAGTTGGGGTGAATGCACCAGGCACTGCAAACAGTACCACTTTTTTATCCGCAAATAATGCGTCTACTTGATGATTAAGCATACCATCGTCAGTTAATTCAGAAAGTACGCCTGCTGGCAATGCTTGTCCTTGTTCAATCATGAGTGATCCCTTTATATTGAGAAGTGTGCAAAGAGACTACATGCTAGACCAATTTACAAAGAACAAACACTGATATAAAACAGGGTTATCAGGTTCATTGGCGCCACTTCCACTCCCCCTAGTTAAAACCATCAATCTGGCCTTTAACAAGTGTACTGATACTGGCCATCAAACTCTGCTGCTCCTCCTCCGGCAAGTGCTGCAACCAGCTTGACTCTTGTTGAAGCATGATCTGTTTCCCTCGCATGCGCACCTGGTTACCTTTATCGCTAATGGTGATGATTTTTCGGTTCTTCTCTAAGCCATAGTCAGCTACAACATATTCTCGAGCGACTAACTTATCGATATTGCGCTTCATCGAACTCTTTTCGATAAACAGTAAATCTGCCAGCTGCTGCTGAGGCATAGCACCTGATTCTGACAGGATCTGTAATATCGAAAGCATCTCCAGTGTGACATTCAGCTCATTCGTCAAAATATTCTGCGCATCTCGACGAAACACCCTATGCAGTAAAGATATTTGATAAAACAGTTTGTTATTCAACTCCATTCATCTATTCCTTATAGCAGAATTAGTAACTGGTAATAAACCTAGTTGTACATACAACGCACCTAAAGTAATATCCGCTCCCCTTTGAACTGTATAGCAACATATTATGCGTATCACCAAATTAAATATACTCGCTTGTAGCCTAGCTGCAGCCCTTATGAGTACAGCTTTTGCAAACGAGGTAAGCTCTGAAACTTATGATACTGACATAGCTCAAGATGTTGCTGCCAGTGCAGACAGAAGTAATAAGTTTAAGCCGATCATTCTACCGTTTTACGACCCATCGATAAAAGCAGGGATTACCGCGATTCCACTGTTTGCCTTTTACCCTGACGATAATGATTTAATCTCTGACGCTTCTACGATTGCAGTGCCATTGATCTACACCAGCAATGATAGCTACATTGCTAAGGTCTCTGGAGACATAATCTTATTCGAAGACAATTTCCGACTTTCTTTTGAAACTGGATTTACCAGCACTAATCAGCCTTTATCGGGTATTGATTCAAACAAAGAGACTATCGATTTCGATGCTGACTTCATGTTTAAAGTGTTAGATGACTTCTATCTTGGCGTCGGTGCAATATACACATCAACTAAATATACTGCCGATAATGCCGAAGAACAAAGTGCGCTTGAAGCATTTGGATTTACTAGTGATTATCAAGATGATATCGGTTACCGAGTGTCATGCAGTGGGACACACGTGAGCATTTCTATTACCCTCACAGCGGCTTTATTTGGGATCTTAAGTACGAAAACCATGCTGAATGGCTTGGTAACGATAGCGATAAAACCTATTCGTCGATTTTTACCGACTTTAGACATTTTTATAGCATTAACGGCAATTCAAACCGCATTATTGCCACCAAATTTGTTGGCCGTTACTTGATTGATGCGGAAAACGCCCCCTCTTCAGCTTTCTCGACTTATGGTCGACAAGGTAAAGAAGTGCAGCGTGGCTATGCCATCGGTGATTATATATCTTCAAATATGGTCAATGTCGAAGTTGAATATCGACACAAGTTTTCAGCAACTGGTAATGACTATTTAGACAAATCAGCCATGGTGCTTATCGGTGGTGTTGGTAAGAGTTTTGGTGAGCAGCTTGAGGGGAATAGCTTAGATTTTCGTGATACTGATTTACTCGGAGTTATTGGTGTCGGCTTTAGGTACAACATACTTCCGTATGAACGTCTTAACATCAAAGTCGATCTCACTTATAACTCAGACGGCGACACTATCATCTACTTCGGTTTCGGCGAAAGCATTTAGGCTAATACCAATTGAACTAAGTATCAGTTCATTCAGTGGGAATTCAAAGCGCTGGAGGCAAAGCGCTGGAGGCAAAGCGGAAACTTGAAGCTAATAGTTATTCTATATCAAGAGTTTTCGCCGTAGCATGCAGAGCTTTAACCCACCCAAAGGGAAGTGTTCAAGCATCCCACTTCAGCTTTACATTGGCTCACAAGGGAATAACCATTCTTTCTCCAGTGTGCATTGAGTTGAAAAGCTTGAGCGCTTCAGAATTGATTAAACACTTAATATAATTGGCATTATATTATTGATATTGTTAAAGGTTCATCAATCGATGGGCACTCACCCCCTACCCGTTAGTATGGAGTCTGTCATCACCGCAGCTTAAACGGTTTGCAGTTGGCGGTAAGATCGATGCTCAATATCAGTAGTTGTTAAGCCGAATCTCGCGGCTAAGTCCATGAGCTGCTGTCGAAAACCCTCTAACTGAGCTGCATCATCAGTCATAATCGCGAATTCAGCAAAATCTCCCAAGCCCGGAAGATTATCGACTGTAATATGAAACTTACCGACAAAGTAGATACTACGTGTCTTCTGCAAGGTTAGAGTGACGTCATAGCCCATGGTCTTAAGCATACTCTTGGCACTGTCTGCATCGGTAATCCTAGTGGCTTCACACCTATCTGCCTCTGGGCCCTTCACAATCCACAACTTGATCCCCGAAGGCTCCATCTCACGGATGCAAATACTCTTTCCTTGTGCGAGCAGTGTGCCCTGATAATCAAAATAGCAGTCAGACTCAAGATTATCTTGTAGCATGACCTCATGCTCAATAGAGTTTAATATCGATAAAAAGCGAGCTTTATTGCTCAAGCGATATTTCAGCTCAACTTCATATTGGCCTTTAAAATGCTCATCACTCATATGCGACTCTCGGCTTTAAACTATTTTCTGAGCGGCAAGTTTAAAAAAATTGGCTAGTAATTGAAAATGCATTCGCTAAAACTGCGGCTTACTCTATTGTTTTACACTTATCTTGCTCAGCAATAAACTCTGCAACAATCTCCCCCAGCAAGCTAATTCCCTTGATCATGCTCTCATTCCAAGGCAGCGCAAAGGTCACCCGAAAGAAATTATCGTAACCTTCGCCCAAGGTAAACATGGCTCCTGGAGCGATAGACAACTTTTTCTCGACCATTTTATGCCACAACACATGACTGCTTAGGTTATTGGGTAACTTAAACCAAATACAAGGGCCACCAGCAGGTTGACTGATGTAGAGCTGCTCCGTGTTAATCGCTGCTAAATGTGGCCTAAGGAGTGCTATCGTTGCCGTGTAATTTTGTTTAAGTTGGTTGCGCAAATGCCGCAAATGTTTTTGGTATCTGCCAGACTGCATCATCTGTTGCAGCATGTACTGCAATACAATACTCGGCTCCTCAGCCACAGTTTGCTTGGCGAACTGGCATTCATCAAAACTGTTAATACATACCAAATAGCCCAAGCTTATAGACGGAGAAATAGTGTCGTAAAAATCTGCAATACAGATCACCCTACATGATGATTGCTCTTTTACTAAACTGGCAATCGTCACCGGGCGTTCATTATCAAAATGCAATTCGCCGCGGTCGTACTCTATTAACGTCACGTCTCGTTGTTCAGCCCATTCGATAAGCAACTCCTTTTCACTGACACTGAGCACTCTACCGGTTGGATCGGCAAAGTTGGGGTTCACCAAGTAGGTAGCAAAAGCCTGTGAGTTATAGGCTGTACTCATCAGGGCGAGTTCATCTCGATAATCGGCCTGCATTGGGATCTCCACGACCTCGGCATTAAACTGCTTTAGCATGGTCTGGAAATAAAACGACATTGGTGACTCTACCGCTATTGGCCGATTCAGCGCCTTTGCAGCAATGAGAGCAAGCAATAACCCCTCTTGCCGACCATTAGTAATCAAGAGCTGATCATACCGAAAGTGTTGCTGGCTGCGTGAGAGATGCTGACAGATAGCCAGCCGGAACTCCGACACACCTTCGATTGGATCTTGCATCCACAATTTATAGGGGCGCTTAGCCAAAGCTTTTTTATGTAATTGACCAAGTAGCTGTTCAGGATCAATCACTGTACTTGGAGCGGTACAGGACAAGGGCAGAATATCGTTATCATTGAAAGAGTATTGCACCGCCTTATCAAGCGATAACCCCGCAAGCACTCTATTGATCTGTCGGCCATAGTTTGGCGGCTTAGCTCTCACTGTTGATATAACAAAATAACCTCGCTTAGGTTTAGCAACAATCCAACCTAAACGCTCAAGCTCATGATAAGCCTGTACCACAGTTGAAACACCAAGCTTCTTCTGTTTTGCCAAAGCACGAACCGACATGAGCTTGCCAGTCAACTGCCCTAACTCAATGGCTGTTGTTATCTCATCGACAATTTTTCGATATTTGAACACTGCCATTTCCTGCTTACCATCTGTATTGGGTTTTATTTATTTTAACTGTATCTGTTTTGAATTTTTAGATCTATGTAAAGTAAAAACCAACACAAAAAAGGAAGAGTATCAGTATGAAAATCATCACAGAGACAGCCCGCCTGATCATTCGAGAATTTAATCTCGATGATGCGCAGGCAGTTTATAATTTCAATGCCCCAGAGGAAGTGAACCGTTACACGGGCGACGCTGGAATGTGCGAAAGTATTGAAGATGCGACAAATATCATCAAAAACATTTGGCTTAAAGAGTACGCTAAATACGGCTTTGCCCGTTGGGCAGTCGTACTAAAGGAGACGGGAGCGGTTATCGGATTTTGTGGCTTTAAAAATGAGACTCGCATTGATGCTGTCGATATTGGCTATCGTTTCCACCCAGATTACTGGGGCAAAGGCTTCGCCACTGAGTCAAATCAAGCCTGTATTGATTATGCTCGTGCCAATATGAATTTTGATACGGTTTTCGGCGAAGTCATGCCAGAAAATGTAGGTTCAAGCCACGTACTAAAAAAACTGGGGTTCAAGTTAGTAAGACAATACCAAGAGGATGGTTACACTATAGACAGCTATGCCATTCAGCTGCAATCAGCCAGTGCATAGTCTGATTAAAAGCGGTAGCTTAACATCAGCCCTTGGCCATCTTTGCCAAATCGTGCCGGGGCTAGCTGTAAGTTTGATGCAGCACAACGCTCTGTTACCAAGTAACTCACGCCATAAGCGATTGCCGCCCCCGCTAACACATCCAGCTCCCAATGTTTGCTCGCTTCAATGCGTGAAGCACCGACTCCTGCGGCGGCAATATAGGCGGGCAATCCATACTGCCAACCATATCGGTGATGTAAAAAGGCCGCGCCACTAAATGCACTTGACGTATGTCCACTTGGAAAGCTATTGCAATCTACACCATTAGGGCGTCTCGCATGCACCGTCAATTTTAGGCCATGGGTGACAGCTTGAGTGTATGCCCAGCCTTTACCCAGCTGGTACATACCTTGGGTATCATCCTTTGCCCAAACTATAAATAACGCAGTCAATGGAATAGCAAACTGACCGACATCGCCATAGGTTTCAAAGCTCTCACTGTGTGCAGCGCTGTGCGCAGATGATAATAATAGGGAAATAGTTAATAGGATGTGCTTCATTGGGTGTTTTACCTATGTATCGCAGCTATTTTCACCTCAATGCTCTTGAAACTGCCATTGAAGCAATAAAAAAGCCCATAAGCAGTCCTTATAGGCCTAGATAGGTCGATGCTTTACTAGAATCGATACCCGACAGTAAACATCAATGTGCTGAAGTCTTTGTCCGGGATCTGGCCATTGAGCTTCGCTTTTCCTGCGCTTTCGTCACCCTGATATTTTGCGCTACCTTTCATATCTCGATTGCCATTATGAATAGTATAATGCAGGTTAAAATTCAATCCGTTATCCATATAGTAGCCCACACCGACCATAGGTTTTACTACCGTATTGCTGGAAGCTGAAATTGCCCCTGACTCTACCAAAGTTTGCCCGCCAGGCATCACATCATAAACGGCAACACCAGCGTTCATTTTTAGATTAGAAAACTCCGCTCCTGCCTTCAGGGCCAAATAACCAGAACCTAACGAAAACTGATAACCAGCGTAAACTGTATGCGCTTTATAATCATCGTTGTAATGTGCTTTAGCTTGCTGAAATACATTATCGAATGGCGTTGGCTTTAACTCATCAAAATGCTGACTGAAACTATCTTTATTGCTATCACCTGTGTAGCTATAACCCAAAATAAAATCTTTATATCCAGCTTCTAAGCCTAGTGCTGCGTTGGTTCCCATCGCTTTATTCTTAGCGACACCCACCATAGGGTTGATAGTGAAGTCGCTTGCCATGGCCGTCCCCATGGTTGCGCTAAGAACGAGTGTCGATACTAACGCTTTTAGTGGTAATCGTTTGATCAATATTGGGTTGTTCATCATTTACTCTCTTAAATAACATAGGCTTCTTGCCTGTGTTACCGCTTAAGTCCAACTTAAGTGGCGTTCAATAATGAGGAGGATCCTCGGTAATCATTCAAGCTGTGGTTTGCGGGCTAACTCGCTAATAGCAAAAGTGTTGTCGCGGCTTGTTAAGATGAGGCAATGTTAAGCAGGCAGGCGTTACCAAGCATCACTAATAGGTCTAGTCACTTTTAGAGATGAATATTTATTTTATTCACATATTAATCAATAGATTAAAAACAAGTACTTGATAAGAGTGTAACGAGATTAGGTACATTGCATAGCCATTTACCAGGCAAAAGGAGAGCCGGTAGCCTAGGTGAGAATGAAACATAAAAATGCGACAAGTCCTCCACTGAATACGCTTAAGAGCCTTCCAAGGCGAGAGAGTTTGCAACTATTGCAAACAAACTTTGGCATAGCATTTTTCACTACACATCACTATCAGCTTAAAAATACGCTAGTAGATATTGTCTGATTACACTTATGCCTCATCGACTCAATTTAGAAAATACTAATGAAAAGCACACTCTCTACCAAAGCCAACGCAGAGCTAGGCACACTGATCATCAACACAGCCGATTTGATGCAGTTACTGTCGTTACTACCAAAAAACTACTTAGCTGATTACCCGATACTGCAGAAAGAGCTGACGAGCAAACATCCCAACACTCGCCGTTTCAATCAAGCATTAAAGAATCAGCGGTTTAGTAAAGAGGAGTATCGGGACCGCATTCTAGCTAGGCTCGATAGTTTGGCTTATGACGTCGTGATATCAACGAACATTGATTACCTCATTGAACGTATTTACCTGTTAGTTGGTGACGATATCAATCGCATTGACGAACTGACTATGAGCGATATAGGAGTCGATATTTTGCAGCAAGTACTCAATGCACTCAGCCATGGGTTCCGCAAATCTACTCTCCCGAAAGGCGAACACCCATTCCTCGCAGAACGAGGCCGTATTGATCACAAGTTTTGGCGACATGCAGATAAAGGGTTTGATGCTTTCTGTAATGGTTACACGACCCAAGCGGCATTAGATGCGTGGTGCCAGCTAAATCTGCATACCCGTTGCCCACAAAGCTTTCTACGCTGGGTAAAAGTATATGGCGATCCAAGAGAACTCTGTGACTGGGTCAACTACGTTAAACCTCGATAAACGGATAACCGCTACTTACTAAATACCTTAGTGATGTTTGTCTAGATAGCGAACGGTAAGATCGACCAAAGAAGTAAAGTCACCGAGAGCAGCATATGAGTCACTATATCTACCTAACCATTGCGATAATGTCGGAAGTGATTGCCACCACATTACTGCCGATGACTCTCGGTTTTAGTCGCCTTGCTCCCTCGGTATGCTGCGCACTGGGTTATGCCAGTGCTTTTTATTTTTTGTCTCTTTCCACTCAACAAATCCCCACTGCAGTTGCCTACTCTTTATGGTGTGGTATCGGCCTCATACTGATTGTCATCATAGGCACAATTCGAGGGCAAGCAGTCAACCTCGACATCATTCTCGGCATGTTACTGATCATCATTGGTATCACGTTGATCAATATCAACATTCAAACGCCCGATTAGCTCTCCTTTAGAGCATAGAATTGCAAGCCTAGCGACTACAAGCTTTTGACTTCCATTGAGAACCTACAATATGAATTTTGGCTGCCCACAAAAACGCTTTATTATAGCTATCACTCTAGGTGTCACCTATGTATAGAACAGTCCGATTAGACTTCGCAATTTCATTACTGCTGCTCATATTCATCATCACCGCGCATTCGTTAGCAGCAATCAAAAAGCCAATAGCCGTAGTGGGCATGAGTAACCATGTCTACCTAATGGCAGATCACGCAGGCGGCGCTATGGCTTCCGGTGGTTTAAATGCTACAACAAAAGATCTTGCCCGTATCGGTAGGATGCTGCTAAACGACGGTAAGAACTACCTCGAGCAGCAAGTGGTGCCAACAGCATTTATAGATAACTTATTACAAGGCAATGACACCGTGCGCCAAGCGTGGAGTAAAGGCAAAGAAGCACGACTCGTCAACGGTTGGTATAAAGATCAGTTTCGAGTACTCAATATTAACCAGCATAAAATCCTAGCGATGATAGGTATTCACGGCCAAGTACTTGCCATGGATAAATCGACAGGAGTCGTCATCGCAATGAATGGTGGTTATCCAATGAGTGAAACCCCACGTATGGCAATCAGTCTCTTTTACAAGGTGATCCCTGCAATTATCGAAGCGGCAGAAAGAAAGAAGCAAACTCAACCAATTGGCGCTTATATTGACCAAGACACTGGTGACTTAATTATTGTGGGTGAAAGCGAATAAGCTTAAGAACCACTTGCTACTAACAGATGAGCCAAGTGAACAACTTGGCTCACTAAGGAGAACACTTAAAATAGCTCCGTCGATGAATAGTTTATGAAATATGTGGCTATGAAAACTTTATCTGTCAAAGTTACCCATAACAATCAATATCAGGTATTACCCTTGCTTGTTGTTTCTGACCAGTGCCCTTAATCGCCTTTTAATGATGACGCTTTCAAGCTTATCAGTTCCAACAGAACCAACATTAAACACAATGATAAATGCCACCCAATAAACAACACTCTCAAACGGAGCGAAACCATAAGATGAGAGCACAGCATTCATTAGGTAAATCAGAGCAACTGCACTAAGGAATACTAGCGGTATCGTCAATTTCCTAGTTTCAGATTTTGCCTGGGTAATATATTCAAGGGTTTCAGTGCTGGTGCTCGCCCTTAACGGTGGGAATTCACTTCTTAACCAATCTGTATAATTCAAATCACACTCCTTTGCTTTATGAATTTAGCACAATGACGATGAGCCTAACTTAGTTTACCGCTTGCGATTTAGTGTCCAGTATTGCAAAAATCTGCTGGCGCTGCTGAGGTGAAAATGCGTAATAACTAAAGCGAGTATTATCATAAATAGTATCTTTTATAATAACTTGATAAGGCGGAAACCTTGAGATTTTGTAACCTTGGTATTCTTGCCACGCAAACTCGGTGAAAATATCTTCATTTTGATAAACAAACTTATCATCACTTAAACACAGTCTCTTCGAACCATTTTTATATGTAAATAGGCTGAAAAAAAAGGTCACAACTGAAAACAAGAACGAATAAATCCCAAAATTTTCTTCTGGGAAACAATAAATGAGCAGCAAAGTAACAACAAAATAGCCAATGATGTAAAACACCGCTTTATAGCATCGAGAAAATATATCTTGAAAACGTGATTGTGTAAATTCCATTTAATAACAACCTTTCAATTAAACCCGTTCTTAAAAATCATCTTATTGGTTTAAAAAATACAGAACAGACCTGATGAAGACAATAGCCATCAGCTTGAATTATAATGAGAGTTATTCATATACCCTGTCAGTTAAAATTAATTGAGCTGTAACAAGTCCCACTTTGTGCCATAAAGATCTTTAAATACAGCAACGGTGCCGTACTCTTCAACTCGGGGCTCTTCGGTAAACTCGACGCCATTGGCTTGCATCAGGTGGTAATCACGCCAAAAATCGTTGGTCTGCAGGAATAGGAATACTCGGCCACCCGCTTGATTTCCTACCGCTAATTCTTGCTCAGCATTACTCGCTTGTGCCAATAGCAGCTTAGTGCCGCTAGAATTAGGCGGTGAGATTAAAACCCAGCGTTTACCATTTCCCAGATCGGTATCTTCAATGAGCTCAAACTGCAATTTCTGCGTGTAAAACACGATGGCATCATCATAATCTTTAACCACTAGGGCGATACTGCCAATGCTCTGCTCAATTGAATTATTCATGGGTTTAGATTCCAGAAATTAAATAATAGGAAGAAAACTAAGGATAACGGAGTAATTTGAGCTTGTAACCTATAGAGGTGGAATTGAAGATGGCTCAAACTGGGTTTGAGCCATTATCTTGTTTTCATTATTACACCCAAGGTGTGCTTGGCCTGACAAATGTTGCTAGAGCATTTTTACTCTGCTAGTGCTAACAGTTGCTGCTTTACTGCATCAGATGCAAATGAGTGTTCAACGCTGACCTTATAGATCTCAAAGTACTCTTCGCGGCTGAGGTCAAATTCCTGCATCACTTTACGTACTTCATCTGTCATGGTGGTATTAGAAACCGTACGGTTATCGGTATTAATAGTAATTAGCACGCCATCTTTATAAAACTCCCTAAAAGGGTGCGAGCTCAAGCTGTCCACTGCTTTGGTTTGTACGTTACTGGTTGGGCATGTTTCCAGCGCGACCGATTCGCTTTTTGTTAACTCATAAGCTTGCTTGTGTGCATTGATCCCAATGCCGTGGCCAATCCGCTCAGCACCAAGCATTGCAATGGCATCATGCACGTTCTGCCCTACGCCCTGCTCTCCGGCATGAATAGTGACTCGGTAACCTTTTTCAACGGCATACTTGGCGTGGGGAATAAAACCTTCGCAGAACCCAGGTAGCTCACTGCCCGCTAAATCAAATGCCACAACACCGTTATTGATAAAGCTAGCACCAGCATCAATCACTTCATTGACCCTGTCTTTAGGCATGTTGCGAATGATAGATAGGATGAAATTACCTTTGATATCGTGCTGAGCTTCAGCTCTTTTCATGCCTTTTACAGCGCTACCAATTACCTGTTGCAGTGTTAATCCACTTTGTAGGTGTAATAACGGCGCAAAACGCACTTCAAGGTACTTAACATTTTCAATCGCTGCATCTTCAAAGACTTCAAAGGCTATGCGCTCTATGCCCGCCGCGGTTTGCATCACAGACAGTGGCAACTCAAATCGAGTCAGGTATTCATCCAGGTTTAAACAAGTGTCAGGCGCAACCATTAGTGATTGAATTTCAGAAAGATCATTACTCGGTAGAGTAATATTTTGCTGCAGGGCGATATCAATAACACTTTGCGGGCGGACACTACCGTCTAAATGGCAATGAAGATCGATTTTGGGCAAGTTTAAATAGTTCATAGGTCTCTACCTTTATTAATAAGACATCAAAGTCACAGACCTCATAATCAAGAATTTAAGGCTCTTGGTAGAAACTCCCAAACCATATCATTGGGATTATACGAAGTAATTAGCGGATGCGAATTTAACATTTTTAGTAGCAAAACTACAAGTTATCCTGACCTGCAAGGCCCAACAACCTTAATAGCACACCCTATAGAAGAATAGTGTATTTCGATGGATTATCAATAGCGTAGAGATCCCCCCTTAATTTAAATTGCATACAATCTGCGCTACTGCTAAGTTAGAGAATTGGTAATACACATGGATGTTAACAACATGAATAATAAAATAGCGGTTGGAATTATAGCCATAGCACTGGCAGGTATCGTGCTCTTTAGCTTAGAGCAAACGAAAAATCCTCTTTTAACCTCAACGACTAAGCCTGCCAAGATCAGCGCTAGCCAACCCTCGGTAGAAATAAACGCCACAGAGGAGGTTGCCAGTATACAGCCGCAGCTCGATCACCTTCAAAATCAGCAGGTGGAGCAAATAGAGGAAGTAGCAAACGTTGAATCAAAACCACTGCCACCACCTTATGGTTCGGCTCAACAAAAGCCTTCACCGGCTAATGGGCAGGGAGTTGTTTCCCATCCAAGTAGCCGTGCTCCAGTCCAGGCACCAATCAGCCAAGCAAGCCCAAGGAAAGAGTAGCTACCACAAGCGCCTCGTTATGATTAAATACATTTGATAACGAGGTCATTTTCCTAGCCACAATCTCCAATGTTATCCAACCTATTTGCCAAAACAACACTCTTCCAAACAAACGATTATTGCGTGATATTCTTAGTTGGCTTTGAAGGTGGAGCAATTGGTCGGCTGTGCGGCGCCAACCTTGTTCCTGTTTCATGATGAGTTATTGATGGCTGAGTGAGTCCAGCCTGCAACACGAACTCCTCGATCAGATAACTAAACTGGTTATTTATTAATATAACTTGCTGGTTAACTAGCTGGTCAACACTCCCTGCGAGTTGCGGCTGAACCGTTAAGAACTTCTGCCCTACCTCTGAGCTAAAAAAGGCGGTTAACTGTGCAAGCTCAGCCTCTGTGTACTGCAAACAGTAAGCTTCTATAATGGCTGGCTCAAGTTGCTTCCAGCTCAAGTTTTTTCGAGAAAAGTTAAATGCCTGCTCGCGGAACGATTGCTCTAACGACCGCTTCGCTTTTGGGATCTGGTAATCTTTCAGCAGATGAGTATATTGTGCCTGTAATTTATATTGTGCCTGCAGTAGCATTCCTTTTGCATTGATCGCATCCAATAATGAACTCGCTTGACGCTGCTTACTGTCTTCATTGGCAAAGCCAATATTGGCAATAAACACCAGCAGAAGTATCCATAACCTATTCATGGTTATTCCTCTATTACGCTATTGAAATTAAACTGGAAAAGGGGCTCTCATTGAGCCCCAATAAAGTGTGTTAATCGATATCTACCTGAATCGTGGCCCCATTTGCACTGGGTTCACTCTGCACGGTAATGTAATACCAACCAACGGGAGGGTTGGAAACAGTGATCGATTCCTGATTAGTATCGGCGTTAGTTGAGGCATAATCATAACTTGCAGCATTCGACCAACTAGTACCAGCGTAGATGCTTAGGTTTCCACTACCATGCCCACTGCGAATAGACAAACTCTGCGCCCCTTGCTCGACATATATATGGTAATCATTACGACCATCACCGGTACAAAGTGGCTCCCCATCCACTATCTCAGCACGAGAAACCACACCACTGATAGCACATTGATCCACAATCTGTACGACTGGAGTTACTGGGTCCACAGGGGTAGTGCTCGCATCATTGACAACTGTCAGTGTTACTCCGCTAAATTCAGTACTGGTATCGACAGTAAAGTAGCGCCAGCCTCGATGAGCAACGACAGTAATGGACTCGTTATTAGCAGCTGTGACCGATGATGCTTGCGCGCTATCAGTACCAGCCCAAGTGTCAGCGTTATAATACAGATCGGCATTGCCATCGCCTCCCGCCAAACTAATAGTCAATGGGGTATTATCTTCTTCAACATAAACGTAGAAGCTGTTACGCCCACCACTGAGACACTCACTCTGACCATAATTTATCTGGCCATAGTTTGTAGTTGCTGTACCACAATGAGGCACCACGGGATCTATCGGATCGACGGGATCCACGGGATCAACAGGGTCTGGTGTACCAGGGTCTGTCTCCACGGTGATCTCCGTTGTGCTAGCAATAAACTCTACCCCACCAAAATCACCAGAGAGGGTGATGTAATGCCAGTATTCCTCAGGGTTTAGCTGCACTTCAATGACTTCATAGTTACCATTACCGATACCAAAGCCTTCATTGAGCTCACCGCTAGCCCAACCTCCTGAATTATAGTAGATGTCAGCATCTCCCCAACCACCGCGAGTTCTGATCCATAGTGAGCCGGTACCATTATCTTTATTCGCGAAAGAGAAACTTGCTCGCCCCTGCTTAGAGTCGACACACTCTATTGGTGTATCAAGTGTCATAGATGAGCTATTTGGATCATGGCGATTCACTTCATCTGTCGGCACACACACAGAAAAATCACTGCTTATGGTCGAAGGAGTTCCCGCCCAATTGCCATTGGTGCCGCTCGCTTGGGCATCCAAGTCTGCAGGGCCTTTATCAACAATACCGTCGTTGCTACTGCTGAGACCACTGGTTAGCCAGCCACGCCATTCATTGTCGTAGCTTGTCCCTATGCTATCCATCAATGCTTGGTATTCTTCATACTTATTATCGCGCAATAGCGCTAGTATCTGACTAACATCGTCATGGTGATTCTCAAACATAAATCGCACCGCTAAATATCCCCAACGGTAGATCCTGTCTTGACCTGAATCATAGTCATTCTTGAAAATGGTCGACAAGGAAAACTCTTGCGTTTCTCCCATCTCAATAGCACGACTATTAGCATCACGATAAGAGATATACTCAGCTAAGCCCTCGATCCACCAAATTGTATTGGCGGAGATACTACGGCTAAAGTCACCATAAAGGTTAAAGCGACCATCTAGATAATGTACATATTCGTGCTGTAGGTTCCATACATGGAAATCTGGCTGACGCCATTCAGCTTCATAAGCAATAAATCGTGCCTGATTTTTCAGCCCCGCAGGAGAGCCCTCTAAGTACATGCCGCCATTGTTAGTCGCGATGCCGAAGAAAGTACCCGCGTAAGATTGGTAGTCGTTAGAACTGTCAAAAACGACCAATTCCAAATCACTATTATTATCATTTGCCACGGGTTGATTACCCGTATTGAGCTTACTGTGGAAGTAAGTCTCTTGCCCGCCAAGTACACCACAAGCCCATGCAGCTTGGTCGTTATACATAGATTGAGCCCGAAGCTTCAAACTCGTTGAACATTTGTAGTTAAACGGTAAGGTGTCTTGCTCTAACTCATATTTAAAACCGCAAATATCATAAACATTACAGTTAGCCCGATCGTAATAATCAGCCATTTCTGCTGCGGCTAACCACAGTACGTCAGTGGAGTCATTTTTAGAGGTACTCGCTAAAACAGATTTAACCAAAGAGGTTGTTTTGGCAAACTGTGCATCGACATAATAGAAACGAGACATTTCACGTACCGCATTCACTAACACATATTGAGCATCAGTACCTAACAGGTGGCGGTTGCGAGATTGAAAACTATAAAGGTCGTCCATAATCGAGGAGTCACTTGTAAATAGCGCCTTTAGATCATCGTCCCACTGTCCTCTAAACAAGGTGGTGAATATAGCATTAGCTGCTGCATTCATCCCCCAAGAGGCTTCCCAGCTGCTGTCGTATTCCGCCAACACCTTCTTCGTCACCCAATTAAATTCGGCACCTAGACCAGACGAATCAACCAGAATTAACCCCTCTTTCAAAACGCCAGCGTTTTCATCGCTAGCCGTCCAAGCAGCGCTGTTGTTGAAGAGGTTATTCAGTGCCACCTTAGTATCAGATTCCACACCAGAGGAATATGTAGGCACATCATCTGGACTGTAAAACTGCACGTAAAGTGCGGCACGTATATAGTAGATCAAGGATTCTATGCCGTCGGTATCGACACCAGTGTACCTCAACGCGCGATCTCTAACGCCAGCTAAAGCGGTGCGAATATTGCTTTCGCTGAATAAAGCTGTTGCATCACTGCCGCGTAAATTATAAAGCGGACTCACACATTGAGGATCGGAGCTCGCAAGCTTATCGACTAACCCCCAGCCGCTTAAGCCGATAAAGGACTCACAACCTTCAGTACCCACAGGGCCTACGGCGCCCATAGCTCCCATAGGTTGGGTCAGTGTTGCTTGTGAAGATATTTTACTAAGTGGAGTAGCAATCTCAGATTCCATGGCGCTCACTGGCAAAGCCAGCGACGATGCGCTCATTAGGCCAAGCGCCACCACGAGGTGATTTGGTTTCATCGTAAATTCCTTTTAAGTGGATTATTGCAGACGTAATCCAGACTCAAACAGCAGAGCTCGCCTGTTATTTATGAGCCAACATCCTTAATGAACTCACGTGGAATACAATATACCAAAATAAAGATTAACGATAGATAAGCAGCCATTATTTACACAAAATCAATAGCACTTACGGTTGAATAGATCGCAACATTATGAATTTTATAGATATAACGCGCGAACAATTGTGAACAGAATATTACATTAACATGGCTGAGGTTCAAGTGAACTACAGAGTGGCGGGCAATATAGAGGAGTTTTACACGGCATGTTGACCATTTTGATGTATGGAAATATCGATCATTAACTTTCGCTGTCTATGTATATTCTCATCGAGCTGCTCAATGAACGATGACTGCTCACAAGTATTCACAACTTCACTTTACTCACCCATTATCGAATTTTTCATTTTCAGTGGGTAATCACTCGATGAATCCACTTCATCTCTGCGTGTTGCTTTGTTCCTGAAGAACCATCACTAACGCGATAGCTTATAAGCTAATAATGAATATCGCCATTACAGCGATTAGCGTGATTTACTTGGTCGCCCGTTAAGCTAGAAGCAACACTGATCTAATACCAATCAATTTTCATTTAAAGCTTAAATAACAATAACTTTATATTGGCAATATATCGATTATAACAATTTTATCTATTCAATATGTTTTCAACCCTGCCGCCCACTACTATAGCGCCATCATTAGAACCAGCCATGAATTAGTTTAGAGACTCTCCCCATGAAACAAGCTTTAAGATCACTATCTATCGCGCTATTAGCGTTAGCGTCTACCTCTGTAATGGCAGATACCATTATCGACAACAACCTAAATGACATTAATACATTTAACAGTGAGATGAACAAAATGGAGATCATCAACGTAAGCGGAGAGCTCTATGTCTCCATGGAGTCCTACTATCTCGACGATGTAGCTGAGGTCGCAGAGTCAATCACCACTGATGTCCAACTTAAGAACATCTCAGATATACAAGCGGCTAGTTTGGGCTTAGTTCCATCAACCTCTTATTTTATCCATAGCAAAAACAGTATTGAAGAACTCAGTGAAAAAGCGTCTATAAAGCTGCTAAACAATAACCCTCATTTCTTCAGCGCAACACTGCTTCAGGGCGACAAATTTCTACAGGGTGAAAATGAGTTTATAGCCAAAATCACAGAGTACTCAGTGCCTAAATAGCACTAGGTAACAACAGCAACAACCCAATCATATGAGTGAAATTCAACTTACAAAAAGGTAGTAAAAATGAAAGTTCTAGGCGTAGCGTTAGCATTAAGTGTATTTCTAGTCGGTTGCCAGTCACCCGCTGAATACTTGCAGTCATATCAACCTGAAGCAACTAAATCTGCTGAAAACAGATTCAAATTTGAAAATGATTGTACAGACGTCACTTCAACATTAATCAGCAGCAAGAAGATTAATATTGACGGCTTCGCAAGAAGCTACGAGCGTCCACAATATCAAATTGGTGTTAAGGGCTGCAAAGTAAAACAGGTTTATACCATTAACTGCGATAAAGGCTATGGCTGCACAGTCATCGCAGCAGCAAAGTAATGAGTAAATAACCATCAGAGAAATTAAATATGAAAAACGATGAGAATACCATTTTTGGTAAAGATTCAATTTGGTTTGCAGTCATTGGTATTATTGTTGCGCTAACAGGAATTATTGCGATCGCTATGCCAGTTGCTGCTGGTGTTACCATCGCTAGCGTAATTGGTGGATGTTTCATCGGGGTTGGCCTTATTCAGCTATACCATGCCGTAGGTATTCCACAATGGGGTGAAAAACTTTGGTATGTAGTCAGTGCGTTACTCTATACCATTGGTGGCATATTGATCTTTGCTGAACCTTTTGTTGGCGTACTAACCATTACAGCCTTGATGATTACCATCATGATGCTCAATGGTATCAGTCGTATGGTATTTGCTTTTAGTAATCGCAATGCTTTGAGCAGTTGGGGCTGGATCGCTGTTGGCGGCTTCATATCCACAGCAATTGCCAGTTACTTTTTCAGCTTAATGAATAATGCCGATTTCTCTTTATCTATATTGGGGATCTTCGTGGGTGTCTCATTTATATTTGAAGGCATTAGCTTTATTTTCATCGGTTCTGAGGTGAAAGTAGCTGCTAGCAAGTAATCACCATGCTACAGATAAAATAAAGCCCAGATAGAGATATCTGGGCTTTATTATTGAAGGGCTTTATTAACCAATACGAAATTCAAGAGATCATTGCCGCTTTAACATACACATCAAATCGGTTCTTTTTCGTGGCGATTACCGTGCTAGGTTTGACGCCATCGAGATCTTCGGCGTAATCGGGTCGCTTAACGACCACCCTTTTACTGGCAAGCTCCATTGCAGGCTTAAGTAAACCGTCGGCATCAAGATCGGCACCGACAAGTGACTGGAACACACGCATCTCTTTTTTCACTAAGGCAGATTTCTCACGGTGTGGATACATGGGATCTAGATAGACCACATCGATTTCAGTGCCTGCTGCATTAGCAGCATCAGCTAGGGTGTCGATACTCGAGCCATGAAACAAACTCATGCGCGCATTCATCCACTCGCCTATCTCACTGTCCTCATAGGCTCGACGCAGGCCATCTTCTAATAACGCTGCTACAACGGGATGGCGTTCAACCATAATCACCTTGCAACCAAGGCTGGCAAGCACGAAAGCATCTCTGCCAAGACCTGCTGTACCATCAACAACGGTTGGAGTTACCCCTTGCTTAAGACCGACCGCTTTGGCAATGGACTGGCCACGGCCACCACCAAACTTACGCCGGTGAGCCACTGCACCAGAAACAAAGTCGACGGAGATCCCTTTCAGCTTAGGCTCATCACGTTTAATTAGGCTGAGAATATTATTTTCAAACACCAATTCAAACTCAGCATCTTTGCTATAAGTTAGCCCCCACCGCTCGGCGACTGACTCTAATGTTGGATACTGCTGGTTGAAAAAAATACTAGTCACTATCAAACTCTGTTTTATGAAAATAGACCCGATAATAATAACACCCATCACCATTAAGCCTATAGCAATATTGCAAATACCACCGCGTCAATAAACTCACATCACTATTAGGCCTATTAAAGAAAGAGTAGCCAAAAAATTCAAAGTCGCGAAAGATATTAAGGCGTTTCAGAGTTAACCGTTAATCAACTAAAACTGAATGTTAGACAAATAAATCCAGCAACCCCGTATTTAGATGAGAGCAATTCGAGTTAGCTGTATTTACTGCCAAGTTATCAATGATATAAATACCCAATAAAAAAGCATGACTCTAGGAGCCATGCTTAAATAGCTAACAATCCAGTTAAGCAGGGTTATTAATCGCGACCAGGCATGCCGTCGCCGCCAGGAGCTGTGCCAGGTGCAGTACCAGGACCAGGAGGACAAATAGTCCCTTCGTTGCTTGGCGCGCCAGTACCAGGAGCATTACCAGGTTGAGATGGATCTTCACCTGGTGGGCAAATAGTTCCTTCTGTTGGAGTTGGAGCGCCAGCACCTGATACAAAAGCTAAATCTTTCAAGTCTAATACTTTCATTTTTCACTTCCTAACTTTGGATAAAATATACCATTTGGTATATAGCAAAGATATCCCAGCAAGAGAAGTTGTCAACGCTATCATAAGCAACATGAATTTATCTGTTGAACAGATAAATTAGCTGCTCTGATACCATTCAAAAGTATTA
Organism: Shewanella piezotolerans WP3; assembly: GCF_000014885.1. Classification (NCBI taxonomy): domain Bacteria; kingdom Pseudomonadati; phylum Pseudomonadota; class Gammaproteobacteria; order Alteromonadales; family Shewanellaceae; genus Shewanella; species Shewanella piezotolerans. The sequence goes on from NC_011566.1 coordinate 5,119,508, forward strand.
ACACTTATAAATAAAGCTCATATCAACAGGTAAAACTACACCTAATACAAAGCAAGCTCTTCTATCGTTTATGCTGATTGCTATTACTTAGGGGCTATTTCATCGCTTATTAATTCACTCTCAAGCCAATGTGGCATTTTCCAGGCTTTAGCTTGCGGTTTTCAGCAGCATTCGCGATAGCCCAACTCAAAGACATCATTAGACTATCCAACTCCCCTTAGGACTGCACTTCACATGTTTATTCTGCCAACTGACTTTTTTGAGTCTAAAGCGCTACTCCTAATAAACCGCCAACGGCAAAGTGAACATTTTTCATGATTACTTACCACTTCAAACAACTCCTTACTCGCTGGGCATGACAGCAATATTACGATTACGGCCAGCACAGATAAGTTACAGAAATGTTAATTCTAAATTGAATATTGTATATTTTATGTTACCGTCAATAAGGCAAACCAACTCCTTTTACGTCTCTAGCAGTTCAGCCTTGCAAAGAAAACGCTAAAAAAAACAGTGAGACGCAAGGTTTAAGGGAGTTACTTAATATTCAATTGGATAAGGAATTATCAGTGCCAAATCATAAACTTAAAAAGCTGGCGATACTATCAGCGTTGGCGGTTTCGTTCTCTTCAGCCGCTGAAGAAGTGAAGCTGTTCAATAACGCAATCAACTTTGAAAGCGCTGCCAATCAACTCAATGTTGAAAGAGGCCAGCGCTCGACTCCTCAAACTATTGAACTTAACAATGCACTTGGCAATGCATTAGAAGTGGGTAACTACCTCAAGTTCACCGTTGACAATCTAGATGTACAGATTCAGTTAACAAAGATCACCGTAAAAAACAGCGATCTAACCTATATTGATGGCCGTTCCAACGATGGCTCAGCGAGCCTATCTATGGTTAAATCCAAAGGTAAATACAGCGCGAAGATCTATCTAGGTCAAGCAGGTTACTTGTTAACTCCTTCAGCCAATGGAACTTACACGCTCAGTAAATTTGTTGAAGATAACTCCCCTGTTGACTCCTCTGACCGTCCAGCAAGTAAAAATGCACCTGAAGCTCGCTCATCGGTAAATGGACGCCAAGGTCTAGCTGGTATGGCCGCTTTTAACAGTGTTGCCATGGCTGAAAACGACCGTGAAGTGACTATTATCGTAGCCTACACAGCAAAACTAGCTGCTGAAGTCGGTGATGTTGCGGCGTATATGGCGTTAATGGAAAAAGACACTAACGATAGCTATACAGCGAGTGGTATTGATGCAACCGTTAATATCGTCCACTCTTATCAAACTGGTTATGTATCAACTGGTGATATGTCTGAAGATAACTCTCTAATGCTTAACCAAGCGACTAGTGATTGGTTGTTAAATCCAAACCCACTAGCGCCAAATGGTTATGGTGTTGAACTCAAGAGTTTAAGAGACCAGCATCAAGCCGATGTAATGGTGCTTTTAACTGACAAAAATGCCAGCTCGCCTTGGGCTGGCTGGGCTGGTGAAATTGGTGCAGATGAAAGCAATGCGCTATTTTCTATGAGCAGCTGGGGCACCTTTAAAAACACATTTGCGCATGAGTTAGGCCACCTTTTTGGTGCTCGCCACGATACTGCAGCAGATAGCACTAGCACTCCATACGCTTATGGTCACGGCTTTTGTAATGCCAATAATACTTGGCGAACAATGATGGCAACATCGGCCTCTTGTACTGGCACTCGACTAAATGCTTGGTCTAACCCAAACAAGGTCTATGAAGGCTATACAGGTGGTACGGCTGATTTAAATGATAACGCTCGCCTCCACAACGAGCGAGTGACGACTTTATCAGCATTTCGTACTGCAGCACACAATCCGCCAACAGCAACCATCACTGTCGCTGCTGAAGCATCTGAGTTGCTAACAGCAACGTTTGAAGGTCAAGCTAATGATAGCGATGGCAATATCGTCTCAACGCTTTGGGATTTTGGTGATGGTGTTTACCATAACAAACCCTACGCTGAAGGTTACAGTGCGACCCACACGTATCAGTTTCCAGGGACTTACACTGCCCGCTTTACCGCCACTGATAACAATGGTTTAATCAATACTACAACCCGTGACATTACTGTTACTGCGCCAACAGGTGCAAGTTACTGTTCAGCTAAGGGCGGAAACGCTTTTTACCAGTACACATCAAGTGTAAACGTTAATGGATTAGCGCATACTTCAGGCTCACGACTTTATACCGATCAAACTGAGCTTACTCCCTTTACTATCCATACCAATACCCCGACAGGTATTGAGTTAGTTCAAGGAACAAGAAGTAGCAGCCATGGACCATATTCAGATCACTGGGCTGTTTTTGTTGATTTAAACCAGAACAACAGCTTTGACGATCCAGGCGAGCGCTTACACTTCTCAAAACCAAGAAATCCATCATCTCGTGAACCACTACTTGCCAGCATCACCATCCCAGATACGGCGCTAGCAGGTGTAACACGTATGCGTGTCATTCAATCTGAAAAAGTACGTGCAGGTGAAACCGAGCTCGGTGCTTGTGGTGACGTAGTATTTGGCGAAGTTGAAGACTACAGCATCAATATTATTAAAGAGCCAAGCCCAGCTAACTTCTCAGCAAATATTACCACTGATAACTTAAGCGTAAGCTTTGCCGATGGTTCTGCAAGCAACTCTGATATTGCATCAGTAGAGTGGGATTTTGGTGATGGAAATTATAGCCAAACGAATACCAGCACATCATTCAACCCAGAGCATACCTATGCCTTTGCCGGTAGCTATACGGTAACGCTAACCGTCACACTGAAAAATGGCGATAAGCATACTCTGACTAAAGTGATAGAGGTTACCGCCCCTCCAGGTCAAAACTACTGCAGTGCCTATGCTTATAATTCTAAGTATCAATACACGGCTAACGTTACTGTAAACGGTGTAAGCATTGACTCAGGTGCAGCGGGTTATACCGACCATACAGCAACAGTATTGCCGATTGGATATGGAGATAACACCATTTCATTCCGCCAAGGAGCGACTGGTACTAAGACCTCATACAATGCAGAGTGGAAAGTCTACATAGACATGAATCAAGATGGTCTGTTTGCTGAAGATGAAATTGAGAACGTTGTCTACTGGATCAACGCAGATACAAGCAATGCAATTGAACGTCCATTTACCGTCCCTACAACAGCGCTAGCTGGTAAAACAAGAATGCGTGTTGTTCAAAGCTACGAGAAGATCACTACATCATGTGGTCGAATCACTTGGGGTGAAATTGAAGACTTTACTGTAGAGCTTAAAACAGACACGACCGACCCAGTAACACCGTCAGATTTAGCTAACGGCGTCACTAAAACGGGAATTAATGTTGCTTCTAAAGAGTCTAAAACCTTTACATTTAACGTACCTGCCGGTGCCAAAAATGTGAATGTTCACATGGGCGCAGGTACTGGTGATCCAGATCTCTACGTTCGATTTGGTGAAGCTGCGACCGACAACGTTTACGATTGCCGTCCATACACAGGTGGTAACCGTGACGAATCTTGTGACAGCTCGAAGTTAACTCAGTCTGGTGGGCTCTATTATGTCACTGTTAAAGGTTACTCAGCTTCTGACAATGTAACCCTAACGGGTACATATGAAGAAGGTGGTGTTGTCGACCCAGATCCAACGCCGACTCCAAATGCTTGTGCGACGTTAAATCCGCAAACTCGTGGCAACGTGACTGACGGACAAGCCGTTTGTTTAGGTGGAAACCAAGTTTACCTCGGTCTTTATGTTCCAGCAGGTCAAACACAGTTGACCCTTAAAACCAGCGGTGGCGACGGTGATGCAAGCCTTTACCAATCAGCATCCGGCTGGCCGAGCACAACCAATAACCAAAACTCTTCTGTTACGGCTAATAGTAATGATGAAGTGATTACTGTAACTAACCCACGTTCAGGATGGCATTACTTCCTGATCTCTGGACAGGGAACAGGTACCGACTTTGTTGCTGACTATCAGTAATAAAAACCGGTCGATAAGATAGTTAATTTGTAATAATTAACTATCGTTATATCTATCCCTCAGCTGCTATATACTCTATAGCAGGTAAGGGATAGATACTTTTACCTTACAATAGACTTCTGACGTATCCACCTTTCTTGAAAATTAGACTTCTCCTTTTCCCCTTAGTAACCGAATTCAATCAGAACGAGTTTGATGCCTACGCATGCGAGCCAGAACAACAAATACTATGCCGAGTAATATTTAAATTAACATGATCAAGGAAAGCCTTCAGGCTGATAAGCTAATCTACGCATTAACAGCGATGCCGCAGTATCTGAAATTATGATACCTACACCGAGATGTTATATACTTTGCCTTTCCTCAATTATTGATAAAGAATCCTAATGTTAAGTTACCGTCACGGCTATCACGCTGGCAATTATGCCGATGTTCTTAAGCACGCCATCTTGCTGCAAGTGCTGAAATTGATGCATAAAAAAGACAAGCCTATGGCCTATATCGACAGCCATGCGGGTGCGGGCGGCTATGCACTTACCGATGAGTTTTCTAAAAAAACCGGTGAGTATTTAGATGGTGTCGCTAAATTGTGGGATCGCAATGACCTACCGGCATCGTTAGCACAATACATTGAAGACGTTACGCACTTTAACCAAGGTAAACCTGAACTTGAGTTTTACCCTGGATCCCCCGCGTTTGTAGATATGAACATGCGCCAAAAAGATCGCATGGTGTTGCACGAGCTGCATGGCACTGACTTTCTAACACTTGAAGAACAATTTACCGGTGACAAGCATGTAAGAGTAATTAAGGGCGACGGCCTTAAAGGCATGATAGGTGCCGTGCCACCTCTTGAGCGTCGCGGGGTTATTTTAATCGACCCTAGCTATGAGATTAAAACCGACTACCAAGATGTAGCTAAAGCAATTATCAAGGCGCACAAACGCTTTTCTACTGGCGTATTCATGCTTTGGTATCCTGTGGTCGACCGCGCGCAAACAGAAGGTATGCTTAAACTACTTGCTGACAGCGGCATTAAAAATCAGCTACGCATTGAGCAATCGATAAAACCAGATAGCAATGAATTTGGTATGACGGCAGCAGGGTTGTGGATAATCAACCCACCATGGCAGTTAGATACCATCGCTAAAGAGATGCTCGACTATCTTGAGCGACGTATTGGCCACAACGGCGGTAAAACTGTGGTTAAACAAGAAGTGGCAGAGTAGTTTATCTCCACTCACAGATTAAATAAAACAGCCCATCTAATACCAATTGCATTAAAAGTTTGACCATTCAGCGGGAATTCAAAACGCTGTAGGAAAGTAGTGGGATTTGAGCTAATAGTTATTCTATATCCAAATCCCATAGCGAATCGTACAGCGTTTGCCAATTTGTTTAACCTCAGCCGCACTACGTGAGTTCCTCAGTCTTTCCATTTCTGCTTTGCATTGGCTTAAAAGGGAATAACCATTTCTTTACCAATGCGCTTTGAATTGAAAAGGCTGAGGGGTTCTGAACTGGTCAAATACTTAATGCAATTGTTAGCATGGGCTGTTTTCATTTAGTCACAATATCAGTCAGTATGCGAATTTACTGCCACATACTGTGCTGGCTCCATGCATTCATCGTTATCATTAGCCTCTCGAACAAAAATCCCGATAATGGCAGTAAGAATGCTGGTCTCTACAATATGACCTTCACCGCTTGAATGACCTCTTTCATCTTGTTTGGTTTTATCATGGGCGGTAGTGACAAAGTCACAACCTGCATTCATTGCCGTCCGTGACGAGCAAGCTACTGAACCGAGCACTAGCAGCGTTAGCAATATCGCTGAAATCCTTTTCATATTTTTCCTTTATAGAATGACTAAAAAAATGCCCCCGCAGCCCCTGGGAACACAACAGGGCTGACATTGCCATTGGCGCTGACACTGGCAACACCAAATAAGTAGTTATCAATGACCATGTTATCTAGAGTAAATTCAGTTTTATTACCGACATAGCGACTGTGGGTCCATTCTGACTCAGTGGTTAATCGCCAGTATACCCGGTAGCCCACAACATCTTTTTGCGAAGCATGAGTCCAATTCAACGTGGTACTCGGAGATACCTGACCTTTGATGCTCACCTCTGTTGGTGGCGCAGGCGCCCATGCCATTGAAGCTAAACTAATGGCGTTAAGTGCAGTGAGTTTTGCATTAAAGTTAAAGTCCACACCTTCGATAACATCACCAAAAGCGATACCATTCTCAACACGAATATCTTGGTGTTGGCGGTTATAGTTCTCATTAGTTTCCATAATCCGCACCGCTGGTAAACCCGCTTTGTTAAAAGGAAAATGGTGACCACCACGGCCAAAGCGATCTAGACGATATACCAGCATGACATCAAGGTTGGTCATGTATTGGTCGGCCAGCGTCTTGATTTTACGGGCAAGGTTACGTGACGCTGAATCATTCTCGCCACCACTGAAGTAACGCTCTTTAGCTTCATCTTTGGTCTCTGCAATACGCACTCCCTCAGAAAAAACCCGCACCGAGTGATTATCGATAACGCCGTTAATCCCTTCAATGTTGCCAATCATGTCATTGTTCAATACTGCCTGTACCTGCCAGCCTTTATCTTTTGCGTATTGTGCCACTGCTGCGCCGCCATATAACCCCTGCTCTTCACCTGAAAGCGCGGCGTAAACTATGGTGCCATTAAATTGATATTGAGATAACACCCGCGCTGCTTCAATTGCCCCCGCAACGCCAGAAGCATTATCATTAGCACCGGGAGAGACTGAAGTAGAGTTCATCACATCGGATACCCGCGAGTCGATATCGCCGCTCATCATCACCACGCGCTTTGGATCTGAACTGCCGCGCTGAATAGCGATAACATTGACCACTTCGGTTGGATTAGGAATTCGCTTGCCCGTGACCGTATCACCGAGGGTGATCACCTCTAAGCAGCCACCACAAGCTTTAGATATCTGCTCAAATTCAGCTTTTATCCAACGCCTTGCGGCTCCTATACCTTGAGTGTCTGACTTTGTATCAGATAGCGTATGCCGAGTGCCGAAACTAACCAGCTTTTCAACATCACTACGCAAACGAGTAGCACTTGGTGCAGTGGCAATATCATACAGTCGCATATCCTCTTCAGAAGGGGCGACATGTGATTCAGCGGCAATACTCACCGTGGTCACGACAGTCAATGCCACAGTGGTTAAAGGCAATAAGGTGCGACGAAAACAAGCAGCTAGATCTATATTCATTACCGAGGTCTTTTGTTGTTATTTTGCGCACCACTTTAGCAAATCAGCGTCACGAATAGCCAATGGTAATGCGTTCAATTGTTAGCAGGTATGTCGGTGAATGAACGCTAGCGGCATCAACCACAATTTCAGGCTTTTTTCACGCAGTTATGCTGCGCTTCTCCAGCAACTATCGAAGATCCAGCTAGTATTAACCGTCGGCAAGTAAGCAATCTAACTCTTTAAAAAACCAACGCATGACTGGGCCTATTTCTTTATCGCGGCGATTTACCACACCGATCTCTACGAGTAGCGGATCAGGAATATACTCTGTTGATAACTCAGTCAACTCATCAGAGTACCATTCTGTTTTTGCCACATGTTCAGGCACCAGCGCCCACCCCACGCCCTGTAATACCAAAGCGACAATGTAGTAGTAACTATCGATATACCAATAGCTTGGCGAAAGTGGCTGGCTTTGTGATTGGCCTGTACGGTCACAAATAGCCAACTGGCGATACTGCATTAACTGCTCCAATGTTGGTGTTTTTACCTGCGCCAGTACGTGTTTTGGCGACACCACCAAGCTATGTTTGAATTGCCCGATGGACATGAATTCAAGTGCATCGGGTAACAATGCGGTATGAAACATAATGCCAATGTCAGCTCGACCTTCATCGACCCATAATGCGATATCCTCTTGAGAGCCGTTAATAATGGTGAGCTTTAACATTGGGAACTGGGTCGATACTCTCAAGAAAAAGTTCTCGAACGCGTTAACTGGTACTGCTTCGTCCATCGCCACAGTAAGAGCAACTTCTTCACCTAATGTGGCGGTCATTGCACGGGCATGCAGTCGTTGGCATTGTGCTAATACGGCTTGCGCTTCAATAAACATCTCTTCGCCAAGTGCTGTCAGTACTGGCAATTTGGCACTACGATCAAACAGCTCAAAGCCAAGATCGGCTTCTAAATTACTGATTGCCGTGCTGACTCGAGACTGCGCTTTCCCCATGCGTCGCCCTGCCGCTGAAAAAGAGCCTAATTTAACCGAGTACACAAATGCGTTAAGTTCATCCAATGTCCAATTCACCACACACTCCTATATCAAAAACAGATAGAAACTAACTTTGTCCAATCTCAATAACAGAGTAACCTGCCCACATTCCTACTTCAACACTGTAAAAGTAATGTCAGTATTTACACCAACATCTGAGCAAGACCAATCCATTAAGAAAACATTCTGGCGTTATACTTTGCCCGCCATTGCAGCAATGTTGGTCAATGGCTTATATCAAATTGTTGACGGAATTTTTATTGGCCATTACATAGGTTTTGAAGGCCTAGCAGCTATTAATATGGCTTGGCCTGTTATCTATTTTATGGTCGGTTTTGGCATTATGGTCGGCATGGGCAGCGGTAGTTTGTTGTCGATTCAGCGCGGAAAAGGTGATTTGAGCACAGCGCCTACCATACTTACCAGCAGTATGATTGTCATGCTGCTATTGTCAGCCGCTTCCACCATCATCATCTTGCTGACCAGCACCTACTTACTGCAAGCTCAAGGCGGCGTAGGTACGACACTGCAGATGGGACAAGATTATATTGAGGTGTTTACTTGGGGCACCATTGCTACAGTGCTAGCTGCTGCATTGCCATTTCTAATTCGCAATGACGAAAACCCCAATTTGGCAACCATATTGATGGCCTTAGGTGCCGTACTTAATATCGTATTAGACTACCTTTTCATTGGTATTTTGGATATGGGATTAACTGGCGCTGCGATTGCAACCATAACAGCTCAAATCACTATTTGTTTAATCGGTTTAGGTTACTTTTTGTCTAACTATAGCAATATAAAGTGGCCTGTAAAATTCACTCTATTCAATTTAAGTTTTAGTAGGCAAATACTATTACTTGGCTCATCCAGCCTATTTATGTATCTATACACCAGCTTTGTATTTGCGCTACATAATCGCCTATTTATGGACTACGGCTCGTCTATCACTGTCGGCGCTTTTGCTATTGTAGGTTATTTGATGGTGCTGTATTACTTTGTCGCCGAAGGGGTTGCAGAGGGTCTGCAGCCTCCAGTGAGTTACTATTACGGGGCAGAGCAGCATGAGAATATCTGCAAAATGCTCAAGCTATCAGTTAAAGTGACTTTTATTGCTGGTATTAGCTGGACTTTGCTACTGAACCTTTTTCCAGAGTTAATGGTTGGCCTATTTAACAGTGAAGATCCTCTGTTAATATCGACTGCAATAGATGGGATCCGCATGCACCTATTTGCCATGCCACTAGATGGCTTTATTGCGTTAGCTTCAGTGTATTTCATGGCGACAAACCAAGGTAAGAAAGCGTTGATAGTGGCCTGTAGTAATATGTTAATTCAGCTGCCATTTTTGTTTATATTGCCGAGGTTTATTGGAGTAGATGGAGTATGGTTAGCCATGCCGCTATCGAATATAACTCTGTGCTTGGTCGTTATGCCTTTGGTTTACTTTGACATGAAACAGCGCCAAATTAAGGGCAACCCAACGATAACTATCCAGCAAGCCGCTACAGCATAATACCCATCAGAACTTGGAAGGACTTTCTAGGTTTTGCGGTAGCGCTGCAGCAAAATATTAACCCGTTCGACATAAGCCTTAGTTTCAGCAAAGGGTGGCACCCCTTGATATTGTTCTACTCTCGATGCACCAGCATTATAAGCGGCACAAGCCAGCGTGATGTCACCATCAAAACGCTGTAAAAGTTGTGCCAAATAACGGCTGCCAGCCTGAATATTCTCGCTCGGTTTAAAGGCGTCAGTGACGCCGAGCTCTCTGGCTGTTGCAGGCATCAACTGCATAAGACCTTGAGCGCCTGTCTTAGAGATGGCGGATGCTTTAAAGGAAGATTCAGCATGAATAACAGCTCGAATTAACGCAGTCTCTAGCTGATAAGTCCGCGCGGCGAGACGAATGTGGTCTTTATACTGCTGGGTATACAGCGGTATCGATTGCCAGTTGATATTAGAATTTGGTTTGCAGGCGTAACAGTCATATATTCGTACTTGATAATGACCTGTCTCTGGCGGTCTGTCAGAGAAAACGACGACCCCATCAGCATTTTGATAATGGTATACCTGACTTGGAGCCGTTAATGCGGGTTTAGAGCTACTGCTTTTTACGCTACTACCCAATACACTTTTGTTAGATGGTTTAGCCACAAAATGTGGCTTACTGCTTTGCGCCCAGCTATACACGCTAAAAACACTAAGACCACATAGCAGCAAGATTTTAATCATAACCCCATCGACCTATCTAGCTTTAGTAGGTCAACAATGGCAAATAGCTGCTTCATCTCTTTGTTTATTTGACTAAACTCATACTCAAAGGTCGCCCCTTTAAATATCGATGCCATCTCAAAACGATTATCTTTGCTCTGCAACATAATCAGTAAACGGTCTTGATAAAAGGCACATTGGATTTTGTTATCAAAGCTTGCAGATAATGCCTGTAAGCGCTCCATAAAAGTCACGGTCAGTAGGAATCTAGCCTCTATCTGGTCGGTAGAGAATACATCAAATTGTTTCTCAAATATCGGATCTTCAAGCTTTACCCGCTCAAGTCCTTTAAAACTGCCCGATAAGAAATTGATCAGTCCACCACGATTTTTAATCACCACTGTATGACCGTCAAATGATTTGTGGCTGCTAAGCTCTACCATCACCCCTCTAAATACAGTCTGAGTTTCAGTGCGTTTATCACGCTGTACCTGCTTAGTCAGGTGCAACTCATTGAGCGCTATCTCAACGCCTTTATAGGTGCCCTGTACATAATCGTCGAAGTTAGCATTATCATAATAAGGCAGAATTTTAGATGCCTTTAATTTACTCAAGCTCATTTTGTGTTCGCGACTAAAGATAAAATCACTGCCAAAATACTTGAATATTTGCGGATAAATTCGCTGTTTGACGTCTTGTTTATAGTGTTTGATTGGACGATATAGCCACCATATAAAAGGCAGTAGCAATACCACTAATCCTACGTAAAACAACTCTGGCGCAGAGCCAAGATTGAGCATGGGTTTAAACAACATAGCTAACAGCAACAGCGCCGCATAGATAGCAGCGCTTAAGTACAACCTACCACGGCACGCTTTAAGGCTAGCCACTCGTGCGCTTTCAAACTTACTGGTTAACGGTTCAATATGTTGTTGGTAGTGGGCTTTAAATGCTTCAAGCTCCTCACTCGGTGCCTGCAATCTGTCACCGCTACGCAAGGCTTTGATCTGCGAGCCAAAAATAAAACTAAAGATATTCATAAAGTAACTATGTTAAATCGTATTTATTGGTTAATACACTTAAGCAATTGCCAAAGCGTTTCTTTGCTCTGTGTTACTTTAAATAGTCAGCCGCATCTACTGGCGCTTTCGCTGCTTCATCAGCTTCGTAAAAAGGCATCACTTTTACATTTGCAATTGACGCTATGATTGAACCAGGGAAAATTTCAACGGCAGTATTGAGTTCTGAAACGGCGCTATTATAAAAACGACGTGCGGCAGAAAGCTGTGCTTCAACTTCGTTATAGGTTTGCATGGCTTGTAACATGGTATTGTCTGAACGAAGTTCAGGATAATTTTCAACGCTCACCATAAGTTGCGACATTTTCTGATTCAACTGTTCAGATACTTGCAGATGTTTTTTTACGGCAGCTGGGTCAGTGTCGCTATAACCCTCTATCGCTTGCGTCCTAAGCTCGGTGATTTCAGTCAGTAATGACTTTTCATGATCCATAAACTTTTGCGCTATCTTCAAGATATTTGGCACTAAGTTAGAACGTTTTTTTAGCTGCACATCGATGCCTGATAATGCTTCTCGGCCCGCATTGCGTTTTTTAATTAAGCTGACATACCAGAGGTAAGCAATGATCACTGCTAACCCTAAGCCCAATAAAATACCTTCCATTACTACATATCCTTATCGTTGTTATTCGTGCCTTTCTATTGAGGCATCTGCACCAATATGCTGAGAAACTTGCTATTTCTCGCGTAACTATTGGTTTTAATAGCCACACTGTTACTTATTTAGCCGCCAAAATCCAGCCTAATAGGCTAACTAAGTCGCATTTTCTGTTGGTGTTTTTTAACTCAATGTTCACGCTATTGGCCTAATTAGGTCGATAAAATCACATTTCACTGCTTAATATTGCTGGCTTGTCATCATTAATGGATTAGGCTTACCAAATAACATTAACTGGCCAAATTACCAACAACAATAAAAGATAATACGATTAAAATCAGCAGCTAACAACAAGATGAAATTAGTGTTTTTTTGTACAGCTTTGCAATCAGGTTGGTGTTCATAGCTAATGTTTAAAGAAATTAGTTATGTATTGGACTATTGATATCTAAAAAGCAGCATTAAGGTTTGAAAAACTGACTAAACAGACCTACTCACGAAACTTAATGCAGTAGTCTCAAACTCGCTTACTCTTCATTCAGCCGGGATACAGTTACGAGCCGCTATAGTCATCACATCCTAGGCGACATTGTTAACCAATCAATCCCTTTTTGGACTCATTTTATATGAGTCCTTTTTTTGGGCTCTATTTACGACTAACACATTGTTTAAACATGAATAACTGTTCATCTAATCTGTCTTTAGCATTCAGCTTTGATACAGCTTGTAAGCGCTATATTAGAGTCATCCCCAACGGACAGTTATTTTGTAAGCTTTACCGAACATTGTTAACCAATCAATCCCTTTGGACTCATTCTACATGAGTCCTTTTTTTTGGCTTTAATTATGACTAACACATTGTTTAAACATGAATAACTGTTCATCTAATCTGTCTTTAGCATTCAGCTTTGATACAGCTTGTAAGCGCTATATTAGAGTCATCCCCAACGGACAGTTATTTTGTAAGCTTTACCGAACATTGTTAACCAATCAATCCCTTTTGGACTCATTCAACATGAGTCCTTTTTTTTTGGCTTTAATTATGACTAACACATTGTTTAAACATGAATAACTGTTCATCTAATCTGTCTTTAGCATTCAGCTTTGATACAGCTTGTAGGCGCTATATTAGAGTCATCCCCAACGGACAGTTATTTTGTAAGCTTTACCGAACATTGTTAACCAATCAATCCCTTTTGGACTCATTCAACATGAGTCCTTTTTTTGGCTTTAATTATGACTAACACATTGTTTAAACATGAATAACTGTTCATCTAATCTGTCTTTAGCGTTCAGCTTTGATACAGCTTGTAAACGCTATATTAGAGTCATCCCCAACGGACAGTTATTTTGTAAGCTTTACCGAACATTGTTAACCAATCAATCCCTTTGGACTCATTCTACATGAGTCCTTTTTTTTGACTTTTTACTTTTTCCCTCACTTTCCAAAAACACCACGCTGGTTAGCTATACCGCGCTGCTGTAAGCTTTACAGGTCATTTTAAGGTTCAATTAATTTTTGTTATCCATCATGCAAGCTCAATTTACATATCGAACCATAGATATAGCGCTTCGACTACAAAATTGATGTTTCAGAGCAACCTAAGCTGACTCAATAACAAACATAAAAATAATTAGACAATTGAAGGAAGATCAAATGAGCACCGATAAAGGCGAGAGCTTGCCTCTACCTAACGACCCACCCTCGAGCCCCGAGCAGAAACAGAGTGGCTGGTTTGTAAACTTTCTCAATGTTGTTGAACGTTTAGGTAACTTACTGCCTCACCCTATAACGCTATTTGCAATGTTTTGCGCCGCGGTTGTGGTGATTAGTGGTGTTGCTGGTTACTTTGAACTAACGGTTATTGACCCTCGCCCAGAAGGAGCCTCTGGTCGCAGCGCTGACGGTCTCATTCACGTTGTAAGCCTGATGAATGCCGAAGGCTTGCGTATGATCGTATCAAACTTGGTCACCAACTTTACTGGCTTTACCCCGCTCGGAACCGTGCTTGTTGCGCTGTTAGGTGTTGGTATTGCTGAACGTTCTGGTTTGCTTTCTGCAGCTATGCGTTTATTGGTTATGGGGACATCAAAGCGCCTTGTGACCCTCACCATAGTATTTGCAGGCATTGTGTCTAACACCGCAGCCGAGCTTGGCTATGTGGTACTTATTCCAATGGCGGCGATGATCTTCCACTCGCTCGGTCGCCATCCATTAGCTGGTCTGGCCGCTGCATTTGCTGGTGTCTCAGGCGGTTATAGTGCCAACCTCTTACTCGGTACTGTTGATCCTCTTTTATCTGGGATCACTGAAGCAGCCGCACAGATGATTGACCCTGAATACCTTGTTGGCCCAGAGGTGAACTGGTATTTCATGTTTGTTTCAACCTTCTTAATCACCTTCTTAGGCGCGCTTGTTACCGAGAAAATTGTTGAGCCTAAACTGGGTAAGTATGATCCCAGTGAAGCGGCTACAGATCTCAGCGAACAAAAGATGGACGGGGTGACCGATATAGAGAAGAAAGCGCTTAAGGCTGCAGGTCTTGCCGTATTGGCGATGTCGGTGTTACTCGCGCTTACCATCATTCCTGAGGGCGCGCCGCTGCGAAACCCCGATACAGGTCTAGTTGCAGGCTCACCATTTCTGAAAGGGATCGTCGCCTTTATCTTTATCTGCTTTGCTATTCCAGGTTTAGTTTACGGTAGAGTTGTCGGCAGCATGAAGCGTGATGTCGACGTAATTAATGCCATGTCTCACAGCATGAGTAGCATGGGCATGTACATCGTACTGGTGTTTTTTGCCTCGCAATTTGTCGCCTTCTTTAAGTGGACTAACTTAGGTGCGGTATTGGCAGTATCAGGTGCAGACGCATTAAATGCTATTGGCCTCACTGGACCATTAGTATTTGTGCTGTTTATTATGATGTGTGGTTTTATTAACTTAATGCTTGGCAGTGCTTCTGCTCAGTGGGCAGTTACCGCCCCTATCTTTGTCCCTATGCTTATGCTTGTTGGTTATGCTCCAGAAACTATTCAAGCGGCCTATAGAATCGGCGACTCAGTGACTAACCTCATTACTCCGATGATGAGCTATTTTGGCCTCATTTTAGCGGTTGCATCGCAATATAAGAAGAATCTCGGCATCGGCACCTTAGTCGCCACTATGTTGCCATACTCCATCGTGTTCTTTATTGGCTGGACCTGCTTCTTCTTCATCTGGGTATTCGGCTTTGGTTTGCCAGTAGGACCAGGCGCAGAGACCTATTACACCCCTTAAGTACTAGACGCTAAAAATAGTCAATACTGATGATTAGACCGTATCTTATATTATGAGATACGGTCTTTTTTATAGGAGATAGATTAGCAGATAACTCTCGAATATTAGAAGATCTAGGGCGAGAAATTGAGGTTTAGGGCTCTATTAGCGCATATTAACTTTTAACTACTTGGTTACTCACTTTTAGACAACAGTTTGTTTGTGCTTGAGCACTTCGACATCTAAAAGCCAAACCAATCAAACTTCGTTTGATATAAGATCGTGGCGCTTCGCCCACACCCGAGCCAAGGGGCAAAGCGCTTGCGCCCCTTAACAATCCCTCAGCGCCCCAAACGAAGTTGCCTTCCTCATACTTATTCGAAATAGCCTAGCGCTTCCGATGGGACATCCTGTCCCGCGAAAGCTATGCCCACGTCCGTGTGGGCATTACGGCTATTTCTTCAACGCACTTCGGTAACTTCGATGGGGAGTGGGTGTATTGGCTGAGTCTGTAATGGCTGTTAGTCACTAGATATCAGCCTAACGGGCAAGCTCATTATTGTCGGATAGGCGGCACTTGTTACCAAGTGCCACCCTCCTAAGAACCGTACGTGCAACTTTCACTGCATACGGCTCAAGCCTCCACAAAGGCGTATTCTGTTACCCAGCACCCTACATAGCAGCCAAAACAGGATCAAACCAAGAGTTTCTGCCTTCCTTTGCCCGTTTCCGCTTACTTAAGTAAGCTTCGTATTCGGGGTCGTAAGGTATAGCTGCGCTCCTGATTTTCACATGTCTTTTTATCGGCGTTTGAGCTATCTGAACCAGATTAAAATGGCAGTCCATGTTGGCAATCTTCTGCCAGCCATGGAATTGCCACCCACCTATGCGATTCATGTAATATTTACGCCTCACCCAGTCCTTACTTTTCGTTGGATGACGCCTTACCGCCCATCGCCATAACAGCCAGAAAAGTTGATGGCCTACATAACCGAAAACTTGCTTTGCAACACTGTGGCGATAATAGTTCGCCCATCCTCTCAGTTTCGGATTCAATATTTTGATTAAATCGTTAACGGGGATTGTTGGATGTTTTCTGATGAATTCACGTAGATTACTCAAAAATGATAGAACGTTACTCTTGCTCGGTTTAATGAGCAGTTTGCCTTTGTACTTCCTAAGATTGAATCCCAGAAAGTCAAAACCATCATCGATATGAGTTATGTGCGTTTTCTCATCAGAGAGTGTTAAGCCTCTTTCCTGTAGAAAGCCCATGAGTTGCGGTTTGATTTCATTGACGAGCACTTCCTTCGAAGAACCTGTGATAACAAAATCATCTGCGTACCCGATAAAGTTGACTCTATTCCCTGTTTTACAAGCAATAGACTTAACCAACTGTTCTAACCCAGCCAGCGTCAGTAACATC
The DNA here is from genome assembly GCF_000014885.1 of Shewanella piezotolerans WP3. NCBI lineage: Bacteria > Pseudomonadati > Pseudomonadota > Gammaproteobacteria > Alteromonadales > Shewanellaceae > Shewanella > Shewanella piezotolerans. The sequence goes on from NC_011566.1 coordinate 5,136,379, forward strand.
AGCGTTGGGGAGATTATCCCGCCTTGCGGTGTTCCTTCTGCTGTTTTGTAGAACAATCCTTTATCAACATAACCACATCCAAGCCATTGTTTCAGCATTCGCTTATCTAATTGAATGTTATCGATGAGCCATTGATGACCAATCTTATCGAAACAGGCTTTGATATCTCCCTCAAGAACCCACTGACTAGAGCGCTTCATACACAAACATTTGAAGCACTGTGCAATTGCATCTGCTGCGCTTCGGTTAGGTCGAAAGCCATAGCTATTGAGGTCGGCTGCCGTTTCTGAAATAGGCTCCAAGGCGAGAAGATGAAGCGCTTGTTGCGCTCTGTCTATCATGCAGGGAATGCCTAAAGGTCTGAGTTTGCCGTTTTTCTTGGGGATGTAGATCCGCCTGAGCGGTTTGGCATGATAGCCTTTTCTGCTCAGTTGATTGACCGCCGCCATACACCGGACATCGGTGTTCCAGATGATGCCGTCGATTCCAGGTGTTTTGCTGCCTTTGTTTTGAGAAACTCTTTTAACTGCAAGCAATTTTGCTGATTTAGAGTGAGTTAATATCCACTGCAACGCTTTCGCCTTACCGTGTTTACCTTCTCGGGTTGCTTTTGCAATGCGCATTTGAAGCTTTAATACATGTTGCTTAACCGCTTTCCAGTTAATGGATTGCCATTGAGCGCTGTTAGGAGATGCACTAACTTCGATTGAAGCCATCATTTGCGTTTCTCCTTGAATAAAGTTCTTCAAATCATCTTGCAACGGGAGACCAGCTAGAAGTCAGCTCGCTTTCGCGCCAGATAACAACCTGTATCCGCATCATTACAACACGGCTTTCGCTTTTTCCAGCCTCCTTTACCTACATCACTATCAGTAGCCTTCGCAGGCCACTTTCCCCAAAGGGAGCAATACAGGCTTACCCTGTTCCGTATGTCGCGCAACGTCAGGTTAGATGCCCACTATAGTGCGGAGAGTTATTTGATCACGAAAGAGCACTGTCCAATCTCTTTCCAACTCTCGTGCCTTTTGGCCACAGCGTATTAACCACTTCCGCTGTTTCTCATATAACGCACCTTACATGGATTCACATACGTTCATCATACTGACACCCTAGCACTTACCCGATTGTGGTTATCAGGAAGAACGTCCTCTCACGATTCAGTTCCCATTTGACATAAGCCAAATATCGTTACATTGTCAGACTCGCTACTTTATTCAGAGTCTTAGGGTCATCTGGTGATACAGATGGTTCACTCTTACCGTGGTGAACAACGCTTCATACGACTTCAGGTCGCACGGACAGAAATGCGTTAGTACAAAGGGTCTAAAAACCGGAATGGGATTAGTAAATGTATGGATAGCCAATTAAAGTTACCCTGACCCCACATATCCTTAACGTCGGCAGCACCAGCTTGTTTTAAGTTGATTGAGCGAGCAGCGAAAGCAGCTTAAAACAAGTCTGCGTGACTGCCCTTGTCAAGTGCTTACTTGCCCATAAGCTTCAATTCATGGAACGTTTTATTAAAGTCATACAATTGTTCTTCGCCACAGTCATACTCGGCTTGCCATAGGACATCTCTGTAGTCTGTATGAGCAAGTTCAATTACCTGCTTGAAACGATCCATATTACCTTTGGACAAGAAGACCATAGCTCGAATCATGCGATCTCCAATCATGCCTTTAGTTCGAGCATCTACAATCTCAAGCTGCTCGATAGCCAGAGGTAAATCAGCCCCAAAATCCAGCTCAATTTTCTGATATATATCCGTCTTCATATGCACCAAGCTTTAGCAGTCCCGTCACTTTATTGGCTTGTATGGATAATAAACCCACCTAATTACACTTAATTCCCAGTTTCGGGTAATGTGAGACCCAGGCTTTAGCTGCAACTAAAGCTTTCATTTGTCGTAGTTCGATTGAATGATGGATCCTCTATCGAGAGACCGATAACAAGAAAGAACGCGACAAACGACTCCAAGCAAAATACTCGAATAGTCTACTGGGTCTCGAACCCGCATTTGCAAGCAAGAGTTAGCTTATTATGAAATCAAAAACTAATCAAAACATTAACGTTGGTGTCGATACTGGTAAGTACCAACTCGACATTTATATTCGACCACTAGATATCTATTTCACCGTTTCTAACGATGAAAAAGGGATTAAAGAAGCAGTGCGCCTCATTAAAAAGTACCATCCTGAGCGTATTGTCATTGAAGCGACAGGACGTCTTGAGATGCCCTTTATCATGGCTTGTGCTAACGCCAATTTACCCTTCGTGATAGCCAATCCGGTTCACATTAAACGCTTTGCTGGAGCAATAGGCCAACGCGCTAAAACAGATAAGCTAGACGCACAGCTGATAGCTCATTACAGTGAAGCGATTAAACCTAGGCTATCAACGCTAAAGCCTGATGTCATGCAGGCTATGAGCGATCTCGTAGGAAGGCGGAGCCAGCTTTTGGTCATGCAAACGATGGAAAAGAATCGGCTTCAAATTCTCCCTCAAGAGCTTGCAATGACGATCAAGCCAATCTTAACGGTCTTCAAAAATCAGATAACGAAGATAGAAGATAAAATCGTTAAACTCATCGAATCGAACGCTGACTATCAAGCTAAAAACCTTATCCTGCAAAGCATGAAAGGAATAGGTAAAATTGCCGCAGCATCCATTATCAGTAACCTACCAGAGCTTGGCTATATTAATAACAAAGAAGCCAGTTCGTTGGTTGGTGTAGCACCGATGAATAAAGAAAGTGGACGCTTTAAAGGCCATAGAAAAATCCAGGGAGGGCGACATCAAGTTAGAACCGTTTTGTACATGGCAATGATGTCAGCAATACAATCCAACCCCGTTTTTAAAGAGACTTATCAGCGACTCGTTGCCGCAGGAAAACCTAAGAAAGTCGCGATTATTGCATGCGTAAGAAAGATGGTTGTGATCCTAAATTCGATGCTAAGAGATGGTGTTTTGTGGGAAGCGCCAAAAGCTTAAAACTAGCTATTGACGCCATAGTCTCTTGTTAGCTGCCAGAACTCCTGACCAAAACAAGAGGCACTTGGTTTACAAACTCTTTAATTACATCTCGAAACAACCAAGTACCAACTAATGAACTGCCACCATCATGCAGTTTAAGCAATGTAGTTGCATAAGAAGTTACTCTTTTATCTTTGGGTGTGAAGTTTAACGTAACATAGCCTTCCCACATATAACCACTTACATCGAAATCTAAGTTTACGTCTTTAGTTGGGTCTTTAAATTTAAAGAGAAACGAGCCACTTAAATGATGTGCGCTTTGTTTTAGGAATAAATTAAACTCAGTTTCGTATGTATCTCCTTTGTCGGGATCTTCATTTTTTCCTGAGCCAGTCCATTGACCTTCAATATTAACACCTTGGTATTTTCTAGCCTCAATGAATGGGATTACTTTTGTAACCCAAATAGACTTAATTAGAAAAAGAACAGCAGTTGTACAAATACCTGTAACTATTCCTATTACACCTTGTTCTAGAATTGTACTCATAGTCTTCCTTGGCAGCTAACGAATGATATGGACTCCCCTTACCAATTGGCCACTATGTGCCATATTGAAAGTGCAAACATTCAATCAAGGAGAGTCCATATGTCCTTAATTAAAGCAATTGGCATCGATTTAGCCAAATTAGTTTTTAGTATTCATGGTGTTGACGAATACGGTAAAACTAAACTAAAGCAAACAGTTAAAAGAAACAAGCTGTTAGAAAAAATCGCTAACATTCCACCCTGTATTATCGGGATGGAAGCTTGCTCTGGCGCTCACTACTGGGCAAGAGAGTTTACAAAATACGGCCACGACGTACGTATCATGGCATCTAAATTCGTTATTCCTTATCGCCAAAGTGAAAAGAATGACGCCAATGATGCTGAAGCCATTTGTGAGGCAGTGACTAGACCAAAAACACGCTTTGTTTGTATTAAAAGCGAAGAGCAACAAGCCGTTTTATGCCTACACCGCATTCGACAAGGCCAAATCAAAGACCGTACGGCGATGATAAACCGATTACGTGGCTTACTATCCGAGTTTGGTATTATTATGCCTAAAGGTCGTTATCCTGCTCAAAAGCATATTGTTGAAATTCTCGAGGATGCTGAGAACGGTTTGCCTGATTTAGCCCGCGAACTACTCCATGATTTATGGCTGAGCATAAAACAACAAAACCAAGACATATTAAGGTCTGACCGAAAGCTCTATGCCCTTGCTAACCAGATGAAAGACGCTAAGCGGTTAATGACCATACCAGGTATTGGCGAAGTTACCGCAACAGCAGTAGTCGCGACAGTCAGTGATGCAAAACACTTCTCAACTAGCCGCCAATTTGCAGCTTGGATAGGTTTGGTGCCGAAGCAGTATTCCACTGGCGGAAAGCCAACACTAGGTCGAATAAGTAAACGCGGTGAGAAGCATATCCGCACCTCGCTAATCCATGGTGCTCGCGCTGTCATCGCAAACTGTGCCAATAAAATAGATAGAACTAGTTTATGGATTAAAGCCCTTATCGAGCGAAGAGGTTTCAAAAGAGCTGTCATTGCTTTGGCAGCTAAAAATGCACGGCTAATTTGGTCATTATTGCAATCAGGACAAGAGTACCAAGTTAACTATGTAAAAACGTAAAAAGGATTAACCCAAACGGTTAACCCCACCGAGTCGACGCATTAGCAATTGACGATAACACGGTCAGACCGAGAGCGATAGAATCTGGTTAGTTGGGAAGTACATCTTTCTTGAAAGAGAAAGTAATACTGTTTAACGAATGAGATCTTTGCTCAAGCGCAAATCATCAGGGCGATAGCCAAAAGCTGTTTAGGCAGCAAGCTAATCAAACGCCGAATGTAGAGCTGCTGTCAGATCCACTGTTGTTGTGTGATTACTATTGCTTGACAAAGGGGAGTCCATGTAGCCCTAATAATGGGCAAATAATTGTTGGCTAAAATAAGCGACGAAGGAGCAAGCAGCCAACTGTTATTTGTCCTTATTTATTAGCTTGTTAGGTAAATTTATACTCTGAACTTTAAATGGTTTTTTACTGCGTAATAGAAACACATAAAAGAAATAATAATTTTAGGTGCTACAACGATATAAAACATGACAGGCTCTTCCGATAAGTAATACCTGCCATTTCGACCTAAAGCATAGCCATCGACAATATTAAGGAGTGCTAATCCAGCAAGCACTAAAGTAATAACAAGTAGTATTAAGTTATCTCGAACTGAAAACTTTTTATCTGCTTCATCCTTTGGTGACTTCATAACACTCCGTGTTTGCCTATTTACCTAACATTTGTATACACGCCTTGCGCGTTTATCAGGTTAGACCAGTCAAAGCGTATGAACTTAAGCGTCTGATTTATAATGATTTTCAACGGCTAGTCCAAATGCACCTTCTGGAAAAACGAGAATGCACACTTTGTTTGCCTCGTATCTCCTGCAAAACGAGCGAGCGCGTTTTTAGTTACTTGAATTTACTATTCTTTTTATTTTAGCTCAATAGCAACCCGCGAACTGATTGCGCATAATTTGGTGATTATCCGCACAAAACCAATAATACTGTATAAAAACACAAACACTGCTCTTTCCGACTGATGAGAAAAAATATTGCAAAGAGGTTATTGCTGCATTGGACTAATTGCTGGCGTAAACTCATTTTGGGGCATTTCCGTGCTAGAAGCCTTACCACTACGGTACAAAATAAAACACCAGTTTTCGAGTGCAGATACGGCCGTGACCGTCCATGACATGGACGTCATGGCCGAGCTTCCAAGGATGGACTTGCAGCGTGTCACGGTAGTGTCTGTACATCCGCCCGCTGCAGGCGATTGGCAATGATGCAGCCAAAATAAAGAACCTGCTGCTTAGTAACACCAATCAAAAATGTAGTCAGTCTTCATTTAAAGATCTACCAACTTTGGGGCACAAATCTGCTAGCCCAAATCTGCTTTTGTACACAAGAGTGGCAACCTAAAACCAATTGCATTAAGTATTTGACCAGTTCAGAGCCCCTCAGCCTTTTCAATTCAAAGCGCATTGGTAAAGAAATGGTTATTCCCTTTTAAGCCAATGCAAAGCAGAAGTGGAAAGACTGAGGGGCTCACGTAGTGCGGCTGAGGTTAAACAAATTGGCAAACGCTGTATGCTTCGCTATGGGATTTGGATATACGACTAAATGGTCTATTTTGTTCCATACAAAATAAGACATTCCGGCCCTCCTTGGCGGTCAGATTTAGGAGGTACGAGACCAAGGATGGTCGAAGGTAGAATAATGCAGGAGCAATTATCGAGAGCGAAGCAGGATGCCAGAGCCGAGAATAACTATTAGCTCAAATTCCACTACTTGCCTACAGCGTTTTGAATTCCCGCTGAATGGTCAAACTTTTAATGCAATTGGTATAAAACCTCAACAAATCTCAGTTCGGGTCAGACTCAAGCAACAAAAAGCCCAGCAAATGCTGGGCTTTTTTAGTCAATAACTGTGACGTTATTTATTCGCTTTAGCTTCTGCCTTGGCGGCTTTAGCATTATCTCGTTCGCGCTTACTGAACATACGCTCAACAATCACGAAGAAGATTGGAATGAAAAAGATCCCCATAAAGGTAGAACTCATCATACCGCCTAGTACAGCAGTACCAATTGCGTTTTGGCTACCAGAGCCTACGCCGCTACTGATAGCGAGTGGCACAACACCAAGACCAAATGCTAATGATGTCATTAGAATCGGACGCAGACGCACTCGAACTGCATGCAGGGTTGCTTCTACCAAGCCCGCCCCTTTCTCGTAGAACTCTTTGGCGAATTCTACGATTAAGATGGCATTTTTGGTTGCCAGTCCCACCGTTGTCAACAGACCCACCTGGAAGAATACGTCATTTGGTAAACCACGACCATTCATCGCCAGCAGCGCACCAATAATCCCCAAAGGAACCACTAGAATAACCGCAAATGGTACTGACCAGCTTTCGTACAATGCCGCTAATACCAGGAATACCACAACAATTGACAAGGCATATAGCATTGGTGCTTGGTTACCAGAGAGACGTTCCTCATAAGATAGACCATTCCACTCAACACCGAACCCTGGTGGTAATTTCTTAACCATGTCTTCGATAATATTCATTGCTTCACCAGTACTAAAGCCTGGTGCAACACCACCTTGAATATTCATCGCTGGTAGACCATTAAAGCGCTCTAGTCGCGGCGAACCATATTCCCATGATCCTGTAGCAAACGCAGAGAAAGGTACCATTTCGCCTTGACTGTTTCTCACATACCAAGAGTCCATGTCTTCAGGCTGCATACGGTACTCGGCTTCACCTTGCACGTACACTTTCTTCACTCGCCCACGATCGATAAAGTCATTGACGTAATTACCACCCCAAGCAGTGCCAAGCACACTGTTTACAGCATCAATATCGACACTTAAGGCACGCAATTTCGCATGGTCGATATGCACTTGATAAAGCGGTGCATCCTCTTGACCATTAGGACGTACGCCCACAAGGTTAGGGTTTTGCGACGCCATACCAAGTAGCATATTACGTGCTTCAACTAATTTATCGTGACCCTGACCATTACGATCTTGTAGATAAAAGTCGAAACCGTTTGCAGTACCAAGCTCAATAACTGCCGGCGGCACAAACGCAAATACAAATGCTTCTTTCATCTGCATAAACATGCCCATCGCACGTCCAGCTACTGACTGCACATCCTGTCCTGGATTTTGGCGTTCCGACCAATCTTTCAAGCCAACAAACGCAATCCCCATGTTTTGACCGTTACCGGCGAAACTAAAGCCTGATACGCTAAATACAGATTTAACATTATCGCCTTCAGCGTTTAAGTAAAAGTCAGTAACATCTTCCAGTACATTCTGCGTCGCTTCCTGAGTCGAGTTCACTGGCAAAATAGCCTGAGTAAACAAGATCCCCTGATCTTCATCAGGTAAGAATGCAGTTGGCATACGCATAAAGATCCAACCTACAGCAACGGTAATGGCCAAATAAACCATCATAGTGCGACCGGCGCGCTTGATCATAGCTGCAACGCTGTCTTCATAACGCGAGGTTAGTGCATCAAACTTACGGTTAAACCAACCAAAGAAACCTGTCTTCTTATGGCCTTCACCTTTAGCAATCGGTTTGAGCATAGTTGCACAAAGAGCAGGCGTAAGAATAATCGCCACCATGACTGACAGAGCCATCGCCGATACAATCGTTATTGAGAACTGCCTGTAGATCACACCAGTTGAACCCGACATAAATGCCATAGGAACGAACACTGCCGATAGCGTTAAACCAATCCCCACAAGCGCACCAGTGATCTGATCCATCGACTTCTTGGTGGCCTCAATTGGACTAAGTCCCTCCTCCTGCATCACGCGCTCAACGTTCTCGACTACAACAATCGCGTCATCAACCAATAGACCGATTGCCAACACCATCGCAAACATGGTTAAGGTGTTTATCGAGAATCCTGCCGCTGACAAAATCGCAAATGTCCCCAGTAGAACCACAGGAACAGCAATAGTCGGGATCAGGGTGGCTCGGAAGTTCTGCAAGAACAGGTACATGATCAAAAATACTAAGACCACGGCTTCAAGTAATGTATGGACTACGCCTTCAATCGATTTTTCAACGAAAGGGGTGGTGTCATACGGATAAACAATCTCCATCCCTTCAGGGAAGAAAGGTTGCATCTCTTCGATTTTAGCTCGAACACCTTCAGCCGTCGCCAGTGCGTTAGCACCTGTTGCCAACTGAATACCAATACCCGCTGCAGGCTTACCATTGTAAAAAGACTCAACCGCATAACTTTCAGCGCCTAGCTCTACACGTGCCACATCTTCAAGGAACACTTTGGCACCAGAAGGGTCGGCTTTAATAATAATTTTCTTGAACTGATCAGCAGTTTGTAAACGGCTTTGTGCCGAAACTGTCGCGTTAAGTTCTTGTCCAGCAACAGATGGAGAACCACCTAACTGTCCTGCCGAGACTTGGGCATTTTGCTCTCTAATAGAAGAGATAATGTCCATGCTCGTCAGGTTATATTGGGTCAGCTTTAATGGATCAAGCCAAATACGCATCGCATATTGAGCACCAAACAGCTCAATAGTCCCCACACCCGGTACCCGGCTGAGAGGATCTTGAATGTTTGAACCCACGTAATCCGAGATATCGTTTTTATCTAGCGAGCCATCTTCAGAAACAAACCCTACAACCATCAAGAAGCCAGCACTCGACTTCGCGACGTTCACACCTTGTGCCTGTACCTCTTGCGGTAACAAGGGCATGGCTAACTGGAGCTTATTTTGCACCTGTACCTGAGCAATATCAGGATCAGCCTCAGCGTTAAAAGTTAGGGTAATTTGTGCATTACCAAAACTATCACTGGTCGATGAAATGTAACGCAGATGGTCAAGGCCTGTCATACGTTGCTCAATAACCTGAGTTACCGAATCTTCCATCGTTTTCGCAGAGGCGCCAGGATAAACAGCGCTAATCACCACCGATGGCGGCGCAATATTAGGATATTGTGACACTGGTAAACCGAGGATGGATAACACCCCTGCCAGCATCACAATAATGGCGATTACCCAAGCAAAAATAGGGCGATCGATAAAGAAACGTGCCATAGCTCTACCCTATTTCTGTTGTTGTGCTTGAGGTTTCTTATCAGCCACTAAAGGACCAGCCTTAACAGGTGCTCCAGGGCGAATTTTTTGCAGACCTTCAACAATAAGCTGATCACCCACATTCAAACCTTCGGTAATACGCCACTGGTTATCAATCACTTGTGCAGTGGTCACAATACGTGATGCCACTTTACCGTCAGTAATCACCATGGCGACAGCCTGGCCTTTAGTGTTACGAGTAATCGCACGCTGCGGCACTAGAATCGCCTCTGGGTCAGTACCAGTATTGAGTACAGCACGCACGTACATACCCGGCATTAACAGACCGTCAGGATTAGGGAATTCAGCACGTAAAATCACTGAGCCGGTATTCTCATTAACGCTGACTTCAGCAAACTGCAATAAACCATCATGCCCGTAAGTCGAGCCGTCTTCCAAAATAAGCTTCACACCCGCATTTTCAGATGCCTTAAGCTGGCCATCTTTCATTTGCGACTTTAAGCGTAATAACTGAGCACTGGATTGAGTGATCTCAATGTTAATTGGATCCAGCTGTTGAATCGTAGCTAAAGTATCAGTTTGGCTTGCAGTGACTAACGCCCCGGCGGTTACTGATGACTTACCGATACGGCCAGAAATTGGCGCACGCACTTCAGTGTACTCAAGGTTAATCGACGCAGTATTAATCGCGGCTTCAGCCACAGTAACACGCGCTAATGCTTCTTTATAAGCTGCATCAGCTTCATCGTAATCTTGCTCACTGATAGAGTTCAGCTTTACCAATTTCTTAAAACGTAATGCCTTGGCTTTGGCTGATACTAAGCTTGCTTCGGCACTCTTAAGATCGGCTTTGGCACTCACAAGTGCTGCTTTGTAAGTCGCCGAATCGATTTGATATAGCGACTGTCCTTTCTCGACATCTTTACCTTCAACAAAACCGCGGTTCATAATGATACCGCTCACTTGAGGGCGAACTTCAGCCTCGAGATAAGCCTTACTTCGACCAGGCAACTCAACCAGAATAGATTGAGGTTTAGCTGCAATGGTAATTGCACCCACCTCCATAGGCCCTCTTTCTTGAGGCCCCATGTTTTCCGGTTTTTGATCACAGCCAGTTATCCATAACGCCACACTTAAAACAGAGGCAATTTTCACTATTTGCCGCATGAGAACTCCTATAAAGCCATCTATTTGGTAATTGATTTATATAATACCAATCAGTATAAGTAGTTGATCTACTCAGAGTGTTTTCGGCGAACTAATTCAAGGCGGATAATTGACATAATGGTTGTTCCCTTTTGCATTTATCCAACACCGAAGTAGAAAGCCAAAAACACTCCTTCCAGGCGAGTTTTAGCAGCTCTGTTGCTGCGTTAATGAGCTTGAACGTAGAATAACTATGCGCTTCACTCACTTCCTTGCCTCAAAACCGCTAAACTCTCGCTGAGCGATCAAATCTTTATACCGATTGGTATGAAGCACAAAATGCCGTCAATTAAACCTTTGAAAGCATAATTTTTTGTCTAATGATTTAGCGGGTCTTTATCTCATAATGTCGGCTTGTCAACAAGGTGATCTACCAGTTTAATTTGTAAGCTAATAAGAATTTTCGCGCTAAATCAGCCACATATGTTTCATAAATGTAAACAAAACAGCGCTTGCAGCTAACCTATTAGCTTTAAGTGTAGATTAGCTGACATTGGATAGCGGAAATTAACTATAAGCGAACGTCATCAGCAAAAAGAAAACATCCAACAGATTGTAAGGTTAAGAGGAGTTAAAAACGGTTGTCCCCAACGCTACATGCCAAAATTCGGCTAATATCTGCCAAACTACGCCCCGATTCTTGCTGCCAATGAGTAAACACCGTTTGCACCTGTTTTAGCCCCGCTTTTGAGCTAAAGCCATAATCGACTAAATGGTGGGCTTTGAGGTATCCCTGTACATCCCCCGTCAGTAAAAATGTGTCTTTACCGATAGCACGTAAAAAATAGGGGCCAGTGTTACCACCGAGGCGGTTACCTTTACGCTTAAGTTCGGCCCATAACCCCGTAATATTTTCACTTGGCCAGTTCGCTAAATAGTCTGCAAAACTACCATATTCGCGGGCGATATCATTCACCATATGGGCGTTGTCGTAAATCGCCATGGTTTTCTTTAAGTGCCTAATGAGCGAGGCGTCGCTGGCTCTATCTTGCAGCTGTTCAGGAGATAACATCAGTACTTTAAAGGGCTCAAAATCAAAAAATGCTTTTTCATAAGCTGGCCACTTGGCCTCAACAATTCGCCATACAAAACCACTTTGAAACACCTTTTTGCTCATTTCAGATAGTAGCTGTGCATCCTTGTATTGACCGATTTCATCCTCTTCAAGACTCGCGGGCATCAACAACTCAAGCCCAGCTGGTCCGCCTTTTCGCTCCGCAGCTCGCTCATAGATTGAAGCAAATGTCTCAATACGACTCATTATTTTTCCTTTAATTATTACTAACCCGCTGAACGGCATTGCTTTCTCAACATAACACTCGTGAATGCCATTTACACAGCAAAATACGCACATTGTGGGGAACCCATTTAGCGACTAGAGTTAACCCAATAACTTTAGATTGGAGCCAGTCACTAGTATGGATCTGTATTACCATCCACTGTCACGACAATCACAAAAGGTTCTCATTGCCCTTTATGAAAAACAAGCTCATTTCTATCCGCATATTATTGATCTTACGGATCCCTATGCGAGGCGCGAATTCCAGCGAATAGATTCGACGGGTTATCTGCCGACATTAAGAATTGAGTCTGGAGAAATAATCCCAGATGCGAGCGTTATCATAGAATACCTTGATGCGACCATCGATCAAGGTACTCAACTAATTCCATTTACCACCCCTGATGCACTACAAGTACGCCTCTATGACAGGCTCAGTGATACACGCCTCGATAAGGTGATCGATAATTGGCAGAGCGCACAGCGTCAAAATTTGAACAACCAGCTAAGAATCAAGCAGCTTGAGAATGAGTTACTGACCACTTTAGATAGCTTTGATAGGCGTCTTGCCAGAAATCACTGGCTATGCGGCGACAGCTTCAGTCTTGCCGACTGCGCGACAATTCCTTGCCTACTGTCGTTAGAAACAAAATTCAATCTACTGGACTATGAACATTTAGGCCGTTACTGGATCCAAGCCACACTGCGGGGTGCGATTAATCAGGTGCAAGAGGAAGTCGCACTGACGCTTGCGCGTCAGGCATAACAGTTCTATGTGTTCTGCTGCTTTTTCAATTGTAAAAAGCTTTTCCATTTCTGCACTTCTGTGGGCAGTTCTGGTTGAGCAGCATTAAACTGTATCTCTTCCAACATGGCTGAGATTGGTACTTGCTTACGCTTGCAAACAAATACACCACGTACATGAGCAATACAGTGTAAGCCTCGCTCACTCACAAAGCGCTGTTCAACATAGAAGTACTTTTCATCCCATCCGACCATCTTGCTTTCAATATTGAACTGGGCAAAGGGTTTAATATCGCGAATATAGGTAAATTCGGCGGCATTAATAATCGGCATCCAGCCAAGCTTTAAGAAACGTTTTAGTAATCCCATTTCAGACAGCATATAGGTTCGAGCCAGATCCATAAACGCTGGATAACGTGAATTGGTCAGATGAAAGTTGATATCGCAATCGCTAGGAAGTGCACGGTAGCTCAGAGTACTTGTACCTAAAAAATCAATTTTGTTGCAATGACGTACGCGCCAAGCAAACAACCAAAAAAGCCTAAAATAGAGATTCATTTACTGCTAAACCCACATCCTTGATAAATAACAGCGGGCAGGCTACCAAAGGTCATACCAGATGACAAGCCATGAAGTATTACCAAACCTTTGCTCTATACCCGTTCAACATGAAGGTGTGGATTCTGGCTGAGCGGGCATATATACCCATCCGACCTGAAAATGCAGGATTCTGTGGGAGTTTAATGGGCTTTAGTCACAGGTTCATTGCTCCATGCTGAACCTAAGCACCTACATCCATGTAGGCGAGGCATTTTCAAGTGGGATAGGTATATAAAGCCCAGCCATTGCTTAATTGACCACTCCAATAGGATTGGTTAAAAGAAAAAAGGCGCTCAAAGCGCCTTTTTTTACTCAATGATTCTGCGGTTTAACCATTAATACCACTATGCCTTAGCAGCGCATCAGTTTTCGGCTCACGCCCACGAAAGCGTTTAAATAGCTCCATCGGCTCTTCACTGCCACCCATTTCAAGAATGTTCTCAAGGAAGCGCTTGCCTGTTTCAGCATTAAAGATCCCCTGCTCTTCAAACAGTGAGAAAGCATCTGCCGATAGCACCTCAGCCCATTTATAGCTGTAATAACCAGCCGCGTAACCACCAGCAAAAATATGCGCAAAACCATGTTGGAAGCGATTAAACTCAGGCGCTTTTACTACAGCAACCAAGTCTCGAGTTTCATTAAGCTTGTCTTGGATCTGCGCACCAGCAGCTGGGTCAAACTCTAGATGCATCTTAAAATCAAACAGTGAGAACTCAAGCTGGCGCAACATCATCATGCCTGACTGGAAGTTTTTCGCCGCCAGCATTTTATCGAGCATCTCTTTAGGTAAAGGCTCACCCGTTTCGAAATGTCCAGAGATCTCAGCCAGCGCCTCCTCCTCATAACACCAGTTTTCCATAAACTGACTTGGCAGCTCCACAGCATCCCACGGCACCCCGCTAATACCAGATACCCCACCTACGTCAATTTTGGTCAACATATGGTGAATACCATGGCCAAACTCATGGAACAGTGTGGTCACTTCATCATGGGTGAACAGCGCAGGCTTACCCGCTACTGGTGCATTGAAGTTACACGTTAGGTAAGCCACTGGATCTTGCAGACCAACGGATGTTGCACGACGTGCGCGACAGTCATCCATCCATGCGCCGCCACGTTTGCCTTCACGGGCATAAAGATCTAAATAAAAACTGCCTCTATGCTCGCCACTACTGTCACTGATATGGAAGAAACGCACATCTTCGTGCCAGCTATCAAACTGTTTTTGCTCTTCGACTTTAAGACCGAATAGACGCGACACAGTATAGAACAGACCCGATAGCACTTTGTCTTCAGGGAAGTAAGGACGCAGTAACTCTTGAGAGATCTCATACCTGTGTTGCTTTAGCTTCTCGGCGTAAAAACTCAAATCCCAAGCAGCCAGATCAGTCGCTCCATACTCGCTCGCAGCGAACTCGGTAAGCTCTTTAAGTTCAGTCTCACCTTGTGCTTTAGAGCGCGTTGCCAGTTCAGTTAGAAATTCCAGCACTTGAGCTGGGGTTTCGGCCATTTTGGTAGCCAAAGACTTATCGGCAAAGCTGTCGAATCCTAAAAGGTTTGCAAGTTCATGGCGTAAAGCCAAGATCTCATCCATTAATGGACCATTATCAAACTCACCCGCATTAGGACCTTGGTCAGACGCACGAGTCACAAATGCGCGGTAGCACTCTTCACGCAGCTCACGGTTTTCACTGTAGGTCATTACTGGCAGATAAGATGGGAAGTCTAAGGTAAATAACCAGCCTTGTTGCTCTTTGGCAACTGCCATCGCCGCAGCTGCAGCTATTGCTGACTCAGGTAAACCTTTAAGCTCATTCTCATCGGTGATCAACTTGCTCCACGCTTGGGTTGCATCTAATAGTTGATTAGAGAAACCACTAGTGAGCTCCGACATCCGCTTAACAAGCTCGCCATAACGCTGCTTATCGCTATCACTTAAGCCAATACCTGAGAGTTCAAAGTCACGCAGGCTATTCGCAATCATCTTCTTTTGCGCTTGCGAGTAATCGTTAAACTCAGCTGATGCGGCAAGCGATTTATAGGCTTGATAAAGCCCCTGATGTTGACCGACGAATGTGCCGTACTCCGAGAGTAATGGTAAACAGGCATCATGAGCTGCGCGCCATTCATCATTGCTAACGACAGAGTTCATGTGTGAGATAGGTGACCAGATTTTCCCAAGTTCATCATCTACATCATCTAACGGAGCCACAAGGTTGTCCCAGCTAAAAGCGCCAGTATTTTTTAACACTTCATCGATTTTGGCACGACAGTTGGCAATCCCCTGGCTCTACAGCTGGCTGAATATGTTCAGGCTTAATACTAGAAAAAGGTGGAAGCTTAGCGCTTTGTAATAAGGGGTTGCTCATGGTTGAGTCCTTAACATTCTAAGTTGATAGATAAAGAGATGAGGGTAAGTAAGCCAATATTCAATTGTATTAGTAAGAATAGTTGCCATAAATATACCGCCTAACAGGTAACAATTTGTTTATCTTTGACTAAAGTCAATTTTCTTCAGGCCGGGTTACCGTCATAATTAGTATTGCAAAGCGCCTCGCAAATACAACCGATTATCATTTACATTCACTATCCGCAAATTATGATGTACGCGATGTTAACTTTCGCCTAAATATTGAGCTTCACCATGAAAAATGCCAACACACTTGCTCTTGCAATTTCGCTGCTAATAAGTGCTTCAGCAGCACATGCTGATGACCCCAAAAAAATTGACGACTCCCACGCTAACCGAATTATTGAAAAAAAATCTCAGCTTGAGAATCAAGAGCTTGAAGCAATATTTGATCTGGGCTGGGATTCAAAATACATTTCAGAGGGTCGAGATAATCTCTCAAACGGTGGCATATATTGGGCGACAGCAGCCATACAAAAAGACAACTTTAACATTTATGCCACTGTCGGACGCGGTGACAGTGAACACTATACTGAATGGAACTTTGGCATCGACTATAGCTTCAACTTAAGTGAACATTTGGTCGGTAATGTTGGCTATCAACGCTTGGAGTTTTACGGCAACGAACGTGCTAATGATAACGAGCTTTTTAGTAGCATCGAATACACCCAGTTCGATTGGTTAGTGCCTTCTCTTAGTTATACCTATTCTACCGAAGCTGCTGGTTACTTTGTTGAGTTTACCGTTCACAGTGACTGGGCGCTGACAGAGAGCTTTACTATCTCCCCCTACATAACCCAAGGGTTCGACTTTCAATACGTGACAGAAGAACATAACGGTGCCAACCACTTACAGTTCGGTATTGAGGCCGAATATGTACTGATTAACCACTGGGTATTGTCTGGGCATATAAGCCACAGCATTGCCCAAGAAGATATTAAACTTGAAGCGAGAGAAAACGGCAACAGCAGCGGTTTAGATGAAACTTACGCTGGTATGCACCTCAGCTGGAGCTTTTAAATAACTCCCCATCCTATTTGGTTGAGCTATAGTTGTTTTTGCAGCCTTAATACGCTGCAACAATAGCAACACTGTCATTTGCAAAGGATTGCAGATGCAATACAGCCTAGAGGACAAGGAATGTTACTCACCTTTTATCGCGTCACCATCATTTTTTTACTACTTCATTGCCCTTACGCCATAGCAAGTGATCCCTCCACTTTACCTTTAGGTACTGTACTGGATGATAAAGGCCAACCGCTGACAATACCGACCCAAAACAAAACGGCCTTGAGTTACTCAACTCCCCCAGCAGTAAACAGCAGCCATAACATTAAAACGCCCCTATCCAAGCCTAAATCGAAATACAAAAAAACCAGTCGTAAACAACAGCTTGCAAGCCGCAAAAACGTGGCCAATGACGCGGGCTGCCGCTGGCTTAATGGCCGCATGAAACAGCTAGAGAAACAACTTAGATTAGGTGTAAATCACCGTAATCAACATCAGCAGCAAGAACTTAACGTGCGGCAAGATGAATGGGAATGCTTAAAGTGTGGTGTAGAAGGACCCAATCCGAGTGACCATCATAGCTGCCAATATCGACGCTAACCCAGGAAAAGGGAGCTGAAAGTTCTCAGACTAGGATCAGGTCTTAACTGTTACCGGATGAATTAAGCCTGGTGGTCAAAGATTGAAATGGACAACATTCATCCCAATATCAGTTAGCAAGCTCACAATCTATCGCTGAGATATTTGCTCTGGTTCAAATAAATATTTAGCTCTACAATGGCTGTATCTAGATTCGACAAGCCATAAGAATTTTGGATGATGTGAATCTTTTTGGTTCTAAATTCGTCATCTATTTATTGGCATCAGTCGTACACAGGAACAAAAGCCTCAGTCTTATTCGCTTTTGCTCCTCAATAAGTTACTTTTTTGGAGATACAAATGGCTCAACATTTTGATTATATCTGTCTTGGCGCTGGTAGCGGCGGTATCGCTTCAGGTAATCGTGCAGCAATGCGCGGCGCAAAAGTATTGGTAATTGAAGCAAAACACGTTGGCGGCACTTGCGTAAATGTAGGCTGTGTACCTAAAAAAGTGATGTGGTATGGCGCTCATGTCGCCGAATCTATGCACCTATTCGCTAAAGATTATGGCTTTGACGTAACAGTTAATAACTTTAACTGGAACACTTTAGTTGATAACCGTGAAGCCTATATTAGCCGGATCCACGATGCTTATGGACGTGGTTTTGCCAGCAATAACGTCACTCTGCTAAATGGTTACGGTAAGTTTATTAACGCCAATACTATTGAAGTTGATGGTGAGCACTACACCGCCGATCATATCCTTATCGCTACGGGCGGCGCGCCAACCATTCCAAATATTCCTGGTGCTGAATACGGTATTGATTCAGATGGATTCTTCGCGCTGCGCGAACAACCAAAGCGTGTTGCCGTTGTTGGCGCAGGTTATATTGCGGTTGAACTTGCCGGCGTATTACATGCATTAGGTAGCGAAACTCATTTATTAGTGCGTAAACATGCTCCTCTGCGTAACTTCGATCCGATTTTGACTGATACCTTAGTTGAAGCGATGAAGATCAATGGGCCGACATTACACACCCATAGCATTCCAAAAGCTGTGGTTAAAAATGCCGATGATAGCCTGACACTAGAACTTGAAAACGGCGACAGCATTACCGTAGATAGCCTAATTTGGGCCATTGGCCGCTCACCTTCTACTAGCAACATTGGTCTTGAAAATACTGATGTAAAGCTTAATGAAAAAGGTTATGTGGTCACCGACGAGCAGCAAAATACAACAGCAAAAGGTATTTACTGCGTTGGCGACATCATGGAGGGTGGCGTAGAGCTTACCCCCGTTGCAGTAAAAGCCGGCCGTTTATTGTCAGAGCGCCTATTTGGTAACATGCCTGATGCCAAAATGGATTACAGCGTTATTCCAACCGTAGTATTCAGCCACCCGCCTATTGGTACTATGGGACTGACTGAACCAGAAGCTGAAGAGCAATTTGGCAAAGATAACATTAAGGTCTATACCTCTGGCTTTACCTCAATGTACACCGCCATTACTGCACACCGTGAAGCCTGTAAAATGAAGTTGATTTGTGCCGGTGAAGATGAAGTTGTTGTCGGTATCCATGGCATTGGCTTTGGTATGGATGAGATCCTCCAAGGCTTTGGTGTAGCAATGAAGATGGGCGCTACCAAAGCAGACTTTGATGCTGTAGTGGCTATTCACCCAACGGGTGCGGAAGAGTTTGTTACTATGAGATAGCAAACCATTAACGGCTATATACTTTTGATTTAAAGTAAATTTGTCGATGCTAATTGTTAATAAAAAACAATATACCCTCATTAACTATCTCAAGTTTAATGAGGGTTTACTTATCTATTATAGATAAGTAAACCAGAGCAAGTAGCAAAATTACTAGCAGGAATTGGCTGAAATTTGTTAGTTAAGAACCGCTTCTAGCATATTCTTTAATGATCCAGTCAACAATTTTGGTTATACGAATATCTCGCTTTCTTGATGATTTGTAAGCGACCGAGTACGTCCAGCCAGTGTAAAAATGAGGTAGCTCTAACTTAACCAGATTTCCCGACTCAACCTCTATTTGTAAAGTTTGTTCTAAGCCTAATACTAATCCCTGCCCCAAAATAGCTGCCTGTACCGCTAGCATATTATGGTTAAAAATAAATTTTCTCTGTAGTGGACCTACACCCACTTTGTTAAATCTAAACCACCCTTCCCAATCGACACCATAATCTTTGTGTTTTGAATATAGCAAGGTTTGTTCGTGGAAGTTATCTAACGAGATATTAGGGTGTTGTTCGAGATATTTGGGGCTGCAATATGCCTCAAGCTTCTCTTCTACCAATGGGATGATGCTATATCCATCTTGACATTCTCGGGTAATGATAAAGATATCTGCCAACATATCACTCATTTCAACATCATCTTGGAACATGCCCACATTGATATTAAATTCAGGATGTTCTCGTCTAAGTTTTGCCATTTTAGGCACTAACCAACGCGCAGCAAGTGAGTTGTATGAATGAATACGTACCTCGTTGGACATATCAGGTACTAAACTGGCACAAACACTATTTAAATCATAAAAAACGGGCGCAAGTCTCTGTCGAAGTTCTAAGCCAGACTCTGTCAGAGTAATCTTGCCGGCGTTACGGTGAAACAGTTTCTCAAGGAAATAATCCTCAAGCAATTTAATCTGCTGTGAAACCGCACTCTGTGTAATGCAAAGTTCATTAGCAGCAAGGGAGCAGCTTTCTAACCGTGCGCATGATTCAAAAACCTGTAACGCCCTTAAGGGAATATTATGATTCATATTTGACTACATAGTTTTAGTGCATGATGCTTGAGACTAACATAGGCTTTAAGCGTAAAAATGTAACTTGGGGCACATTAAGATGCTAATTCCTTGTCCGAAGTAAACTCGTTAGTATTTATTCGAACAAGCTCACGAAACCCTTTATTTCACGAGCATATTCAAACAATACTCCTAACAGCGGACAGCTAAACCTTTAGTAGATCTTGCTTAAGTTCATCAAGAAATTCATCAGCTTGATCAAACACTCCTAACATTTTAATGAACCCATGAATGACCCCATCAAAACAGCGATATTTTACGTTCACACCACTACTTTCTAACTCCCTATAATATAAATAACCATCATCACAAAGCGGATCAAACTCAGCGGTATAGATAAGCGTTGCAGGCAGGTCTTTGTGACTTTGAGCGCTTAATGGGGAACAATAGGGGTTCAGGGCATCCGCTTCGCTACGCAAATAATGCCCCCAATAATACTTCATACTCGCTTGTTGCAGCAGGTAACCTTCGGCATGAGTTTGCGCTGATGGCGTGTTCCAACCGTATTGAACCGCAGGATAGATCAGAACCTGATAGGCAAGCTTAGGACCATTTTCGTCCCGCAATCTTAAGGTCACTGCCGCCGCTAAATTACCACCAGCACTGTCACCTAAAATTCCAATTCGGTTTACATCAAGCCCTAAACATTTAGCATGCTCGAAAATCCACAAAGTTGATGCATAGCAATCGTCTATGGGAATGGGAAACTTATGCTCAGGTGCTTTTTGATAATTGATAGCTATAACAACAGAACCAGTACGATGAGCCAAAGCGCGGCTAAAATGGTCGTTAGTCTCGATATTAGAGACCACCCAACCACTACCATGTATAAAGATGATCGCAGGCTGTAGATCATCAATATCGCAATGTATTGGCCGATAAATTCGTATCGGCAGATCTGCTGTCGGGCCTGGGATAAAGCTGTGCTCAACACCCGCAACACTTTCTAGTACTCGAGCCCCTCTATTTCTTATCAGTTCATTCATTTCTAGCCGTCGAGACTCAGCAGGAGTCAAGTCTTCGTAGGCTTTAGCGCCAGAGTCGGTAACCTGCTGAATAAAATGAGCCACTTTGGGGTCTAACGCCATTGTTCTTTCCTTATAAAATCCAACTTCTATGCACCAGCACAAAAGCCTACTTCAATTCGATACGGTGGCCGCCTGAGGCGCTAACAGGTTTAAGCGTTATTGGGGTCGCACATCCCCTTAAACCTTGAGCCTTACAAGCTCACTCAGGCGGCATAATTAACTGAGTTACATAAGCTTGGCTTGGGGGAGCACCTCAGTAACACCTTTTAATCTTGGTCTATTTGATTCAGCCGCGATAAGCGGCGTCACAACTTGCATGTTTTGTGCTGAACGTTTTGCTAACACCTGATATTCCAAGGTATTTAAGCCTTTCCAAGACAGCTCTTTCTCGGTCACTTCACGTATCACTTTCGCAGGCTGTCCCATTAACACCTGCTTTGGCAACCCTTGAAATCCAGCGTTTACAAAACTCATGGCAGCAACAATACTGTCTTCACCAATCACTGCACCATCCATCACGACCGAGTTCATCCCTACCAATGCATTTCGCTTTACAACACAGCCGTGCAAAATCGCGCCATGGCCAATATGCCCATCTTGTTCAATCAAGGTATCCACATCACAATAACCGTGCATGATGCAGCCATCTTGTAAGTTGCAGCCTTTTTGCAAAATTAGGCGGCCATAATCACCACGAAGTGAAGCATGGGGACCAACATAAACTCCAGCTTCAATAATCACATCACCGATGAGTACTGCAGTAGGATGCACATAGGCACTCGGTTCAACCACTGGAATTAATCCTTCAAACGCGTAGCACGCCATAAAAACCTTCACTTATTGCCATTCAACAAGGCCAAAATTAAGATAGAACGTCTGTGGGTCATTAGCATCGATAACGCAAAAATGGACACAGTTATTGCGCCATTGCCAGATCTGAGTCTTAACTCGACAACCTGGATACAAAGACTTGGTTAAGCGTGTTTTAAATCGCGTTAGCCGCTCAGGCTCGCCAGGAAACATTGCCTGAATAACATGCCGACAAGCAACGCCAGCAGTACTCACGCCGTGTAAATTAGGTTTAGGATGACCAAACTCCTGCGCATATTCCCAATCCACATGTTGCGGATGGTCATCTCCTGAAAGGCGATAGATCAGTGCTTGATTTAATGGGATCTCTTGCTCAATTTCAAAATCAGGTTTGCGCTCAGGGATCTCAACGATATCTTTTGCCGCCTTGGCGCCACCAAAGCCGCCATCATATAAGGCGCAATCCCAGCTCTCATTGGTAAATAGCTTAGTGCCGGCTTCATCGAAAGTCTCACCAATATGTTGTGCTAAGCACCCGCGGCCTTCGCCTCGATCAAACAAGCCTTTTAACAACACCATGGTGCTCAGCCTGCCTGGATTAGTGGGCAAAGGTTGATGAATATGCAGATCAAAGCCCCAGTGCAGTGAGCCACCCCAGTTAAAGCCGTAATCGATAGTTTTGGTCACTTCGGCATCAACAATTTGAGTGGCTGCAAAGATAGGTAACACCTTAAAATTTTTCTCATAAACATAATCAAGATCGGTCTTGCCATCACTGCCTGCACCACAACCCAGTGCAAACAGCATCAAGTCTCTAGCCGTATATTCATTAACGAATGGGCCATAGGTCTGACCTTGCATCTCTAATTTCAACGCCATCTGTAAATCCTTTCATTACCGACAAACAGTTAAAATAAAACCTGATGCTTCACCAGAAATATCAGGCTCTATCGAGAATAAACATTTTTACCTATTTGCCTTTCCAAACTGGGGCACGCTTTTCAGAGAAAGCTAATGGCCCCTCTAGCGCATCTTCAGAATGTAGTACTGAAGGGTAGTTTTTCAGGCCACCAGCGCGAATATGGCGATAACCCTCTTCGACTGATAGCTCACTGGTTTCACGGTAAATTTCTTTAATTGCTGCAATGGCTAATGGCGCTCCTTGTGCAATTTGATGGGCAAGCTCACGCGCAGTTTCCATAAGCTGATCACTGCTAACCACATTATTGACAACCCCCCAACGCAACGCTTCTTCAGCGCCCATACCTCGTCCTGTCATCATAAGCTCGTTTACTATGGCAGGCGGTAACAACTTGGGTAGACGTAACATTCCGCCGCTATCGGGGACGATACCCAATTTGGCTTCTGGCAATGCAAAGCTGGCGTTTTCAGAGCAAACAATCATGTCTGCTGCTAATGCCAACTCAAAACCACCACCAAACGCATAGCCATTTACTGCGGCAATAACGGGCTTATCCAGATCAAAGATTTCAGTCAATCCTGCAAATCCACCAGGACCAAAATCGGCATCAGGCGCTTCACCTTCTGCAGCCGCTTTCAAGTCCCAACCAGCTGAGAAGAAACGTTCACCTGCACCAGTGATAATCGCAACGCGTAGCTCTGGATCCTCTCGGAAAGCTAAAAACACTTCGCCCATTTCAAAACTGGTTTTAGCGTCAATCGCATTGGCTTTCGGTCTATCAAGAGTAATTTCTAAAATAGCGCCATTGCGGGTAACGTGTAATGATTCACTCATGTTAATACTCCAATATAGAGCCACTTCAGACTCATTTATTAAAAAGCTAATTTAAGTTAACTTCATTTGAGAAGTTTCTTTTGTACTTTGCAGGTACAAGTTCTTGGAAAAGAAATTTTTATTTCGATAAAGGAAGGCACTTTAAATTTCGCCATATTCTCTGCACAAAACTGCAGAATTTCGTCGACACTTAAAACAGTCCCTTCAGTTAAGATGACAAAAGCTTTAACCGCTTCGTCACGGATAACATCCGCGACACCGATGACTGCTGCATCTTGAATATAAGGATGCGACATCAGTATTTTTTCAATTTCAGTGCTAGAGATGTTTTCGCCGGAACGCTTAATCATGTTGGTCTTTCGATCAACAAAATAGAACAGACCAAGGTCATCAACATAGGCTTTATCGCCAGTGTAGAGCCAGCCATCAGCGCTGAGCACTTCTTCTGTCGACTTAGCATCTTGGTAATAACCTTTCATTATTGTTCGCCCAGGCACTCCTTTAACCCAGAGATCACCAATCACATTGGCAGCTAACTCTTGGCCATTCTCATCAGCAACCTTAGCTTCGTAACCTAAGCCTGGTCGGCCAATCGATGGCCAATGACGTTCTTCTGATGGGCTATCACCAATCAGGCCCACTAAGGTTTCAGTCATGCCGTAGGAGTTAAATAGCTGCACCTTGAATCGGCTTTCGAAATCACGCTTTTCTTGATCGGAGATATGTAAAAAAAACAACATGTCACGCAGGCAATGATTTTGCTCTGTAGCAACCTTAGGCTGCAGCATTAAGGTGCGAATAATCATCGGCATACTATGAGTTATAGTGGCCCGATAATCACAGATTTGTCGCCAGAACTTACGTGCACTGTACTTTTCTAGCATCACCAATGTGGCGCCAACGGTAAATGCAGCCATGGCCGCATTACACTGAAAGTCGATATGAAAACTCGGCATCATCGTTAGATAGATATCATCGCACCTCAGGCTGGTTTGCCACGCAGTGTAATAACCAGCAAACTGCAAATTACAGTGGGTGATCTCTACGCCTTTAGGTTGCGAAGTCGTGCCAGAGGTGAATAGTATTTCGGCGACGTCATCACTGCTAAGAGTGATCCGCTGAGTAAGCTCAACAGCTTGCTGTTGCAGCAATTGGTCAAAGCTCATTGCCGGCGAAAGAGTTTCGCTTTGTGCCCTACTGACCAGAATATGCTTGATTGAGTTACCAGCAACCTGCTGCATAGCACTGTAAATTGGAAGAAACTCTTCCTCTATGACAACAGCTGTTACAGCACATTTATCAATAATGTATTGGCACTCCGCAAGTAGATATTGGCTGTTAATCGGCACGGTCACTGCACCAATTTTGGCTAAGCCAAACCAACAGAAAATAAATTGCGGACTGTTGTATAACTGCACTGCGACTTTATCGCCTTTTTTGACCCCAAGGCTAAAAAACAAATTGGCAGTTTTTGTTATTTCGTCATTAAGCTGACTATAGGTAAACTCTTGGGCATCGCCAGCAGCATCCTCATAAACCAACGCTGTGTTATTACTAAATTTCCGAGCACGCTCTTCCCACATGCATCTTAATGTTTTGCTACCAACGATATCCATTCTTCTAGCCTCACTTACACTCAGATACTTTCACTAAGCCTTTTTCGCTTAAGCTCTGAATTTGTTCCTGTGAGTAACCAATATCTTGCAAGATTGCAGCGGTATCCATGCCATGCTTAGGCATACCACGCCAGATTTGACCTGGGTTATTCTTAAACTTAGGCATCACGTTTGGACCTCTGTAGGTCTTACCGTCGATGTTTTTCCATTCAGTAATCGATTCACGTGCAATGTACTGCGGGTTACTATCAAGCTCTGGAATTGTCAGCACTTTTGCACAAGCCACTTTCAATTCTGCAAACCTTGCCATAACCTCTTCAATGCTTCTTTCACCTAAATACAGATCCAGCGCATCCTCTACTTGATAGCCGAACGGACACTCAATACGGTGAATGAGTTGAGTTCCAGCAGGGATCTCTTCTCCGCCATACAGATGGGTGATATTCATATCTTTGAACATCTCTTCAATCTGCATACCGCCAACCAGCTCCATGACGATATAACCGTCGTTACACTTATACAGGCCACAACCTGCATAGTAAGGGTCTTTACCCTTGGTCATACGTGGGCAAACTTCGCCGCCATTAAAATGATCCATCATGAAGTACTGACCCATGCGCAGCATCACTTCGTACATTGCCACATCAATACTTTCACCCACTCCGGTTTCGCGTACACGATAGAGTGCAGCCAATGCAGAAGTCGTTGCCGTCATACCTGAGAAGTAATCTGCTGTGTATGGGAAAGCAGGCATTGGCTGGTCAACATCACCATTCTGGATAAGGTAGCCACTGAACGCTTGAGCAATGGTATTGTAAGCAGGCAGGTTAGTGTATTCATCAGTACCGTACTGGCCAAAACCCGATAAGTGAGCGATCACTAACTTTTTATTATGCTCCCATAACACTTCATCTGTAATTCCGCGACGAGCAAATGCAGGTCCTTTGCTGGCTTCGATGAAAATGTCAGTGGTTTCCATTAATTTAAGAAATGCATCACGGCCTTCATCTTTAAAAATATTTAGTGATAATGCATGTAGATTACGGCGTGATAATTCTGGGTAGTTAGGTTGAACACGGATAGTATCCGCATAGGCTACGTTTTCGATCCAAATGACTTCGGCACCCCACTCTGCTAGCATTTGTGCCGCAAATGGACCCGCAATTTCAATACCTGAAAACACCACTCTTAAACCAGAAAGAGGACCAAACGTAGGTGTGGACAATTTATTTGACATGATACCCATCTCTCTTAATATTCGAATTAAATTCCCCACGACATAGTGTCGCGAAGCTTGTCTTTATTTGTTGATTAAACACTGTCGTATTGGGTGCTGGGGTATGAATCGCAGTGTCGATCTGCTTTGCAATAAAAAGAAGATTCATACCCCAGCAATTACACCACGCAGGCTATGTACTGACGATGCAGCACTCAGCCTGTTTGCTCAGTGGAGAATTAACGATAACGCTTCAGCACTTCGCGGCCTAAAGTTAGGATCTGCATTTCATCTGAGCCGCCTGATACACGGTCAACACGAATATCTCGCCACATGCGGCTGATACGGTGTTCACCAGCAATCGCATAACCACCAAGCACTTGCATTGCTGAGTCAATCACTTCAAAGCCAGCGTTGGCGCAGTAGAACTTACACATTGCAGAGTCACCCGACGTCATAGTGCCGTTGTCACACTTCCAGGCAGCTTCATAAACCATGTTCTTCATGCTGTTTAGCTTGATAGCCATATGTGCAAACTTGTCCTGGATCAGCTGGAAACGGCCGATAGCTTCACCGAACTGCACTCGTTGGTTTGCATATTTAGCCGCATCTTCAAATGCACAGTAAGCTGCGCCGTAGTTAGTTAACGCCACCAAGAAACGCTCAGAGTCAAACTCCTCTTTAACACGCATAAAGCCGTTGCCTTCGATACCAAACATGTCTGACTCTTCTAACTCGAACTCGTCAAACTGCAGCTCGCAACAGCTGTCCATTTTCAATCCAAGCTTTGGTAGCTTGCTCATCTTGATGCTAGGCTTAGACATATCGATAAACCACTCAGTAAAAATAGGCTTTTCTGACTCAGCATCTTTCGCCATAACCACAATATATGGCGTACCTGCAGCACTAGTGATGAAGCACTTACTACCGGTTAAATACACCTTGCCATCGCGGCGCTTGTATGTAGTAAGCAAGCTCCCCACATCAGAACCTGCACTCGGCTCGGTAATCGCTGAGTTCCACATCTGCTTACCCGTGCCACGTAATGCCATGATCTTATCGATCTGTTCAGGGCTACCATGACGCAGCATTGTCGTGATGCCTGGTAATTGGTACAGCACATAGGTTGGCGCACCTAAACGGCCTAGCTCTTCCCAAATTACTGCTAAGGTAACCATGCCTTCATTGAATCCACCGTGCTCTTCTGGCAGCAGCAAACTGTCGATCCCCATTTCAGCTAGCTCTTTAACGAAGCGCTCTGGATATTGGCTGTTTTCATCACACTCAGCGAAATAGTTTTCCCAATTCTCTTTAGCCATTAGGTCACGAATGCCAGCTACAAAAAGCTCTTGTTCGTCAGTTAATTTAAAATCCATTGTTTAATCCTCTACATTTCATCTATTAAACCCAAGGTGTGGCTAGGCCTTTTCATCCACAGGTTTCCAATTGTTTTTACGCGCATCTTTTAAGAAAGAGATAATGATCATGACATTGACGATAATCAGCGGCGCACCACCAGCAATAATTGCTGTTTGTAGCGGTTTCAGACCACCAAGTGATAGCAGAACAATACCAATCACACCGACTAGGATTGACCAACCAACACGTACCCAAATTGGTGGTTCGTTATCAGCATCAGCCCCTTTACATGTAGACATTGCTAAGGTGTAGGAACAGGCATTGACTAAGGTCACTGTTGCAAGGAAGCATAAAATGAAGAACCCCCACATAGTGATGGTACTAAATGGTAGTGCGGCCCAGGTCTCGATGATGGCTCTAGCAGCCCCATACTGTTCAATAAGTAGCGGCATGTTAACGAGATTTTCATTCATCAAGTTCATGGTGTTACTGCCGAGGATGGTCCAAAGAAACCAGGTAGATGCAGTCAGGCCGGCAACCATAGTCAAACAAAGTTCGCGTACCGTACGACCACGAGAGATCTTAGCGAGGAAGATACACATCTGAATGCCATATACGACCCACCAAGCCCAGTAGAATACAGTCCAATCTTGCGGGAAGCTGCCTTCACTTACGGCTGCTGTGTAGAACAACATACGTGGAAGTAGATCTAGCATCACACCCACTGATTCGGTGAAGTAGTTAACCGTAAAGCTCGTAGCACCGATAAGAAACACCCACACCAACATGATAATGCTGAGGTAACTACGTAAGTCACTGGCAATCTTCACCCCCTTAGTTAAACCAAAAGCAACACAGATAGCATTGAAAATAATCCATGAAGAGATAACAATGGTGTCAACTTCTGGGGTTCGCGGAATACCAAACAACCATTGAATACATTCAGTCACTAATGGAGTCGCCAAGCCTAAGCTAGTACCCATAGCAAGGATCAATGCAACCACATACACGTTATCGATAAAAATACCAATGAAGCCTTTGTGGTGTTTACCTAGAATCGGCTCTAAGGTGCCGCTTGGGCGTACAACATCCATTTTCTTAACGAATAGGAAGTAGCCCAACGCGACAGTAAAGAAACCATAACCCATCCAAGGAAGTGGTCCCCAGTGAAATAAACTGTACGCCAGACCAAGTTCTTTAGCAGGAACCGATAAGGATTCAAGCTCGAAAGGCGGATACGTCACGTAGTAGTAGACTTCTAACGACCCCCAGAACAGCACTGCTGCTGAAGTACAAGAAGCAAACATCAAGAAGATCCAGCTCCCTGTACTAAACTCGGGCTTCTCCTGACCCAAGCGATTTTTAGAATAGGGACCCCAAGTTAACCAAGCCCAACCCGCTCCCATGAAAATCATATACCACTCAAATGCCCACCCCCATGAGTGAGTCAAGTAGTGGAACACTTCTTTAATCACCAAATTAGCGGCATCCAAATCTTTTACGGTAAAATAAGAAAGTATGATTACTGCAATTAATGAAGGAAAAAATATAATAGGATCAATCGTGACCTTTTTCTTCCCTACCTTGGCATTTACATCCATCGTTTTATCGTTCATATCAATACTTCTCCCTCTCTGTTTTAGGAGGATAATAGTTAAAGTTTTATACTGAGTATTTATCGAATTATTTAAATCTCTGACTACAAAACAAATAAAGTAGAATTATAACCAGGGAATACAACCAATCACCAAACAACAAAGCCAATCATTTATAAAAACCACAAAACAATTAATCAATAACAACTCCGTTGATTTGCGTAGGAATAATGACAGCCAACATTTTGGTATACAGTGATCGTTATCACGTTCATTTAAAATAGAAATACAATGATGTAAATACGCCAACTACAGCTAACAAACAATGAAAATTACACTAGCTAAAAAGCTATACAACCAAGCAAGCACTAATAAAGAAAAAAACAATGGGCGTTAATATAAAAACATTAAAAACAACAACTTAATTAGTGCAACCAAAACATCCCAATAAAAAAAACATCTAAACAACTGAATGTAATCCGATATGAAAAATACTAAAACTTCAAATAACTATAATTCTAATAAGTATATTAGAATAACTTAAGCACCTTTTCTAAGCTTAGCTAATAACTTTATTAGACCGACTCCCCCTTGCATTAGCCAAGCTAATAGGACTATTAACTATACTTAAAAACACATTTATTAAACTATATTAGAGTAACTAATACAGCTGTTAGAAAGACTAAAATCTATCCATTAATAAGTGTGACGAACATAACATTAGCATTTTGAATAATCGCAATATAATTATTCCAACTTACAACACGACAATAAAAAACACTTAAAACCTAATAACAATCTCGACCAAACCAAGCACCTATAGATAAGTAGGTCGAGTAGATACAATTAATAATGAGCACCTTCAATTGGTAATGTATTAAAACAAATATATAGCTAGTTTTATTATGATGACTCATCTACATATTCACTATTAGGTTTATAAGTATTTAGTATTTTAACGGGAGAAATAATGAAAATTATTACGTGTTACAAACTAGTGCCTGAAGAGCAAGATATCGCAGTAACTGCTGATGGCAATTTAGATACCCACAAGGCAGCACCTAAAATTAATCCATTTGACCTATGCGCGGTAGAAGCAGGTGTTCAGGTTAAAGGTTTTGTAGATAGTAGCAATATCACCGCAATGAGTGTCGGCGGTAGAGCACTAGATAACCCTAAAGCACGTAAAGATATTCTTTCACGTGGTCCTGATGATTTAACAGTCGTTGTCGATGAGAGGTTCGAACAACTATTACCACATCAAACGGCAAGAATATTAATGGCTGCAGCACAAAATATCGGTTTTGACCTAATCATCTGTGGTGATGGTTCTGGCGACCTATATGCGCAGCAAGTTGGTTTACAGCTAGGAGAACTACTAAGTGTCCCCAGTATCAATGCAGTAAGCAAAATTATAGCAGCTGAACCAAGTAAATTGACGGTGGAACGCTCACTAGACGATGAAGTAGAAGTGCTAGAAATTCCCCTTCCAGCAGTTATCTCTGTGTCAGCCGATATCAATGAACCTACCATTCCGTCGATGAAAACAATTCTCGCCGCAGCAAAAAAACCAGTGACTAATCTAGCAGCTGCAGATCTTGAGCTTGCAGAGCAACCAGCATTAGTTGAACTCATTTCAGTTATCGCACCGAAACAAAAGGCGCGACAGAATATTGTTATCGATGGTGATGACGAGCAGCAGATCGCTGAGTTCGCAGAACACTTACGTAAAGCACTTAACTAATTAAGGATAAATGATGAGCAAACTATCTAATATTTGGGTATTTAGCGATATCGCTTCCCGTTTACCTGAAGTGATCGCTGCTGGTGTAGCGTTAGGCGAAAAAGTATCAGCATTTGTAGTTGGAACAGAATCAGACATCGACGCAGCATTCTCTCTTGGTGCGACTCATGTGTACTACTTAGGCGATAAAGTAAGCCAAAGAATCACTGAAGATTACAGCACCTCTATGGCTCAGGTTATTGCCGCTAATAGCGAAAATAGCCTAATGCTATTAGCCCCCACTAAGCGCGGTAAAGCGCTTGCCAGTAAGTTAGGAGCGCAATTAACTGCAGGCGTTGTTAACGACGCTATTGAAATCAATCTTGAAGATGGCATACGTGCTAAGCACATGGCATATGGCGGCTTGGCTGTGGCCGAAGAAAAGATTAACAGCCAAGTCGCTATTATCACCTTAAGCAGTGGTATCTATGAAGCACCTGTTGCAGACGCTAGTCACACAGGTGAGGCCATAAATGTGGCCTTTGTAGAGCCTGCCTCAGCCATTAAATGCGTAGAGCGCCGTGCTAAACAAGGTCAAAGTGTTGATCTTGGTAAAGCAAAGCGCGTGATTGGTGTAGGTAGCGGTATTGGTAGTAAAGAAAACCTACAAATTGCAGATGAACTCAGTGGTTTGATGGGAGCGGAACTAGGTTGTTCTCGTCCAATTGCTGAAACTGAAAAGTGGATGGAACGTGAGCGCTATATCGGTGTGTCAGGAGTGATGCTCAAGCCAGAAATTTACTTTGCTTTAGGTATTTCAGGCCAAATTCAGCATATGGTTGGCGCGTTAGATTCGCAGACTATTTTTGCAGTGAACAAAGATAAGAATGCGCCGATTTTCCAATATGTGGATTACGGCATTGTTGGCGATATCAATAAAGTCATGCCAGCTCTTATTCATGCTTTAAAAGCCTAAATAAAATTTCCAATCGCCTCAAACCTTAATTGAGCATGAGGCGACAAGTCAAACATTTGTAGAGAGTGACGAATATGTCAGAAGAATCATTTGACGCTATTATCGTAGGAGCAGGACTGGCAGGTTGTATTGCAGCTTACGTTCTCGCCAAAGAAGGTGCAGACGTTCTAGTTATTGAGCGAGGCAACTACGCAGGAAGCAAGAACATGACCGGTGGTCGTCTATATAGCCATAGCCTTGAAAGAATTATTCCAGGTTTTGCTAAAGAAGCACCAATAGAAAGGAAAGTGACCAAGGAAAAGGTAACTTTTTTAACCGACGATACAGGTGTCACTCTCGACTATCACAACGGTCGAAAACAAACTGCAGTGGAAGAGTCCTACACACTGCTAAGAGGTGAATTCGATCAATGGTTAATGGATAAAGCCGAAGAGGTTGGCGCCCAATTTATTAGCGGTATCCGTGTTGATGAAGTTTTAACCCGAGACGGAAAAGTCATTGGTGTTAAAGCTGATGGTGATGAACTGGCCGCAAAATCAGTCATTCTAGCCGAAGGCGTGAACCCGGTACTCGGTGAACAGCTCGGTATGGTTCAGCGATTAAAAGCTGACGCTATGGCTGTTGGAGCAAAAGAGTTAATTGAACTACCTCAACAGATTATTCAAGATCGTTTTAATCTAAATGATAATGAAGGTTGCGCTTGGCTATTTGCCGGCTCACCCGCTAACGGTTTAATGGGTGGTGGTTTCATCTATACCAATAAAAGCTCTGTTTCACTTGGTATTGTTTGTGGACTACACGATATAGGTAACTCAAGCAAAACTGTGCCACAAATGCTCGAAGACTTTAAGAACCACGCAATGATACAGCCACTAATAGAAGGCGGAAAACTCATTGAATACTCAGGCCATGTTGTACCTGAAGCAGGGATCAATATGGTACCTAAGCTAGTTGATGACGGCGTACTTATTGCTGGTGATGCAGCAGGGTTCTGCTTAAACATTGGTTACACAGTCCGCGGTATGGATCTAGCAATAGCCTCTGGTGAAGCTGCTGCCAAAGCAATATTAATGGCACGTGAAAAAAATGACTTTAGTGCTCAAGGTCTATCTTCCTATCAAACATTACTAGAAGATAGCTTCATTATGAAAGATCTCAAGCTATACAAAGATCTACCAGAATTTATGGAAAACCCTCGCATCTTTAATCAATACCCAAAGATGGTAGCCGACATAATGCAAAATATGTTCACCGTTGATGGCAGTCCATCTCAACCGATCAGAAAAACGCTAATGAAACACTGTAAAGAAGTGGGCTACATGAATCTAATCAAAGATGGAATTAAAGGAGTGACCTCAATATGAGTAAAGCAGTTAATGTTGATGTGAAACTAAGTGCTAATAAATTTCATGTTGACGAAGGTCATGCACATATTATCTTAAAAAATAATCCAGATATAAAAGAATTTCGAAAGTTAATTAATGCATGTCCTGCTGGACTTTATAAACTAGAAGATGATGGAAGTATAAGGTTTGATTCTGCAGGGTGTTTAGAATGCGGAACTTGTAAATTCTTATGCGGTGAAACAATTTTGGAAAAGTGGGAATATCCACGTGGAACTTTTGGAATTGAATATAGATACGGATAACACCTTTTCTTAATCACCATAATAATAAAAGGGCTGAATATATACCGCAGCCCTATTAGCGTGCCTTATTGAAAATATTTGTTGCTACTTCACAAATATAAAACCTTTATTAAAAAAAGTAGTAAAACACTATTCACATCACCGTTTAAATATTTTTACAGAGTAATATCCGTTATAAGTTTATAAAACATACAAATGGAGATTAACTCCATGAATATAAAAATCATAAAACTATATTTCAATTTTTTATTTGGTGGTAAGTCGCATGAAACCAAGAACTAATTTCGACGATATGGAGTTTACTCCATTACACAGAAAAATAATGCTGTGGGGAAGTGGGGGTCCTTTTTTAGATGGTTATGTTCTGGTTATCATTGGCCTAGCGTTACAACAACTCACCCCAACACTAGAGCTAGACGCTCAATGGATAGGGTTAGTGGGAGCCGCAACCTTAGCAGGTTTATTTATTGGTACAGCACTGTTCGGTTATGTCGCAGACATATTCGGTCGCAAGCTAATGTTCATGATAGATATCATTGCCATTGCAGTACTTTCTTTTGCCACTATGTTTATATCCTCTCCTATCGAACTGGTGATCCTACGCTTTTTAATCGGGATAGTAATCGGAGCCGATTATCCTATCGCCACCTCTATGGTAGCTGAGTTCTCACCAACTAAAAAGCGCGCTTACACTATGGGGTTTATTGCCGCTATGTGGTACGTCGGTGCAACTGCAGCCAATATGGTGGGTTACCTCCTTTATGATGTACAAGATGGCTGGCGCTGGATGTTTGGTAGCGCTATTATCCCTTGCTTAGTCATTCTGCTCGGTCGTTTTCATCTGCCTGAGTCACCCCGATGGTTATTAAAAAAGGGAAGAGTAAAAGAGTGCCAAGAAACAATGGAAAAGTTTTTTGGCCCTAATGTTGATATCGCTTTTGAAGCTGCAGAAAAAACCAAATACAGTAAGCTTTTTGAACCGGTTTACTTAAAACGCATCTTATTCATAGGCATCATCTGGACCTGCCAAGTCATCCCTATGTTTGCCATTTATACCTTTGGACCGCAGATTATTGAGCTACTTGGTTTTACTGACGGTAAAGACGCAGCGCTCGGTAATATTGTAATTAGCCTATTTTTCATGGCTGGCTGCATTCCTGCAATGTACTGGCTCAACTCTATAGGTCGTCGGCCCTTGCTGATCGGAAGTTTCGGAATAATGACCGCCTCCTTAGCACTATTAGGAGTAGTACCAGATCCCAGCATTTGGTTAATAATTGGAGCATTCGCAACTTACGCTTTCTTCTCCGGCGGCCCAGGTATATTACAGTGGTTATACCCTAATGAATTGTTCCCAACAGAGATCCGCGCATCAGCTGTGGGTGCGGTAATGTCATTTAGCCGAATCGGTACCATTGTCTCTACCTATGCATTACCTATATTTATGGCCAATTATGGAATATCACCAACTTTATTAATTGGTGCTGCGATCTCATTATTTGGATTAGTCATATCAGTATTTATGGCTCCTGAAACTAAGGACCTAACATTAGAAACCACGAGTTCTGCCAAATTTCAAAGCAAAGGAGTTGCAACAAATAGTTAATGTAAATCCTGGTGTTAATTATACGAATCAATTAACACCAATTAATTTTGTTAAAAATGTCACCTATAAAATTCTGGGAATACTTTAAATACTAAAAGAGGAACCATTAATTAAAGAAAGAAACAGGTTAACACCAACTAATAACCAAGTGTCGACAACAAACAAAACGTTAATAAAAATTAAGAATTCATTGGGATAATATGTTCATGAAATCAATTAAGACTTTTTATATATCACTTCTTACGAGTGCAATAACACTTTGCAGCTTCAATGCGATTGCAGTCGAACAAGAGGAGGACGGTATTAATATCCATGGTGGTGTACGTGTCAACTATGCCTACAAAGATTATAGCGAGAGCTCAAAAGACAAGGGTGGTGATTTCACTTTTGACATGGTCTCATTAAGGTTTGATGGTAAACATGGTAACTGGGGCCTAAAATCTGATTATCGTTTCACCGCTAACACTAATTATATCAAGTTCGGCTACGGCTTTTACGACTTCGACCCTGACTGGCAGTTACAATTTGGTATAAACAAGGTGCCATTTGGTAACCTAGGATATATTTCAAATAGTTATTGGTTTGGACTACCTTACTATCTTGGTTTCGAAGACGATCATGACATTGGTGTTAAGGCTGTTTACGAACATAATGGCTGGCAAACCGATATGGCATTTTATAAAGGTGCTGAATACGGTCCAACCGAAAACAAACGCTATGCTGCTGACTTATACAGCGGCACGATCAATGGCACCGAATACAACAATGAGGAATCCAACCAAGTTAACCTTCGCCAAGCCTACACCATGGAGCACCAAGGTGGCTCAACGACTGTTGGAGCCTCAATAGAAGCTGGTCAAATCTATAACTCAAAAACAGGTAATAATGGTGATAGATACGCATTTGCAGCACATTTAGATAGCACATTTAATGGCTGGAACCTACAGCTACAAGCAATGCAATACGAGTTCGATGCTGCCGATAGTGCAGACGATAATAAAATAGGTATCTCAGTGGTTAGTTGGCAATTTGAGGTCGCATCGAAAGGCCAAGTCTATAGTGCCAATATAGCTAAAACTCTCGCAACGGATTGGGGCAGTATCAAGTTCTACAATGACTTCGGTTTAATGACACCAGATGTTGATGATGATAGCTACGATAATAGTATGCAGAACGTATTAGGTGCTGCTATTAGTGCAGGTCCAACATACACCCAGATAGACTTTATTATGGGTAAGAATATGACTTTCTCAACTGCTAACAACGATCATATCGGTTTACCTGAAGTCGGTGATGATTGGGACAAACGCTTCAACATCAGCCTAGCCTACTATTTCTAAGGCTCGCAATATACTAATTGGTGGGGCTCTCATTTTATATTACATCACTCTTAAAAATGTAGACTTAACCACATCACCTGTAGCCTTCATGTATATGAGGGCTTTTTTTACAGCATCATAAAGATCTGAAATATAAACATTAACCCTTAAGTTATACAAATCACGTCTTACACTTACAAATATTCAATTCAACGTAACTCTTTTTTGGGAAAACACTGCTTACGGGGTTTAATTTACTGTACACAGCTTGAACTCTCTTCGAACGTTTAGGCTCTTTTAACCACGTCACAAGTATATTATATTGTCATGGCTGACATAATTTACTGCCATTAGACGCCGATACATTTTAATTAATTGGAAATATGCATTGAGAAAAACACGACCTCTGTTGCTCTATTGATAACAGATTTTGGGCTTCGATTTCCTTGAAACATTTGTCAGCACATTCATCATCACGTTTTGAATTCCAGTTTGGATCTTGGTGGACTGCCTTGTTAACTCCCTCATGACTAATATAAACTTCCATACTTTTCAACCCATTAGAGTCGTAGCGAAAAAGGGGATCCCCAAGTTTGGAATCACTCCTCTTAACTAAATTGTTATCAACGTAATTCAATGAGACTTCACGCCCCAGCCCTTGATCATCCAAAACCCTAATCACGTTTCCAGCGTCGTCATACACAATAATGATTTCACTGCCGTCATCCCTCCTTATGTATAGCCTATTAAATTCTAAAGATTCGGCCCCATTTTTTGATAGTGCTTCAACAACCTTTAAAATTCGAATCTCTTTTAATGCTTCTAGTTCTACCTTTAACTTCTTTTCACTGCCAACGACTACAGCAGAATCATTCTTTATGTAAATTACACCGTCCTTTGCCAGCAATTGCTGCCCATTTTCATAGAATGTCAGGGTTTCTTCTGCATCATTTTCTACTGCGATGGCAAAGCTATAGGGGGATGTGAACATTAAGGTTATAGCAAGCAGTAATCTCATACGGGGTCTCCAGAATATAGTGACCGAGTGGCCAGCTATCGTGTTTTAACTAATCGGAATAAGTGCTCTTTCAGCAGCTAATGGCGGGGTTAGGCATCGACTAAACCCTGGTAAAAACTATCAACCTTGGCTCTGTACCATTCGAGTGACTAACGCTAAATTGTCGCGTAATTGCAGATCATTAGGCGCTTGCTTCACCGCTTGGCGTAACAATTGCTGGGCACGGTGATATGCCTGCTGTTCAAGTAACAACTGAGCATGGCGCTGCAGCGCTTCTAATCTAACCGATGATAATGCCGCTGCGCGGCGATAGAGGGTTTCGGCCTGCACCAATTCGTTCGTCTCATAGCGCTTAGCTAAGGCTATCAATGCAGGACCATTAAGCGGATCGAGGCGCAGGGCCTTGTTGAGAAGCCCAACCTGTTTACTCTGCGAACGCTGTGAGTTGTTATCAGTCAACAGCAGTGCTTGGCTGGTCAGTCCGTGGCTACGTTGACTTGCACTCAAAGACGCGTTGCTTAAAAGCGAGATCAACAGCGCTTCAGCCTGCTGCGGTTGTTGCTGACCAATCAGGTAATCCGCCACTTCGAGCAGACGCTGCTGACGCCCGTCAATACCGCTTTCCAATAGCTGCTGTAAATGGGGCTGCGCTAAGGTGTAATAACCTTGGTCAAAGTACAATTGCGTCAATTGCCATTGCACCGCGTCATCGGGCTGTAACTGCTGCGCTATCTCTAAACTTGCTATTGCTTGTTCCCACAACTGTTGTTGCTGCGCTAAGCTAGCCCGTAGCCGATGTAACTGCGCATCCTCAGGACTGGCTGCCAGTAATTGTTCGGTCAGCGAGTTCGCTAGCGCGCTGTCGCCAGCTGCCATTGCGGCGTGTAGTAGCCCACGCTGCCATTGCCGGTTGTCTCCTGCTAGCATTAATGCATGGCTGTAAGCTGCTTTGGCGGCTTGTGGCTGCTGAGTTTGCAAGTAGCCGTAACCTAACATGGCGTAGATTTGTGCTGGCGCCCCTTGGCTGGCAGCTTGGCGCAGGTGCGAGCGAGCGCCATCATAATCCCCTTGCTGAGTTAACAGTAGCCCTAGCGATTCGTGAGCTCGGGTGAAGTGCGGCAACAAGACGATGGCGTGACGAAATGAAGCTAGCGCGGCTGCCATCTGCTCTTGCTGCTGTTGCAGCTGCGCGAGTGAGAACCATAACGCCGCACTTGGGCTGCGTACCAGCTGCAAATTCAACTCTGCGATAGCATCGTCTTGCCGTTGTTGCTTCACTAAACCAACAACGTCATTAAGCAGTAGATACTCTTCTTGGGTGATCTTCGGTTCACGTTGCTGATAAGCAATCGAGCTAAAGTCGAACTGTAGTTCACCGCCATCCCAGTGGAAATCTTCGGCAGCCTCACTAAAAAGGACCGTCAGACAACATGTTACTAAAATCAAATATTTCATTAAGATACCTTTAGAGGCCAAAGAAATTCGGCTTTAACTTTGCTGCTTTCTCGCCGTGGGGAACTAAAGCGCGCTTGATTGACAATTTGTTGTGCCAATAGTGCTAACTCTGGATATTCGGCCAACTCAACATTCACCAGCTCCACCTTGCCACTCTCGTGGATAATGACATGTAACTGCAACAGGGCTTCACGCACGCCCTGCTGACGTAGCGGCTTCGGTAAGCGCACTGAAATTGGCGTCAACAAGCGCGGCATCTCGTCCAATTCATCTAAACTAAACGTGGTGATAGCGGTCATTAACGCCTCGGTATCGAAACGAATAGACTCTACTAGCGGTGCATTACTCAGCGCACTAGGCTCGCTTAACTCAGGCAAGGGGACATCTAACAAGGTCACCTCGAGTTGCACCTGCGCTGCGGCCGCTGACAGCTGCAGATCCACCGCGGTATTTTGCTGCAGCCTAGGCTGACTGGGTGGCGGTGGTGGCACAGGTAAAGCAACCGTCGTCAGTTGCCGTATCTGCAATGCTTGCTGTGGTGGCGGTGACGCGCTCTGCAGATGCAGCAAACACCACAATCCCATCAATAGCACAAGCGCCGTGGCACTGTTGATCCCCCAACGTAATAACATCGCTAAGACCCCGACTTAGTGGCAACGCTGACCTGAGAAAAACCTGCCAATTTGCACAAGTCCACCAGCTGTATTAGTGCTTCGGTCAGGCTATGTTTGTCTGCTTGTACAATCACCGCACTGCGGCCTTTGCGCATCTGCTGTTTAAGCATAGGTGTGACTCCCGCCATCCCAATTTGCATACCGCCATGCCAGACTTCCCCTTCTGCACTCAGGGCAATGAGCACTGCTTGCTGCTGTGCATCGCCTTGGCTGATGCTGGCTGGGCGATCGACCTCAATGCCAGTATCTTGCACGAAGACTGCTGACACGATGAAGAAGATCAGTAGAATAAACACCACATCCAGCAGTGGACCAATGTCGATAGTTAGGTTTTGCTCACCACTGTCGGTTATTGAATGTCGATGCATGCAGCCTCCAGTGAGCCGCGCTCACAACGGCGCTGACACAGCATCAACAGGAGTAATGCGGGTAAAGCTGTTGTGAGTCCGAGTTGAGTCGTTAGTAATGCCTCAGCAATACCGCCGGTCAGTACTTGCTGATCGTCACTGGCTAGACCGCTAAAACTGTTCAATAGGCCCGAAACAGTCCCTAATAGCCCAAGTAATGGCAGTACCGTGATCCAGCCAGCCAATTGCCGGCAACGCAGCAAACATAGAGTCAGTTGAGTGGCGGAATTGGGCTGGCCAAGAAACAACTGCTGCAATAGATCAGATACCTGCCAGTAGATGGCAAGTGCCAGCAAGCTGATCAACCCCAGAATCACCCCATTAACCGATAATAAGATCTCGATCATAGCGCCTCCCGATTAACTCGACTCAACTCAGCCAGTAACACAGTATCGGCTTCCAGTTGCGCCAGATAGGCTTGGTGGCGACGATTAATATAGGCGTGTAACAGCAATGTCGGCACCGCCACAACTAAACCTAACTCGGTCGTTACTAGCGCCTCAGAGATCCCACCAGCCAGCATATTTTGATCTTGATTACCAAATAGGTTCATCATCTCAAAAGTGTGGATCATGCCGCTAACGGTACCTAACAACCCCAGCAGAGGTGCCACAGCAGCTGTTGCCGCTAACATCACCATTTTACTGTCCAGTTGAGATTTCCATTGCAGTAATTGATGGTGCAGCTTGTCAGCCAACGCTTCATGTGGCCAATGACGATGGCTATTGGCCAGCTCAAACAACTGTTGTTGCCAACCGCCACTATCTGGCTGTTCACCGTCCAGTGCACGCTGCGCGAGTTGCGGTTGCAGCTTGGTCATTCGGGTTAGTGCGAAGAGTTTTATCAGTGCCACCAGCAGGGCCAATCCGCCCAGAATGACAATCGGATACACCCAGATCCCGCCGCGATCTAGCTTTGCCAACCAGCCACCTTTATTAGCAGCAATGCGAATGGCTTTGTCTTGGCTAATGTCTACAGGCATCGCCAGTGGATCACTCAGTATCTGCGGCGACGGCATAATTAGCGCCGCTGGGCTGGCTAGAGTATCCACAATAAAACCTTGCCCCTCACCATTAACAAACCAGCTCAACGGCCCGAGTGTGAGCTGCGTACCTTTAACCATGCGACCATCTAATGCCACGACTTCCGCTTTTTGCCAAGCTGGGTTCGTGGCCTGTTTCAGCGCCGTTAAACGACGACTAAACTGCAGCGGGTCATTCACATCAATGCCGCTACCCAAGTACCGTGCTAACAGGTTTTCAACATAGCGACTCTGCTGCTGCCATTGACTCAAACGCTGCTGTAGGCTTTGCAGTGACATAAACTGCTCATCCTTAGCGCGAGTACGCCCCGTCAATTGCTGACGCAGAACAATTAGCTGACTTTCCAGCTGCTGCAATTGCTGTAGCTGCGGTTTTCGCTGCTGCAATAATTGCTCTGTAACCTGTTGATGCCGCTGCTGAGCGTGTGCCAGCCTCTGTTCAAATTGCATACTTATCTGGGCAATGCTTGGGGCTGCATTTCCCCATAGGGGCGCTACCAGCATCACTAAGCTAAGACCTAACATTTTCACCCGTCTCATGGCTGAACCTCCGCAACAGCAGCTAACGGTAAGCTGATAAACTCAACGGACTGCTGCCCTTGGTAGATTGCAAAAGCATGGTTGATCTGCGCCTTATATTGCGGTGCACTGTGCCATTGCCACAGGCCATCGGTGGCATAACCAACCCCGACACCTTTGCCATCAGGCAAGCGGTAATAGCCTTGCGCTAAGCCGATAAACAGTTGCTCTGCCCGCCAGTTTTCCGCTTCGTGAACGATAGTCCCCTGATGTAGGCTGATACTGGCGTTAAATTCTTCTAGCCGCGACAAAATAGCAATCAACGCGCCATAGCGCACACTCAAGCCTAATTGCAGATCGGCTAATTGCTGCGACTCTGCCTGCAAGCCTTGCTGTAACGGGTGCGGGAGCTGCAGCCATAAAGAGTTAACAAGTTGTAACCCCTGCTCCAATTGCTGCAAATATTGCTCGCTGCGCTGCTCTTGCTGTGCCTGCGAATTGAGTAACGCGATACGC
The DNA here is from genome assembly GCF_000014885.1 of Shewanella piezotolerans WP3. Classification (NCBI taxonomy): domain Bacteria; kingdom Pseudomonadati; phylum Pseudomonadota; class Gammaproteobacteria; order Alteromonadales; family Shewanellaceae; genus Shewanella; species Shewanella piezotolerans. Next base: position 5,178,976 of record NC_011566.1, read on the forward strand.
TGTTCAGCGACTTCACTCTGCTGCAGCTGCTGCCGCTCAAGGGCGTTGGTCAGCGCCTTATGCTCCTGCTGATAAAGCGCTAAGAGGCGCTTATTATCCGCCAGCGATTGTTGCGCCTCTATTTGCAAGGCCGCCGTTGCGCGCTCGACTTGCAGCTGCTGCGACATCAAACGGTCCAGCTTGGCCAACTCAGGCGTTTCGGCCTGAACAACGCCAAACCATAACCAGGTTAAAGTTAAAGATATTCGTAATAGCAACGGCTTCACTGCGTGACTCCAAAACGACCCAGATCAAGGTGACGTTCAAACAGAGGTTTAAGAGCTAATTGATGCGACACCATCATCAAGCTGGTTTGTGGCAGTTGCTGCTTAACCATCTCAAGTAACTGCTTAGCCCCCATTTGATCTAGACTACTGGTTGCTTCATCTAAGATCAGGGTGTCAGGCTTAGCCAGCAAAGCACGAGCGATACTCAACCGCTGTTGCTCGCCACCGGATAGACGTTGCTGCCATTCACATTGATGCTCAAGACTATCGAGCAAATTGTCTAAACCAACCAGTGCTAACGCTCGGGTTAACTCAGCATCTTGATAGCACTGCTCACTCGGATAACTCAAGCAACCACGTAAGGTTCCTGCAGGCAAATAGGGCTTTTGCGGCATCAACATCGTCTGGCCTTCAGCTTGTTGAAACTGACCTTGATAAAATGGCCAGATCCCCGCGAGTGTGCGTAATAAGGTCGACTTACCTAAGCCACTCACTCCCGAGATGAATAACTGTGAATGCGGGGGTAAACTTAGCTCTACTTTGTTTAGCAACGGCTTACCTTCTGGGGTAAACAGATCAAGGTCTTGGCAATCCAGCTGTGGTTGCTTATTTGGCTCTGGCAGTAGTGGCTGGTTTTCCATTGCCTCAACAAACTGGCCAATACGCACCACCGTTGCCGACCAACGAGTTAGGTCATCATAGCTATGTACAAACCAGCTAAAACCGGAGTACACCTTCATAAAGGCCATTCGCACCTGAAATAGCCCGCCTAGGGTAATGATCTCGGCAAGCAATGCCGGAATACCGGCGAACAATGGCACCATCTTGGCTGTTTGATGATAACTGTTCACCACCAGCCCTAAGTTTTTACGCCGGGTCATCAACAAACCCCAGTTGCTGACGATGCCAGTGAAGCTGCGTTTAAGCTGCTGCAACTCATTTGCCTCACCTTTAAATAGCGCGATCTGCTCGGCTTTATCACGTTTGCGCAGCAAGCTGGCACGAAAATCGGCTTCTTTACTTTGCTGCTGATAGTTCAAGCCGTGCAACTTGTAGCCGAACAACTGAGTAATACCTGTGCCTACAATTGCGTAGATCAGTGCCACCCAGAACAAGTAACCAGCGACTTGGATCATCTCGCCATTCCAAGGGATAGAAAGGTTACCTGAAAGCTGCCACAGCACCGAACTAAAGGCGATCAGTACCGCCGTCGAACGGATAGCACCAATAAACAGCTCAACGCTATCGCTGGTGAGCAAGCGGGCATCTTCTGCAATGCGCTGATCAGGGTTATCAGGCTCTTCGCCCAAGGTCATACGGTAGTAGGTACCGTTAGCAAACCAACGATCAAGCAGACGTTCGGTCATCCATTTACGCCAGCGGATCTGCACCAGTTGCGACAACCAGTCGGCATAGACCAGCAACAACACGATGACCGCCACCAAGCCACAAAAATCAATCAGCAGTGGGTAGATAGCATCCACTTTGAGTTCGGCTAAGGCATCGTAGAACTCGCGGTTCCACTCGTTCAGCCATACCGTGATCTCAACCATGGTTAGGCTTGCACCGACTGACATCACTAGCAACACCCAAGAGAACCAGTTCGCTTTATCGAACCAGTAGGGCGCAGCTAAACGCCAAAACTGTTTTAACAGATCCATAAAAAAATTTGCCCCGCTAATGACCGGGGCCCTCTATATCACTTTGAGTTAGCTTTTACTGTCTGGAAGCAACAGCGCGTCGATGATGTTGTCAGTATTCAGCACAACAGTCGCCATAGGCTGCAAGTCTGCTGGCGTGACCTTGTTCAACCACTTCAGGTAGTTTTCATGCAGATCGCTATAGTGATCTTCGGCGGCCATCTCAATCAGCCAACGATAGCGGTGTCGATCGTTTATCGCTTCCGGTTTAAGGCCACTTAGGAGCTGTTCGCGTATGGTGTCCACCTCCTTTTGGGTCACACCATTGGCAGCCACATCTTTAGTGATCGCTAGCGCCATCTGCTTCAGTTCTTCGGCGCGCTCTGGCTGATGTGAGTAGCTAATCATGCCGTAGGCTTGCTGACGAGCACGTTCTAGCTTGATACCAAAGCGTGGGCTGTAGACCCCACCGGCTTTTTCGCGCAGTTGCTCTCGCATCCGCAGCGACACGACCCGCGTTAACAGATAAGCCTGATACTCCGCTTCTTTGCTGTAGGGGTAGTCAACATTAAACAATACGCTAGTGATCCCTTGCGGCTCTTCTCCGGCTTCAATGAGTACCTGATGGCGACCTGAGATAAGCGGCGGCAATTTCGGTTCACTGTGGGCCTCTCCCGCTGGCAATGCACCTAGGTAGCGGCTGGCTAAATCAAGCACGCGCTCAGCCTCAATATCACCAATAACCACGAGTTGGTGCCCTGCAGCAGTGCCGAACACCCCCTTATAGGCGCTCAATAGTTGCTCCGAGGTAATGCTACGCAGTTCTGCCGCGCTTAGCGGTTGTTTTGACGGCGTATTGACGTAACGTAATAGGTCAATTTGCTTATTGAAATTGCTCGACGGACTATCTTTACGGCGCTCGATATTGCGTGCGAGAAAGGTTCGTTTCGCTTGCCAAATGGTGCTGTCCACTTGGGGGGCGGTTAACATTAGATTCAGGTTTTGCAACCACGCCTCAACAGAGTCCTGTTCAGCACTGCCAAACACGCCTTGGCGATCCAACTGAACATAAGTGATCTGACGCATATTGTGTTCAGCATTTAATGTCGATAGCGCTTCTGAATTAAAACCACCGTAGCCAAACGAGCGCAAGTTGCGAGCAGCCAAAGTCGCCGCACGACGCTCAGATTGTGGCAATTGCATAGTGCCGCCAAAACCTTGCCATTGCAGCTGTACTTGATTGACCGACTCATCGCTGTACTGGTACCAAACTTGTGCGCCGTTTGCCAAAGTCCATTTGATTACGTTACCGAAGGTTTGCCTGTCGACGACTTCAGCTGGGGCGGGGACCTTGTCAAACAGGCTCTTGGGAACCGCTTGCTGCGTAAGTGCCGCTGGTGGATTTGCAAGAGTATGCAGCCATAACTGTTCAACCTGCTCAATGCTAGGTTGGGCGACAGCATTATCTGTATTAATCTGGGCAATCACCAGTGGCGCACGCTGATTCATCGTTTGAGTGAAGTGTTTATTGATCTCTTCGATGCTAAGTTCGGCCAGTACGCGCTGAGCAACGGCATTATAATCACTCATATGCACTAGTGGTTTTTGCATACGGATCTTGTTGAATATAGCCATCATCTGACGGCTGTTCTTCGCCCCTTTCTGGCCATCTGCCATGGTACGATAACGACTCGATAACTCCTTGCGGGCGGTGTCTAAGTCGCGCTGGCTAAATCCATGAGTGGCGTAGCGACTGACTTCAGTAAATAACTCCTCCATTCCCTTTAAGTAATTGCCATCCTTGAGGATCGCCATCACGCGGTCATTACTGTAGCCCGTCGCCAAAGGCATAGCGCTTGCAACCATTCGGCTCACATAGTCACTTTCAGTCTGATACTGCACTCGTAAACGGTTATCGAACATCATCATGGCTAAACTATTCAATAGCTCTGCTTTTAAATCTGCTTCACTATAAACCTCTGCTTGCACCGCACGTAAATTCACTGATAACACTTCGGTGGTGATTTCGGCATCTTCGATTGTTTTAAACTGTAACTCTTGTGGCAGTGGCACTGTCAGATCAGGGCGAACTGGTAAGGTTTTGGCTGGCATGGCGGCAAAGTGTTTACTTAGTAGAGCTTCAACCTGCGATTTATCAATACTACCGACCACCAACATCGTCATGTTATTAGGGTGGTACCAGTCTTGATAGAATGCCTCGATGCGCTCAGCGTCGACGTTGCGCACTAGATCCATATCGCCAATGGGGTCCCGTTCGCCAAAACGACTACCTTCAAGCGTGATCTGACGGTTTGCGGTACCTAGGCGCGCCATCATATTCAGGCCACGACGCCATTCCTCTTCAACAACAGGACGCTCTTTTTCCAGTTCGGCAGGGTCAAACCTTAGCGCACTGATTTGCTCGGAGAACATAGTAAATGCTTCATCCATCATCTGTTCGCTGTTATTGGGCAAGTGCAGATAATACGAGGTGGTGTAATACTCGGTCATGGCATTGACGTCACGACCAAATACCATCCCCAGTGATTCTTGATGCTCGATGATGCCGTTTGCTGGGAACTTTTCAGTGCCGTTGAAGGCCATGTGTTCAACCAGATGGGCGATACCTTTTTGATCATCGGCTTCAACTAACGATCCAGCGTGGACAATCAACTGCATTGATACGCGATCTGCCGGTTCGGCGTTGGGTAGCACGATATATTGCATGCCGTTGGCGAGGGTGCCCTGCTGTATATCACTGCGCAGTGGTAACGGCGCAGATTGAGACGCTAATGCCGCAACAGGGGTGTCGGTCGCCACAGGCAACGGTGCATGACTGCAGCCAGCTAGAAGAGCAGTGGCGATTAGCACACTAAGAGGAAGCTTATTCATAAAAACCTTAATAATGGATAAAAGAAGCAGCGACAAGGGAGCTAGCCTCACCGCTGTCAAACAGGGAAATTGTGATGCGATTACAAACGCGCGCTTACGCTCAACCACACCTGACGGCCTTGGTTGTAGTAGTCATCGGTGAACTTGCTGTTATCCTCAATTCCCGAGGTGGAGATCTTCACTTGCTTATCGAGCAAGTTGGTCACGCTGACACTCAAGGTGAATCGCTCGTCTGCCATGGTTGGCGTCCAGCTCACTTTGGTGTCCCAAGTGACAAGGCTTTCCATTTCAGCGCTGGACATCACTGCGACCCCCGTCATCTCTCCGTCGATCTCGTGGGATTCTTGCCTCTGGAACAGTGTCAGGTTGCGACCACTTTCGTAATTAATGAAGTTGCTCCACATCACGCCGTATTGCTCCCAATTGGCATTAATGGCCAATCCTGCAGTGAAGTCACTGTTATAACTTCCGGCTTCCATTTCGGTGCGGCGCATCAACTCGCCGTCCAGCATCACCCATTCAGTGCTCGAGCCACCATTAAGATCGTTTTGGGAGTCATAGACCGAACTGGTACTGCCAGAGCCTTTAGCATCGACATAGCCAAGATCTAGGTAGCCACCGAGCTTGCCACCAAGGAATACGTAATCATCCGCATTGCTGAATCGCAGTGAATAGATGTTGCTGTCGCTTTCCATGTTGTTGTGCAGCTCGTCATAGCCAAGCTCACTGTTGTAGATGGAAGATAAGCCATCGCGTTGCTGGCGATACAGGTAACCCGCATTCATCACAACATTGCCAAACTGAAGATCGTAGTTAAGGCTAATTTCGTCTGAATATGGCGTGTCTGCCTGATTGAGATCGGTGGCTTGATACTGCTTTGTCGACTCACAGCTGTAGTCATTTGGGTCTAAGCTAACGTTATTACCATCACTCACAGCAACACAGTCTTGGCGATTAGTTTGCAAGGCACGTTTTTCAGCACTTAGCGCCCAGCCCAATAAGCTACCGCTGTAGTAACGCGATGCACCAACAGTTAGCCGGTTGGTATTATCTGTTTCAAAATCCCAGCTGCTACTTATACGAGGTGCCAATACCGTTTGATCAAATAGCTCCATGTGCTCAGCACGAAGGCCTAAGTTTACCGTCAGCTTATTCCACTCAATGGTGTCAGTAGCAAATAATGCATACTGATTAGCATCGGCTTTGTAGTCACCCGCAGCAGTCGTGGTCCACGAGTCTAGCTCTACGGTGCCATCGGCGTTGCTGTATTGGGTAAAGGTATGAAAATCTTCTTGGTAGGTGCCCTCAGCGGAGTGCAGTGTTACATCAACACCCATGCTCACTTGATGACGAATACTCCCCGTATAAAGGGCATTGAAGTCAAACACTGACTTTAATTTACTGCTGTTTTGGGTCTCATCTAAATTACCGTAGGACCCTTCTGAACCCATATCGAAGCCAGTGCGGTAATCAAAGTGAGTCTTGAAATAGTTTACATCAGCACTACGTTCATTTTTGAGCTGATCAAACGCCACGGTATTGCGCCACATCCCGGCAGCAAACTCGCGGTCTAGCTTTAAGGTATAGCCAATTCCTGAACTGCTATTTTCGTAGTCACTAAACTCATCCGTTTCATCAGTAAAGGTGTCATTTAAAAAGCGCTTATCGGTGAACTCAGAGAAGCGCAGCTCATTGCTCATCTCCCAAGCACCGAGCGTAGCTAGGTGGTTTATAAACACATTGGTGTTCGTTTGACCTTGGTCTTTACGCTCGCCGTTGTAGATCAGCGGAATGTCGGATTCTTGTAAGCTGATGCCAATGCCAAGCTTGTGGTTTTCATTGATGGCGCCACCAACAAACAAGTTATGGAAACGCTTTTGATATTGGTCCTGATAACGGCCATCTCCCCAGACTGGCGATTCAAGATCGCCGTTGTCTTCATCTAACGTCGGATCACTGTTCCAGTCACTATCAGTCATCTTAAAAGAGTATTCTGCAGTGAATTCGTCGGTAGGTTTGCGTAGCTCCGCATTGATAATACCGCCGGTAAAGCTGCCGTACTCAGCACAGACATTCCGGTCCATCACCTCAACCGACTCCAAAAGCTCGGTATCGAAGAAGTAACCTGAAGTATGGCCACCTAAACCTCCTGCCGTGTCATTAGCGCCAAAAGTTGAAATATTGTTGGTGGTGACCCCACCAATCATGTAGTTAGTTTGATGCGGACGGGCGTTAGCCAATGAAATCTCTTCTGGCGCTAGATCTCCGCCACGCACCGACCCCGTCGCGTCGTTAATCGCAATGCCGGGCTGGGTTTTTAATAGCTGTGACAGACTACTGTTGTTAACCGGTTTTACTTTTATCTGCTCACGTTCAATCAACAAGCCATCCGCTTGATCGACTGATTGAGTTTCGGTTTCAGCCAGTACGGGCAAAACATCGTTTGCAACGGCTTGTGGACCATAAAGCGCCAAACCGATACTGGCGGCTAAAAGTGAGGGGAGTATAGTGGATTTCATCATTCACCTAATGTTGGTTATTATCATTTGGCGCGGATTATTCTCTCACCAAGACGATAACGCAAATGATATTGATTCTCATTCAATTAATTGAGATCCACTTCAATTTTTTGTGAAAATTTTATTCTTTACAGTACTATTTATGTAGCCATAATGATGCAAGCTACTGTAAGTAAAAAGTGTATGCCAAGCGATATAGAAGTTTTAAGCGGAAAGTTTGTACTGATATCAGCTATATGGCTGTAGCTTGTGAATATTACTGCTGGCACTTATAAATAACAGCAACGACTTTTACCACCTCACCTTGATCAATATGGAGCCAAACAATGTGGGTGCCATTGAGTTTTTCTGCGTACTTCATCGCTTGGTTTTTAGCTTCTTGCAGCGCATGCGCTCCGCGTCCTTTACCACGCGCCATAGCAAAACTATCGCAATGGGTCACTTCAAAGTCATAGGCCTCATTAATCCGATGGTAGAACTGCTGTTCATTCGCATCTTGCTTTCCCCACCAATATGAACAACCGCTGACAAAACAACAAATAAAAATAGCTATGAATTTCAGCACTGAATAAACCCTATAGAACACTGGGAGACTTTGAAGGACAGTGTGAGCTAAGCGGCAAGTGCTACATTTCATACCGATAACGTTTCACTGTGCGGTGGAGTCTAATCAATACCAGCACACAATGTTAATGAGCTTCATTTTCTGTGAAAACCAAATGGCTTACAGTCAAATTATGTAAATAAATGAAATTTATCTGCGGCATAGAGTAAAGATGAGATGTAACGTGCACCAACGCTCTGAACAGCTGAGTGTTTATCAATCTATATTGATAAATGTAGGTTCAATTTTATTGACCATAAAAGTAAGTAGTATTTAATTTATCAAAATTAAAGTAAACGCTATACTCAGCAGCTCAATCGCTGCCGGTACCTCACTCATTTAATGTCCACCCTCAATCAGCCACGAACACAACTCACCCTTTTTATCATCATTGCTCTGCTGTGTTTGTTGCCAGTGATTTCATCGCCTATTGCACTCATTCTCGGTTTTACCCTTGCCAGTATCGGCTGGGCACCTGATCAGCGACTTCTGGCAAACTTGACCAAAAAGCTATTAGCTTTTTCTATTGTTGGATTAGGCTTTGGTATTGAGCTCGAAAATGCAATAACAGTGAGCTTAGACAACCTACCACTGATTATTGGTTCAATCATCTTCACTTTAGTATTGGGTGTGCTGCTAACTCGCTTACTGAGATTTGATCGCAAAACGGGTTACCTGATTGCATCGGGTACCGCTATTTGTGGCGGTAGTGCGATTGCAGCGGTATCGCCTGCAATCAAGGCAAACAGCGAACAAGCTGCTGTGGCCTTGGCGACGGTATTTATACTTAATTCCATCGCACTATTTTTATTCCCAGCCATTGGTCATGCATTATCCATGACACAACATGAGTTTGGCGTGTGGAGTGCTATAGCAATACACGATACATCTTCAGTCGTTGGGGCCGCTTCCGCTTATGGTAATGAAGCACTAACCACTGCCACCACCATTAAGCTCGCACGCGCCTTGTGGATTATTCCCATTGCTTTAGTCAGTGCTTTGCTTTTTAGTGGTGATAAGAAAAAAGTTACTATCCCCTACTTTATTGGCTTTTACTGCTTAACCATCGCAATTGCTTATTGGCTCCCCCAAGGAGCGCCATTTTATGAGGTCGCATTCAGTGTGTCTAAACGCTTGTTAGTGGTGTGTTTATTCTTAATTGGTGCAGGGATCACGCTGAAAAAGATGAAAGCAACGGGCGCTAAGCCGTTAGTACTTGGACTATTGTTGTGGCTGGCAATTGGCACAAGTTCACTCGCCTATATCCTCTACTAAGTTTCACTGTACCGTTAATCTTCTGCGCTATTTTGATGGCGAAGTACAATCCAAAGCAACGCACTAAAAGCTGCTAAATCGATAAGCGCTCGAGTTAAACCCGTCGTCAATAACGAAGCGCTGATAAAGATCATGCAGCAGAGTAAAATTAACCATTTGTTCATGCGCTCCTCCCAATTAGCGTGCTATGTAAAACGCAATTATTGAGGAGCTTTAATATTTCTGCCAATATCCTTTATTACTAATTAATAGCATTTTCAGATAAGGCTATACTTTTTGTTTATAAAGAAACAGCATAAGGATCGTTACTGCTGTCATCCACCCAGTGGTACTCGGTAAGCGTTTCAATGCGTCGAGCCTCAACTTCACCATGCAATGTCTTAACCCAGTACAATGCAGCGTCAGTACCGGCAGAAACACCTGAGGAGGTTAAGAACTTGCCATCATCTACCCAACGTGCTTTAGGCTGCCAATTAACGTTTTCAGCCAGCGATGTGACCCATTTATAGGCCATTTTGTTGGTGGTTGCAGTTACTCCGCTTAACTTAGTTGTTTTAGCTAATAACGCCGAGCCTGTACAGATAGAGAATACCTTTTCACTGCACTCTACCTGAGCAGCAAGCCACTGCAGCATCGGCACATTATCGACTAATGTTCGGGTACCTAGTCCACCCGGAATAAGCAACAAATCGCAATCATAAGTACTGTCCATCAATACATCTGCAACCACCCTTGGGCCCTGATAACTTTTTACAAATTCGGTGGGCCCCACCAGCTTTATCTCAACATTTGGCATATGGCCTAACATTTCAATTGGGCCGTGCAAGTCTAGGGTTTCATAGTCATCAAACACCAAAGCTAACACGCGATAACGATTGGGTTGAAATAACGCGGTTGTGGCAGTGGTGTTTGCCGCGGTTACGACTGGGAGCGTGAGCAAGCTCGACGCAACTGCAGCTGAGCCCATTTTCAAAAATTGCCGACGTTTAAGCATAAGTCACCTGTTGTAGTTCATTCTGATTTTTAGAGCAAATCATATCGACTTAATTCAGTTGATAATAAAGTAAAAATCAAATGACAGGAGTGGATCAACTAATCAAAATAACATATGAAATAGAGGTCACAAAAAAGCGCCCTACCGGCGCTTTTTAAGGCTTTCACTCGAGAAAGTTTAATAGAATGGAGTCGGATCTATCTCTAAGCTACTTGGCGAGATCCCTTTTTCAATATTAAGTTCTGACTTGAGTAGATCAACCATAGTCACTTCGGTATAAAGCTTATGTCTATTTGAATAGAAGCACTTAACCTTAGGATGTAGAGCGTCGCGATTTTTAGCTTCCCAAACGATACCGACTCGTCCATCAGATAACTCGACTAATGAGCCTACGGGATAAACCCCAACACAGCGAATAAAGTCGTAGACCAATGCCTGATCTAAATGAAATGGCGTTAAGCTCAGCAGAATTTTAAAGGCTGCGGCGGGGCTCATAGCCTCTTTGTAGCAACGGGTGGCTGTTAACGCATCGAATATATCAACAATGCAGCTCATTCGCCCATGGATAGGGATCTCATCACCCTTTAACCCGCGTGGATAACCATTACCATCAAGCTTCTCATGATGCATTAAGCTAATATCTTTGCTGACTTGTGATAAACCAGCGGTGTTACTCATGATTTCAATCGCAAAAGTTTGGTGCAACTTTACATGCTCAAACTCTTCAGCGGTTAATTTTCCTGGTTTATTTAAAATCGCACTATCGACTTTAATCTTGCCGATGTCATGTAAGATCCCACCGACAGCTAACTTTCTTAGCATATCAGTATCAAACTTCAAATAACGACCAAAGGTGACTAGCAGAAATGCAACGTTAATAGAGTGCTCTAACAGGTAGGCATCTTTTGAACGCAGAGCTGATACACACTTCAACGCATCAGCATCAAGCAGTACTGACTCAATCATATTGTCAGCAAGCGCCTCAAATGGCTCAACTTCTACCGCTTTTCCTTCAAAAGTTTCAGACAGCACTTTTTGGATGAGATCTTTTGCCTCAACCATTAATTCTTTGGCTTTCTTTTGAGTGTTTACTCGATCTGTACTGACTCTTTTTACCACTGGAGTAGGCTTCAGATTTGGCTTATTTAAACCGCAATCTGCTGATGAGCGCTCAGCATTAACCCACACGTGGGTAATACCGCTGCGAAGCAACTTTGCAATGGCTTCTTTACTGCGGATCTGCCCTGCGTTAGCAATGCTCACTTGCCCCTTGGTGTTGTCAATTGATTCGACAAACATTCCTACACCGAGCTTTGCGACCGATACTTTTATTAAGCCTTTTGATTCAACTGAATCACCCATTATCTCTTTTATCCCCGGATGATAAAACTTGCAAAGCACTACAAAAAAGCAGCGCCGTCTCTACAAACTGTTAGTTTTATGTTGCCGAATATATCTTCAGCTTATGGTTATTATTTTACGTAGAGGCAGACATTCTATTCCGAGTGAAAAAAAATCACCATAGCTAAAGCCAACTAAAACACTTGGTTAATGTAGAGCAAGATCAGAAAACAAAAAGATAGTCCATGACAATGGTTAAATATCAAATACTAATGTGAGAAACCCTTCTCAGAGTGAGCCTACTTTTTTATAACAATCGAAACAATTTAAACCCCAACGTCGGTAAAGGCAGTTGAAGCAAGACTGAGAATGGTCGTCAGTTTGCTCATCTTCATCATCCTCAGCAAAAAAGCGACATGCTTTTGCCGCTTCTCGCGAAGCCGAATATGAGTTTGTATCGAACTTAAATCGCCACACCCCATCAATATAGGTAAACCATTTATCCATAGCAGCCTCTAATATGTTTTAAGTGTTTGCTTAGAAGCATTCACCCAAGCAGAACCATGACGACTGACTAAGAGCGCAAACATATGCTGGCGGTATACTGCCTTTACCTTGCCAGTTAATAGTATTCGTTCATCATCTGCTAATATTTCACCGCTATCACTGAGCACCGCTTGCAAAGGAGTGTTCGCTAAAATATCAGCCACTGTGAATTCAATGTCAGCGTCTTTATTGTACTCTCCTAAACAAAACTGACCTTTAACACGACCGTCTTGACCACTTAAACGTAAGCCAAGACCGGCTAAAGCCCCTATTACCCCCTGCCCCGTACCACCATGTTCGGTCAGGTCGATACCCAGCTCAGTGGCCAATTCATAGGCTTGCACCTTGGTTTTAACAGTCTCTTTGGTTGACTGGCCGAAGGCGATTAAGGCATTGATATCGTAAGATGAACTCATATCAAGTATTGCCAAGCCAGGATCCGAAGCTGCTGCCGATTCTTGCATCAGGTGAGCGACACATATTTGCTTTATATCGGCAAAGTCGAGATGACTTTCAAGCTGAAAGCACATGGCACTGTTATGGGAGGTATAAGGGATGTCAGGATGAACATATAACTGGTGACGAGTCACCATGCAGTGGCCTTTATGCTCAGCCATTTTCAGCGGCTCTTGCTGTAAAAGACTCGCTATCTCTTCGGCGATCTCTCCTGTGCCCTTAGTGCCGATATCGTCAGTATCATCGATACAAATTAGCCAGTTTTTCATTCTTAATCCTATAGATGTTAATTGCGATTGGTTACTCAAGGGTTTGATGTCGGTCTTGCAGTAAGTCGTGAGATTGCAGGCGCCTTAGCACGCTAGGAACAATCAACGCAGCACCGAGCGCAAACAGCCCCCCTTGCAGAAAGTTAACTGCAAACTTGGTCAAAGCAATCTGCTGGCTCATTCCCGCAAGCATATTCTCAATCCAACCTTTGCTCGCCCACGCTAAACAACCAGCCAAAGCCAGCAATACACACTGCCAACGTAATTTAAAAACACCCGCAATCACCATTAACGCTAAATCCATGGCGATGGCTGGCATGCCGAATTTGAGCAGAATTAACGGCCCGCCTTTACCAACACTCAGCATCATTGCCACCATGCCAGCCAGTAAACCACATGCAGTAATACTGCCCACTCGACCTACCGCACCGTAGCAAAGTAGATAGAAAAAGGTCATTAAGAACATTGAGTGACCACTAAGCCCTAGCTTAAGCCGCAACATACTTTTTAAAATCACCAATAAGGTCGCGCAAAAGCCAATAAATAACGCATCTTGCAGTTCGAAGTGAAGTTTCATTTTTCGTCTCTCGTTGAAGGCCAATGCGTTACATGATTACCGCTGCCAAAATGGCGTAACTTTGCCGACAGCGCCATCTGCTTCGATAGCTTTAATAGTTGGATCAATAGCGGCAGTAACACGCAATAAATAAATTCAGGCCAATTGCTTGGGTTTCGAAGTGCTCTAGGTGTGATCCTCGCACCGCGCATACATTGGATCTGGTAGATCTCTTTTAGCTCTTGGGACATAAACGGCAGTAGACTTAGTGAAGCCGCAATGACAAATGCCCACTTGTGTGGCAGCAGCCAACTTAACACTTCTGCAAGTCGCTCTGGGCTTTGAGTACTTGAAAGCCACCAGCCTGGTAACATTGCCAATAGGACTCTAAGTACCACCACCGCGCCATCTAAAAGCTGGCTTTCACCATAAAACAGATAATAAAGCCCCATAGTGGTAATAAATTGCACGGCCGCTAAACGCAGCAACATGGTTATTTTTTTCTTTAGCACTAGTCCGTGAGCGATTAAACCCGCATTAATGCTCACTAATATCCACAATGCACTACTCGGTACAAAGAAAGCGCAACTTGCCAACAGTAAGCTCAAGACCAAGGCGAAAGCACAGCGGTGACTCTGGCGCATGCAAATTCGCACCGACTTTGCCCTATGCTTCATATTAAGACCCGAAGATTCTGGCCATTTAGCCCGCATCGGCCTGTTCCGTCGGCGCAGCTATAGCTGTCAAGTAACCTGATTCGATATACCAGATCCTGTCTACATCACCGTATGACACCTCTCTGTGAGAGGTGAGTAAGATGGCGCAGCCTCTTTGACGTAGCTGCAGCAAAAGCTGCCACACCTTGTCACAATGCAAGCTATCTAGGCCGGCAAATGGATCATCAAGTAACAACACTTTGGGTTGCAAACAGGCAAGTGATGCCAGTGCTATAATATGCTGCTGTCCGTAGGACAATTTATGGGGTGACGCCATCGATAAGTGGCTTAGAGATAGCTGGTGCAACATTCGTTCAGCCCGAGATAAAGGCAACCTGAAACGACGCAAGCTAAATTGCATCTCAGTCAATACTGTCGGCTCAAACAGTTGCCGGTTCGGCCTTTGTAACAACAGGCACAGATTTGCGCCATAAATGCCTAATTTAGGCCGTTTCCCCAACACTAAAAATGGTAACTGCCCGATATCAGCCTGCATCCCTGCCAGCGCTTTTAAAAAGCTACTTTTACCTGTGCCATTATCTCCAACTAAGGCGACAATCTCTCCTGCTCCCACGCTTAATGACTCGGTACAGCGAAATAAAGCCGAACCCGCAGAAAACTGAAAACGGTGCGGTGATATCAACAGCCTTTGCTCTGTTGCATCCACACCTCTAGCAGCTAATGTTGGCAGCCTTTGCTTGTGCTGCCCTGAAGGCTGGTATAGACCCGCGACTAACTTGCCCCTCTCTAACTGCCATAGGTGGGAAACAATCTGGCCAAATGCTTGCGGCTGATGCTCCACCATCACAATGGAGACACCGTCACGAAGTAACCCCTTAAGTACAAAGTACAGCTCCTGCACTCCATGGTTATCAAGTTGAGTCCAGGGTTCATCTAGCAGCAGTAAATTTGGCTCAAACACCAGTTGAGCAGCAAGCATTAAACGGTACTTTTGCCCTAAAGACAGCACATCGATTGGCGTATCAATACTGACATATAGCCCAACCCGTCGCAGTACTTGCTGTACTTTGTCTAACATTTCGTTTGAGGGGACACCGAGGTTTTCTAGCGCAAATGCAATCTCAGCCCCTACGCTTTGACGTAGAACCTGTACATTAGGATCTTGCATCACCAGCCCTACCATTAACGCAGGATGGCGCATCATCTCCCCCTCAAAAGGGCGACACAACTCTCCAGCAATAAGATGTAGTAAACTCGATTTGCCGCAGCCAGTTGCGCCGCTGATGCAGTGACACTCACCATGGTTGACCACCAAGTTTAGGTCATCCAAGACCTTAGCCTGGTATGTGTCATAGCCAAAATGAATCCCTTTTAGCTCAATTAATTGCATCTGCGACCTCCGGTTTACTAAATTTGCCAGTTCAAACCAATAAACACTTGGCGACCCGCTTGAGGTAATGACTCACTTTGATAGTAATTTTCATCCAATAAATTAGTGGCCCTTAGGTACAGCTCTAACTTGTCCTCAAGCAATGGCTGCACCAAATTAAGATCAACCAAGGTGTAGTCATCTAACGACTGTTCTACCAGAATCTTTTCTCCTGCTACCTTGTGTTGGGCGTAGTAGATTTGATCCATGATCCGCTCAACATTTAGATTGATACGCATTGCAAATGGCAGTTGATATTGCGCTTGAAACCGTAGTTGATGGCGAGGGCGATATTCTAGAGTTTGGAATGTCTCTGCCGCAGATTTGTCTTCAGTATCTAAAAAGCTATACATAAAAGTCATCGACAGGTCATCGATACTATTATTTTGCAGCTGCAGATCGACCCCTCTGAAAGCATAGTCGCCCATGTTTTGATAAGTACCAGCTAAGTCTTTGGCAATGTAATCTTCGGCATCGGTATAAAAGCCTGCGATATTCAGCTCTGTTGAGTAACCAATATCCTGCAATAAGCCCAACTCAAAGTGCTGTGAAACTTCCGCCTGCAGATCTGTATTCCCTGAGGATTGAGCATAGAGATTGCGCATAGAAGGGAATCGGACTTTACGTGCCACCCCCATATTAATACGGGTATGCTCTAATGCTTGCCAGTAGAGTGATAACTGTCCTGAGTAATCACTTTCAGATTCAGACACCCTGTCTTGGTCATGAAAAGCGCCGCCGAGCGTTACGCCATAGTTATCTGCTTGGTATTGGTACTCTAACGCCGCGGTATATAACCATGCAGAGTCATCAAAGTTATCGCTGTTGCCACTGCCGTTACCACCATTGCCGCCGCCATTTCCACTTCCACCGCCATTACCTGAACCGCTTTTACTACTTTTGCTACTTGCAAGTGCCTGTGACTGCCAGCTTTGCTTTTCAGCAATAATTGCCGTTGTGACAATACCAGCTTGGTCAAAGTTGGAAATGAACTGTAGATTACCGCCCTCTACAGTAGAGCGGCCATCTTGCTGCGCTTTTATCGCTTGGTAAGAGTCATCTTTATATTGAGACTCTAATACATCACTCTGGTTGTAATAGCCAAAACCACGCAGGGTAAACATCTCATTGAACTTATGTGCCAATCCAAGTTGAAAGGTTTTTGCTTGGTAATCGTCAACCCTCTCAAACTTAGCGCTCCCTGAACCGCTACCATCTCGACTTGGCTTGCCCCACTCGCCCTGTTTAAAGCTCATATTAGCCATTAACTGAGTGTTATCGCTCAGCAGATAGCTGCCTTGTGCATATACATTATCTAAGGTTTTGTCGGCATTATTACGTACATCACCCTGCTGAAACTCAGTGTCGTTATAGTCACTCGACATTGGCCAACCATCAGTTTGCTGGCGGCTATAATTAATCACCCCCTGCCAGCTATCTCCACTTCCAGCCACACTGATATCACCGTTAAAAGTATTATCTTCGGCGGCTTCAAGTCGACCAGATAAACTCGGTGCATCCTCGCCCTGTTTAGTAATAATATTAATCACGCCCCCTGCACCACCTGGCCCATAAAGTACAGAAGTTGGCCCTACCGAAACTTCAACAGAACCGATTTGACTAGCAGGTATTAAGCTTGGGTCGAATTGACCATCTTCGGCACCATTTGCAGGCACACCATTGATTAAATAGATTACATGACGCGCTTTAAAACCTCGCACATCAACCCTTGGACTTCCTTGCCCGCCCACTCTGACATACAGTCCAGGAACGTTTTTGAGTAACTGATCTAAGCTTTGCGCTCCGGTAGCCTTGATCTCTTCTTCGTTAAGACTCCAATGAGTGGTTGCCGATTCAGTTACCGCCGCTTTCTCTCCATGGACCACTATGACTTCAGTTACATTGAGTATTGGATCTCGCTCCATCTCATCGGCTTGCACTTGATAACTAATACTCAAAGCCAAAGCTATTACTGATAGCTTTAAACTGTTGTTGCTATTTCTCATTGTTTTTCATCATCCTAACGACATTATTAATGTCTATTGTTAGAAAGAGCGCGGCAGCGCACAAGACAATAACTTACAAATATAAACCTAGATCAACTAATTAAAACAAAGGAAGGAAAGAGGCAACGCACCAAAGGACAATATGTCCAACATGCATTTAGTGACAGACAAAAAGACACAGTAAAAGCAATAAAATGAATAAGCTAGGCTTAGCTCATTTTCTACAAATAGAAAAAACCATAGCATGAGCATAAAATAGTCAGTCATAGCTCACAGCAGCAAAGCAACCGACTTGACACTCTAGTCAGCGGATATTACTTTGTGGTAAAGATTCTTATTACCACTTTGAAACTGGCTGAATGACACATAGAGGTCAGCACCTCATACAAGCCATAAGAAATACGATTTGGAGTTTTTATTGACCGCCCCTTTGCTGTCTCACGCTATTAAGTCTTTAACCGACAAGCTCACATCCTTTACTCTTCAACCACACAGCGACCCCATTATCCAGCTGTCGGTGACGGTGTCGGCGATCCCGGTAATTGCTTGGTTAGCAGCCCAGTCTACGTATCCGAGGATCTATTGGAAAGGACGAGACACGGAAGAGGAAGTTGCCGCGATTGGTTGTTGTAAAGACTTCTTTTTTGGTGATGATGTTGACGATCTAGAGATGTCGGCTGAGTATCAAAAACAAAGAGCACTGACGAATAATCAAGACGTTCGATATTATGGTGGCGTTGCTTTCGATCGCAAGAATGAAAGCTGGCCAGAGTTTGGTAAGGCGCGCTTTATTTTACCTCGCATTGAATTACGCCGCAGTGGCAATGAATTTAAACTGCTCGTCAATCTTAACTTTACCGAAAATAGTTTCGAAGAAGAGATTGCTTATGCGCTACACGCGATAGCCAGTTTGGATAAACCCAAGCCTCTAGCGCCACCTAATAAAGTCGCGTTAATGGGTCGCAGCGATAAGCCTGATCGTTATCGCTGGACTGAACTGGTTAATCAAGTCACTCACCCAAAGTTTATTAAGGAAACTCCGAAGGTAGTGCTATCTCGCCAAACTCAGCTTGAGATAAACGAACAGGTCGACCCTTGGACACTGCTTGCGTGTTGGCAAGGAAGAAACCCAAATAGTTTCCAGTTCGGCTTTCAGTTTAGTCCCGAAAGCGCCTTTATCTCTTGTACTCCTGAACGCTTATATCGCCGTAGACAACGGGAGTTGTTTACCGAAGCACTAGCAGGGACAACCGTTAGAGGTATTAACCAGGAGCAAGATAAAGCCTTAGCACAAGAGCTGTTGGACGATACTAAGAACAGTCATGAGAATCAGTTAGTTAGGCAACAAATCGTTGATGTATTGAACCCTTTAAGCCATTACGTTGGTGCAGAAGAGTTTCCAACAGTATTAAAATTAAGCCATATCCAACATCTACATCGCTCTATTAGAGCCGAACTCAAAGCGGGAGTGAATGATTTTCAGCTCATTCAAGCACTGCACCCCACGCCCGCAGTAGGTGGTTTACCTAAAGAACCAGCGATGAACTTTATTCGCCAACAGGAAGGATACGTCAGAGGCTGGTACGCTGGTGCTTGCGGCTACTTCAATAAACATGAAAGCGAGTTTGCAGTCGCTATTCGCAGTGCACGTATTGAGCCAGGTCGTATCAATCTATTTGCAGGGGCGGGGATTGTCACTGGCTCTGAGGCCGATAAAGAGTGGAGCGAGTTGGAAAACAAGCTAACCACCATTCTGTCGATACTGACCGAGCTTTAGTGCCAACAAAAAAATCAATCAGTTATCCTATGATGTAGTGGTTAATCAACTGCTACATCATTTTTATACTTGCTCTGAAAAAATTCTGCTCTATAATTTGCCGCCCCGATTATGGGTTCACACTACTTTGATTAACCAAAAATTGTAAAATTATAGCGATACTTGCTATTGCGGGTTCCCTCACCCCGCCCGATTTATTAAAAAAGGCCACAAGATGTTGATGTTATCTCAAACGCAGGTTCGCCGTGCGTTACTGCTTTTAGCAGGCTTTCATATTGTTATTATTTGTGCCAGTAACTACTTGGTGCAACTTCCGTTTCAGATCTTTGAACTGCATACCACCTGGGGCGCTTTTAGCTTTCCATTTGTTTACCTTGCAACCGATCTTACCGTTAGAATTTTTGGTCAACAGGCAGCACGAAAAATCATCTTTCTTGCCATGCTTCCAGCCTTAATCATCTCTTATCTCATGGGTGTTGTGTTTCATCAAGGTAGCTTTCAAGGTGCCGCTGCGTTACTAGAGTTCAACAGTTTTGTCTTTAGAATCGCCTTTGCCAGTTTTGCGGCTTATTTGATAGGCCAATTGATGGATATCTTTGTATTTGCCAAACTAAGACAAACAAAATCTTGGTGGGTTGCACCATCAGCATCAACGATTATCGGCAACCTCGTCGATACATTAGTGTTCTTCTCTCTCGCTTTTTACGCTTCAACAGATAGCTTTATGGCCGCCAACTGGCCGGAAATAGCAACGGTTGACTACGGTTTCAAACTTATCGTTAGTCTAGGCTTGTTCTTACCCGCCTACGGTCTATTACTGAAGGTGTTGCAAGATAAGATTTTGCAAGAGACAGCTCCCAAAACCGCACTCTAACGCTAATTGAGGCTTAACAGCAACTGGACAGACCTGTTATAATTTCGCCAATTCGTTCACCTTTGCTTCTTATACCAATTACAGTAGCTAAGTGTTCAGAAATAGCGTAGGAAAAGTGCTTGAGAACAAGGCGGGAATTTTTGATAAGTAGTTATTCTACAATCAAAATTTATAACGACGTTATCGAGTATTTTAACAAGCTAGAGTGAACAGTTATTAACTACGATTGGTATTATTGTTTAGAAGAAACAACTAAGGTGAACTGGCGAAACTAGCGAGAGTTACAATGTACACAGTTGAAATTGAAGCAATTACAGAGATCACCCCAGCAGCGATAGCGCAACTAAAGCGCGTATATGAATCGATCCCTGAATTTGAAAACAGCCATTCAAGTCAAGATATCAGTGACAGACTATTATCAAATCCTGCCCTGTTATTAATTGCAAAAGTAGAGGGCGAAATCGCAGGTTTTAAGCTCGGCTACCAGCTTTCTGATGATGTTTTCTATAGTTGGTTAGGTGGGATCTCACCTGATTTTCGAGGCTTAGGACTCGCCAAGAGTATGCTTGAGTATCAGGAGAGCTGGGCAAGTCAGCAAGGATACTCTCAAGTGGAAGTTAAAACCCGTAACTGCTTCCCGCGTATGCTAAAAATGTTGATTAACAGTCAGTATCAGATCACCGCGATGACTCCGGATCAGCAGCAATTGAGCCAGCATAAATTACACCTTCAAAAACAGCTATAGCCGTTATTGAAGAAAAATTGAGAATAAGACTTGCAAACCCAAATGAGAATGATTACTATTAACTTGCGTTCCAGAACTCAAGTTAATTGTTAAAGTTCTCATCATCTTTAATGGCTAACGAGTTTTATTAAGCACGACATTGCTCACACACTCTTAAGTGGCCGGGATTTTTCCCCGGCTTTTTTTTGCCTGTAATTTACCACCACAATTAATCTTGTTGTTATAAATAATCAATTCCAATTAAGCTACTGTAATAAAAGGAATTAATAAAATAACACACCATTTTAGTCAACTAATTTTAGCATTCTTCAAATAAAAGCTTGCACAACCAAATGATAATGATTATTATTTACATGCGTTCCAGAACTCATCAAAACTTAAAGGCATCTCATCTCCTGCAAGTTTGAGTTTTTTACCAAGAGCACTAGATAACTGCTTATTTAGCATTAATTTATTGCGACGGGTTTTGCACGACATTGCTCACACACACTCTTTATAGCCAGAATTTTATTCTGGCTTTTTTTTTGCCTAAAATTCCTAACCGTCTCGAGTTAATGCCCCTGAAACGATCATCTTTAGCTAGACGAGTATAAAAAAGCCAGAAGGTAAGTTCTGGCTTGTTATACCAATTGCATTAAGTATTTGAGCAGTTCAGAGCCCCTCTGTCTTTTCAATTCAAAGCGCATTGGTAAAGAAATGGTATTCCCTTTTAAGCCAATGCAAAGCAGAAGTCGAAAGACTGTGGGTCTCACGTAGTGCGGCAGAGGTTAAACAAATGGGCAAAACGCTATATGCTTTGCTATGGGATTTGAATATGCAACTAAATGGTCTATTTTGTTCCATACAAAATAAGACATTCCGGCCCTCCTTGGCGGTCAGATTTAGGAGGTACGAGACCAAGGATGGTCGAAGGTAGAATAATGCAGGAGCAATTATCGAGAGCGAAGCAGGATGCCAGAGCCGAGAATAACTATTAGCTCAAATCCTACTACTTGCCTGCAGCGTTTTGAATTCACGCTGAATGGTCAAAATTTTAATGCCATTGGTATTATGTTGAGTTATCTATTAAGTCTAGCTAGTGCTTATCATCCGCACTACCATGGAACTGCAGCCCTTCGTAAGGAGTATCGGTTTGTGCTTCAACTGCGGTGTGGTAAAGACCAATAGTAAACATACTGCCCTTACCAACTGTAGAGGTCACATCAATAGTGCCACCGATACGTTTGATGATACCGTAGCTTAAAGATAAGCCCAGACCAGTCCCATCCTTACGAGTGGTGTAGAATGGATCGAAAATACGGTTAAGCTCCTCTTCCGGGATCCCTTTACCTTCATCCTCTATCTCAATCTTTACCCCTATTGGTTCGCCTCTTTGTACCCAGTCATAGGTGCGGATCCAGATCCGTCCTTTATCATCAATAGCGTGAGCGGCATTAACAACAATGTTAATCAGCACCTGCAATAGTTGTGGTCGATTCACCTGAATTGGGTAGCTTGCATTGAGCTCTTGATTTAGTACCACTTCTTGCTTCTGTATCGAATGACGAACGAGCACTAACATCTCCTCGATAATCGGCGTAATTTGGTGCATCTCTAGTGGTGCGTTGAACTCTCCTGGGCGGCTATACTGCAATAGACTACGGATGATGGTGCTAATGCGACCGACCTGTTGGATGACAAGCTCAATCTCCTCTTCGACAACATCGGCATTATCCCCCAACTCATATTTCAGTAGCTCCATATTACCGAGGATCACCGCAGTTGGATTGTTGATCTCATGAGCGATACCCGCGGTCAATTCACCGAGTGCTGTTAACTTTTCATTGATTACAAGCTGCTGACGAGTCTCATTAAGCAAAGCCACGTTAGCTTGCAGTTCTTCGGTTTTTTCCTGCAAACTGCGAGTACGCTCTTCAACTTTAACCTCAAGTTGTTCTGCGGCGGCCTGAATTTGAGTGTTACGTCGCTGCAGCAGATCCAGCATACGATCAAACTGCTCAGCAAGATTAGACAACTCATTGCCGCTATCAAGCCCTAACGAACCGATGCGTAAATTCCGTCCCGATTGCACCGCTTTTACTACATGGTGAATACGTTCAATTGGTTGCAATAAACTATAGGCACCGCGATACACCAACCAGCCTGAAACCAGTAATACCAGCATCAAGATGGTACCGAGCTCAATGATATTCAACAGGTAGTTATGGATAAACGGTGATTCAGAAAAACCAGTATAAATCATACCAATACGCTTACCCTGCACATCTTCTAAAGGCGCGTAAGCGGAGATAAACCAATCATTGAATACAAAAGCACGATCGACCCACAACAACCCTTGGTTCAAGACTTTTTCGCGCACCTCAGAAGACACTAGACTCCCGAGCGCTCGGCCACGTTTATCATCATCTTTAGGGAAAAAGTGCAGTGGTACGTTGGTACTGATGCGAATGTTATCGAGGAAAATAGTCACCGTACCAATAGAACGCTCTGGCAGGGTTCCTTTGTCATAAACCAGATCGCGAATATGATCGACGATGCGTGTATCTCGATTCAATAAGATCCCCCCATCAAGATACCAAGCTACATGGCCATTAGCATCAGGAATGGGCAGTAACGAACGACTCAACAAGCCGCGTTTCTCGTCTACTTTGCTTGGTTCCTGTGCCCGTTGTGTTTTCATCACGGTCACTTTTGCTCGCTCAGCTAACGCAGGATCGATACGAGACAATCGACTTGGCGATAACACCATCAAACCTGAAAATGGCTGGTCATCCACAATGTGTGGCAACATCTGCCGTAAATCAGGGTCAGCAGCAGCCTCTGCTACGGTGATCAGGCGCAGAAAATCGAGATCTAACTCGGTTTTGGTCAGTGCTAACTGCTGCTGCAACGTTTTCCTTGTTACACGTGCTTTAGGATCTAACTCTCTAAACTCATTTTGAAAATTCCACGACTGCATCACCAACTCAAGTCGTTTTTCTTGAATCGTTTGCACTGAATCCAAGGTGTTATTGGCAACAGTTAAGTCAGCTTTCACTTTCATAAACAGCTGTTTGCCGGTGTAACTGATATTCCAATAAATGGTAATAAACACTAGGCTGACGAGTGTTAACAATATCGGGAGCAGGGTGAGAATAAGAATGCGATAACGCACCTTAGCCTGCATCTGCTGCCAACTAACACCAAATATATTGGAAAAAAATGACACCTAAACTCTCCTGCCCAATGGCTTATTCTTCAATATTCTTTTCACCGCCAAACCACTCTTTATACTTGCGGTCTAGCGTTTTACGCGATACACCAAGATCTCTTGCTGCAGCAGATTTATTACCGCCATGTATATCGACAACTCGAGTCACATGGTCGCGTTCAACATCTTTTAACGCCCACTGCAGCGGGTAACCAGATTCAGCCACCATCTCTGCTTTAGGCTGCGCTTTCCAGTACTCTGCCGGTGGCTTGCCGAGCAATATACAGCGTTCAATCATATTTCGCAGCTCACGGATATTACCTGGCCACTCATGCTGCTGCAGTTTAAGCATATCCTCATGGCTCCATACCACCTCTTTAACGCCAAGCTCTGAGGCTAGCTGACAGGTAAAGTGATGAGTCAGCTCTACGATATCTTCAGGTCTATCACGCAGTGGGGGGATCACAATATCAAGCACGTTGAGGCGGTAGTATAGATCACGCCTAAAGTTGCCTTCTTCAACCTCCTCAGATAACTTGCGGTTAGTCGCTGCCAGCACCCGGACATCAATATTAATCTCTTTCTCACTGCCCACAGGTCTAATGGTTCTTTGCTCTAACACTCGCAGTAACGCCGTCTGCATTTTTAGCGGCATTTCACCAATCTCATCGAGGAAAATAGTGCCACCCGAAGCAAAACTAAACAAACCTTCGCGATTACCTTTTGCGCCGGTAAAGGAACCGGCGGAGTGACCAAATAACTCACTTTCTAGTAACTCTGGGGCGATGGCACCACAGTTAACTGCCACAAATGGCCCTTGGCGACCGCTTAATGTATGCAGCTGTCTGGCGACCAGTTCTTTACCAGTGCCTGACTCACCTTCAATCAATACCACGGCATTGGTTGGCGCCACGCGAGCAATCACATCTTTCACTTCGGTCATCGCATCGCTCTGGCCAATAATGGTAGAGGATTGATTAAAAGAAACTTCGCGGCGAAGCATTAAGTTTTCTCGCTTTAGCAAGCGACGCTCAATGCAGCGATCAACGGCTTTCATCATCTGCTCTAGATGGAACGGCTTCATAATAAAATCGGATGCCCCTGCGCGCAGAGCTTTTATTGCCACATCCATATCGGCATAACCTGTCATAAAGATGATGTCAGATCGTCGCTCTTGATCATTGAGTGCTTCGTGCCATTCAATGCCCGAACGCCCAGGTAAGCGAATATCCACAATAAGCAGGTCAAAGTGACAGCGTGAGCGTAACTGTTCTGCATCCTCAACACTGGAAGCGATTTCCACCAACGCAAACTTCTTTGCCAGCGCCTTTTTCAAAAAGCTGCGCATACCAGGTTCATCGTCGACAATTAGTACTGATACAGCGGAAGGAATTGGCTTCATAGTATTTACTCTCTGGCTCATCTTGTCTTAAACAGGACATTTTGACTCATAATGAACAAAGTCTACCACCTAACGGCTGGAAATAGGTCACTATGAACCACGGTTTAGCAGCATTGGGACATATTGTCTGAATGCTTTTTGATAAGCATGGGATCAAGCTCACACTTAGGCGACTGGTGTGATACAAAATCCTAGAAAATATAAATGGCATCAAACTTGCTCTTGTTTACACAAGTGATTTCACTTTTCAGTGGGTACTCAGGTATAGAGCAACCCATTTATATTTGCCAAGGAGTAAAAATGTTAAACCTTAAACGCGTTATTGGTCTTGCTGTGACTGCTGCATTATTTGTTGGAATGCCTGTTCAAGCCAATGAAGTTATTAAGCTAGCAACCACAACCAGTACTGAAAACTCAGGCTTGTTGAAGAACCTTTTACCTACCTTCGAAGCCGAAACAGGTTATAAAGTTCAGGTAATTGCAACAGGGACTGGTAAAGCCCTTAAACTTGCTCGCCAAGGTGACGTTGATGTAGTAATGACTCACGCACCAGCGGCTGAAGCTAAGTTCGTTTCAGAAGGTTATGGCAGACTTCCACGTGGGATAATGGAAAACGACTTTGTTATCTTAGGTCCAAAAAATGACCCAGCTAAAATTCGCCCGAGTGATTCAGCCGAAGCTGCATTTGCCAAAATAGCTAAATCGGGTGCGCCTTTCATTTCTCGTGGTGACAATTCAGGCACCAATATGAAAGAGCTTATTCTTTGGAATAAAGCCGATGTTAAGCCTGATTTTGCGGGCTATACTTCTGTTGGCCAAGGCATGGGCAAAACACTATTAATGGCAAACGAATTACAAGGTTATACACTTTCTGACCGTGGTACTTTTGTTGCCTACTCAGGTAAGATTGACCTAGCAGTAGATTTTGATGGTGGCAAAGCATTGGCTAACCCTTATCAAATTATGTTGATTAATGCTGAGAAATACCCTGATTTAAACCACAAAGGGGCTAAAGCATTAAGTGATTGGTTGATCAGCGCAGAGGCGCAAGGGATGATCAATAACTACAAAGTTCAGGGAGAACAATTGTTCAAGGCAACTTATAGCGAATGAATGAAGGCTGGTTAGCCCTAACACAGCAGGCGTTAAGCCTGCTGTTTTCATTGGATCCAGAAGTCTGGTCCATTATATCGGTATCTTTTTCAGTATCATTTGCAGCGTTAGCTATCACCTTGCTGCCCTCAATGGTACTCGGTTTTCTGCTGGCTTTTTCTCGCTTCCGTGGCCGCTGGCTTATCACCAACCTGATTCAAACCCTGCAATCTGTACCCACTGTTGTCATCGGGCTATTGGTCTACCTGCTGCTCACTCGTATGGGACCACTTGGCGATCTTAAATGGTTATTCACCCAAAAAGGCATGATTTTAGGGCAGATGATGATCTGTGCACCTGTACTTGTCGCCATGAGCCAAGCCGCATTCACCAGCGTTGACCGCCGCGCTTGGGAAACCTCTCGCACGCTAGGCGCGCCATGGTATAACGCAATCTGGGCAGTCTGCCGCGAACTAAAAGTGCCACTATTGTTAGCGATAATCGCAGCATTTAGTCGCATTCTGACTGAAGTGGGTTGTTCGATGATGGTCGGCGGTAACATCGCCGGTGTAACTCGAAATATCCCAACAGCTATCGCCCTAGAAACCAGTAAAGGTGACTTTGCCCAAGCCATAGCGCTTGGTCTAGTCCTGCTAGTATTAGCACTAGTGCTAAACTTTGCCTTAGGTACCCTAAGAGGCAAAGCTGAGCCGAGGAGTCATTAATCAGCATGGCAAAAATTATTGCACAAGATCTTGAGATGCGATTTGGTGATAAACATCTATTCAGCGCTGCTGAACTGATATTTTCACAAAACCAAGTTATCCACCTACAAGGTGATAATGGCTGTGGCAAGACCACATTAATGAAATTACTGGCGGGATTGATTAAGCCAACTCAAGGGCAAGTGCAAGCAATTGGCTACTCATTAGCTCCTTGGTGGCGCAGTAACTCCATCGTCGGTAAGGCACTTTATCTGCATCAACACCCTTACCTATTTGATGGCACAGTGCTTTACAATCTAGCCTACGCAAAAGCATTCTCAGATAACGATAAAGTCAAACTTAACACTCGCACTGAGCAAGCGATTGAGATGGCGCAATTAGGTCACTTGTTAGACCAATCTGCCTCAAGTTTATCGGGTGGTGAGCGACAAAGGTTGGCAATCGCACGCGCTTGGATTGTCGAGCCTAAGCTAATGATGCTCGATGAGCCGACATCAAATATGGATAAGCACTCGCAACACTTAGTCTTGCAGATGGTCGCCGACCTTAAAAAACAGGGTACAGGCATGATAATTAGTAGTCATCAGTCGTGTATGCTGACCCAAATATGCGACCATGTATGGCTTATCGATAACAATAAAATAAGCAGTAATAATAAGGTGCCTGAAGCACCACCTACATTAGCAGTTCATATTAATCCAAATATGCTCAACAATATGGCCTAATAGCTGTACTAAATTTGCTACCTCGTCAGCATTAAGTTGCTGCGCGTCGGAGTATGATTGCTATTGTTAAGTAAGCCCCTAATAACAGGAAGAAGTGATGACGATAACGATCGATGCAGTGATCCTCGCCGGCGGTATGGCCAGACGTATGGGTGGCAACGATAAAGGCTTAGTTGAATTAGAAAGCCAGCCGATGATAAAACATGCAATTGACAGGATAAATCCTCAAGTTAAGGAGATCCTGATCAACGCAAACCGTAATCAAAAGGTGTATTCTGAATTCGGCTTTGAGGTCATCAGTGATCAAGACAGCGGTTACCTTGGACCCTTAGCAGGAATGATCACAGCGATGAGTCACACACAAGCAGACTATTTAATGGTCGTGCCTTGCGATTGTCCGTTGTTACCGCGTGATTTAGTAAACAGAATGCTGGCGCAGTTGACTACAGCAGATGCAGAGCTTGCAGTTGCAAGCGATGGTAAACGCGAACAACCCGTAGTGATGCTATTAAAGCCGAGTTTACGGGCATCAATGAAAGCATTTTTAGATGCTGGCGAACGAAAAATCGATTTTTGGTACGCCAAGCACAATTACATAGTGACTGATTTCAGCGACCAACCGAATGCCTTTATTAACGTCAATACGCCAGAACAGAAGCAGCAACTTAGCGAAGCTATCGCCAACGAAAAGAATAACCTGAGGTGTAAATGAGCATACCTTTTACTAATCCGTTACCTATTCCCGTTCTCGGATTTTGTGCCTACAGCGGCACAGGCAAAACCACTTTATTAAAGCAATTGATTCCAGAGCTTAACCGCCGTGGTATTCGCCTCGCTGTTATCAAGCACGCTCATCATAATTTTGATGTCGATATTCCAGGCAAAGACAGTTTTGAGATGCGTAAAGCAGGTGCCAAGCAGATGCTAGTCGCCTCTCATGTTCGTTGGGCGTTAATGACTGAAGATGCACGCGACTCTGACCCAGAGCTGCCTCACCTGTTAAATCAGATTGAAGCTGACAAAGTCGATATCGTCTTGGTTGAAGGCTTTAAAAAGCTCGAACTGCCAAAAATTGAATTGCACCGCGCTGCCCATGGGAAACCGTTCATCCATACCCATGACGACAACATTCAAGCGATTGCTTGTTGCGATGATACCGAGCTACCAGCTGAGCTAAGACGTCTAAATATTAATAATGTGCCGCAGATAGTCGATTACGTCTGTGACTACATAGCGAACTGGAAGCCGTGCCCTATCGACCTACCAATGGCGCCAAGCTGTGGTTGCGAACTCGATAACAGCACGACTCTGTCGGTACGCCAAGGGATTGATAAAATTCTCTCTTACGTTAGTCCTGTTACCTCGACTGAAACCGTTGCACTAGATGAGCTGGAAAATAGAGTACTCGCAAGTGATGCGATCTCACCCGTTAACGTGCCCCAGCACACTAACTCGGCGAT
This sequence comes from Shewanella piezotolerans WP3, assembly GCF_000014885.1. Classification (NCBI taxonomy): domain Bacteria; kingdom Pseudomonadati; phylum Pseudomonadota; class Gammaproteobacteria; order Alteromonadales; family Shewanellaceae; genus Shewanella; species Shewanella piezotolerans. The sequence goes on from NC_011566.1 coordinate 5,208,436, forward strand.
GGACGGCTACGCCTTTAAACTCGCTACTGACGACCAAGCGTATAAGATGGTTGGCGAAGTGATGGCTGGCCACGCTTATGCAGGCACCATTCAAGCAGGCGAAGCAGTACGCATCATGACAGGCGCTCCTGTGCCTGCTGGCGCAGATACTGTGCAATTACGCGAACTGGCTAACGAACAAGATGGCCAAGTGAGCTTCGAAGGCGAGATGGCTGTAGGTCAACACGTCAGACAGGCGGGTGAAGATATTGCCCAAGGCGCCACTGCGCTTGCCGCCAATACTCGCCTACACGCTGCAGAGCAAGGTCTGCTTGCATCTCTTGGTTTTGGTGAACTCTCCGTCTTTAAACGTCCAACTGTTGCGGTGTTCTCAACAGGTGATGAAGTTTGCCAGCCAGGCGAGCCATTGAAGCCTAACTGCATTTTCGATTCCAACCGTTACACCATCAAGTCGATGGCCAAAAAGCTTGGTTGTGAAGTCATCGATCTGGGCATTATTCAAGATTCAGAAGCTGCGCTAGCTGATGCACTTAAAAATGCAGCGAAACAAGCTGATATTGTGATCAGTTCAGGTGGTGTATCGGTCGGCGATGCCGACTACATCAAAACGGTACTCGAGCAGGTGGGTCAGATTAACTTCTGGCGGATTAACATGCGCCCGGGTCGTCCGCTGGCATTTGGCCAAATCGATAACAGCTTGTTCTTCGGGCTACCGGGCAATCCAGTTGCAGTGATGGTGTCGTTCCTGCAATTTGTACAACCTGCCATTCGCAAGCTTGCAGGCGAGCAAAACTGGACACCGACGATGGTGCCAGCAACCACAGATAAACCACTGCGCAGCCGAGTCGGTCGTACCGAGTTTATGCGCGGAGTATACCATCTAGCAGCGGATGGTAAGTTACATGTAACCACAACAGGTGCTCAAGGCTCAGGGATGCTTAGCTCTATGGTAAAAGGAAACTGCCTCATCGTGATAGGTGAAAAAGATGATCAGTTACAACCAGGTGACACAGTTTATATCCAACCTTTTGCCGACCTTCTATAAAGGTCATATAGGTAAGTAGTATGAGTTTGATTGTTGATAACTTTGGCCGCACAGTCGAGTACCTACGGCTGTCAGTCACAGACCGCTGTGATTTTCGTTGTGTGTATTGCATGAGCGAAGATCCGTGCTTCTTAAGTAAAGAGCATGTACTTAGTCTTGAAGAGCTAGCCTGGGTTGGCCAAGCCTTTACTGAGTTAGGGGTAAAGAAGATTCGCTTAACGGGTGGCGAGCCGCTAGTACGTACTGACTGCGATCAGTTAGTTAAACTGCTTGGTAAACTACCGGGACTTGAAGAGCTGTCGATGACCACCAACGGTTCACGGTTAACCCGCTTTGCACACGAGATGCATGACTCAGGGCTTAACAGGCTCAATATCAGCCTAGACACGCTAAAACCGGATCTGTTCACCAGCCTGACCCGCAACGGCAAAGTTGATCGAGTTATTGCAGGTATAGACGCCGCCCGCGCTGCAGGTTTTAAGAAGATTAAAGTGAATGCAGTAATTCTGCGTGGCCAAAATGATGATGAAGTATTAGATCTCATTGAATTTTGCCGCGAACGCGAACTCGATATCGCTTTTATCGAAGAGATGCCTTTAGGTGTTATTGATGAGCGGAAACGCAGCCGTCATTGCAGTAGTGAAGAGATCAAGGCGTTAATTCGCGAGCGCTACCAGCTGAACAGATCTAATCGCCGCACCGGTGGCCCTGCACGTTACTACACTATGCCGGGCAGCGATATTCATGTTGGTTTTATCTCGCCTCACAGCAACAACTTCTGCCATGAATGTAACCGCGTGCGCGTAACGGTTGAAGGACGCTTATTGCTTTGTTTAGGCAACGAGAACTCCGTCGATTTAAAAGCGATTGTACGTGAATTCCCAGGAGACATAGAAAAGTTAAAAACCGCCATTTTAGATGGTATTAAGCACAAACCAAAAGAGCACCACTTCGATCCCAACGGCGAAACCCAGATCTTAAGGTTTATGAATGCCACTGGTGGATAACCATTGCTGAATGGCAATGTCGCTTTAGGTGTTTTTATTCGCCGTTAGTGTATGGCCGTTTCAATGAGTTTAAACATAAAACCTGACGTCAAAAGCGTCGGGTTTTGTTTATCTAGTTTTCAGCTCACTTTTACACATGGATGAGTGGAAGTCATACCTCAGTTTACCATTGGGCTATCTGCCACACTCTGGTTACTTACAGGAGGCGCCTCATCGTTAATCAGGAGAAGGATTATAAAAACTCTGCCTTTCTGCAATAATAATCGAACTAAAATTCGGCAGGTACACAACTCAGTTGCTGACGCTCACATCTATAATAGATTACGATAGCGCATTAGGGGTTGCTCGTTAATTTTTATATAGTGGTAACATTATGTAGTAGCTCTACTAAAAGTAAGTAACAGCAGACTCTTCGGATACTTTATAAGCTAAAAAAAGTTCAATTTGGGACAGCTTAACGGGACCAAAATATCTAGAATCATGGCTGTTATACTTATTATATCCTAATAAATAATATGATTTATCTGTCAGCTGAATTTTTTCGATATGCAAACAATCGGAGAGTGGCTTATATTCATTGTAAAAAGAATCACCATTGATAAACACCTCATAATCGCAAACAAAAATATTATCACCAGGAACTCCTGCAACAGCTTTAATGATACCTATATTTCCTTCCTCATGCAGTTTTTTAACGGTTGTGGTAACGATATCACCTCTTTCTATAGCATCTCCCTCTCTTATCTTGTATATCAAACGGTCGCCAGAGTTTAAAACTGGTTCCATTGAACGCCCTTGTACATCACTAATAGCGTAACCAAAAAGAAAAAAGTGCTCCGTTTTAAGTAAATAAGTATAACCAATTAAATATAGCAAAGCTAAACTTAGTGCTTTAAGTTTTATATCTCTAAACGCTACCAAAAGAATCACCAGTAAAATCAAAAACAGAAACAAAAACATTATCGGGTAATGTTGTAACGATTTAAAGTTAGAGAAGTGATCGTTCCATCTTAAAATTAGCACATGAGTAATAAAAAACATTACAATAACAAAATTTAGTTTTAACGCCCTCATATTTACTCACTCTTATGGCGACCTATTAAATTAGGGCTATCGCTAGACAACCCTAATACCGTCATCTAAGGCCTTTCACAAGTAGGCATTTCTTTGGTTCCACCTGTTACATATCCATTTCTAGTTTCACTGGCCCTTTGATCAATTTTGTCCATATGGTCCCAGAAGTCATCCCATATACCAGGGCTTCCAGCCTCGCCACGGTCTCCGTCGTTCCCACCATTACCACCATAGACGGACTTTACTTCATTTAATGTGAGAACCTTATTACTCAACATATTAATCTTCCTTTTAATATTTAATGAATATCTTCTTGCCTTATACCAACGAATACCTACAACTTCGAACCGCAGTATTCAGCAGCGGGAACCAGAGTAGTTGAGAATATATATATATCAAGTGAATAATTCTCATTAAAACATCTCTATCAGAATAAACATTTCGGTATATTACAAATACTCCGATGATAAGTTCCTCGCCAAAATAATGAAAAATTTCTATAAACTTTATGAAGAGAGTAATAATATTTAAAAGAGCCTTAAATGCTGTAACGCTCAATTTAGGCAAAAGTGAACAGCAACAACTTCTACCATGAATGCAACCGCGTTCGCGTCACGGTTGAAGGGCGTTTGCTGTTATGTCTTGGTAACGAAAACTCCGTCGATTTAAAAGCGATTGTACGCAAATTCCCAGGTGACATAGAAAAGTTAAAAACCGCCATTTTAGATGGTATTAAGCACAAACCAAAAGAGCACCACTTCGATCCCAACGGCGAAACCCAGATCTTAAGGTTTATGAATGCCACAGGTGGTTAGGCGTTCTTGAACGGTTATGCCGCTGATGGTGTTTGTATTAGCCGTAAGTGTTTGGCCGTTTCAATGAGTTTAAACATAAAACCCGACGTCAAAAGCGTCGGGTTTTGTTTATTTGACTGGTTGATACCCCACGATTGATTCAGCACTAATCTAAAAGTTAAACAAAAGTCGTTTTGGAAACGAATGAGTAATGTCAGATAACAGTGGTTCCAATTGCCTGCGGCAGGTGATGAGCAGGATGCTAGAATGTCGTGATCACATGGATGTAAATGAACGACCGTATGTGCAGACGCTACAGGGGCTCGCTGCAAGCACATCTGACCTCCAAGGATGGAGGAAATGCCAAATTCTGTATGGAACAGAATTGGCCATGACCGCTCTACGATGGCATCCATGCCACCAAAGGCCGCAGCCGCATCTACACCGGGTTGGAAAAGCATTTAGACTTAGGCTTCACTAATTAAAAACAAAAAACCTAACGAAAAACTCTGTACTAACAATACACACCAATTCCCCATCGAAGTTGCCGAAGTACGCAGATAAAAATGCCGTAGAACCATCATGGATGATGATTCAGGCTCGGGCGTACATGGATGTCCCATCTGAGCCGTTAGGCGATTTTTAATGGAGTATGAGGCCTGTACTTAATGCATGTAACTTTGTCGGGGCGGCTCGGGAGATGCAAGAGGGGGAAGCTGTTGCCCCCCTTTTGCCCTGGTGTGGGATGGAATCCCACGACCTTAGTTGTTAGACGAAGTCTGACTTATAAGTCAGGCGTAGCCTGGTAGGTTAAGAAAAACGAGCAAAAGTCTCGTTACTCAAACATCTGATGACTATTAAGTGACTATACTTTGAAAAAAGTAAAATGGATTAGCGAGCCAGACGAACAACAACATCAACTCAAAAGCCACAGAAAACACCAGTTCCCCCATTGGCGTTACCGAAGTCATTGAAAACAAATTGCGTGAGCGAGGCATGGATGCCCAAATATCATGCTCAATGATATACCAACATCAGATACGGAAACGCCCAAAGTTATTAGCTTTGGGCGTTTCTTCTAACAAATTTGGCTACAATGTATCGAGCCTATAGCTCCATATGCAGAATCGGAAACGGTTTACCCATATCATCGATTGGTGAGCGCGAAATAACTTTAAACCCCATATGCTGGTAAAAGCCTACTGCAAGCGGATTTTGCTCATTAACATCAACCTTGGCAGCGGCTAATTGCTCAATAGCATATTGCAATAACGCTGTACCAACGCCTAAGCCTCTAGCTTCATTTAATACAAATAGCATCTCAACCTTGGCATCGTGAACACCTACAAAACCAAGGATTGAACCGCTTTCGCTTTTAATGCACCGCAGTGTTACTGCAGGAAAGGCTTGTTCGATAATTATTGGTTTAAAAAACTCAATATCTTCTTCTGTAATAAAATCATGAGTGGCTCGGACTGAGTTTTCCCAAACAGCAAGCATTTCTGCGTAATATTCAGGAAGTACACTTTCTACAATCATATTTTTGTCTCGATAGTTGACTGAAATTGATGTGCAGCCGCCAGTGTATTTTATGCCAGCAACCCCAATAGTTCTACCTTGGGTATATGATCTAGCTTTATTGATCACCTTACTATCTATTGCTGGAATCGAGCAATAGTGACTTCAATGAGCTCAAGGTTAGCCATAGAAAGAGTGAAATCGACATCCACTCACAAATCACAGAAAACATCAGCTCTCCCATCGAAGTTGCCGAAGTCATTGAAGACAAATTGCGTAAGCGAGACATGGATGCCGAGATAGCCTCAGGTGAGCCAGGGATGGCGAATATGAGGCGATAGCGATTTTCGAAAATGGCTGAGGATCAACAACTTCGTCGGGGCGGCAGAGGTGATCCAAGAGGGGATTGCTGTTGATCCCCTTTTGGCCGAGTGTGAGCAGGAAGCTCACGACTTTAGTCAGGCGAAGCCTGATGCATTCGTCAAACGAAGTTTGATTAAAAAGTACCCAATGGCCACCACCATCCGAAATTTGTGGTTCACCCAACTTGCAGATACACTTAATAGTTAAGTAACCTTTTGAATTATATCCCTATGGCCTTTTCCCGCAAAAAGTGGAATACCATTATTATTCTGGCATCTATCTTAATGATCTCAGTCCTCACTGTCATTGAAGACAATCGCCACCAACCAACCATGCAGACGCAGGCTCTTTTCGATCAATCAGCGCCGCTGTCACAGCTGCAACTTGGCGACCATTGGCTGCAAAAACGTCAATCTGGCTGGCAATGCAGCGAAGAAGTGCTTAACTGCCTAGAATGGGCTAACGCATGGGAACAGCTGCATATTTCGGCTTTGACCGAGCAACCACAAACCGAAGGCGAACCACAGGAAGTGGTGATCCAAATTGCCGATATTGATACTGCACTACTTTGGATCCTGTTTGATAACCAAGGCTTATTAAAGTCACCAACAGGTAACTGGTACCTTATACCGGCCAGTTTACGAGAACAATTAGCACCCATTATTCGAGCCAAAGTTAACTAAGCCATTTTCTGTAGCCCACAGCCTAAATGAATAAGAGATTAAACAATGCCGGAACTCCCCGAAGTAGAAGTCACCAAGCAAGGAGTTTCTCCTTATTTAATTGATAACAGGGTGACGGATTTAATCATTCGCAACCCTTCACTGCGCTGGCCTGTGCCTGATATTGCTAAACAGATAATCGGCCAAACGATTAGAGCAGTGCGACGCCGTGCAAAGTACTTACTGATAGATACTGATGCTGGCACGACAATTGTCCATCTTGGCATGTCAGGAAGTTTGCGGATCTTGCCTATAAACAGCCCAGTTGAAAAACATGACCACATCGATTTGGTACTCGCTAGCGGAAAAATATTACGTTACAACGATCCACGACGTTTTGGTGCATGGCTCTGGAACGAGCTACCAGAACAGGCTCACCCACTATTAGCTAAGTTAGGACCCGAGCCGTTAGAAAGCGCATTCAACAGCAGCTATCTGTTGAGCGCTTTAGCAAACAAAAAGAAGGCGATAAAACTGTGCTTGATGGACAATCATATCGTAGTTGGGGTCGGTAATATTTATGCCAATGAGGCGCTATTTGCAGCGGGTATTCACCCACAAGCAGAGGCGGGTAAGGTCGATGCTGAGCGCATTAGCATATTAGTTGCAGAGGTAAAACAGATCCTTGCCCGAGCGATTAAGCAAGGCGGCACCACCTTGAAAGATTTCACCAACGCCGAGGGGAAACCGGGCTACTTCGCCCAAAAGCTACATGTATATGGTCGAGGTGGTGATACTTGTACTCATTGCGGTCAGTTACTCAGTGAAATACGTTTAGGCCAGCGAGCCACTGTATTTTGTAGCATCTGCCAACAGCGTTAATCGCCAGCTTTTATAAGCTGCTTGCCTAATCGAGTGCGATAAAGGTAGATGCCTATTGCTAGCGCTATTGCAAATAGCGCTACGCTCACCTGCAGATGATGCTCGTCGCTCAGGCTAACGCCCGCTCCGGCAAAACTAAAGATGAACATCTGCGGTAAAAAGCCAATACCGCTACCCACAAAAAACTGCCACGGGCTAACACAGGTGGTTCCCGCAAGCAGGTTGGTGATGTAATTACTGCCTAGAGGCAATAAACGGATCATCAAGGCTTTAAGCCAAGTTTTGTGGATAATAAGCGCTTCTAATTTAGTAAGTTTCTTCTCAAAGCGGCGTTTAATCTGTTCGCGAAATACAAAGCGGGAAAAGTAAAATAGGATGATACAGCCCAGCAGCGCCGCGATAGTGGCAAAGATAGCGCCCTGCACACCACCCAAGGCATAGCCAAAAACAAACGCCAGTACTTGCCTTGGCCCAGCAATACAGGAGAAAAAAGCCCCCATCAATACCAGTTCAGCCACAGCGCGGGAGCCATTATCTGCGACATAATCAGCCACCCACTGACTATCACTCAAGCGCTGAAAAAAGCCTTGCTGAACGGTCACAGCCACCAATATAGCCATAAATAGCAGTCCAACGAGCCTGACGAACAGCTTAATATTCACCTGTTATCTCTGTGAAGCGAGAAAAGGGCTGTTAGAAACGGTATTCATAGGTACCAAACACAGTGGCATCGGTATCATTTTCTTCAGTTTCAAATTCAGATTGTGACACGGTCCCACCAACGCTCATCATCCCTTTCCACATAGGCATGCGGTAACTCAGCTCTAGCATCAGCAAGTCTTCTTTAGGTGGCTGTGGCGCCCATGGAGAGCTTGGCGTCTTGCCATCATTATTAAGCTGAGCGTAGCGCAGCAACGAGGTAAAGCCTTTGCTATTGGCATATTGTCCAATTAAACCTAACACATAGACTTTAGCATCGCTGTCATAGGTACTACCAAGCGAACGGCCGTAGTAGCGTGAACCACTTTGATAGGTTGAGTGCTCATAAAAACAGTTAAAAGCATTGGCATCTTCCTGGCAAAAGACCATGGTATCTGTGTACTCAAAGAATAATTTGTACTGCTGACCGTCGAAGTTAAAACGGCTGTCAGCACCAAACATCGAGCCGCAGTCTACGATATCCCATGGCATTGACCCTTTTGAGTCTTCACAGGTTCTTTCATAATAAAGGCCAAATGGCACATTATACCAAGTATCGCTAAAGCGGATATCATAGCCGGCCATCTGGTTACCGTAGTTGGTACAACCTCCTAAGGCTTCTTCATTACGGCAATCTTTCTGTCCAGTAATCGATTTAAAGGCACTCTCAAATGAACACTCTTGGCCGTCACCACAAAATTGCGTTGTCCAAGAAACACCAATCTCTAACTGTCTAAATGGACGGATAGAGCCACGTAGATTCCACAACAGAGTATTGGGAACAGCCCGTTCCTCCTCCATCATGCTGACACCGGCGGTAAAGTTCCACGGACCAATCCATGATAGCCATGGCGTTTCAAATGCTTGAGCATTATTGCGGCTTAACATTAATGATGGCATGGGTCTGGCGTTGTTGGATTTATGCAATGAAGAGTCAAACCCTGGCCCCCACCACTGTTCAACAGCACCTAGCGTCACCATCCAATTACCCATCGCCATGGCGAGATAAGAGTCATCAAAACGAAACTCTTCTTCATCTACCGGATCATAATTAGCCGAAGCCGATACTTTATAGGCAAATCTATCACCTAAGTATTCATAGGAAGCGTTAGCTTCTCCCTGCTCACGATAGTCCGAACCAAAATGTTGGAAACGAGCAGGATCGCTTGCTGCAGCAAGCTTAATACGAGTATTACCGCGATTCTCAACCGCATTACGATAGTTAAAATTGACACGAGAATAAGCATCTACTAACGCAGGGGACAAAGTTGAAGGTTCCGCTTTGGCAAGATCAGCACCTATACCGGACCACATTAACGGATAGGTATTTACTGGCACGGTAATGACTCCAGCATCTGCCAATGCTTGAATATCCGCTCTTAAGTAAATATCAGAAGTATCAACCCATGGCGCCGCACTTAACATCGCCGAACTACATAAACTCAAAAGTGCCAGCAGCTTAATACCGAGTGACTTCATACCGAGTGATGATGCGTATTTTCTCATATTTGCTGATTAACCCTGTTCTTTCTTCATTAGTGCATTAGCGACTTTAATATGGACAAACTGACTGACGTCACCACCATGATGGGCAACCTCTTTAACTAAAGTCGATGAAATAAAAGAGTTTTCTTCTGCTGGGGTCAAAAATACACTTTCTAAATCAGGGCTAAGACGGCGATTCATGTTGGCTAACTGGAATTCATACTCAAAATCAGAAACCGCTCTAAGGCCTCGAACTAACACACTTGCTTGCTGCTCTTTGGCAAAATCCACCAGCAGCCCGCTAAAACCAACCACCTCGACATTATCCAAATGAGCAGTGACCGTCTTAAGCAGTTCAATGCGCTCATCAAGCGTAAAGCGCGGCTTTTTAGATGGGTTAAGCGCAATGCCGATAACCACATGCTTAAATAATTTAGCCGCACGCTCAATCAGATCAGCGTGACCATTAGTAACGGGATCAAATGTTCCTGGATATATGGCTCGTGTATGCACAATTATCTACTCATGTTTAAACAGAAAAGGGTTAGTTATACGCCAGTTAGACACTATAACAACAGTATTTAGCGGCGACTATATTACGCGCTATCTGCTAGATTGTGAATGCAGAAGCTTAGATATTCCTTAAGCGAGATTGCCAGCAAACTTGAAACTACTTTACCTTAGGCCAAGTTAGCTGCTCGGGGGATTGCCAGTGCTGTAGCTGCTCAATCACCGCTTGGCTGTTAAAAGCAACGCCTGAAGGCGGGGCGACACTGTATTGATAGGCTTGTGCTTTATAGCTGAAGTTTAGGCTGTAGGCATGCAGATAACCTCTGTCAGACGCATCACCGCCATAAAGTTCATCGCCCAAAATAGGAACCCCAATACTGGCTAATGCTACACGTAGTTGGTGGGTTTTACCGCTTAAAGGTTTGAGCAGATAGAGGCGCAAGCCATCGCCAACAGAGTGAGAGAAGAATTGTGTTTTAGCGGGGTTATCCATGCTGCGCAATAATTTATGCATACTGCGCCGAGATTTGGCCATATCGCCAATCACCCAACCTTGTTTCTTTTTGGGTTTACCCTTTGCTAGCGCTAAGTAGTACTTTTGCACCTTATGTTCGCTAAATTGACGAGTAAACTCCGCTGCAACAGCCGAAGACTTAGCAAGGATCAGTAAACCAGAGGTCATGGTATCTAATCTGTGTACTGAATATAACTTAATCCCTAGATCGAGCTCCGCCTGAGCAACCACACCAGCGGAGCCATCTTGACTGTGGAAATGGATATTAGCTGACTTACAAATAACGATAAAATCAGCTTCATCGGCAATGATTTGGTACATAAGAATTCCACAAACAGGCGTGAGCAATTTAACAACCAAGATGCTCGGGTATCAAAAAGTAATCAGTACTTTTAATCCCGGCTGGTTATCCATTAAGGCTATTTTAGCATTATGCCGCGACAGAATCGCCTTCACCATAGATAAACCTAAGCCTGTACCTTTGTGATGTCTGCTTGGGTCTAAGCGCACTAAGCGCTCAAACACTTTATCGCGAGAACCAACAGGGATCCCTGGCCCATTATCTTGAATAGATATCACATTACGATTCTGTGAGATAACAATCTCAGCCCCTTCACCGGAGTATTTAATGGCATTATCGACTAAATTAAATAGCGCTTGAAATAGCAGATACTTGTCGCCACTAACTTTAAACTCTTCCCCCGTCATCAATTTTAGTGACTGGCCGTTAAACTCTGCCATCGCCTCAGCCATCTCAAACAGATCTCGGCTGATATTTTGTAAGCTCAATGACTGTAGTTCCAAGGTCTGTTGCCCCTCTTCAATACGCGTCAGAGACAGCATAGCGTCAAACGTTGCCAAACAGTGATCTAACTCTTCGGTAATAATGGCGCACCCCTCAGCTAGCTCCTCTTGTGGCTTGTCTGGTAACTGCTCCAAGCCAATACGCAAATGCGACAGTGGCGTCCGCAGGTCATGAGCAATATTGTCGGTCACACCACGAACGGCCGCTAAGTTCTTTTCTAAGGTGTCCAGCACTCTGTTAAATTGCTGCGCCAACATGTCAAACTCATCCTGACGCCAACTCACCGGCAATCGAGTTGAATATTGCCCCTGCTCTATCTGTTCACTTAAGCGGTTGTATTGCACTAACCTTCGCAAAATGGCCTTTGAAAACAGGTAACCCAGCGCTAAAGTTAGCACCACAGTGAGCATCAATGCAGTAATCGCTGCATTGGTAAACTTATCGATTAGGGTACCGAGTTGGTCGACTCGCGTCGCAATTAACACTGGGCCATAGCGAGTCATCACCATGCCGCCAGTGAGAATGTGTAATTTATCAGGTCCGCCGGTAAACACCGGGAACTCTCGCTTAGCAGGTAGCATAGGCATGTCATTTGGGATCATGCTTAGAGAACCAATAAGATCAAAGGAGTTGCGCCACACAATGAGGGCGACTTTAGGATCGGCACTGCGCACTTGAGTTGCAAAGCTGCGTCTATCAAGCGTGAGCGCCATCTGTTGATAGCGGGTTTTCTCTGCATCAAGGTGTAGATCCAGTTGATACTCTTGCTCATTAATCAACTGTCGGTACATGCCTAAAAGCAAGGTGCCAATAATCAAAGTCACCAATGCAGAGAAAATAATAGTAATGCGCCACGCACTACTTTGGTAGGGCTTAATGCCCTTGGCGTAAGCGATAACCTGCCCCTCGGACAGTTTCAATCAGCTCACCGTGGCCTAGTTCTTCAAATTTACGTCTAAGCTTAGCAATATGCACATCAATTACGTTAGTACGCGGGTCAAAGTGGTAATCCCACACAGCTTCAAATAACAAGGTGCGGCTAATCACTTGATTCTCATGTTCCATCAGGTATTTCAGTAACTGAAACTCTTTCGGTTGCAGTAAGATCTCTTGCCCATCAAGGGTCACCTTACGGGTTAACAATTCAATCGACAGTGGACCAACACTTAAATCTGTCACCATTGGCTGAGATTCGCCGCGCTGCATCAATTTTTCTGCCCGCACTAACAGCTCTGAAAACGCAAATGGCTTAGTCATGTAATCATCACCACCAGCACGCAGGCCTTTAACACGCTCATCAACATGGCTTAATGCCGATAAGATAAGAACAGGTGTTTGGCTGCCAGTTGCACGTAGCGCTGCTAATAACTTAAGGCCATCGAGCTGAGGTAACATTCGGTCTAATATGATTAAGTCATACTTCATGCTGGTTGCTAGCAACAATCCTTGATGACCATCGGTAGCGGTTTCAATGTTATGCCCCTGCTCTATAAATCCTTTTACAACATATTCAACTGTCGTCGCGTCGTCTTCGACCATGAGTATTTTCATACTTTAATCCCATTTGAGCAGTGGTAGTAATTGCTTGTTTTCCATGTCGAAGGCTAACTTACGTTTACCATCAACCTCTAAAATTTCTAACTCTATGTAGCTTATGCCAAGGTCATTATCGACCTCTGCTTTAACTAAGTGGCCGCCGCTGTCTTTGCAAACAATCGTGAGCATCTCAGAGAATGTGATTCCATTCTCTTTCAGCATCATAATGCCAGCAAGCTCGTCGTTGTCGCCATTTTTCAAGCGTTCAACCTCGCGCTCCTTGAGGCTGCCATCTAGCGTGCGGTATTCATACTCTATTTTCGTTTTTGCCTCTGGATCGATCACCTTAAACTCATAGACCAACTCTCCATTTTTGAGTTCGGCTTCAAATTCAGAGATCACGCCAGGGTGCAGCTGTTCGAGCTTTTGCATCATCTCTATCGGCGATGGATAATCACCGGTCGACATGAGCGGATACAAACCTTGTCCTGCAAATGCACTACCTGATACTAATAACAACCCAACTAGCCAACGAGCCATGGCTCCTCCGAAAACTAAAACGCTAAATCACTTTCTATAAAGAATTATTGAGAAACCAGACGCATACTGTCAATTTCTATTTCAATGCCTTGCCATTCATCGTCAACTTCACCAATCAAAGTCACCTTAGTGTCACTAGAGACGTCCATTTCACGCCACAATGCATTATCAATTTCAACTTCTACATCACCACTTTCGTCGCGAAATAGATATTTTTCATCACCTAAACTTTGGACTAGATAACCGGTTAACTCAACGGGGGTATCATCTTTTGCCTTAGCAGCATCAGCGGCGGTCGAAGAATGACCCGCTACACCTGGGGCATTATAAGCAGCCATTGCAGGCATGGTTAATACCGCAGATAAAATGATTGAACCAGTTAGTGCTTTTTTCACTGAATAAACTCCCCGTCAAGATTAGGTGTCCATCTTATAAAAAACCACATAACAGCAAGGTGACGTAAAGATTAAACTTTGATCATTCATTTTGCCAAATACTAGCTTTCTGCTTCAGCTTGAAGCTCCAAAATATGGATCAGTTCAGACTTCAACGCTACCGTTGTCTCCCCTCCTTCAACAAGCTCCAGCTTTTTAGCTAGGTGCAGTGGCACCTCAGCATTAATTTTATGCTTTACTCCGACAACACTTGCTAACACTCTTACCGTCTCGCCCATAATCAACATAGATTCAATAGTAATATCTAGTTTGTTAAAACTGCGACATAGCCTACCTTGCTTAATCGAATTAAATCTAACGCCCTGATTGGGTATGACCCAGCGGACTTTGGTACCGACATCTAAACTTTCAAAATAGGTGCTGGCAATCAGATGCTCACCAAATTTTAGCCAAGTAATCTGCCGCTCCTCTTCTTGTGCTATCACATGGGCATCAAAGATATTACGCAGTCCCATTTGTTTAGCAACCGCTTCATCACGTGGCCTTGTCAGCACCTCTCTAGGTGAGCCCTGTTGCAACATTTTGCCTTGGCTTATCAAGATCATGCTATCAGCCAATAGCAAGGCTTCATTGAGATCATGTGTCACCATTATTACGGGAATCGCTAACTGCTCCTTTAAACGCGCAAGTTCCAAATACAAGCGTTCTCGGGTTTCCCTATCAACGGCAGAGAAAGGTTCATCAAGTAGCAATACAGAGGGCTCTCGTGCCAATGCACGCGCCAAGGCGACACGTTGTCGCTGACCACCAGAAAGGTTGGCGGGCAATCTATCAGGTAATCCATGCAAGTTTACTCGCTCAAGCCAATCTTTAGCTCTCGGCGCACGTTCAGACTTTGGGATATGATCTAATGCTGCAATCACATTCTCTAAAGCCGTGAGATTCGGAAATAGTCCAAAATGTTGTGGAACATAGCCCAAATGCCGCTGCTGAGGAGTGAGTTGAATAGATTTATCACCACAAAACCAGCTGACGTCGCCATAGCGAATTTCGCCCGATTGCGGCTTATTGAGGCCAGCAATCATTCGCAGCAAAGTTGATTTCCCACCACCAGATGGACCCACAACGGCAAGCACCTCGCCCGCTTTACAGACAAATTCAGCGTCAAGGTTGATATGCTCTGTTTGTTTAACCCGGCAGTATAGATCAGCGACGACTTGAGACATGTTGTCCTCCCACGCGTCGCGATAAACTAGTGGTTAGCGCCAATACTGTAATCGCAAATAGCAATAGCACTAATGACATATTGCCCGCACTGGCAAAATCAAACGCCTGCACACTATCGTATATAGAGATGGCAATAGTTTTAGTTTCGCCTGCAATATTACCGCCCATCATCAGCACCACGCCAAACTCGCCTAGTACATGGGAGAAACAAAGCACCATTGCCGTCAGGACACCAGGCCAAACCATAGGTAGCTCTATTTTAAACAACACTTTCAGACGGCTCATACCACAACAAGCAGCAGCATCACGCACATCTTCAGGCACAGCTTCAAAAGCGCGTTGAATAGGTTGAATAGCGAAAGGAATATTTACCAAAATAGAGGCTATGACTAGCCCTGAAAAATGGAATACCAGCTGATGACCAAGTAACTGCTCTAGCAATTGCCCTAACCAAGACTCACTGCCTAGTCCCACCAACAAATAGTAGCCGATGACTGTCGGTGGTAGCACTAACGGCACCATCACCAGCGCCTCTACCCATGATTTTCCACGAAATTGACGATAAGCCAAAAAGCGCCCAGCCAAAATAGCCATCGGCACTAAAATAACCACGGTAACCGTACTCAGTTTAATCGACAGCCAAAGTGCTTCCCAATCCATTAGTTATCCGCTTTGCCAAAACCGTACTCAGCAAAAATATGCTGCGCTTTATCGGTTTGAATATAGTGATAGAAATTTTCCGCTGTTTGACCAGCCTTAAGCGTCAATACCATACGCTGTTTAAGCGGTGTGTATAGAGATTGTGGAATCACAATATAATTGGCGCGGCGTTTAAATCTTTCGGCGGATGCCAAAGACAGAGCAACTAACCCGCCCTGGGTTGAACCACTAAGTGCAAACTGCGCCGCTTGGGAAACATTTTCACCGAAAATGAGCTGTGGTTGAATGGCTTGCCATAAGTTTAAGTTTTTCAGCACCTCTTCGGCTCGCTCACCGTAGGGCGCATGCTCGGGGTTGGCAATAGCGAAACGTTTCAGCTGCTGACTGTTAATTAACTGCTTCACACCATTGAGTTGCTCATCCAGTTCAAGTGGTGAGTTCTTCGGTGCCGCCAAGGCCAGTTTGCCGACGGCATAAACAGCCCCCTCTCCTTGAGCTTGGCCTGCATTGCTCAACTGGTTGGTGTAGCGTTCATCGGCAGATAGAAATAACTCAAACGGCGCACCGTGCTTTATCTGTGCAACGAAATTCCCAGATGAGCCATAGGTGATTCGCACTTTAGCCCCCGTATCTTGCTGGAACTGTTTCGCGACATCATCTAAGGCAAACTTAATACTTGACGCTGCAGCAATAGCCGGTACATCTTCAGCTGCCAAAGCTTGTTGACTCAGTAACATCAACGGCATTAAAGCCGATAGTAAAAAAATCCTAAGCTTCATCAGGCAACACCCTCAAATTTTATTCATACCCATTGTACTTCAAGTACTCATTTAACAGGTATTTAGCCGAATGGGTATAGTCAGCTATTTTTTATTCCACACATCAGCTGCTTGCTCGTCGCTGTCACGCGCTTCTACCCAACTTGCACCTTCTTCACCCGCTTCAAGCTTCCAAAATGGCGCTTTGGTTTTCAAAAAGTCGATTAGAAACTCACAAGCGGCGAAAGCAGCTTTACGATGGGCGCTGGTCACGCCAATAAACACAATCTGCTCTCCTAACGCCATTTTACCTACGCGGTGGATAATCGTGACATGGTTCAGCGGCCAACGTTCACGCGCCTGTGCTTCTATTTGATTCAATACCGATTCGGTCATGCCTGGATAATGCTCAAGCGTTAAATCGGTAACGGCACTCCCATCATTAAAATCACGCACTTTACCCACAAAAGTGACTACGGCACCATCGCCATTATCTTGGCTAATCAGTTGATATTCATCAGGAACACTAAAGTCTGTTGTTTGTACGCGGATCATTTTAACCTCCAGTCACTGGCGGAAAGAAAGCCACTTCATCACCATCCTCAACGGCGGTGTCCCACTGACTGATAGTTTGGTTTACAGCAACAAGTAACTTGTCCGAGGCCATCACTTTGGCCCATTTATCATCGGTAGCAGCTAGTGTCGCTCGCAGCCCTTCGGCTGTTTGAGTATGCTCGCCCGCTTCCACTTTAACGCTAGCAGTGCCTAACAACTCTCTTACTTGAGCAAAAAACAGTACGTTTATCATTTCATTTATACCTTAAAGTGACCCGATTTACCGCCACGTTTCTCAAGTAGACGAACTTGAGAAATCACCATATCTTTTTGTACCGCTTTACACATATCGTATATGGTTAACGCAGCAGTAGAGGCTGCAGTTAATGCTTCCATCTCGACACCAGTCTTACCTGACAACTTACATAGGCTGCGGATCCAAACGCGGTTGTGTTCTGGCTGAGCTTCGAGTTCAACCTCAACTTTGGTCAGCATCAACGGGTGGCAAAGCGGGATAAGGTCGGAAGTTTTCTTAGCAGCTTGAATGCCTGCAATACGCGCGGTCGCGAACACATCGCCTTTGTGATGGCTACCACTCATGATCATTTCGAGCGTGTCACTCGCCATCTCGATATAAGCTTCTGCTCTCGCTTCACGTTCAGTGACTGATTTATCAGTTACATCAACCATGTGCGCATTACCATCCGCATTAATGTGGGTAAAAGCATTTGTCATTAGAGTAAAACCTTCTTAATCAATATATTTCAAAACACGGAATAGATTGCCAGTATGCTCTGCAATGCGTTGTCTGAGCGCACCGTATTATCTATAAGTTAGTCTATTATTTTCTTAACGTGCATCACAAAATTACATGGTCGATGCGTAGCATCAAGCTGCTCTTTGAGCACTTTATTCCAACCTGTTTTACAAGCTCCTGTAGAGCCTGGTAGGCAGAATATTGCCGTTTTGTTAGCAATACCACCTAACGCACGTGATTGCACTGTGGAGGTGCCTAGCTCGGTATAGGTAATGTGACGGAACAGTTCGCCAAATCCTTCGATATCTCGATCAAAAAGCGGTTTTACAGCTTCGGGAGTATTATCTCTTTCGGTAAAACCAGTGCCACCTGTGGTGATAATCACCTGCACATTCTCTGAAGCGACCCATTGTGAGATCACCGAACGAATTTGATATTTATCATCTTTGATAATTTGACGGTCAGCCAAGTTATGCCCTGCTTCTAGCAGCGCACTTTCTAAAAACTGCCCAGAAGTGTCGTTGTCAAGACTACGCGTATCTGACAAGGTTAAAACAGCAATGTTGAGTGGCAAAAATTGGCTCTGAGTACAATGTCCCATAACGGTCTCTTTAAATAACTAATTTAGGCAATGCAGCGATTATAGCGGCGATGTGACGTAAGGTATTTGCGCCACATCAGGAATTAACCACCAATAGAAGCAAGATGTTGGGTAACGCCAGTGATCCCATCATGCAAAAAGTGTGTCTCTTTTTTCTGTGCGAGTTGACCATGTAAGCGCTCAATTAACTCTGACTGTTGTTCAGGGGTTTGCAGCAGATCTCGCAGGTCAACACCATTTTCAGTAAATAAACACAGATGTAGCTTGCCGTTAGCTGATACTCGCAAGCGGTTACAGCTGGCACAAAAGTTTTTTGCGTAGGGCATGATTAAGCCAATGCGCCCCTGATAATCTGTATGGCTGAAGTTTTGCGCGGGACCATCATCTGCCGCTGGAGTATCAAACTGCCAACCCGCCTGCTCAAGCTGAGTTTTAATATCAGCTCCCGCTAAATGGTGGGCTTTAAAATAGTCATGGCCTAAGCCAGTTTCCATTAATTCAATAAAACGTAAGTCAATCGGCGTACTTTTTATCCAATGTAAAAACCGTGGTAGATCTTTATCATTGAGCCCTTTAAGTAAAACCGCATTGATTTTTACTCGCTCAAAGCCAGCTTCCAGGGCGGCGTCAACACCACGCATCACCTCATCAAACTTGTTTTCACCGGTAATTTGATAAAACATCTTAGGATCAAGACTATCAACTGAAATATTGATGCGCCTCAGCCCTGCGTCGTACCACTCTTGAGCATGCTTCGCTAAACGATAACCATTGGTTGTGGTAGCAATCGTATTGATCCTATCGTTGTCTTTAATAATGCGAATAATGTCGGTGAAATCTTTACGCAATGAAGGCTCACCACCTGTAATACGGATCTTTTGCGTACCGACTTGCGAGAATGCCGAAACGAGATGCTCTATCTCATTGAGATCGAGAAATTTAGGTTTACCGTCAGGTCGATAACCATCAGGAAGGCAATACGTGCATTTGAAGTTACACACATCAGTCACTGACATGCGCAGATAATGAAACCGTCGACCAAAATTGTCTTGTAGTTGGGACATGATCACCTTTCCAAGTAAGGGGAGGTGAGATCATTTCTTTTCTCACCCCGGTGGCGTTATTGCCACGGCTAAAAACCCGTATCTGTCTCGACGTAGGATTAGAAGCTCGGAGAACCGTCAGATTTGATTATAGGCGTATTTTGATGACAAACCATAGTCAATTGAGCCCAAATAGCGCTAAAAAGCAGCACGTGTGGAATTTTTGTGACACTAATCACCTCAAAAAATGCTTAAATTTACTGCACTGGAACTGTTTAAACTCTGTGCCATAGTGTTATTTTGAGGTAAGGTGGGCAATATATTAAAACACCCGTTTATAGTGAGCTCGGTTGAAATCGCTGTAAGTTATCGGGGGAAAATGAAGGAAGGTGAACTGATGGAACGCGAATCGATGGAATTCGATGTTGTAATCGTGGGTGCAGGGCCCTCAGGATTAGCAGCAGCATGTCGTTTAATGCAAATATCTAAAGACAGTGGCCAAGAGTTAACTGTTTGTGTGGTAGAGAAAGGCTCAGAGGTCGGAGCGCATATTCTCTCCGGTGCAGTGTTTGAGCCTAAAGTATTAGGCGAACTTTTTGACGACTGGAAAACCACAGGCGCACCGCTGCTCACCGCCGTCACTCAAGATGAAATTCACATGCTGAGCTCAGCGAATGATTCCCGTGCAATGCCCAATGCGTTAGTGCCTAAAACCATGCACAACGAAGGCAATTATATTATTAGTGTTGGCAACCTATGCCGTTGGTTAGCAGAGCGAGCTGAAGAGCTCGGTGTCGAAGTATTTCCCGGCTTCCCCGCTAGCGAACTACTATTCAACGAGGATGGCAGTGTCAAAGGCATTCAAATCGGAGATATGGGAGTTGGCGAAGATGGTCAACCTAAAGATGGCTATGAGCCAGGCATGGAGCTACATGCCAAATATACCGTATTCGGTGAAGGTTGCCGCGGCCATTTGGGCAAGCAACTGATTGAGAAGTTCCAACTTGATAACGGTAAAACACCACAACATTACGGCCTTGGTTTTAAAGAGATCTGGACCGTACCCAGTGAGCAACATGAGCTAGGCAAAGTGGTCCACACTGGCGGTTGGCCGTTAACTGAAGGCGCATCTGGTGGTGGCTTTATGTATCACCTTGAAGATAATCAAATTGCGGTAGGCTTAATTGTTGATCTCAATTATGCCAATCCACACCTGAGCCCATTTGATGAATTTCAACGCTATAAAACCCATCCTGTAATTGCAAAAACACTAACTGGTGGCGAGCGTATTTCCTATGGTGCTAGGGCAATTACTAAGGGCGGCTTAAATTCACTGCCCAAACTGACCTTCCCTGGTGGCATGATTATCGGTTGCGATGCAGGTACCTTAAACTTTGCCAAGATTAAAGGCACCCATACCGCCATGAAAAGCGGTATGTTGGCTGCAGAGACATTAGCTCAGGCAATGTTGGCTGGCGTTGATGCGGGTAAAGATCTTGACTGCTTACAAGATCGCTTTGACGAAAGCTGGTTAAAAGAGGAGTTATACTGCTCGCGCAATTTTGGTCCTGCTATGCATAAGTTTGGCACCTACCTTGGTGGCGCCTTTAACTTTGTCGATCAAAACTGGTTTGGCGGTAAGTTTCCCGTCACCCTTAGAGACGAGAAACCTGATTATGCCCAGATGGCTGAATCAAGTGCCTACAGCAAAATTGATTACCCCAAACCTGATGGGAAGTTGAGTTTTGACAAACTGTCATCGGTATATTTATCAAATACCTTCCATGAGGAAGACCAGCTTTGCCACCTACGTTTAAAAGATGCCCGCATCCCAATCGATGTAAACTTGGTCAAGTTTGATGAACCTGCACAGCGCTACTGTCCAGCGGGTGTTTATGAGATCATTGAAGAAGCCGGTGAGAAAAAGTTTGTGATTAATGGTCAAAACTGCATCCACTGCAAGACATGTGATATCAAAGACCCAAGCCAGAATATTACCTGGGTAACCCCTGAGGGCGGCGGTGGTCCTAATTACCCCAACATGTAGTTGTTGAGATTAGCCACAAAACTTTTAACCTATTAACGGTTTGATAATTTTGCTGATTACTAGGTAAATCAAAAATGCACACCATTAGGTGTGCATTTTTAGTTGCGAATATAACAAAAAGTAGACATAATCCGCGGCGCTAATATAAGAGTAATAATTTCAAGCTGAAATTCAGATACCTGCCTTACATCCTACACGTTACAAAATAGATCCATCTATACAAAAATATGCGTTAAACGGTTTCGCTAGCCTTACGACGGATCTGCTACCACTAACTACTTTCAGCCTTCAATCACGGCTGCTTTAGGCGATCGAATTTTTATGAAATTGAATATGCTCACGATCAAACAGAAAATTCTCCTCACTGTCACAGTGACAGTATTACTCTCCACCGCCCTTGTTGGCATACTTAGCCAGCAAAGCGCTAAACAAGTGGTAGAGCAGAGGATGCTGACCTCAGAAATGCCCAATATGCTGGCGCAAATTCGCAACAAAGTTGAACTCAATATATCAACCTTGATGAATGCTGCAGAGCAGCTCGCCAATAACCGTATGTTACTCCAATGGCTTCAAAATGGCCGCCCTGCAATAGATGAAGCATTAGTGGTCAACCAGCTTAATGACGTCGCCCGTCAATACGGCTTAGCCCAAGCCTCGTTTGCCGATAGAGAAACGGCTGCCTACTACACACAAGATGGTTTTTTAAGAGTTCTCACTCCAACACAAGACGCTTGGTTCTTTGACTACAAGAATAGCGGCCAAGAGAAGATGCTTAACGTTTTCACCGAAGCCAACGGTGATGTGAAGCTGTTTATCAATTACCAGCAACCCAATGGCCGTGGCCTTGTTGGCTTAGGTAAGTCACTCGACGATATGGTGCAACTGTTAAGATCATTCAAAATTGAACAATCAGGCTTTGTTTACTTAGTTGATAGCCAAGGACAGGTAAAACTACACCCAAATACTAGCCAAATTGGCAAGATGAGTCTTAATAATTTATACCGTAATACTGATACTGCGAGCTTAATGCAGCGCACTGATTTCAATCTAATGAAAACCAATGTCAATGGCGAAGAGATGCTCATTGCTAGCAGCTATATCCCCTCAATGGATTGGTATTTAGTAGCACAAGTGCCCGAAAGCGAGATTTTCTCACTCCTTGAGGAGTCTGCTTATAAGATCCTAATTTGGACCGCGCTGATTGCAGCGGTGTTTATTGCACTATCTAGCTTAGTTGCCAGTTCCGTCAGCCGCCCAATTGCTAAGGTTGCAGACATGCTGCACAACATTGGGGAAGGAGAAGGCGATCTTCGTCAACGCTTACCTGTAGATGGCAGTGACGAACTCGCGCAATTAGCAAAAGGGTTTAATAGCTTTATCAGCAAAATTCAAACCTCTGTGATTGAGGTTGCCGATACCAGTAAATTACTTGGCGCCTCCGCTATTGATGTCTCTCATCAAGCTCAGCGTACGCTAGAGGATAGCCAGCAACAGAAAGATCAAACCATCATGGTTGTGACAGCAATTAACGAGATGGGGGCCACAGTGAACGAAATTGCCAGCAACGCCGCCCAAGCTGCCGATACAGCGAGAGCCGCTGATACCGATTCAAATAATGGCCAAGTGGTGGTGACTCGAGCTCGAGAAACCATTAGTCAACTTTCTAATGATGTCGAGCAAGTGGGTGAAGTGATTGAATCACTCGCTACTCATACTAAGTCTATCGAAAGCATTCTTGACGTGATTAGAGCCGTTTCGGAGCAAACTAATCTGCTCGCACTTAACGCAGCTATTGAAGCTGCTCGAGCGGGTGAAGCAGGTCGCGGCTTTGCCGTAGTAGCAGATGAAGTGCGTAACCTTGCTTCACGCACTGCAACATCAACCAACGAAGTGCAAGTGATGATCGATAAGCTACAAGCGGAAGCTAGCCGCGCGGTTGAAGCGATGGAAAAAAGTCGCTCTCGTTCAATTGAAGGAGTCAATGCAGTTGATGAAGCGAGCCAGTCGCTCACTGGCATTAGCGAACGCATTGGCTCTATTAGTGATATGAATATTCAAGTTGCAGCTGCCACTGAAGAACAGTCTACGGTAGTGGAAGATATTAACCGTAACGTCAGTGATATTAATGATATTACTCAGCGCACTGCCGACACTGCTGAAGATGCTGCGCGGGCGAGTCAATCATTAACCCATCTAGCACATAGACTCGACTCATTAGTGGCCAACTTTAAAGTATAGTGCTAAGACCGTCATTGCCTATCGACCCCTCTCGATAGGCAATCACATACCTATGAGCGAGCCTTAATAAAGTTAATCGACATTGGGTACTTATAACTCTCACCTTCACTGGCTTTCATCGCTGCAATAATGGTAAATACAATATCGACAATCGCAATAATGCCCAGCAATATAAAGCCGATACCAACCAACATTAAAACAACACTGATCATCGCGTAGATTGCGATACTAATTTTAAAGTTTAAGCAGTTGCGACCACAGCTATCGACAAATGGCAGCTCATCTCGCTTCATCAACCAAACAATTAGTGGGCCTAAAATACTGCCAAATGGGATCAAATAGCCTGAAAAACTAGCCAAATGCACCACGATCCCCATGTTTTTTTCATCTTGTGTCACAATTCTATTCCTTGAAATGGTTAATAAAAACTAAGCTTGTTGTACGCCATATAAGCGCATTTGCCAATCTTCAATGGCATTATTATTGATGCGGCGCTGTAAACTGCTCACCCAAGAAGCAGCTAATCCCGAACAATCCGCTAAACGTTGATATTGAAAGGCATCAAATTCCGGTAAAAAATAGATATGCATCGCTTCAGCAACACTGATATCAGAGCAACGCTCTAACAGCGTAATCGTATCGCTCGTATGTATAGTTCCTGACTCCAGCACCCGGTAGAACCAACCACAACGGCCACTTTGCTGCATCGCCAAAGCAAACTCTTGGTGGTCAAACTGTAGATTTAGCTTAAAGCAGGGTGAGCGAGGCTGAGTCACCTGCAGTTTTACTTCACCAATTTGAATAATGTCACCAATGTTTACTTGGTGTTCATCGAGCCCAACAGTGCTGATATTCTCGCCCATCGCTGGCGCATCTTTAAAGCCTGAGATTAAATCCCAACGACGATACTGACCATAATGTTCACGCGGGAAATGGTGCAATACTCTATCAAGGCCGCCGTGGTGCTTAGGGTCAGCTTGCGCATCACCCTCAACATGTTCAGAACCTACAAGCAACTGATCCACAGCTGATTTGTTATTGATAGCCGACTGAACCGATCCCAAATCAACAATACTTGAACCGCGATACAAACCGGAAATCTGCTTTACCAATACTTGAGATGCCATCTATACCTATCCTAAAAAACTTAAATGATACTAATATTCACATGCTCTGAATCAGCAAAATTATCATCGAGATTTAATGAAAAGTGCCGCCATATGTCATCCTTACAAACGTTTGGGTCGGCAATAAAACCGAGCTTTTCGAGCGTAGAAACTGAAGCGAGATTATCAAGCTTAGCTCGACCAATCAAACGGCTTAAACCATAACGCGTAGAGGCAAGCATAATTGCAGCTTGCGCAGCCTCAGTGGCGTAGCCTTGGCGCCAATGTTGACGTGCGATTCTAAAGCCGAGATCCACATCAGCCATAGCATTGGGCCGACTTAAACCGCAAAAACCTATGTACTCATGTGTATCACTTAAATAGAGCGACCAGCGACCGAAGCCAGTTAAACGATACTGGTCATAGTTAGCGATAAAGCTAGCGGCCTGAGCAACATCGACAAATGCAGTGTCACCGGTATATTTGAGCACTTGAGGATCCTTATTAAGTCGATAGAAACCTTCCGCGTCAGCCACTGAAAACTGTCGTAATTCCAGCCGGGCAGTCTTGGCTACTATCAATGGATTAATAAGACAGTACCACCCTATTTCTGCCTTGCTCTTTAGCTTGATAAAGGGCTATATCCGCACGATTAACAACGTCCTCTGCTTTCTCTGTGACTCTGTATTCTGCAACACCACTACTGATCGTTACGTTAATCTCACAGCCATTAACATGAATACGTCGCTCAGCAACTGATTTTCTAATCAGTTCGGCAATTTCGCAGGCGTGACTCAAGTCAATATTAGGTAACAAGATCAAGAACTCCTCACCACCCCAGCGACAAAGCAAATCTTGTTCCCTAAGCTCCGCTTTAAGCATGTTGCTCACGGTCTTAATCACCAGGTCACCAATATTATGCCCATGCTGATCATTAACAGATTTAAAATGATCAATATCCACTAATAGCACCGACATTGGTGTGCTATCTAATACTGAACGCGCCAGTGAACGACTAAAATACTCCTCAAAAGCCTGGCGATTGGCAGCACCAGTGAGCTTATCAGTAGACGCCATTAACTCCAGTTTGCGTTGATATTTACCCAGTGTAAGATTGGCAATCAATAAAATAGCCAGAGTCACAAAGATACTCATGCCTAAGTTTGCCCAGAAGGTCGTCAACAACTTCTGCTTCCCCATCGTCTCGTCCTGTTCAACCAGTAAATACCACTTAAAATCTGTAACTAAACGACTATTAAGGAAAATGGTTTTACCATCACGTTGATAGGAAAAAGAAGCGCTTGGGCTAGTTAAAATACGGGTAGCTAACTTCTCTAGCCCAGGAGTATTTTGCAAAGTATCTCCGCCAGCAAAGTCTTTACTGTGCAAGGTAATGTTTCCTTGCCTATCTGTAAAATATACGCTGCGGTTATAGCGCGTTTGATAAAGCTCTATCATCTTCTTAACGCTTTCTACAGCTAAGCCAACGCCGGTAACACCAATGAAATTACCGTCAAAATCGAACACTTTATAATTCACATAGATTACTGTTCTATTACGGTTAGCGGTATCTTGATCGATGTTGACTTCATACTGCTCAGATTTGGGTAGCGAACGCACTCTGAAATACCAAGCATCATTGGGATCGATATCATCAATCTTTTTCAGCACACCGCTGGAGTGATAATAATTACGGGTCGATTCAGAAACAAAAAAGCTCGTTACGGTACCGTATTTATCTTGGATCTCTTTCAGGTAGCGCACCAGTTTTTCGGGTGTTTGCTCCTGTTCTAACGTCCAATCACGCACGAAAGTGTCCTGCGCCATCAGAGAGGAAATAAAGATGGGTTTGAGCAGATCATGTTGGATTTCTGAATAGATATTATCACTGGTGAGCGGCAACGTATTTTCTTCGATCTGTTCACTTAGCGAGTCGTGTGCAACTTGATAGCTGATGCCACTGGTAACGACAAAAGCACCTAATAACAACACAGTTAAGATCCAGATAAACCGTTTTTTATCGTTCCATACCTTATGACCCATACTACGCTCACTTCACACAATTAATAATTGAACTCGCTCAAACAAGCAACACTTGTTAATTAACTGTGAATGTTACCCGAAAAGCACTTTGACCGCATTGATTATTAACGATAAGCTAGGTTGAATCTTTTGAAGCTAACACACCCACCACATCGTACATAAAGATGGAATAGCCTCAAATTAGGCCTTAAAGATTAAATCCCTAAGTCTAAGTCGATAATACTAAGTCGTTAGATAAGCTTTTAATTCCTTTCCGGGTATAGAGCTTTCACAAGCCACGGCATGGCTAGACCAAATTGAAGCCTCCTGCATTGATTCAATGATGGTCAACTTCTTAACTAAGCCATTAATAAGCCCAGCAGCATAAGCATCTCCAGCGCCTGTAGTATCGACCACTCGGCTGGGTAGCGCCGCAACTCGCTGCTGCTGTTTTTCGCTATATAATGTCGCACCATTTTCGCCATCAGTGACGATAAAATACTGTAAACTGTCCCCAGCAATTGACCGCGCAAACTGCCACGGTGGCACCGTACAACGCCCCTGCATGTCGCTGAGTGACGCCAATAGAATATGACATGGTCTCGCTCGCTCATCTTTAGCAAGCTGCGCCACTACCCTGCAATGTTCAATCGCTGTCTTTGCCCAGCTAGCCGCCCCTTCAGATGATGAATTAATATAAAACGCATCCACCGTATCCCATTTGGGCGGAATAGGCAGTTCAAAGATAGGACGTTCAGGGCGGATAATGGTACGCTCTCCATCAGGCGTCATCATCAACAACATCTCATTTGTTGCCCCAGGTCGGCGCTGGATAAGACTACAATTTATCCCTTGAGTGCTTGCCTCAGCCAACAACCAATCACCCACATCGTCACGACCGACCTCGGTGACAAGGGTCACTTGATGACCAGCCCAAACTAATCCAATACCTGTATTAGCGCCGCCACCACCTAGCCGTAGACCACCATCTTGATAATGAAATCTGCCACCGGTTTTTAGTGGCTTATTGAGGTTAAAAATACGATCACAGTTTAAGTTTGCGACAAGTAAAATATTAGCCATGACGACTCAGTAATAGCATGCGATAACTTGATAGTAAGAGATTTATATTGGTGCGCCAAGTGATATGCCACTCTCTTTAGTTTTTATATCATCGTAATCCGATTAGCCGCCCTCATCATACAATGTGATTATCGGTCTTTTCTTGTGAGAGATATCTCAAACCCTCGTGCGCAAAAAGATAGTTTCAGTTAAACATTCATAAAAACCAAAAGATAAGCAGCAGAAAGTACTAGTAATTATGTATTGTCAAACTTTTCTGCTAACTCAGCCATTTTAACTATACTTACAGTTACAGGCCAGTCCACAGCGGAGCTGTGTACTATGGTGACATCCCCACGTAACAGGATAGTTGAATGGACTCAATTATTAGTATGGATGAACTCACGGAGTTCCATGAACCACTCGAAGTGCGACTCGAACGCTATAAAGCATGTCTTTATGAATTTGAGAAACTAAAGTATACCGATACTTATATTGTGCAGATCAGAGAAGATATCGCCAAGCTAGAGCGGCTTATCGCTCAGCAGTACTAATGCCCAATAAAAAGCGGCAAATACATCGCTGTATTTACCGCTACAAGTCACTCAGCTAAAGCACTAAACCTTTTAGCGTAACCGACTCACTACATATCGCAATCTTGTAGAGGTTTACGTAGCTGAGCACGGACATTGTCCATGCCAGAGTAAAACTCTTTCATCATCAACAAACCCATCATCTTGCCGTTATCAGTAACAATAAGATTGTCGGGATCGGTCGGATCATTTTTGATGGCCCCAATGGCTTTCATTGAGGTCATCTCTTTAAACAGTGCTGTATCTAAATTTACGCCAAAGGTTTCACGGAAATACTTCCGGGAGAGTCGGCCCGAGAACATCCCGAGTAGGAAACGGTATTGCATCACTTCTTTACGGCCGTAATTCTTCTGCTGTTCCACGCCCATGTGGCCACTCGACACTCGCTCTTGATACTTCTTCAATGAGAAAGTATTCACGTAAAGCGTGTCATCCAAAAAACTGAATGAGCCAGAACCAACACCTAAGTATTCATCATAATCAATCACATACTCATCAAAACCTTCGTCATTGGTTTTACCAAAAGCCCAAGCAGACAGTTGGTTATATTGACCATTTAAACTATTCAAAATTTGACGGTATTGACGTACCATATCACCATGGGGTGCAGCCAATTTGCCCTTCACACTCTTACGGGTTTGGTGAGTGATCATTAATGGATATGTCGTAATTTGCCGTGGATCTAACTTTGATGCCATATCCAAGTCATGCTGGATCACTTCATCAGTTTGACCTCTAAAACCAAAAATAAGGTCAACATTGATGATCGGGAACAGCTCTTTGGCTGCCATAATCTTGTCAAAGGTTTGCTGACCAGAGCCGAATTTTTCGATTCTGTCGGTCATGGTAAGAATGTCATCGTTAAAGCTTTGCACACCAATCGACATTCTATCAACCAGACCTTCAAGCTGCTTAAACCCAGGGCTATCTAAATGTTGTGGGTCAGACTCACAAGAGACCTCTTTGATACTGGGAAACAGCTTTTTAGCATGTTCAATAGTCCGCGCTAATTCATCTTCCAGTACAGTTGTGGTGCCACCACCGATATACATAGACTCGAAGTCATAACCAAGGTTTTTGACCATATCCATCTCTTTACGCAAAGAGACAAAGTAGGCACGAGCTTTATCCTCTTTAAATAGGAAGCGGTGGAAAGTACAAAAAGAGCATAACGTGTGGCAAAAAGGCACATGCGCATACAGCATGTATTTCTTACCTTCTACGGGATTTGGCATCATCTCTGCAGAAATCGTATCCAGTCTTAGATTGCGATCCACATAGAATTGCATCACCTTTTCCATACCATTAATCATCCAATCAGGCGTGGTGATATTGGCTTTATAAGGTTGGGCACTATCGGGCAAAATAATTGATGACATAAAAATTCCTATCAAAGATAGCGGTTCAAAATTAAAAAGAGGCTGAACGAATTGAACCAGCGGAGAGCAAAATTAACACTTTAAATCACCCCAAAACGTGATTTGGTTATAAGTTACCGTTTCCTATCAAGGAAATGTATAGCTTTTTGTTAAGTAAGTCATACTTTAGCAAAAACTCATAATATGAGCAGTCTGTTTTTTTATCAGCATAAACAAAAACACCTCAGTGATAAAATCGACTGAGGTGTTTGCAGATCAAACCTTAAATACTCAAAAGATTACTCTTTATATTTAAGTGTTCCGTTCTCTTTGATCTCATCGAACCAAAGGCGGCATATCTGCAAACTCTCTATCATAGCGCCCGGTGCCCAAACGCTCAAAGAGGAGACCCAGGGAAAATCCATGTTTGATAATAACAGTTGAAAACCGGTAGGTTTTACTGTGTAGCGCCAAATATCAAAATTGAACACTCGATTCAGACTAATGTGCTATTTACCCGCCCAGCTCAAAGGCTCAGTATTGCATACTGCATCCCAAAAAAGGTATTTCCTTTTATCTTTAAAGCAGTTGTCTATACTCAAGCACCTATTAACTTCAATTAAGGAACAATAAATGAATAACATTTTAAAAGACCTTGAACTTCAATTATTAACAACTGAGAAAAAGGCAAGCATGGAATTAGGTTCTGATTTTTTCAGCCAAATATCAGGGGGAGGGGCACCAGGTCGAGATGGTCAAGATTTTTGGTTGAATTGTGAACCAGGAGATGAGACAGGAACACTCTCGCCAGGAGAAGGTTTTTTGAAAGGATCATAAAAATAAGCAAGTACACGCTATCTTGTATAGCGTGCTGCTTTTAGCCCTGTTCGTTATTACTAATTAGTAAAAGATACCCAATGAAAAGCATTAAAAATACAAACCAAAGCTATGAGTAATTAATAATGAAGAAAATAGAGGTTGTTCTTAAGGTATCTGAGCGATGCAATATCAACTGCGACTATTGCTATATGTTCAATTTGGGTAATGATGATTACAAGGAAAACCCCAAATTTATAAGCATAAACACTATTAAAAATGTCTATCAATCTTTAAAGGATAGCATAAAAAAACTTAATCTTGATCAATTAGATATTATACTTCATGGTGGTGAACCATTATTAATGGGGAAACCTCGCTTCATAGAAATGTGTGAACAAATTATTGCCACACTATCCCATAAAGTAAAACTAAAAATTAGGATGCAGACAAATGCTATTTTGGTCAATCAAAGTTGGATTGATATATTCAGCAAATACAAAATATCCATTGGTGTAAGCATTGATGGACCTGAAGAATACAATGATATTCACAGAGTAGACCATAAAGGGAATGGCACTTATAAGAAAACACTTAGAGGTATAAAAAATCTCCAGTCAGCAGCTCACAGACAAGAAATATCAGAACCAGGTCTACTAATCGTTATCGATCCAAACGTCTCTGGCAAGAAAATATACCAACATGTGGTAGAAGATCTACTTTTTACTAACATAAATTTTTTACTACCAATGCTAACGCATGAAACCAGTGCAAAAAATATTAATAAATCATTGACAAATTACCTTGATGAAATTTTGTTATATCATATTGGTCGTGGTCATCGACAAGCAAAAGTAAGGATACTAAATCAATTTGCCTCTTTCCTTAAATCTTCCTCTATAAAAAGTAGAGGTGATAACTTTCATTATGTTATTGGTATATCATCAAGTGGTCAGTTTGATGTAGATGATGAATTCAAAACGATCGAAAATAAATATTCAAAATATAACATTGAAAACTCTTCAATATATGAGTTTGTAAATTCTGAATACTTCTTGAAATTTGAATCGTTAAAAACTTCTTTACCCAATGATTGCCAAGGTTGTTGTTGGAAAAATTATTGTGTTGGAGGCTCAGGAACGGGTTCAACATTAAGCAGATACAGCACAGAAAATGAGTTTAATAATAAATCAGTTTACTGTGACTCATTAAAATCATTTTTTTCCTTTTTAACTACGATTATGTTGAAAAGCGGATTAGATAAAAGCCTATTAGAAGAAAAATTGTCTAATAATAAAAGACTAACTATTTTACCTCCTCACTCTCCTAAAATTAGGATCAAGCAAATCGCCTAAAAATAGCCCAGCAAGGATATAATATATGCTACTCCATTTTAAAAACTGCCTTTTACTATTATTACTGCTATTACCCTTCCAACTTCAGGCTGGTGACAGTCCTTACAAACCAAAATCTAACACTTGGGTGTTACATTCAGAAGCGCAAACAGAGCAAGAAGGTAGCTTTGTACTATTGGGTGTGGCACATACCTTCGACGTTAAACACCAACAGCTGACAGATCTAAAGCGAATTTTTGAAACCTTTAAGCCAAGTTTAGTACTATTAGAAGGTGGAACCTGGCCTTCAAAAAACAACATTGAAGCAGCCGTCGAATGCTGTGGTGAGATGGGGTTTATGACCTTTTTAGCCGAACAGTCCAGCATTCAAGTGGAAACTTGGGAGGGAAATTTAAAGCAGGAAGCTTTATCTGTATTAGAAAAGTACAACACCAGAGGCGCTCAAAGTATACTATGCACTAAGGCAGGTGCCGCAATTAGTACAAAGTGGTGCCGCGCTTGATGAGGCTATGAATCAGCTATTAGGAAGAGATGGCATGATTGCTAGCGATTATAATATAGATAGCAAGCCTTATAACTCAGTAGCGCTTAATCAAGCACTAAAAAAATTAACCCAGTCCGAATTCACATGGCAAAGTATTACCAGTGGCGGTAAATTTGCCCACCTGCTTGAGCAAGCTGAGTTCAGTACATTTAGCAATATTCGTACCTTAGTCGATACATACAGAGATAAGAGTGCGGTCAAGAAAATAGGCTCGGCACTGGCCGAAAAACAACGAGTGATGATCCTTGTCGGCAAAAGGCATTTTAGACCGATAATGCAAGACATATAGCCACATACAAAAACACCTCAGTGAATAAATCGACTGAGGTGTTTGTATTTCAAGCTTTAAATAAACAAAAGATTACTCTTTGTATTTAAGTGTTCCATTTTCTTTGATCTCATCGAACCAAAGATTATGGTGTTGGCTTGCCCAAGTTTCATCACAGTAGCCAGAAACCATACACTCCATACCACCTTCAGACATAACCGTTGCCATAAAGATATGCACGATTGAGAAAGCTGTAATGATGATAGCGCTGACAGAGTGAAGCACGAGTGCAATCAAGCTCAATGTACGGCTAGGCTCGAACAAGTTCGGGAATAGTAGCAACATACCTGATGCCGAAATTACTAAACCAAATACTGCAAAGGCCCAGAACCACAACTTCTCACCCGCGTTGGCAAAACCAGCATCAGGGTGCTTACCTTTGAATGGGCCAAAGTTGATGTAACCACCAACAACCATCATCCATTTAAGGTCATACATTTTAGGCAGTTGGTTCTTAGCCCAAAGCACAGTCATTAACGCCCAACCAATCATGAACGGGATCGCCATGATGTCGTGCACTTGCTTAGCCGCGTAGACTAGGTTTGACCATAACCCTTCGCCAATGTATGGCTGGAAGAAGAAACGTCCAGCAAGTAGCGTTAAGCCAGTCAAAATCAGCAGCAGACACGGAATAGCGCCCAACCAGTGAATAGAGACATCAAACTTAGACCAGCGATACACTAACTTGCCTGAGAAACCACCGTGCAGCTTAGAGATGCCGTTCACTTTGATAAACAGTACAAAGATAATGATCATGCCAAAAAGGGCAGCCATTAACGCTGGTGCAAGAATATCACTGCGTAGCTCAAGTACACGTAGGTCATAGGTGTTGATTGGCTGAGCATGGAACTCACTTGTTGAAGTCGTACGACCTTCAGCACCGGCTTTTAGCTGTGACCAAATTTGGCCTTCAGTTGCTTGTCCGTCATGAGTGTGCTCAGCACCATCATGGGCAAAAGCAGTTACACTGAATAACAGTGCAATTGCAATACCTATCTGTTTAAACCATTTGTTCATAATACGTCCTCTGTTACTCCTCGTTGGCTCAACGTATTGAGCCAACAAGCAGTAGATTTGAAGTTATTAACCTAAGTTAATTAACCCCAGATTGCGTTTTTAGAACCACGGTATGCAACACGCTCACGGAAGATTGCAGAAACAATTTCAGCATCACCCGCTAGTAGCGACTTAGTTGCACACAGTTCGGCACACATAGGTAGCTTGCCTTCTGCAACACGGTTAGCACCATACTTCTGACGCTCTGCATCAGAATGGTTCTCTTCAGGACCACCGGCACAGAAAGTACACTTGTCCATCTTACCGCGAGCACCGAAAGCGCCGCCTTGAGGGAACTGAGGTGCACCAAATGGGCAAGCATATAGACAGTAACCACAACCGATACAAGTATCTTTGTCGTGCAGTACGATGCCGTCTTCGGTCTTGTAGAAACAGTTTGCAGGACAAACAGCCATACAAGGTGCATCACTACAGTGCATACAAGCGATAGAGATAGACGCTTCGCCTTTCTCACCGTCATTGATAGTCACTACGCGACGACGTTGGATTCCCCACTCAAGAGCAGAGTCGTTTTCGTTCTTACATGCTGTGACACAACCGTTACACTCGATGCAGCGCTTGGTATCACATAAAAATTTCATTGTAGCCATTCTGGCAATTCTCCTAGCTAATTCTGCAATTACGCTTTAACGATCTGACAAAGCGATGCCTTGGTTTCCTGCATCTGAGTCACAGGGTCATAACCGTAAGTCAATGCAGTGTTAGCTGATTCACCGATAACGTAAGGAACAGTGCCTTCTGGGTAGTTAGGCGCAAGGCTTTCACCGTGCATCTCACCCGCGAAGTGGTAAGGCATCCAAGTAACACCAGGCTTAACGCGTGGAGTGACCATAGCCTTGATCTTAATACGACCACCTTCAGCACCCTCTAGCCATACTGTGTCGCCATCGCGAATTGCGCGATCTGCCGCATCAGCAGGGTTCATTTCAACAAACATCTCTTGTTGAAGTTCAGCCAACCATGGGTTTGAACGAGACTCTTCACCACCACCTTCGTACTCAACCAAGCGACCAGAAGTCAGACCTAGTGGGTACTTAGCTGCCGTGTCTTTCTCTTGGATTGACTTGTACAGCGTCGGTAGACGATGAACTTGCATGTCATCATAGGTTGGGTACTTAGACACAAGATCACGACGTGGCGTGTAAAGCGGCTCACGGTGAACAGGTACTTGGTCAGGGAAAGTCCAAACAATACAACGCGCTTTAGCGTTACCGAATGGGATACAACCGTGCTTCATAGCAACACGTTGGATACCACCAGAAATATCAGTCTTCCAGTTTCTACCTTCTGCTTCAGCTTTTTCTTCAGCAGTTAGGTCGTCCCACCAGCCAAGCTGCTTCAGCATGTCAGCGGTGAACTCTGGGTAACCGTCTTGGATTTCGGCGCCTTTAGAGAAGCTACCTTCTGCAAGTAGGTTTTCACCTTTGTACTCAACACCGTAACGAGCACGGAAGTTACCGCCCCCCTCAAGCACGTGTTTGTGCGTGTTATACAGAATCTGAGTACCAGGATGCTTCTGCTCTGGTGTACCCCAACAAGGCCAAGGAAGACCGTAGGTGTCACCTTTAGCAGGGCCGCCGGCAGCTTCAAGAGTCTTATTGCTAAATGTACCCCAGTTTTGGGTGTGCATCTTAAGACGCTCAGGGCTTTGACCTGTCATACCAATAGTCCACATACCGCGGTTGATTTCGCGAGTAATGTCTTCGATAACCATTACATCGTTTGCATCTTTAGCGATACGCTTAGTGAACTCGTCTGCAAAACCAAGCTTTTGAGATAGACGGTACATAATCTCAAGGTCAGTCTTAGATTCGAATAATGGCTCGATAACCTTCTCACGCCACTGCTGGCTACGGCCAGAGTTAGAGACTGAACCTTCAGTTTCAAACTGAGTGGCTGCAGGTAGAAGGTAAACACCATTTTGACGACGATGCATAACACCCGCCATTGTTGGGAAAGGATCCACAACAACTACAGTGTCCATCTTGTCTAGTGCTTCACGAACATCACGTTGACGTGTTTCAGTGTTAACTGATTGTCCCCAGAAGAACGCCATACGAACGCGATCTTTCTGTGCTAGTTTTTCAGGCGTTTCTAGAACACCGTCATGCCAGCGAGAACAAGGAATACCAGGAGTATTCATTGGAACGCGACCTAAGTATTCGTTTTGATCGAAGCGGCTCTTAACCCAATCAAATTCTAGATCCCAAACGTGGCTCCAATGTTTCCAAGAACCAGTCTTAAGACCGTAGTAACCCGGTAGCGTATCGAACAGTAGACCTAAGTCAGTTGCGCCCTGTACGTTATCGTGGCCACGGAAAATGTTTGTTCCGCCGCCTTTAACGCCCATGTTACCTAGCGCTAATTGAAGGATACAGTAAGCACGAGTGTTAGCATTACCGACGTGATGCTGAGTACCACCCATACACCAAACAACAGTACCTGGACGGTTATCAGCCATCATCTTAGCAGCTTGATAAACTTCCTCTTCGCTACAGCCAGTGATGTTCGCCACTTCTTTAGGTGGGAACTTCTTCACTTCTTCGCGAATAGATTCCATCTCGAACACGCGCTGCTCGATGAATGTCTTATCTTCCCAGCCATTTTCAAAGATATGCCAAAGCATACCGTAAATGAATGGGATATCTGTACCAGGACGTAGACCACAATGTAGGTCAGCGTGCGCTGCAGTACGAGAGAAACGTGGATCAACAACGATAATTTTTGCGTTGTTTTTCTCTTTCGCGATCATGATATGCTGCATTGCAACTGGATGCGCTTCAGCCGGGTTTGACCCGATGAAGAAGATTGCATTTGCATTCTGGATATCGTTGAAAGAGTTAGTTTGCGCACCGTAACCCCAAGTGTTAGCAACACCGGCTACCGTGGTAGAGTGACAAATACGTGCAGAGTGATCGACGTTGTTCGTGCCCCACATTGCCGCAAATTTACGATACATGTAGCAGCCTTCGTTCGAGAACTTAGCACTACCCATAAAGTAAAGTGAATCAGGTCCAGATTCCTTACGGATATCTAGCATCTGGTCGCCAACCTCGTTAAAAGCTTGCTCCCAAGATAGCTTCTTCCACTTACCATCAACCAATTTCATTGGGTACTTAAGACGCTTTTCACCGTGACCATGTTCACGTAGTGCAGCACCTTTAGCACAGTGACCGCCCGCATTGAATGGGTGATCGAAAGCTGGCTCT
Organism: Shewanella piezotolerans WP3; assembly: GCF_000014885.1. Lineage (NCBI taxonomy): Bacteria > Pseudomonadati > Pseudomonadota > Gammaproteobacteria > Alteromonadales > Shewanellaceae > Shewanella > Shewanella piezotolerans. The sequence goes on from NC_011566.1 coordinate 5,245,621, forward strand.
TGACCTGTCCATACGCCATTTTGTACTTCTGCGTATAAACCACAACCGACAGCACAAGCACTACATACAGTACGCTTGATCTCAGTTGGTGCATCATGTGGGATATCTTTGGCTTCAGCTTTACGCATCATGCCTGTACCCAACAAAGAAGCTGCAGCAATACCACCAGATGTGATACCAGCTTGCTTCATAAATTGACGACGGCTAATACCTAGAGTCTTTTTCTCTACAGTCGGTGCCGCGTTGGATTTGCGAGTTAATTGCATCGCTTAAATTCTCCTAAACTAGCCGCGTAAGCTATTGTAATAACTGCGAATATGTGCAGTCTCTTGATAGCCATTAGCACTCTTAGTGCTGACATTGTTTTCACTTGCTTGAGCTACACTCACGCCTGTTGCGGCGATTGCGACACCTGCGGTGCCACCAATAGTGAGCGCTTTCAGCAAAGATCTGCGGTTCAGATCAGGCTGTTGCTTCTTCATCTTTACTCCTGGTAGAACGGAATACTCTGGTTATATATCAAGGTGCTTTCTACTTTTTGCCACGTTTGCCGCGTTAACAGCATGTTAATAAGTGACCCTAAAAAATGGACCATATCCATCGATAAAAAGCACCCAACAAATTGCCCGCTAAATATAAAGAAAAATGTTGTTATAAAAGTTGATCTAAACAGGGTAAAAACGGCAGATAAGTGCAGATTTTTCAAGAAGTGTTAACCTGAACGTGTTTGCTAAAAACAGGCTGATAAACGACGCTAAAATTAACTGGAATACGCCTCTAAAAATGTTTAACAAAATGTAACAACTACAGCGGGTTACTGATAGTTCCAACTGAGAATGATTGCTAATTAACAGGGCTAAACATAGTGCTCAATAACGGCAATGGTGATCACTAATAGGCGTTAAATAGAGGTCAAAACTTTCCTTCGATACAGGCATAAAACCAAGTGGTTTAATCCTCGTTAAAATCACCGTTTTGCTGAAGAGCCATATCATCGTAAAAAGTAGATATCTATCCACAATAATAACAATCTTTATTCATTTAAAATGGAGTCGGGAGCTTTTAATCGATGACATACTTGATGCGATTAGAAACAAAAACGCCTCGACAATGTCGAGGCGTTTTTAACAAAGAATCTTAATTAGTCTTTATAGACAATTGAGTTATTCTCTTTGATCTCATCATACCAAACGTTGTGGTGCTGAGCAGCCCAGTTTTCATCACAATAACCAGACACCATGCACTCCATACCACCTTCACTCAATACCGTCGCCATCCAAATATGTACGATGGTAAAAGCGATAATGATAATGGCACTAATCGCATGAATCAGCAGTGCAGCCATTGATGCTTCACGTGGTAGCTCAAGACCTGGCAAAACCAACATTAATCCTGATGCCGCAATGAACAAACCAAAAATAGTTAACGTCCAAAACCACATCTTTTCGCCAGCATTAGCAAATCCACTATCAGGATGCTGACCTTTAAATGGACCGAAGTTGATATAACCACCAACCACTAAAAACCATTTAAGATCGTACATTTTGAAAGTCTGCATCGGCATCCACTTCACAACACACAAGACCCAAGACACAATAAAGATTGGTCCGACCCAGTCGTGAATGAACTTACTACCATAAATCAAGCTAGCCCAAAGGCCCTCTCCGATATAAGGTTGCAACACATGTTTGCCTAACATGATATTTAGACCCGTAAAGATCAATACCATGCAAGATGATGCCAATACCCAATGGATCCATAAGTCAGCTTTTGACCAACGCAATACCATTTTCCCAGAAAAACCCTTACTTAACTTTGAAGGGCCGTTCAACAGATAGAAAAATAGAAACGCTACAAATACACCGACGACGGCGATCCCCATTACTGGAGTTAAATACTCGTTTCTAACATCTTTACCTTGGTTACCTACAACGTTGATCAGTACTCCAGGTTCAATACCTTGGGCTGTTGTAAAACCTGAGTCACCCGCTTTTACCGCGCGCCAAAGATCAGCTTCACTGGTTTTACCCGCTTGCTGTTGGCTATTTTGCTCATCCGCCGCTATTGCTGATGTGCTTAATCCCAACCCCATCGCAAAAAAGAGCGGGATAACTAGCATTGCGAACAAGCTGCGCAGTGATTTCATAGACATATTCACTCCTTAATTAGGCTATGCACCAAAGTGCATAGCCCTATTCAGCCCTAGCCCGTCGTTGGGGTGTAACCCCATATCGCACCAGGGTTTCCTCTAGCAGCAATACGCTCACGGTAGATATCAGATACTACACCAGCATCGCCCGCTAACAGTGCTTTGGTTGCACAAAGCTCCGCACACATTGGTAATTTACCTTCGGCAATACGGTTTGCACCATACTTCTGACGCTCAGCATCTGAATGTGTCTCTTCTGGGCCACCGGCACAGAAAGTACACTTATCCATCTTGCCACGACTACCAAATGCTGTCTTCTTAGGGAACTGAGGTGCTCCAAAAGGACAAGCATAGAAGCAGTACCCACAACCGATACAGGTATCTTTGTTGTGAAGGACAATGCCGTCTTCGGTACGGTAGAAACAGTCTGCTGGACAGACTGCCATACACGGTGCATCAGTACAGTGCATACATGCCACTGAAATTGAGGCTTCACCTGGTTCACCATCATTGATAGTGACTACACGACGACGTTGAATGCCCCACTCTAGCGCGGCATCGTTTTCGTTTTTACAAGCAGTGACACAACCGTTACACTCGATGCAGCGTTTGGTGTCACATAAGAATTTCATGACTGCCATAATGGCTTATCTCCTCATCAAGTTAATTAGGCTTTACTGATCTGACACAAGCTAGACTTAGTCTCTTGCATCTGAGTCACAACGTCATAACCGTAGGTCATTACGGTATTAGCAGATTCGCCAATAACATAAGGAACTGTACCTTCTGGGTAGTTTTTCTCTAGGCTCTTGCCTTCGAATACACCCGCGAAGTGGTATGGCATGAAACATTCACCAGCGATAACTCGTGGAGTTACCATCGCCTTAACTGTGATTTTCGCCCCTTCTGGACTATGAACGAACACATCGTCACCATCACGTAAACCGCGATCGGCTGCATCAGCAGGGTTGATCTCGATAAACATCTCTTGCTGTAATTCTGCAAGCCATGGATTAGAACGCGTCTCTTCACCACCACCTTCGTACTCAACGAGTCGACCCGTTGTTACTGCAAGTGGGAAGTCCTTAGCAAAGTCCACTTCTTGAATAGACTTATAAAGGGTTGGTAGGCGTGCAACCATACGATCTTCGTAAGTTGGGTACTTAGAGACCAAGTCACGACGTGGCGTATAAAGTGGTTCACGATGCAGCGGGATATCATCAGGGAAGTTCCAAACGATACAACGCGCTTTTGCGTTACCGTAGGGAATACAGCCATGCTTAATCGCCACACGCTGGATACCACCTGAAATATCGGTTTTCCAGTTCTTGCCTTCAGCGGCAACTTTCTCTTCAGCGGTCAGATCATCCCACCAGCCAAGTTGCTTAAGCATCTTGTCGGTAAACTCTGGATAACCATCTTTGATCTCACTGCCTTTCGAGTAAGAGCCTTCAGCCAAGATGTTATTACCGTTATGTTCAACACCATAACGAGCACGGAAGTTACCACCACCGTTTTTAACTTCACGGCCAGTACGGTACAAGATTTGAGAGCCAGGATGCTTCATCTCAGGCGTGCCCCAACAAGGCCAAGGTAAACCGTAAGTTTCACCTCGAGCTGGACCACCTGGTGCTTCAAGAGATTTAATATCGAAGGTGCCCCAGTTTTCTTGGTGCATTTTCAAACGCTCAGGACTTTGACCCGTGTAACCAATGGTCCACATGCCTTTGTTGAATTCGCGTGTCATATCTTCAATCAATGGCTCATCGCCATTGACTTTAATATGCTTACAGAACTCTCCTTCGATACCCCACTTCTTAGCCAGCTTGTACATGATCACATGGTCAGGCTTAGACTCGAATAGTGGTTCAATAACTTGGGTACGCCACTGAAGTGAACGGTTAGATGCGGATACCGAACCGTAAGTTTCAAACTGTGTCGATGCAGGCAGTAAGTACACACCGTCGGTACGTTCGTGCATCACACCAGCCATTGTTGGGAATGGATCCACAACAACCACGGTATCCATCTTGTTCAATGCGTCACGCACTTCACGACCACGGGTTTCAGTATTAACTGATTGGCCCCAGAAAAATGACATGCGAATGTTATCTTTCTGCGCAATCTTAGACTTATCTTCAAGTACACCATCATGCCAACGTGAACATGGGATACCCGTTGAAGTCATTGGATCTTGGCCTAAGCGTTGCTCTTGATCGAAGCGGTTCTTAACCCACTCATAATCTAAGTCCCAAACGTTACACCAGTGCTTCCAAGACCCCGTCTTCAAGCCGTAATAACCCGGCAGAGTATCGAACAATAGACCAAAGTCAGTTGCGCCCTGTACGTTATCGTGACCACGGAAGATGTTCGTTCCACCACCTGGAACACCCATGTTACCAAGGGCTAACTGTAAGATGCAGTATGAACGCGTATTCGCGTTACCGACGTGATGCTGAGTACCACCCATACACCAAACAACTGTACCAGGCTTAGTTTCAGCTAAAAGCTTAGCTACGCGGTACATCTGCTCTTTCGGTACACCGACAACATTCTCTACTTCAGCAGGGTCAAACTTCTTAACCTCTTCACGGATACGTTCCATGCCGTAAACACGCTGGGCGATAAAGGTCTTGTCTTCCCAACCATTTTCAAAGATGTGCCATAACAGACCATAGATGAAAGGAATATCCGTACCAGGACGAATATGCACGAACTCGTCAGACTTAGCTGCAGTTCGGGTGAATCGAGGATCGACAACGATGATTTTCGCGCCGCGCTCTTTACCTTCCAAAATATGCTGCATTGCAACAGGGTGAGCTTCACAAGGATTTGAGCCGATGAACATCATGGCTTTGGCATTGCGAATATCGTTGAAAGAGTTGGTTTGCGCACCGTAACCCCAAGTGTTTGCAACACCAGCTACAGTGGTAGAGTGACAAATACGTGCTGAGTGGTCGACGTTGTTCGTGCCCCACATCGCAGCAAATTTGCGGTACATATAGGCCTGTTCGTTTGAGAACTTAGCACTACCCATGAAGAATACAGAATCTGGACCGGACTCTTTACGGATATCTAGTGCTTTTTGACCAACTTCTTCAATCGCTTGATCCCATGAAAGTCGCTTCCACTTTCCGCCTTCAAGCTTCATTGGATACTTAAGACGCTTCTCACCATGACCATGCTCACGTAGCGCAGCACCTTTTGCACAGTGTCCACCAGCATTAAACGGATGGTCGAATGCAGGTTCTTGGCCTGTCCACACACCATTTTGCACTTCAGCGTAAATACCACAACCAACTGAACAGTGAGAACAGATAGTACGTTTAACTTCTGTTGGCGCGCTATGGGGTACATCTTTAGCTTCTGCTTTTCGCATCATTCCTGCGCCAAGCATTGATGCCGCAGCAATACCACCTGTCGCGAGACTCGCAGACTTGAGGAATTGACGGCGGTTTAAACCTAAGACAGCCTTATTACTGCTAGCTGCTTGGTCTGTTTTGCGGGTTAATCGCATCACACACTCTCCTTTAATTATTGACTACGTTGCGCTTATTTAGTGCGTAACGAGGCGTAATAACTACGAACATGATCGGACTCTTGGTAGCCATCGCCTTTAGCAGCGGGGGCAACTTCAGGTGTCGCAGCCATCGCTTGACCACTAGCTGTCGCCACAACGCCTGCGGCGCTGCCAATAGCCAATGCTTTTAGCAACTGACGACGACCCATATCGGAAGCTTGCTTCTTCATAGTGTCTCCTTTGGATTACAGATATTGAGATGATTGGTTTAAGTCACTAAACGCATCACTCGATTAAGTTAGGGAAAACGCCCTATTTTTTGTCTACACCTGCCAAACAAATTGCTTAACAGGTGTAAATACTGCCTACACTAGCAAGCTAATTAAGAAGCTAGCTCGTTAGTGCTTGGTTCAATCTTTTCCGCTTCGCTGCCTGGGCAGTTAACAGGAATATTTAAACTTAACTGTTCAAACTCATTGGCTTCGATAACAAAAAATGCTTTAGCAAGTTCCGCTACCGTGGCATAAAACGCCGCACTTGGCGTTTTCGCTAATGAATCGCAAAAACGTGCAATCCAGCTGCCCATGTGACGTTGATAGAAAGCTAGCTGGCGGTATCCAGGTGCTTCTAAAATCAAAGTGCCCATTACTTCACATAAAGCAGCCACATGATCTTCTGGCTCTTTCACTTCCTCTTCACGCTCGAAACCAAGCTGCATAAGGTCGTTACGTAATAAGGCTAATGGTTTATCCATCAATGAACCTGTCATAAACCAGCTACCGTAAGGCAGGATTTCACCGCTACCCACGCCGAGGAAGATATTAAAATACTCATCCTCTAGCTGCTCGCTAGTAAATTGCTCTGCTGCCAACTTGAGTCCAACCCAAGCTTTAGTCATGTCGCTATCATCGTTAGCGTCAATATCTAAGCCTGCTAAGAACTGCAATAACTCTGTGCTTGGCTGGCGACGTAATAGTGCGGCTAGTAACTGATAGATATCGGCTCTTAGCTGGTCATTTTCTGAAACTTCTCTTACTAATTCGGTCATGGCTAAACTCTTATCGCAGTTGCTTTTCAGGATCTTGAAGAATGTCTTCAAACATGTCTTTTACACGACAGTCGCCACACATTTTCAATCGCTCTGTGTTGGCACTGAAGGCACTGTGGGTTCCTACCACTTCTAACATCCGTTTGACCATGGATTGCGTTGCGAACGGTGTGCCGCAAGTAATACATTCAAACGGGGCTTCCTCATGTAAGGTCTGACGTGCTTGGCGCGAGGCTTTATCGAAGTTAACCTGCGGCGTTAAACTAATAACTTTTTCCGGGCAGCCCGCGTCACATAAACCGCATTGCACACAGTCTTGTTCAACAAAGTGTAGTGCAGGTAGGTCACCACCGTCAGTTAACGCACCAGTAGGGCAAGTTGCGACACAAGACATGCACAAGGTGCAGCTCTCGGTATTAACGCTAACTCGGCCATAAGGGATATTGCTTTGAGATAAGCAGGTATCGACAGATGCCGCCTGCTCATTTAGGTGATCAACCGCGGCATAAATTGTCTCGCGCTTAGTCGTCGCAGCAAATGCAGCAGGAACAATCACTGGCCAGCTAGCACTAGTGGTTAACAGCTCTGAAAGTTCGTCTGCACCGGCTTCGGTTAAGTGGTTTTCGGTGATTAAACTTATACGACGTGGCTGACCCATCTCATCAAGAATGTCATTGGCTAACGCTAGTTCACCATTGAGCATCTGGGTTAGTGTTGGCGCAGTGGCGTCTGTATTAAGGATTAAGATCTGGCGTGCGCCCCATGCCAGTGACGACATCCAGTGATCAATGCTAGCAACGGTAATCTCTTCCATCTTTACAGGAATGATTTCGCCCGCAAGTTGGTCAGTGACTAACTCAGCCCCTTTTCCAATGTCATGAAACAACACCACTGGTGCCACTTGCGCCTGTGAGCGGAAGCGTGTCACCAATTTATTGAGGTAAGTGTGCATTGACTGTGGTGTCGGCAAGTCATAACTAATTGCACCCGTTGGGCAGGCATTAGTACAACTCCCCGCACCATGGCAAAGGTAAGGATCGATTTCGATTTTCTTCTCAACACTGGCGATTGCATCTGCGGGGCAGAAATTCAAACAGCGATTACAGCCTTCGTTGCCATTGCGACTGTGAGCACAGATCTCACTATTGACCTTCACATAACGCGGCTTATCGAACTCACCGATAAGATCAGGTAACTGTTCCAGTGCTTCAGCTAGTTTGGCTTCATCTTGGCCGACATAAAAATAGCCTGGCGGTAGCATCTCTAGGTTAATGCATGGGCTCATGCTGAGATCAAGAATGAGATCGAAATGGGCTTTACGAATCGCCACAACACTTAGGTCAGCGTTCCCCTCTTCGTGCTCGACTTTAACTTGAAACTGACCAAGAAAGCCTTTTATCTCTATAAGCTTGTTATAGTAACTTTCAACATCTTCAGCGGCATTCATAACCCGCTCAAGATGCGCTTCATCTTGGCTAGTAATAGCTTCATTAGCTAAAATGGCACACTTGCCCATATGGGACAATTTGTCAGCTGCTAAACGTGCCAAATCTTCCGGCCCGATAACGAGCACATTGCCCTCGGTGGTATAACTTACGGTCGGTGGGATTAGGTTTTGAATAACCTGTGTCCCAGCAAGGACCTGCTGTCGAACCTCTTTGAGTCCAACTTGTGTTTCACGATTGCTCACATTGCGTTCCTGAACAGTTCTTTGGCTGTTTCTGTACGTATAGTCGCTGTTTATTTGTTGCGCTTATCAATCACGCCAGCTTTACCCTAGATACAGCAATTCACATACCAAATTTGTGGAATTAAAAACACTCTATAGTGACGTTAAACAACTTTCTTATTAGTAACGTCTTGGTGTTCTGGTTCATTTTGGGACAGGTGCTCATCTTCACCGTCCAAAATGTCCGATACCGATTCGGTATCGCTAACAACTTCAGCTTGAACAGCTTCTTCGGTACTGGTCATCTCATCTGACTCGAGTGCCAAAGCCTCTTCGTTCTCCTCCTCATCGTCTTTATCTTTAACAACATGGCGGAATACTTTCTTGGCTAATTCAGCCGATACATCGGCAGATAACTTAGGTTGATTGCTATAATCGAGAGCATACTCAAGCAACCCATCAATTTCGCTGTAATGTGGTTGCTTCCACAGCGCCTTTAATGCAGCAGACTTAGCGGCTGGATCGACATTGGCGCCCATGAAGCTAGCAAAGCTACCACCGACTTCAATTTTTTCGGGGTCAGGGAGATCTTCTGCCGTAAGCAGTTTATCTTCATTAGATTCGACCGTATCAACACTAGTGCCATCAGCTTCTACCGTAGCAGTATCAATAACCTCTTCGGTTTCAACCTGTACTTCAGTAGCATCTAGCGCTTCGAAATCGGCTTCAGCTTCCTGCTCTACTTTTTGTCGGCGCAGGTTCCAGCGCGACAACAAGCCACTCATGAGTTACCTGCTAAATGGTTGGTGCTTGGGCCTTCATTCTTTCGGCGATTAACATGCTTTTGACGACGATGGGCTCTAATTTCAACTTCACCATGGCGAGTAATAAACGCTTCAATCCAGCAAGCAATAGCTTGTGGCATAGGGATATTGAGTACTGGGGTATCGCCCTCTAGACAGCCAGCTGCAACGTTTTGATCTGCTGAGATAGCGGCGGGGATCCAGTCCCCCTCGAGGTTTTCGTCACAAACGATGTATAACATGGCGTTATCCATATCAATATTGATACGGTAACTGCCGCGCTCGTCTTTATGCAGCTCAAGCAAGACGAGTCTTGCACCTTCTGGTGCGGCGTGGGTGGCAGGAAGCATTTGATCGACTTCCCACTGTACTGAGGTCCATCTTCCGACTTGCTTCTCAATTTTTTTTAGAGAAACGTACATTGGCCATTGGCTTTCGGTATGTTGCATTCAGTCTCCGTCTTGCCTGAGATGGCTGCCTAAATGACAGTCCAACTAAATAGATACTCCTCTAACAAAGCAATATGTGTGCCATGCAATAACAATAAAATAATTTGAACTAGATCAACTATTCCCACCAAAGACTAGGACATTTTGTCTAAAACGCAATCTGCAATAGGACATAAAAGGGCGACTCTAACTCGATAAGTGTGATCTGCAGCTAACTTATCCTCCTCTAAAATTAGGTACAGATATTGCTTACCAATAAAGGTAATTGAAATCTCATAACTGATGACGGGTCTTATGACAGCAAACAAGAGCAACCCAACTTTAATCAAAACTGACACCGAAGTTCCGCTTACTATTGCGGTCAAAGCCGTCAACGAAAAGGGTGAACAGGTCGATAAATTTATTGCTTGTGAACGCCCACTTACGGTTTATTTGAATTGGCGCCCAATAGTAACCTTAATGACTTTAGGAGCCAGAGCGGAAGCTTTGTCTTTGGGTTACCTTAAAAATCAGGGCTTTATCTCTGACTTAAGTCAACTCGAATCTGTCATTGTCGATTGGGATGTAAACTCCGCAGCTATCCTCACTAGTGAAAAAACCGATGACTTAGATGAAAAGCTCTCCGAAAAGACAGTCACTTCAGGCTGTGGTCAAGGCACTGTATATGGTGGTTTTATGGCGGGTCTCGATGAGATAAACCTGCCAACACCACAAATAAAGCAAAGCATGATCTATAGCCTGCTTAAGAATATCAGTGCCTATAACGAAACCTACAAAAATGCAGGTGCGGTGCATGGTTGCGGTTTATGCCAAGGTGACCAAATAAAAGGGTTTGTAGAAGATGTTGGTCGCCATAATGCCGTTGATACATTGGCAGGTGAGATGTGGTTAAAGCAAGACATTGGTCATAACAAGCTGTTTTACACAACTGGGCGGCTAACTTCAGAGATGGTGATTAAAGTTGCCAAGATGGGCATTCCAGTGCTGCTTTCCCGAAGTGGAGCCACCCAAATGGGGCTTGAACTCGCACAGAAGCTTGGGATCACGATGATCGCCCGAGCCAAAGGCCGTCACTTCTTGGTTTATAACGGCGCAGAAAACATTGAATTTGATGCAATTTAATCACTCACATCAACAAGCAACAACGGTTTTCGCCACAAGGAATCACAATGACTGAGCCTACAGAGCTTATCTACATGAGTGCCAGACAGGTCTCTGAATATTTAGATTTAAATGAGAAAAAAGTCTATTCCATGGCGAATGATCGCATTTTACCCGCGACGAAAATCACCGGAAAATGGCTGTTCCCTAAAATATTAATTGACCGTTGGGTCATGGATTCTTGCCATAGCGGTATGCTCTCAGATCGAATGCACATAACCGGCAGCGATGATCCTCTGCTATCCATGTTAGTTGCTCGCATGATGTCGCAAGTCGGTAAGAGTGAATTGATTAGCTACAGCTCTACTGGCTCACGCTTAGGATTAGATCTGCTTTCTCGCGGCTATGCCGATGTGTGTACTCTCCACTGGGGCAGTGTTGAAGAGCGCGGCGTGCGCCATCCAGCATTACTGCAAGGCTATGCAAACCATCAGCAATGGGTGATGGTGCATGGCTATACCCGTAAACAAGGATTGATGATGCGCTCGGATATGCATCATCGCTGCCAGGAGTTGGACAAAATATCCCAACAGTCTTGGCGCTGGGTTGCAAGACAAGCAGGTGCAGGTAGTCAGCAACATTTAGAACAATGGCTAATGAAGCAAGGGGCTACATTTGAGCAGCTAAACTCAAGCTTAGTTGCTCAAAGTGAGCGGGAATTAGCAGGTTATATCGCCCGTAATGACGCTGATATTGGCTTTGGTTGCCAGTCCGTTGCACTTGAAAGTGGTTTGAGCTTTGTGCCGTTAGTGACAGAATCTTTTGACTTCGTAATGCCACAAGGGATCTACTTTAGACGTCAGTTGCAACGGTTATTCAACTTACTAGCCGAACCCCAATCACAGCAATTAGCAGCGACATTAGGTGGCTACGATTTAACGGACTGTGGAAAAATTATTTGGAATGGACAAGCATAAGCCTATGTAAAGGTGGGACAAAGCATCAAAATGGTCTACAAGGCGTGCCTTGGTGAAACACCATTTGCCACGCCTCCTTATGTTTACGCCAAATTGAACTCCGTATAGAAAAGCTGGTGATGTTCTCATCCGCTTTTTTAAGCTTTGCACGATAAAAAATCTGACAAACCCCTTCCGTGAGTTCTCTCACTTCAAAATGGCTAGTTTCAATATGCGGCGCACGTTCATCTGGTAAGCGTGAAAGCACTTCACTTTTACCAAAACTGCAGCCGCTAGCAGCAAACTCCATAAAATCATCACTAATTAAGCGCGCTAACTCCGCCTGAGATGCTCTCACCTCAGGTTTTTGCAGGTATAACTCCAACTCTATTAGTAAGTTTTCCAGTCTGAAGTTCACAACTAAGTCCAATTAACTCAATCACATTGGTATGAGTCTAGGCCAAGTTCTGAATAAATTGAAATGCTAATGCCAGTTATTTCAGTCTTTAATTGCTGTTAACCATAAGCAGCCGACTCAACTAAAATAGCTCACGATACTGCAGCCATAACTGCTGCTGCTCTTGTGTTAAAAAAGTCCACGCCAAAATACGGGTAATTTTGCTGCCTTGATGCATCTCAATCACCTTCACTTGATGGGCGTTGACTTTCTGAAGTAAAGCTTGAGCAGGTTTCAAATTTTCTTTTTTAGAGATTAAACTCGTGAACCAAAAACACTGGCTAGCATAGCTTCGGCTTTCGCTGATCATGTTGCTGAGAAACTGCCTTTCGCCGCCTTCACACCAAAGCTCGGCTTTCTGTCCACCAAAATTGAGTACTGCAGTCTCTATATTTGCCGTTTTCTTGGTTGCTTTGCTTCCCGATTTAGCAGCACGATTAGCCGCCAAATTAGTTAACTTTCGTGCCGTGCCAGCACTGGCTTCAGCAAGAGACGCATGAAAGGGGGGATTACATAAAGTAACATCGAAACGATCGTCTTTGTTGATAATCCCGTTGAATACATGCTGCGTATTACCTTGTAATCGGCAACTAAATTTACCACTTATCCCTGGGTTTTTAGCAAAGATCTGCTGCGCATTTTCAAGTGAGGCTGGGTCAACATCACTACCGACAAACTGCCAGCCGTAAGATTGGACTCCAAGCAGCGGGTAGATGACATTTGCGCCTGTGCCTATATCTAATACAGTAATTTTGTCGCCTTTGGGGATCTTATTTTTAGATGACTTTTTTACCGCAAGTAGATCTGCAATATGATGAATATAGTCAGCACGCCCCGGGATCGGTGGGCATAAAAACCCTTCAGGTATATCCCAGTTATCCACCCCGTAATGGTGCTTGAGCAACGCAGCATTAAGCGCTTTTACTGCTTTAGGAGAGGCGAAATCTATCGACAAATTACCAAAATCGTTACGGCTAACAAACGGTTTAAGCTCATTAAAACTGCTAATAAGCGCTTCAAAATCATAACCTGCATTGTGAAGGTTACGCGGGTGCATCCCCTTATTGAGTTTTGGGGTCGCTTTTGTTGAAGCGATTGGAGTCAGCTTGCTATCTGTTTTATTCATGTTTACTCAGCGCCGTACAGTTAAGCTGGACAGCGAAATTAATCGTAAAGATACTTGGTAAACAGCAGGTTCACTACCAATTCTTTACCGGTTTCTTGCTCTAAAAGGCGATTGACCATTTTGTAGCATTCACGCCTAATCTCCTCTTTGCCTGTTAGTGATTTCACCTTGTCTTCGGTTTGATTGCCTAAGATCTCCACGATTGCAGCACGCAGCAAAGGATCATGCCTTTCTAAGCTAACCAAGTCTTCTGGCTTTTTAACCATTAGCTCGACACTGATCCTGACATAACCAAGCTTGTTTCGGTTCGATATATAGTTAGTAACGATTTCAGGCTCGAATCCGTAATAGGCGTACTCCTCTAGCGGCTTGTCGTCTGCTGCAAATAGGCTAAAGCTGCTACTCAAGCCTAAGAGTAGTATCGCAATAAATATTCTCATTTGGAAAATGACTCCGTCGTCAATATAAGATGAGATAGCTTCTCAATCAGTTTTCTTTTCAAGTAGTCCCATCAGTTCAACCAGCAACGGCTATCTGAGTCGGCATTGACATGCTAGACTGCTTCGGTTCTAGCATTGTACCGAGAATTAGATGACTGTGACTAGGTTAAGCTTTCCTTATGGTGAATCAATTAAGTGGATTTCACCAGACAAAATGACCAACTTGCCCTCACCACCTTTTAAAGACTGGCTATTAAGCAGCAGCAGCTTAACTAAAAAACTGAAAACACAATGCCAAGTGTTTGAAGTGAAAGTGCTTGGTGAAGATACATTATCACCGCTGACTGATGAGTACCCAACTCAGCAACAAGTCTGGATTAGGGAAGTATTACTGATACTTGATGGCATTCCTTGGATTTTTGCTAGAACGCTTATTCCCGGGCGCTTACTTGAAAAAAAACAGCAAGAATTTTTGGGGTTGGGTGTCAGACCATTAGGCGAATTACTCTATTCAAAGGATGAGTTTACTCCAGGAAAAATTGAAGTCGCACATTTTGAAGCTTGTAGCAAAATAGCGAAACTCGCAGAATCTTTAGATCAAGATGTCAGCAGTGAACTTTGGGGACGTCGACGTTACTTCGATCATGCTCAGGAGCAGCTTATTGTCAGTGAGATATTCCTACCCGCAGCTCAGCAAGCCATAACTGCTCTTGGTAAATAGCCACATCCTATATTGGGCAGCCACTATCACTAACAATAGTGGCTGCCCTTACTTTTTATCTTTGCTGACGCCGATAACCGGCAAACACGCATAAAAGCAATAATGACAATACTCCTAAACTCCCCCCACCAGAGCCTGAACTGCTCTTTTGGGTGCTTGTCTCTGCAGCAGCAACATTTATCACTGCAGTCATAACACTGCTTTGACCTTGGTCATCTGTCACTGTGAGCGTCACAGTATAACTTCCAGCAGTGTAAGTATGTGAAGGAGATACACCAGTGCTTGTTGCTCCATCGCCAAATTGCCATAGATAACTGAGTTCACCACTTCCACCTGACGATGTATTGTTAAATGTTACCGATAAACCACTCGCAGTAAATGTAAATCCAGCATCAAGTACTGCATGCACAATAACTGTAGTGCTATTGGTGAATTCAGTACCATTACCATCGGTAACAGTTAGAGTCACTAAATAGCTACCCGCATTGGCATATGTATAGCTGGGCGCAGCTAAAGTACTAGTAGCATTATTTACACCAAAATCCCACGCGTATTGATAATTCCCATCCCCGCCACTGACATTGGCAGTAAAGCTAACCTGGCCTCCTTGCTGATTTTGAGAAATAGTTGCGCTAAGCTCTCCTGGTGCAACTGCATTGCCTGTATAGGTAAATTTCACCATTGCAGTGCTGCTATCTTCAGCTTGTGCCATCACTTCCATTGAAATACCAAGCTCTGTCAGTACCATTCCTGATTCAGGCTGCAACGGTGCCGAATAATCATTAGAATCTTCAAACAGCTTATGGCCTGACAAATGTTCATCTTCTATCGTTCCTGTGCTGTAAAAAGACTGATTAAACAAGCTAAATGCAGCATCGCGAACTTGCACTTCAGTATCTAAATTACCAATTAAGTTTTGGTCCGCATCCACCACACCAATTAAGCTGTAGCCTGCATGTTTGCTAACTTCGTTGCTGTTGTAATCTTCATTCTCAAACCATAGTAATACACCAGGGTCATAGCGCTGGCTAATTAGGCCCTTGTCCACCCCTTGTTGGCTACGTAGCTGCACGATGTAACGGCGATCTTTACCTGGACGAGTATCAGTGACACGTAAAAAACCCGCAAATACAGTGTCAGTAGTATTTTCAGCACCATTAAATAGCACCTGAGTCTGTGCTTGGTTAATGGTAATATCGTCAATAACAATACCGTAATCACCAACAGCCTGATCGGTCACGTAGTTGATCGATAGCTGCACGGTGCGGCCGGCATATGGGCTCAGGTCATATTCTAGCTCAACCCAACTCTCACTCCCTTCTGCCGCCGCGAGTTCGCTCGATTTCCCCGTGATAATATTGCGAGCGGAGTTTTGCGAATTACTTGCTTTGGTGTAATTTCCTGCCAGAGCAGTGCCGTCAACCATCACCTGTGCATAGTCATAATCAAGCTCAATATTCCAATGCGCTTTCATCAGTAATGTTAATGGTGTTACTGCTGGTAACTCGACATCAAATGACATTGCATGATTTATCATGTCCCCCTGATCTGAGTAGAACTGATAGTCGCCGCGGTAAGGCGGTGTGAATGCTAGAGGCATAGCTGGAACAGCCATTGAGATCTGGTTGACCTGCTGATGATTAACCGCTTCAACTAACGCCACATCCAATCCGCTTGAATCTAGCGCACTGAGCTGTAGTTTTTGTTCTGAAACCCAATTACCTTGATACCGCTCTTGCAAATACGAACGCGCATAGGGGCTAAACCCTGTAGGCTCAGTACCTCTTATCGCACCGCCCCAGC
Organism: Shewanella piezotolerans WP3; assembly: GCF_000014885.1. NCBI lineage: Bacteria > Pseudomonadati > Pseudomonadota > Gammaproteobacteria > Alteromonadales > Shewanellaceae > Shewanella > Shewanella piezotolerans. The sequence goes on from NC_011566.1 coordinate 5,261,863, forward strand.
TACCAGAAGCCATCACAGACCATAAGCCCACAGGAGAGCCTTTGCCTTCACCACTAATATCGTATTCGTCTGGCAAGCCCAGATCATGTCCAAACTCATGTACGCATACACCCAATGCCGCATCTATGGGTTGAATAGTGTAGCTACTCAGCATCATGCTGCTACCAGGGATGGTATAAGGGTTAATAGATGAACGGTGGGACCAAATAGCATCGGCACCTAGCATGCCACCACCTGTTTCCTCACCGATACTGGAATGGAAAATCATCACATGATCGATTGCGCCATCTGGCTCATCAAAGTTGCCGTTGCCATTAATATCATAGGGATCTTCAATATCGTAAGTTGCCAATTCGCTACTACTCATCTGCGCAACGGCTGCAGTTATAGCCTCTTTAACTAAATCAAGCGCGCCGATATCATTATCAGTACTGTCATTACCGCCGTATGTCGCAGCGTTATTCGCGGCGCGATACCAGCCTTTTACATCGCCTGTAAAAAAGAAACTCCCACCTGATTCTGCCTGATAGTATTCATAGCCTGTCATCAATGTTTGCCCAGTTGGTCCAGCGTAACCGCTAGTCGAGAACAACAAATTTTTGTAATGCTCCGGGGGATAAGAGCTGTAATACATTGAGGTATCACTGCTGCTTAAACCGTTATCATTATGAGGAAGATCGGGGAAATCTACGAGTACTGCTAATACTTTAACCGTCTTATTAGTAATCGATTGCGCTTGTGGTGCGGCAAAGCTGACCAATTTATTAGTCTTTTTACCTTTTTTAGCGCGGGAAGCTTCAAACCTTGCTTCTTGAAGAGATATTCTTTTAGGCCCCTTAGAACGGGCAATAAAAGCTTCAACAGCCTGTTCTTTTTCAGCTTGCGATGCATTTGAAGCAACTTCGCCACGTTTGATCAACCAATAGAGCACTCGCTCTTTATCAACGATATTGGCATCTGCCGTTATGCTATTCAATGGTGCAGCTAAGGCGATATTCATGACAAAAAAACTACTAACAAGAAAGCTAATAATGACACTGTTCCGGACTAAAACTTTCATGCTACCTACTCCATCTGTTGCTATTTCCAACTGCCTGTAAAGCTCAATAAAGATAAAATTTAACTTTCTATCAATAATCAGACCGCATTGTTGCGAAATAGTTTTCAACTTTATTTATCTATTTATCCCGATAACATGCTAGAAAAGGGCTGCAGTATAGAATTGCCGCCCAAATCAAAGCTGAAAATAGTTAATGACTTGCTATACGCTTGATCTGCGCAAACAGATTATCTTTAGTAAGAGATAAGCCGCAATTACGACAGTTAACCTAGCGGCAATCACCTTATAATGAGCTATCAACTCGATACTCTTCAGATTGCTTTAACCAAGTGTCGTAGATCAAAAGCAGTACCGACGCAGACCAACTAAAGTTAGTGCAATGTAAGCCTTTCCCCGTAAGTGGATGATAGTTTTCTCTAATAGCGCTTTGACCAATGATACCCTCTCCCTCAATCACTAGTTGCAATGCTAATGATTGTGCCTGTTCATGATAGCCATAGCGTGCAATACCTTGTAAACCAAATAATGCTTGGTCTAGCCATACCGGACCTCGCCAGTATTGCGCAGCGGCAAAACTGGGGCTATCAACACTCACTGTTGGAAATGGAATTTTGCTGCCGAACTCATCTGCAGTTAGGTGTCGCTCAACCATGATTTTAGCTTGCGCTTTAGAGGCTACACCAGCCCATAAGGGCAACCATCCTTCGACACCTTTACCCTTGTCGATCATCAGCTCGCTGCCTGTCGCACTATAACGGATATCATAGAAGAAGCCTGACTCAGGATCATACATCTGCATTTGGATCTGCTTAGCGAGGCGCTCAGCCTCAACATCCCACTTTTGGGCATCAGCATTAAGCTCAAGTACTTCAGCCATCTGTTGTAAAAAGCGCTTTTCTGCATACAGATATGCATTCAGGTCAACAGACTCTTGCGACACTGAGTACCCCACTAACTCTCCACCTTGGTAGTTTTGCCAAACCTGTAGACTAGCATCCGCATCAAATCTCGGCGCATTATCCATGCCAGACTCCCACGCAGCAGCCTCGATAATAGCTTCAACATTTAGCGAGCCGTCTTCACTAATGTGAGCGGGGTGAAGATTAGCACCATACTCAGCTAAACCATTGTCATTATTATCACGATTGCGATACCACCATTGATGGTAAGCAACCAATTTTGGGTACATAGTTTTAATGAATTCAATATCATTATCTTGTTGGAAGATCTGCCATACCGCCCAGGCAGCTAATGGAGGCTTGCCATTGCGTTCGTTCCAATTACCGCCTTCGCCACCTCGCTGTGAATCTTTATTATAGAAAATGGCATCCGGAAGGTTGCCAGCATCTTGAGGTCGCACTTCATCTTGTTCGGTAAATTGATAATCAAACATCGCCAGTACGTTCGATTTGGCCAGTTCTGGCTCAAATCTAGCGACTGCAACGGCTTGCTTCCAGGTGTCCCACGCCCATACGCCGTTAAACCACTTATAGGTGATTGAGGGAGTTATGCCATCATGCAGCAATGCACCAGCTGGACTGCGCCAATTATGTATGATGGTTTGCATGCTCTTAACTGCAAGTTGACGAGCGATTTTATCGCCACCATCAATAAGCTTATCCATTCTGCTCTGCCAACGACGCTTATTGTCCGCAAGCTGTTGTTCAATCAAGTTCCAATCTGGCTCACCATGAGCTTTTGCCTCTTGGGCAGTATGAAAGTAACGTTGTGCACTTTTAAATAGGTGAGATTTTTTGGCCGCTATAGTTACCGGTTCTGCGATAGCCAGGTATCCTGATTGAGCATTAATTCTTATCGACATGTCACGGTCAAACCACAATTGATACTGCGCATCAGCCAACTGCATACGCCAGGTTTGCATCACAGGCTTGAAATGCCAATTCACTTGATTATCAGTTGATTCAACCTCAGCTATAAGTGATTGCTGTGGCTGTTCTGGGTGGCTAGCAAAGGGCTGACCTCGCCAGACTAGCTGCCACTGTTGCTCGCGATTTGAAAGGTTGGTCAGCTCAGTCATCACTGTGGCGGTGCGATTGTCGCTATAACTGAGCCTTAAACTGACTTTTTTATCAGACCAAATATAGGTTTGCACTAACCCATCAGGCTGGCTGTGAATATCGACACTCGCCGCACTATCAAATGAAATAAACTCATCAGTGGTCACATTGATGAGTTGTAAGCGCTGCAGGCTATCACTAAGGTGCAAACTATACTCTTGAGCAATGAATAGAGGTCCGGTGAAGCTGCCGTAATATTCAGCATTGTTAGGTAGATGAAAGCCATGCCAAGCACCTTGATCAACATAGACAGAACCAATACTGAGATTTTTTTTATTATCTCTTTGCTCCATCGAAGTTGGCACACCTTGATAGGGCAGCAAATTTTGATAATCAGTAGAATCGATTGAAGTCAGACTAACAGCACAAAGAAACAGACAAGTAAGCATAATTATTGTTATTTTTGAATATTATATTCAGAGTATTACAGTCTAATAATTGTTCTGCAACATTTGTATCTTTGGTAAGCTTGATAGAAAGTGATTGAAATGGCCTATGACCGCATCAATCACTTAGGTTTAGCCGTTACAGTGCTTTCATATAACTTGCCACGCCGTCTAGGAACATCTGCACCGAGATCATCACCAGCACCATCCCCATTAAGCGCTCTACTGCAGTGAGCCCTTTCTCACCTAATACTTTAGTAAAGACTTTATAAAACAGTAAAATAATAGCGCTTAATCCCCATGCTGCAAGCAGAGCAACTGTCCAGTCCATCATACGACTACCGTCGGTATGAGCCAGTAAAATAAGCGCAGCAAGTACCGACGGCCCCGCCATTAATGGGATCGCCATGGGAACAATAAAAGGCTCTTCCCCAGCCGCTAGACCAACAACACCACCAGGTTGTGGGAAAATCATCCGTATCGCGATTAAAAACAGGATAATACCGCCTGCAATACTCACAGATTCAGAACGCAAATTGAGAAAATTTAGAATCGCTTCTCCTGCAAACAGAAACAACAGCATGATGACTAGGGCAAATAGCAGTTCGCGGATCAAAACCCGACGACGTTTTTTAGGTTCTATATGGCGTAATATGGAGGCAAATATCGGCAAGTTGCCTAATGGGTCCATGATTAGAAACAGCATAACGGCTGCAGAGAAAGTATCCATAGATTAAAGGACGCCTAGTTACTGAATTAGGAGAGTAGTCTATTATGTTTTACGACAAAGCTAACAAAAAGTTATAAAATATTTGCACTTGCTGCGGATCCACTCACAATTAACATGAATTTCTCATCGAGAATATATCAATGTAAATTCAACTTATCGCTCTGCCAATTAACCTTAACACTGGTATACTATGGCGCTTTTTCGCTCTCGCGGTTTGAAATGGAATCTCCATGCTGTATCTCTTAGCTAGCTGTATCGCACTACTATTAGGGCCCTTATTTTACCGATTTTTTTCATCGGGAACTGGGTTACAAAAAGGCCTAGACGGATTTATATTCGTTTCTTTGGGTGGATTAGTGCTGATCCATATTTTACCTGAGCTGCTCGAGCACGGTGGTTTTCTTGCAATTGTATTTGTGGTCATTGGGATCTGGGGCCCCACCCTAAGTGAGCGCTTATTTCATCGCTATTCAGAAGTTACCCACAATCTAACCCTTATTCTTGGCATTGGGGGCTTACTGCTACACACCATTACTGATGGTGGAGCAATGATTTTAGCCCAACAAGATGGAAACTCACCATTACTTGCACTAGGCATTATCTTGCACCGATTACCCGTCGGCGTCGCTATCTGGTGGTTATTGAAGCCACAAGTCGGCAGCCGCTGGGCTATGATCGTTTTAGCTGGAATGATGTTATTAACCGGAGTCGGTTATTTTGCTGGCGAGCAACTGCTTTCTCACTTAAGTCTTGAAAATACCGTTTATTTACAAGCCTTTGTTACTGGTTCAATCTTACATGTTGTATTGCATCAGCCCCATGGACAGCCCAATACTGATACGCAAGGTAAGTTTGAATATCAAGCAGGGATCGGCAGCTTACTCGGTATAGGTTTATTATTTTTACTGTTAATGATGGACTCTGGCGGCCATGATCATCACCACAGTCATAGCCATTCAACTGAACACCTATTAGATTGGATGCTGACCATTGCGCCAATCTTGTTGCTCAGCTATGCCGTTGCGAGCCTTCGATTTCACTTTGGTTTGTCGCCTAAAAATGAGTCGCTTGGCCAACGCTGGCTGCAGCGATTATTAGGTCCGGAAGCCATCATCATTACAGGCCTGTTGCTCGGACCTATTTTTGCAATGTTCCAAGCCGTTGCCGTGCTATTGATAGGCGCACTACTGACTATGAGTAAAGTAGAGCCAACCGACCCACATGACTCAGTGCCCAACTCAGCGATACGTTTTGGCTTTGCTCATCTCGTCGACCGTAGCGCGCCTTGGATTGTATTAAGCCTCATTTTAGCGAATCTAATTGGTCACCCTGCTGTGCCCTTATCTAGCCCTATCGTTCAAGTTGCAGTGTTGCTTTTAGTCTTTTTACCTATGCGCTTTTGCAACCTTGGCGCTGCCGTGCTTTCACTCTCACTAGCCTATAGCGGCTGGACAACAACAGCTGTAATGCTGCCTTTGATTGCAGCTCCCATTATCAATTTTGCGCAGTTAAAACTTATGAACTGGCCACAAAGAGCGGTACTTTTATTGCTGCTATTGGCACTCTTAGCTGTTATCGAGTGGATTCATCCCCAATGGCAAGCACTTGGGCACTTACCCAACCTGCTTAACACGGCAAGCCTTTGGGTTGTTGCCATTCTGTTTGCTGCCAGCCTACTGCGCCTAGGACCACGCAAGTTCATGAGCCGCTTAATGCTACACAAAGCCAAACCACATGCTCATAAACACTCTCATGATCATGGGCATCACCATTAAATTATAAATGGCTAATCGCTTAATAGCTTTTCCTACTAATGAGTATTAGTCTGTATTTATCACTTTATCTGAAGTTGGCTTATGTGCATTCTATTTGTCGCTTTAAAAGCACACGCTGAATATCCACTCATTATTTGCGCTAATCGAGATGAGTTTCATCACCGCCCTACCGAGGCAGCTCATTTTTGGCATGATAATGAGCAACTACTTGCAGGTAAAGATCTTGAAGCGGGCGGGACTTGGCTTGGTGTCAACCAACGAGGTGCAGTAGCGGGGCTCACCAATATTCGTGACCCCGAACTGATTCAGTCCGATATGAAAAGTCGCGGCGAACTAGTCATAAAAGCGCTATCTAGCAGCGAATTAGATGAAGCATGGTTGCAGCGATATAGCCCTTTCTATAATCCATTCAACTTGCTCTTTGGTGATGAACAAGCGCTTTACTGTTTCGACAGTCGACTAAAACGATACTCGCAATTAAGCCATGGATTTCATTCCATCAGCAATGGCGCCCTTGATGATATTTGGCCAAAGATGGCCCGAGGGAGTCAAGCCATCGAATCCCATATCACGACAAACAAAGACCCCAATATCGAAGACTTACTGGCAATCATGACTGATGGTACACAAGCCCCCGATGATGAGCTACCGCAGACAGGTGTTAGTTTAGAATGGGAGCGGCACTTATCTTCGATCTACATTCAGCACCATGAATATGGTACCCGCTCGACCACGATAATAATGAAAGATAAACACGGGAAAGTGCTCTTTTCAGAAGTGCGCTATGACGGTAAAGGCAGGAACCTCGGCCGTGATGACTTTACCATTCAACCTCAAAATATAACGACTGGGCATTTAACCTAATCGGAAGTATGGTCGTGGGTTATCACCCAACGATCATCTATCTTCTCCACTAACAAAGTGAACACGCCATTTGGATTGTCTTTAACACGCTCAAGAGACCATCGTCCAACCACTATTGCTGCGTAGTTGCTGAGCATCTTAGTCTCTTTAATTGTAAATGTAAGATGGCCTAAGGTCGCCTTGTCTGGGTAATGCTTTTTGTAGGCTGCCAGTGTTTCTTCCCAGCCATAACGGAACTTACCATTAGAGACAAAACGCATCTGCTCATTATTCCAATACCCTTGCATATAAGCATCAAGATCGCCGCGGTTCCACGCCGCTTCTTGCTGCTCCAATATACTTGCAATATCATCGGTCGGTACTGCATTTACACTGAATGCTACACATAACAGTAAAACGCTAATTCCTTTTTTAAACATGGCTCTCTCCACACTCAGGTGATTGGGTGTACTATACCCAATTACACATCTAAGATCTTGTTACCAATTATGCAGGCTCATTGGTAAAAGTCACAGAAAACAATAATACTTATAAAAATAGCTAGGCGGTTTGATCTTATGTTTCAATCATTTTGCAAAGGTTTGCTAAAAGTCAGTGGCTGGAAAATAGCTGGTACACTGCCAACCGATCATCAATATGTTGCCATCGTAGGTCCACACACCAGTAACTGGGACTTCATCATTGGTGTTTTAGCTCGTGGTGCGCTAGGTGCAAAAATTAACTTTCTCGGTAAGCATCAACTTTTCATTGCACCATGGGGCTGGTTCTTCCGCGCTATCGGCGGCACTCCAGTAGACAGATCTAAAAATAACAACCTAGTAGATGCTGTCGTTGATCTATTTAAATCTAATTCTCACTTTAGCTTAGCACTTGCACCAGAGGGCACTCGCAGCCCAGTTACCCGCTGGAAAACGGGGTTTTACCATATAGCCAATAAAGCTCAGGTACCGATCATCACAGTTGGACTCGATTTTGATAATAAAACGGTCGTTATACCAGAAGGGATGCAGACTACAAATGACATTCAACATGACATGGAACATATCATCAAGTTTTACCGCTCTATTAAAGGTCGCCACCCAAAAGTCATTCCCGATTTTAAAAGTTAATACCAATCTGTATGAGCTTAATTGCTTAAAGCTAAATAGCCCGTTATAGTGCAGCCAGTTTTCAGACATTGTATAAAATATTATGAGCATTGATACTTGGCTGCTGTACCTCTTCGCCATTCTACTGATTGCCATCTCCCCAGGCACTATGGCTGTTCTGTCTATGGGCCATGGCATCCATTACGGTAAAAGCCGTAGTGTAGCGACCGCTTTTGGTAGCGTAACATCAGCACTGATTCTAATGATGGCATCGGCTGCCGGCTTAGGTGCCCTGTTAAATGCTACGGAATATGGATTTACTATATTGAAATGGTGTGGCGGAGCCTACTTACTGTTTCTTGGTGTTAAGTTGCTGCTGACTAAAGCTGATGGACAAGGGTTAAAGCTAGAGCGTACCAAGGGAACTGGTCAGCCTTATCAACTGTTTAAACAAGCCTTTTTAGTGGGGATAAGCAATCCTAAAGATCTACTATTTTTTGCAGCTCTGTTTCCACAGTTCATCGATATCACAGCTCCACAAGGCCCACAATTAGCTATTCTTGCAATCACCTGGGCTGTAGTCGATTTTAGTTTTGTAATGATTTATGCCTGCATGGCAAATGTGCTCGCGCCGACGCTAAAATCAAGTAATAAGCTACATTGGTTTGATCGCACTAGCGGCGGAGTATTTATCACTCTCGCCGCCATATTACTAATCCGTTAACCCGTTATAATATAAAGCCGATATAACCCTGCAATACAATCAAGTTAACAATATCGATGAAGAAGGCACCTACAATTGGCACCACCATAAAGGCTTGTGGTGAAGGACCATTTCGAGAAACCAGCGCCCCCATATTCATGACAGCAGTGGGGGTTGCGCCCATGCCAAAACCACAATGACCTCCCGCTATAACCGCGGCGTCATAATTTGAACCCATCAACTTGAATGTTACGAAGTATGCAAAAAAGCCAAGTACTGCTGTTTGCACCAACAGAATAATCAACAGCGGTATAGCGAGATCAAAAATTTCCCACAGTTTCAAACTCATCAACGCCATCGCTAGAAACAGTGATAAAGACACAGTACCTAGTATATCGACACATTCACTATTGGTCTTATAACCTCTGGTCAATTCGGTCAAGTTGGTAATCACTACCCCAAGAAATAGTGCGTAAACAAAGTCTGGCATTTTCATCCAGCTAATATTGAATACCGACACCAAATGCTCAATCCATCGGGCTCCAGCCACACAAAGCAGCAGAATGAATAGCGTTTCCATGACGCTCTTAGCGGTCACTCGATCTTCTTCTAATTGATCATAGGTCACCAGATCGGGGTGATCTTTATGGTGATTACCACCTATACCATAAGATGACTCAAGCTTATGCTTATCAATAAGTCTTTGCGCGACGGGGCCACCTATAATGCCGCCCATGACTAAACCAAATGTTGCCGCAGCCATGGCAAACTCTAGCGTACTCATGCCGTAGTTTTCAGCAAAGGTCTGTGACCATGCAGCGCCAGTACCGTGGCCACCTGACAGTGTAATTGAACCGGCAACCAGCCCCATTAAGGGTTCTAACCCCAAAGCCGTCGCTAAACTTACACCAACAGCATTTTGAATAACAATGTAAACGGAAGCAATGCCAAGGAATATAAACACCTTCTTGCCGCCTTTTGCTAACAGCTTATAGCTTGCCGCCAAGCCAACCGTACTAAAAAACATTAGCATTAAGGTATTTTGCATCGGCAAAGAAAACTTAAGGGTAATATTCTGAAAATGTAGCAAGGTGGTGATAGCTGCTACCACTAACCCGCCTATGATAGGTTCTGGGATATTATACTTTTTAAAGAAGCCAACATGACGATTTACGCTATGCCCAATAAATAGCACAAGAATTGCGACTAAAAATGATTCCAGCTCTCCGATTGAATATACGGTATTCATAACACTCCTATCCGTTACTTCGGCTTAAGCTTACAACGCTAAAGCAAAAATTAGCCGGCTATTCTGTCATATCTATTAGGGCAATTAATATTAGCTGCGTCCGAATTATGGCTATCTATTGTAATAAAGTTACCAAATTGCACAACAATCAGCCTATTCAGCGACTATTGATGCGCCCTCTTGCTCAGCTAGCGTTGCTAAACGTTCTCTTTCTGCTTTAGAAACGTACTTTGGCTTATTAGCAGTATTGAGTTTCGCATTGGCTTTTTTAACCTTGCTCATATGTTTTTTTGTGATTTTTTTAGTGCGGTTCATAGATTTATACTTTTGAGAGATGAGCCAGTTAAATATTATAGTTTATAGACAGCTACCGCGAGGGGGAGTGACAAGCTAATTGACCAAAAAATCAGTCTCATACCAATTGCATTAAGTATTTGACCAATTCAGAGCCCCTCAGCCTTTTCAATTCAAAGCGCATTGGTAAAGAAATGGTTATTCCCTTTTAAGCCAATGCAAAGCAGAAGTGGAAAGACTGAGGGGCTCACGTAGTGCGGGTTTCAAAACGCTGTATGCTTCGCTATGGGATTTGGATATACGACTAAATGGATTTAGGAGGTAGAGCGAAGCTGGATGCCAGAGCCGAGAATAACTATTAGCTCAAATTCCACTACTTGCCTACAGCGTTTTGAATTCCCGCTGAATGGTCAAACTTTTAATGCAATTGGTATCATTTAAAGAGCTCGCTGCCATGCAATAAGACAAAACAGCCAGCCCTCTAATTATATCAAGCTATTGGTTAGCCATGATATTTTCGATTATTTTTGTAGTAGAAATACCATCTTCAAAACACAGTATCTTAACTAATCCGCCAGCAGCAATAACTTCTTTACCACCAGCAATATCTTCAATCTTATAGTCGCCACCCTTAACGAGTAAGTCAGGTAATAAACGAGCAATCACTCTTTGCGGCGTGTCTTCACTAAACGGCAGCACCCAATCCACAGACGCAAGACCCGCTAACACAGCCATTCTACGACCCACTGGATTTACTGGACGACCATCTCCTTTTAAGCGCCTGACAGAGTCATCATCATTAACAGCAACAATCAATCTGTCGCCTTGGGCTTGCGCCTCCTGTAAATAGCTCACATGACCAGCATGTAAAATATCAAAGCAGCCGTTGGTCATCACCACGCGCTCACCACGTAACCGAGTTTGCTCAAGTGCGTACATGAGCTGATCTTCAGTCACAACCCCAAAGCCAGTCTCACTATGATGAGTATCAGACAATGATTCGATAAGCTCAATGCGGCTCACCGTCGAAGTACCGAGTTTAGCAACCACAATACCAGCAGCTGTGTTAGCGATTGCACACGCTTCAGCCATAGTACTTCCAGCGGCCAATGAAGTCGCCAGTGCAGAAATAACCGTATCCCCAGCACCCGTGACATCATGTACCTCTCGAGCTACCGTAGGAATATGAAGCTCTTTATTTTCAGCCGTAATCAACGTCATTCCCTGCTCAGAACGAGTAACTAACAGCGCTTCTAAATCAAACTCTTCAAGTAATTTATGCGCTTTTTCAACCAAATCAGCTTCACTGGTAACAGCTCCTGCAACCAACTCAAACTCATGCAGGTTTGGGGTAAGCAGCGTTGCACCTCGATATTTAGAAAAATCGCTTCCCTTTGGATCGACTAACACTTTGACCCCTTGAGACTTCGCTTGCTGAATAAAAGCTAGCGGCTCGATCAAAGCACCTTTGGCATAATCAGATAAAATAACCACATCTACATCAGCTAAAGAGTTTGCGGCGCTGTCCAACAACGCTTGGCTATCTGCTTGCTGGTAAGGTTCTTCGAAATCTAGACGAATGAGTTGTTGGCTACGCGACATCACCCGCAATTTAGTAATCGTTGGTTTATCTGCAACCACGTGCCATTTAGGCTCAACACCCAAAGCTTGAATGCCGGTCGTTAATGCTGCTGCGGTTTCGTCTTCACCAACAATACCCGCTAAAGAGACTTGGCCGCCCAAGGTCGCAATATTCAGTGCTACGTTTGCCGCTCCACCGGGACGATCTTCTAATTGGTTAATGCGCACAACAGGCACTGGCGCTTCGGGCGAAATACGTCCAGTCGGCCCCGTCCAATAACGGTCAAGCATCACATCACCGACCACAAGAACCTTAGCTTTTTCAAATGCTGGCAGAGAATCTTTCATAACACTCATTACTTTTACAAAATATTAGTCCTTAATTGTACCTAATTTTAGTTCGAGCTGTTACTTAATCTACGTAACTTTCTAGCTGAGGCACTTTTACTTTTGTGGCTTAGCTACACAAAACATCATCCCGAACAGCCCTCTTACTACTAAAACTGATATAATCAGCAGTTAAAGTCAGATTAATTTGACCCTAAAGCCATCTGTGTTAAAAATATTGAAGACCGCAGAACAAGTTAACCCAATAGTGCGAAATGATAATGAAGAGAATCCTAGTTTTTAGACATGATAAAATTGGTGACTTTGTACTGCTTTGGCCTGCCTTGAGTTTACTCAAAAACGCTATGCCAGATACCAGCATTGAAGTGTTTGTAACGCCAGTACTTAAGAGTTTTGCGCTCGCTTGCCCTTATGTTGATCATGTTATTGTCGATAGCGGTGATGATCAGGCAATACGTAAAGAGATCGACGCACGTCAATACGATGCTGCATTGGTTTCTAATTCTCAATTCCGAATATATAAAATCATTCGTAATCTAAATATTCCCTATGTGTTAGCGCCTAAACATAACTGGTATCAGTACTTTTATAAAAACCGAACAGATGCACAATACAAGGTCGGTGAAGGCTGCTGGCGCGGCGGCTGCATGTTAATCGAGGCCTTTTTAACTGCGCATAACATGACGATTCCAGCGCTTCCCAAAAGATATTGGGATGTCACAGCAGAGCGTGAGCATTGGCAACAATATTACGGTAAACAAAATGACGAAAAGTTGATTTTTGTTCATCCTGGTACCGGAGGGTCCTCAGGTAGTTTACCAACAAAAGACTTTATAAAGCTCATCACCCAAGTTGATCAATCAACTCAGCATAAATGCAGGTTTGTGCTAACGTTTAGCGGTGAAGAGGCGAACTTAGCCGGAGCTATATTTGATGAGGTTAGCAAGCAGGGCGTCAATATTACCCTTGCCAAACCACTAAAAGATCTAACTGATTTTGCAAAATCTATAGTTGCTGCAGATATGTTTATGGCTGGCTCGACGGGTCCTTTGCATATTGCAGGACTGCACAACGTGCCAACTGTCGGCTTTTACGCAGGCAGAAAATCTCAACCCAAAGTGCGCTGGCAGACGTTGAGCGAACAACATAAACGCTTAGCATTTACACCACCAGAGAGTAAACGAACTGGTCGCGACATGAGTTTAGTTGATATTGATTATACAGCGAAAAGCATCGCAGAATTTTTAAATACTTACTACACAAAGTAAGTCTGTCCTTTTAAGGTATTGTGAACAATACCGCCCTAAAAGTGGAAATAAATATGATAGTAGTCACAGGTGCAGCAGGATTTATCGGCAGCAATTTAGTCAAAGCCCTTAACGATATGGGTCGTAATGACATTATTGCCGTGGATGATTTAACCGACGGTACAAAAATGTTCAATCTAGCGGATTGTGAGATCGCAGATTATCTGGACAAAGATCAATTTCTTGAGCAGATAATAGCAGGTGAATTCGACGGAAAGATTGAAGTTATTTTCCATCAAGGAGCATGCTCATCCACCACCGAGTGGGATGGCAAATTCATGATGAGCAATAACTATGAATACTCTAAAACACTGCTGCAGTTTTGTGATAGAACAAAATGCCAATATATCTATGCTAGCTCAGCTTCGGTCTATGGCGGTAGCGAGAAATTTATTGAGCAAAGAGACTTAGAAAAGCCACTTAATGTCTACGCTTACTCTAAATTCTTGTTTGACCAATATGTACGTCAACAAAAGCCAAACTGCCAAGTTGCCGGCCTCAGGTATTTCAATGTCTATGGCCCAAGAGAACAGCACAAAGGCGGCATGGCAAGTGTAGCTTTCCATTTCAATAACCAGCTCAATGCTAACGGGATCTGCCGTTTATTTGAGGGGGTTGATGGTTATGAAAATGGTCAACAACTACGTGATTTTGTATACGTTGAAGATGTTGTCAAAGTTAATCTATGGTTATGGCAAAATTCTGAGGTTTCAGGCATTTTCAACTGCGGTACAGGCCAAGCACAGAGTTTCAATGATGTTGCAAACGCTGTTATCGCACACCACGGCAAAGGCGCCGTCGAGTACATTCCATTCCCGGATAAACTAAAGGGTGCATATCAAAGCTACACCCAAGCAGATCTAACAAAGTTACGAGCTGCAGGTTACACCGCTGAGTTTAAGACTGTTGAGCAAGCTGTACCTGAGTATTTATCTTGGTTAGCGACGCAACACTTTATTGGTGAGTAAATACTGTTCCCATAAACTACTGAGGTTTATGGGATCTCTTTTACCACTTCAATTAGCTGTGTGGTAGATATCGCAGGTGTACGTGGTAGGTATATCACATCACATAGTGGTTTTAGATGGTCAAACTTTCCTTCCCAGTCATCCCCCATTACCAAGCAGTCAGCTTTATGCACTTTAATGTACTCGGCCTTTAATTCAAGGGACTCTTCCAAAAACACTTCATCAACGCAACCCAATGCACTAACAATACGCATACGATCACGTTCGTTGCATACTGGATAACGCTGTTTTTTAGAAAAATTAAGCGCATCAGATGAAACACCCACAGTTATATGTGTTCCCACCTTTTTTGCCCGCTCGATAATATTCAAATGCCCAATATGGAACATATCAAACGTACCAAAAGTGATGATTCTCATTTTATTTCTCTGTTAATAGGAAATCGACAATTCGCTTGCTGCATTGACCGTCAACTTTTCCGGCTAGTTCATAGGTGTAATGAGCGCGTTGCTTCGCAAATGATTCAGGTTCAGCGATCTGTTGATCGACAGCTGCTTTAAGTTTTTTGTAGGTTTTGGCATGCTTGGCCACTGCTGCATATCGATATAGGTCTTCATCCATTCGTTGGTTAAAGCGAAACTTGAAGATCCCACGGTAGCTCCAACGCAGGTGATAAAAATCACACCAAACAACAGGCTTATCTAGCGCCGCAAATTCAAACAATGCAGAAGAAGCATCACTAATCAGCAGATCTGCACTGGCCATAAATGGCAATAAATTAGTCTGCTCCGCCGTTGCAAGGTAAGCATTGTCATAGGAAGCCCAATGTAATAATAACTTTTTCTGTTTTTTATAAGCAGGTTTACTTAAAGAAAAGTAATGCGGCTTCAATAAGATATTATATTCAGCAAATTCTGCTGGCCAGTTGGTAGCCATCTTTTCAATACTGCTAGGGTAGAAAGTCGGAGCATAGAGCAACGTTGGTTTAGCAGGATCCAAGCCTAGTTTTTCGAGATCAATTCCAGCTTCAATTCCTTGCACAATAGGATCGAGTTTGGCATATCCAGTATCGATAAACTGCTTGTCTGGAAACATTGATTGTAGTCGGTTTAACCGATATTCACCTTCCACAAAACGTACATCAAAGTCTGAATCAGACACTGTGTAATATACTGACTTGGGCCCGATACCATGCTGCATGAGCGCTGTACCGCAAACTCCTTTGAGCTTTTTGTCGCCATCAAACGTGTTGCCAAACACAACCCACTTAGGCTTTTGCTCTAAATAATACGCTAATGCTTGCTCTTGATTATCTACCCAAGTGACAGAGAGCTGATATTCTTTGACCAAGGCATCTAGTGCAGCTTGCTGCTCATCACTCCGATAGATAACAAAATGAACAAGCTCTCCCCGCAATTGCAATTCATGCATCACAGGTAAGTATTGTGGTAAATAGTATGGATGCAGCGCGTCAAAGCAAATCAAAAGTAAGCCTTCAGTTTAAGGTCGTATTACGGCCGTAAAGCACGGTTCAATTATAACAATAATACCATATTCCAATATTGAAACTATATCAGTAGCGCCTTCAGCGCCAGTAATTGAGGACTAGATTCATAAAAAGCTCATATTTATCTCTAATATCAACTTGGATCTTTTTCAAAGCCAACAAATTCAAGGTATGCTAAGCCGACTAAAAATAGGAACACTTATCAATATGGCTATCATCACTTCTGATCAATTAGCGCAATGCCAGCGCATGTTATTCATGTCACCCGTTGCTTTAGGGGATTTTCTTTATTTAAAGACTTTTCTTGTCGCTTTGAAGCAACAGCACCCACATATAACATTAGATATTTGGTTAGATGATAATCGCTGTAATAGCGATGAATGGCGCTTGTCGCGCAGTAAAATACTGCAGCAATGGATGGAGGCGGAAGGAGCTTTCAACCTAACCTATGGCTGCACCGATTCACCACAAGCGATGCAGGCAAACACAGAAAAAGCCAAACAGCAAAAATATGACATCATCTTTTGCCATACCGTAAGCAAAAGTCGACAATACTCCCAGCTAGCACGAGAAATTTCCTCTGCGGCCTTTATTGTCTCCAGCATACCTAAAAAGGCTTCTTTCGGGCTTTTGAACCCTTGGTTTTTTCGCCATTCGAATGCAACATTTGTCCTTGAAGAAACTTTATTACCAGCGACTCACCATATTACCGATCGCTATCAGCTGATTTTCAACACAGTGACTGGACTATCCGTAGCTGCTACAGAGATCATGCCCAACATGATTATTCCTGAAACCATTCTACCTGTGACAGAGGATTGGCTAGAACGTCATTTCAATGACCCACAAAGACAAGGGAAGTTACTGTTCGTTAATCACCTTTCTACCAATGTAAAAAAAGACTGGCCTATCAATTACCTTTTTGAGCTAATTGAGAAAATAGCTAAAGTAGATAACGGTCAGCGCTTTATTATTAATACCACTCCTGAAAGTTATCCAGAAGTATCCCGCGAGACGCAAGCGTTTACTGCAAAGTCTGGACTACAAGTTGTGGTGTTTACCGTAGACAAACACTTTTTTGAGTTGCCTTCGCTAATTGCAAAAGCGGATTTCGTTATTACTGTTGATACCGCAATTTTGCATTTTGCTTTTGCAGCTCAGCGACCGCTGCTCGCCATGATGCGTCAGAAAAAGCCTTACTGGGCTCCGCCAGAATCAGCTACATCTCATGTTATGTATGCTACACAAGGCAAAGGACATATTGCCGATATCTCAGTAGCACAAGTTCACGACAAATACAGGCTGATGAACGGAGCAACAGAGAGTTAAAGAGAGCTAAGTAATAAAAAGGAGAGCTCTTGCTCTCCTTTTTATTACTAATACCAACAAATCAATATTTAGTTTTGTTAGCTTACAGCGCTCTGCTCACTCATCAAGTCAGTAATCACTTCCATTGCTACATCTAAGCCGTTGGTCGATTCACACTGCGTCAAAGCAGTATCGAGTTGCTGGGCAGTCCCAGCTTGAATAAGATCAAGCAGTCTTGAAGTCAACTCATCAGCGGTAACGCTGCTACTCACCGTAAGCCCTCTTTCTTGGCACACTCTAATTCTATAATTCTGATCTTTAGCCACGGCGGCCGATACCGACGGTTTTTTCAGCGCTATCGCCTGTAAAAGTGTATCACCACCACTTAGCACCGCAGCTTTCGAAGCATCAAGAAGATCCATAAAATCGACATGAATCAATTCCTTAATATTAATGACACCTTCAAACTCTGGCATTGCCTTAGGGTAACTCGGACCGAAAATTACCACGCATGGTATTTTTGTTGCTTGGTAAATTCTTGCCGCGGCCATAGCAAACTCCTCAATACAATGGCCTTGCCCATTTTTATGTCCACCAGAACCTGCGTTAAACAATATAAAATCATTTGCGACTAAACATAGTTTTTTAAGTAACTCTGATTGCCTATGCGCAACAGGACTTGCAAACACCGAGCCGATAATAGTCGGCTCAGGTTTGTTAATCAGCTTAAGTTTTAGTCTGTCAAACGAGCTAATCGTGCCGATAATGAACTCGGGTTGCACCACCCAATGGCTATCCGTCACTCTCGCTCGTAACAGCTTCATCCCTCGACTACGTTTACGTTTATGCTGACTAATGAATATTACTTTAGCCCCCAACTTGTTGGCATGAACCAACTGTGAGCGACGACCTGAAGCATCAAAAATAACAAAATCAGCTTTGTAAAAAGAGAGGAAGTCATTTACCGCTTTAGTATTTTTTGTCGGCGTATCATCTAAAAGTGCCACAGGATAAGGACATGTGAATGCATAGGGTGCCTGTCGACTTATAATAAATTGGATATTAGCATCAGGCCAACGTTGCTTCACTTCGTTGGCGATGATTAAAGAGCGCATATATTCGCCCATGCCTTCTGATGAAGACACAGGAACAAATAAAAATTTTGGGGACAGCGACATATAAGCACCCTTAAAAATACAACAAGCAAAACAACACAGTGCTAATGTTGTTAAATCTTGTTTGATAGCCGTTAATAATAACATGTTGACCAAGAAATCGGAGACTTGATAACTCAGGCTGACAAATTAATTTTTTGTTCTATACAAACAACAGTGCTTGATCTCGTTATCTTAATGTCTTGATTGCTCGTGAAATAACCCTCAACTATAATTGATGAATCACCTGCGCGAATAAAGTTAACCTGTGGCATCTTCATCTTCAAATGCTCAGCAATCACCGTATGCTCTCGAAATCTATATAGATAAAGCAACTCTGCCTAGCGTGCAGCAGGCAGCAATGCTCGTTAACAATCAAAGCCACAACCCTAAGTTAATTTGCTGGCAACGACATCCAGTTAACGACGAAGCTTTATTGCAAGGTATCAATGCCGCATCCTTTGTTAGCATAGCTTCACTATGCCAACATGCAGCCACACTGTTGGCAGGTCATCCTCACAGCCATATCACCATTTACGGCAACACCTATTGGAGTAAAGATCTTGCTAGGCTCATTCGGTATCTGACTAGAATCTCAGGGGTTGAAATTAAAAAACTGGAATTGATTGATGATGGCTCTTCGGAATACCAAAAGATGTTTTATTGGCAACGTTTAAGTTCCGAAGAGCAAACTCGCGATCTAGCTACTGGACTGAAAAACCTAAAAAGTTATCTTAGTGGAAATGACAATAAACTACTAAGGCTACTGACTGGCCACTCAAACAAGCTACCAAGGCGCCTATCAAGCTTCATGAATTGGCACCAACTCTTTCCCACTACCTACCATATGTTACGTATGGACTACTTGGATAAACCTGAACTCCATCAATTGAAGCAATACCTGGGTAACAATGCTCAGCAAATCCGTTGGAATTATATCGCTGACAATTTGTTTGATGACGAGCAGCAATCGCTTTTCTATCAATTATTAGGGATCTCGTTGGCGGAACAGAAACAGTTAAGAGCAGGCAGGCAACAGCTGCATGACTTTATGTTCATAGGTGTTGATTCCAGCAATGCGAGCAGCAAGCTGCAAATAAATGTAATTGCAGATTCTCGTCAAGAATCAGGAATTATTCCTACGATTACGGCTAAGAAGATGTTATTTAAAGGCCATCCTTTTGCCAATTTTAATCAGACAATTGTAGATGCACATCAAATGGGCGAGATGCCAGCGATGATCCCATTCGAAACGCTTATCATGACCGGTAATTTACCGCAAAAAGTGGGGGGAATGGCAAGTTCACTCTACTTTTCTCTGCCAAACAACTATCACATTGAATATATTGTTTTTTCTGGCTCAAAAAAGGATTTGGAACAGCATGCGTTACTACAAATCATGCTTTACTTGAAAGTGATAAGCCCTGAAAGGGTTTACTTTTCAGAGCAGTTTAAATCCTGCTAGAAAGCACAGATATTAGCGCATCATACGGTTAAACTGCTCAATGACTGCTACAACCTCAATCTGCTGCATTAGCTGCTCACCTTTAGCTCTAACGCCCCATGGCACATCGTCACCTTTCTGCTCTCGAATAATGGTGTCGTAAACACTCACAACACTATCTTGTGATAAATATGGCCCTGTTCGCCTTGGGTTTGAATGAGCATATAGACCAATAACTGGCGTACCTTGCGTCACAGCCATATGTGCAGGGCCAGTATCAGGAGCCAGCACTATACTGGCTTGCTTTAACAGTGCTAACAGTTGCAGCAATGATGTTTTGCCAACCTGATCCTCGAGCTCTGACTGAGCAAAACCTTGTATAGCTTCGGCCAGTTTTTTCTCCAATGTTGTCGGTCCGCCACACAACATCACTCGATAGCCACAGGCCACAGCGTGATCAGCCACAGCGGCATATCGCTCTGGCAGCCAATTACGCTCGGCTTTACTTGCTGCAGCGCATATAACCAAAATCGGACTTCCGCTTGGGATCAAACTTTCAGCAAACTCTGTATCAGCAGCAAGAACCGGGATGTTCCAACTTAAGCGGGTATCCGTAACGCCAACGGCCTTAGCAAACCCCATAAAACCATCAAGTACATGGGGGGTTGCTTGTGGCTCTATGCGGCGGTTAGTCACCAACCATTGCCCCTCTTTGGCGCGAAACCTATCAAAACCAATACGCACCTTAGCTGATATAGCAAGGGATGCAATCGTCGCTCTAAGCGCTATTTGCATATGCAGTAACACATCAAACAGCTGCCCTTTCAGCGCTCGTTTTAAATTAATGTAACTGCGCCAGCCTTGTGACTTATCGAAAATCACAAATTCCACTCCAGGAAGGTGTTTTAACAGTTGATATTCAATTTTGCCTAATACCCAAGTAATTTTGAGCTGCGGATAACGTCGTTGAATCGATTGCACCATAGCAACCGCATGACATACGTCGCCAATAGCCGACAGCCTGAGTAGACACAAAGAGTTAGCATTGGTTAAATCCAACGTATTGACTTGTGATTCAGTAGAGAGATTCGCGGTCGTTAAGCTCATAGGACTCGAAGGTTATTTGGCGTAATCCACCGATCTTAATGTAGAATGGCTGCAGGTTCCACGCTTTAGCGTACAATTCTATCTATGAAGTTTAAAAAAACAGCCACTGGCAGCATCGCTTATTGCGAACATACCTCTGAACATATCGAAACGACTTGGTTTAGTGTGGACTTCTGGCGTGCACGCGAAGCAGTAACAGGCTCATCTAAAGGCCGTTATACCACTTGGTTTGTCGATGCCAGTAGTGAACAAGAAAATGCTCAACAATGGGTATTACGTCACTATTATCGTGGCGGCTTAATAGAAAAGATCAGCCGTGATAAGTATCTATTTACAGGTTTAACACGTACCCGAGCAGTGGCCGAACTGGCGTTACTGGAAACCCTATATGATCAGGGCTTCCCCGTTCCCAAACCTATCGCTGCAAATGTCGAGCGAAGCGGCCTTAACTACCGCGCTGATTTAATTATCGAGCGAGTAGAAGGCGCCGAAGATCTCGTGGCAAGACTAAGTAAAACAGCAATGACTACCGAGCAATGGCAGGCTTTAGGTCAATGCATTGCCCGTTTCCATAATCACGGGGTGTACCACGCCGATCTTAACGCTAAAAACATCCTAATTGCGGATGAACAGTTCTACTTGATTGATTTCGATCGTGGCGAGTTAAGAACAGCAAAAGCTGACTGGCAAAAAGCCAATATGGATCGCTTACTTCGCTCATTTAGAAAAGAGTTAGCCAAACTGCCAACGCTTTGCTTTAGCGAGGAAAATTGGCAATTGTTGCACGCAGCATATCGTACAGCGCTCATCAAAAAATAAGCTTCGCTTTATACCCGCTGTTATTTCAGCGGGATAGCGGGAGTTAGCTCTTCTCGCTAGGTTTCACTTTCAACATTGAACTCACCAGAGCAAACTGCTTATCTAATGCACCTCGATTTTGCAACATAACTTGCTTACCCGCTTCACTTGCCGCCTGATAGGCGTGCTTGTCATTAAACATTGAAATGAGAACCTGAGCTAACGCATCGCTAGAGTCAACGACCTGCAATGCTCCCTCTCGCTGCAATAATTCAGTGATCTCATTAAAATCCCAATGATGTGGTCCAACAGATACTGGTAACCCCACAGCTGCGGGCTCTAATGGATTATGGCCACCATTTTCGATCAAGGTGCCACCAACAAATGCTTGATCTGCTGCTGCATATAGCGTGAGCAGCTCGCCCATCGTATCGCCAACGACAACTTGAGTTTGCGCAGTGACCTCATCATTTATACTGCGCCTAGCCACCTGCATTCCCGCCGCTTTGACCACAGCCACCGCTGCATCAAACTGCTCAGGGTGACGTGGTACGAGTACCATTAACGCTGTTGGATACTGTTGTAGCACCCGTTGATGAGCCAGGATCATAGAGTCGAACTCACCAGGATGCACCGAGCCTGCCACCCAGATAGGACGTTGCAGTGCATTCCAGCTTTCTCGCATCATCTGAGCAGCATCGATGCGTGTCTGCTCAATATTGAGATCAAATTTCAAGCTACCGCATACCGTTATGTTATCGGTCGCAACACCAAGGTCGATAAAGCGAGCCGCAGCTTGTTTCGACTGAGCAGCTATTGCATCTAAGCTTTGTAGCATCGGTAGGTTCAAATCTAGGCGTTTCTGATAACCATCAGCTGATTTCTGCGACAATCTAGCATTCGCTAACAACACTTTGGCGCCACTGTGCTTAAGATAGTGAATTAGGTTAGGCCACAGCTCAGTTTCCATAATGATGCAATATTTAGGTGCAACTTGATTGATAAAGTGTTTACTGCACCAAGCTAGATCGAATGGCAGGTAGCAGTGCTGTACTTGCTCTGAAAATGCTCGAACTACTTCTCTCGATCCCGTAGGGCTGGTAGTAGTGACTGTGATAGATAGATCCGGGTAGGCTGCTTGAATTTTTTTTATCAGTGGAATAGCAGCTAAGGTTTCCCCCATAGAAACACAATGCAGTAACAGATCAGTTTGCTCTAATCGTTTAATACCAAAGCGTTCATTCCATCTAAGACGATAATCAGGGCTCTTAAAACCACGTACAAATAAATAAACCATCAGCAATGGCGAGATAAGATAAAGCAAAGCGGAATAGAGGCTACGATTCATGAATTTTTTTACTTTCGTCAGTTTTGCTTGAAGAATTGGCTCAATGCTAACATGATAGTCACAACTTAACGTAGACGCCTAACCGCGAATATGTCGAGTTGCGCGCGCATTTTTATCGCCAAGCCTAGTGAGTTTTACCATTAAAGGCGGCAATTTCTTGGATATTAAGCATTTAGGATGAATATGAAGACCCGTGACAAAATCGTACAAGCCAGCTTAGAACTATTTAACCAGCATGGCGAAAGAACAATCACAACCAATCATATTGCCGCTCACCTAAATATTAGCCCAGGGAACCTCTATTATCATTTCCGTAATAAAGAAGACATCATTCGCTCTATTTTTAGTCTCTATGAGCAACATTTAGAATCTGGCTTCCAACCTTATGTCGACAAAGAGGTCGATGTCGATCTTCTAGTCGGTTACTTTGACGCCATGTTTTACACCCTGTGGCAATTTCGCTTTATGTACGCCAATCTGGCAGATATTCTCAGCCGAGATGAAGCATTAAAAAATCGATACCTACAAGCCCAACAGGACGTACTAGCACGCTCAAGTAGCGTACTTATCAAGCTAACAGAAGATGGTTTTTTAAACGTTGAAGAAGGTGATATTGCGCCGCTAGCAGATACGATAAAAATGTTGGTGAGCTTTTGGATAAGCTATAAATTGACTCAAACGCAGTCTTGTATTGGTTCAATCACTAAAGAGTCACTCTATGAGGGATTACTACGAGTGATTATGATATTTAAAGCTTACTCAACCCCAGAGTCTGCTGCCACCTTTGAAAGGCTAGAAGAGTATTATACCTCAATGGCCAGTGGCGCTGAAACCGCAGCTTAGACAACCCCATTTCAACAAGGTATGACTAATACCAATTGCATTAAGTATTTGACCATTTCAGAGCCCCTCAGCCTTTTCAATTCAAAGCGCATTGGTAAAGAAATGGTTATTCCCTTTTAAGCCAATGCAAAGCAGAAATGGAAAGACTGAAGGGCTCACGTAGTGCGGCTGAGGTTAAACAAAATTGGCAAAACGCTGTATGCTTCGCTATGGGATTTGGATATACGACTAAATGGATTTAGGAGGTACGAGAGCAAGGATGGTCGAAGGTAGAATAATGCAGGAGCAATTATCGAGAGCGAAGCAGGATACCAGAGCCGAGAATAACTATTAGCTCAAATCCCACTGCTTGCCTACAACGTTTTGAATTCCCGCTGAATGGTCAAACTGTAGTGGTACGGTGAATTTGGCCACCTAGTTAGAGGTGATATCATTACCTCATAAGTAAACAGGTGACACTATGACGAAACGTACAAGAAGACTTTTTAGCGCAGAATTCAAACTTGAATCAGCTCAATTAGTGCTAGATCAAAATTACTCAATTGTTGAAGCCGCTCAAGCTATGAACGTGGGTAAATCGACCATGGATAAGTGGGTTCGGCAATTAAGAGAAGAGCGACAAGGTAAGCAACCTAAAGCATCACCTATATCACCAGAACAAATTGAAATTCGAGAGTTAAAAAAGCAACTAGCTCGCCTCCAGGAGCACAACGAAATATTAAAAAAAGCCACAGCTCTGTTGATGTCGGACTCACTGAACAATTCTTAATAATTGAGAAACTCAGGCAGAGCTACAGCATAAAAACATTATGCGAAGTGTTCAGTATTCATCGTAGTAGTTACAAGTATTGGAGAAAACGGCCAATAACCATAAACGCAGATAAAGTAAAGCTTCGAAGTCTAGTTAGCGAAGTACATACTGCAAGTAACGGCTCGGCAGGAGCTAGGACGGTTGCAGATATGGTTAGCCAGCAAGGTATCTCGTTAAGCCGTTATCGCGCCACTAAGCTGATGAAGGAGCTTGGTATAGTGAGTTGTCAGGTACCTAAGCACAGATACCGAAAAGCGACACTAGAGCACATCGAAATCCCTAATCACCTAGGTCGACAATTCGCTGTCACCGCTCCGAATGAAGTTTGGGTTGGTGATGTCACCTACGTGTGGGCAGGTAACCGCTGGATGTACTTAGCGGTTGTGATTGATCTATTTGCTCGTAAAGTCATTGGCTGGGCTATGTCGTTATCACCTGATAGCCGTTTAACGGGCAAAGCGCTTTCGATGGCCTATGAAGGTCGTGGAAAACCTAAAGGTGTTATGCTCCATAGCGATCAAGGGACTCACTATACAAGCAGAAGATATCGACAACTATTATGGCGATATCAGCTCAAGCAAAGTTTATCTCGACGTGGGAACTGTTGGGATAATAGTCCAATGGAACGCTTTTTTAGGAGCCTTAAGACAGAATGGATACCACCAATAGGGTATCGTAGCTTTGCTGAAGCTCAGCAAGAAATTACACGATACATAATTGGATATTATTGTCAGCTTCGCCCGCACCAATATAACGGCGGACTGACACCTAATGAATCAGAACGATTGTTTTGGTTAAACTCTAAGATCGTGGCCAATATTAGTTGACCACTACAAACTTTTAATGCAATTGGTATAAATACCTTGTTGAATACTGTGCTAGGAAACCACTATTTATAATCTTAGTCAGTTCGCTGACTTTCAATAGATTTAGTTAATCACTCATTGACTAATCAGGATGTAACCCTTTCATTAAAATTCTGGCTTGGTACTTAAAAAGCAACAGCTTAAGCAACTAAGC
The DNA here is from genome assembly GCF_000014885.1 of Shewanella piezotolerans WP3. Taxonomy (NCBI): domain Bacteria; kingdom Pseudomonadati; phylum Pseudomonadota; class Gammaproteobacteria; order Alteromonadales; family Shewanellaceae; genus Shewanella; species Shewanella piezotolerans. Next base: position 5,287,634 of record NC_011566.1, read on the forward strand.
CCTAACAATGGATATAGTCCTCAACAGCAGGAATATCAACCAGTAAAACACAAACTCTTAATTAGTTTAACTAATCCGAAACATTCTCCAGACCTAATCTGGCTTATCAGGAGAATGTTGCAGAAAAAAAGGCTGTAGAGCTGGGCTTTTTAAGGTTAAAATGCCGCCACTCCAATAATCAAAACTATGCTAATTAAGGAGAATTCGGGTGGCAAAGACCTCATTCTACGACCAGATAAATCAACAGCTTGCCGATGTAAAAGCGGAAGGCCTGTATAAGAGCGAGCGCGTAATTGTTTCTCCTCAACAGACTGCAATTGAAGTCAATGGCGACGAAGTAATTAACTTTTGTGCCAATAACTACTTAGGTTTAGCAAATCACCCTGAGCTAATTAAGGCCGCACAAGGCGGGCTCGACGCACACGGTTTTGGTATGGCTTCAGTGCGATTCATCTGTGGCACACAAGATATCCACAAAACATTAGAGGCGAGTCTGAGCTCCTTCTTAGGCATGGAAGACACCATTCTTTACTCTTCATGCTTCGATGCCAATGCTGGCCTATTTGAAACTTTACTGAGTGCAGAAGATGCCATCGTCTCTGACGCATTAAACCACGCCTCCATTATTGACGGTGTACGTTTATGTAAAGCAAAGCGCTTCCGCTATGCCAACAATGATATGGCAGACCTTGAGACCCAACTAAAAGCGGCTAAAGAAGCTGGCGCACGTAATATTTTGATTGCTACTGACGGCGTATTCTCTATGGACGGCGTTATCGCCAACCTTAAAGGTGTGTGTGATCTTGCAGACAAGTACGACGCGCTAGTGATGGTCGATGACTCTCACGCAGTAGGCTTTGTAGGCCAAGAGGGACGTGGTACTCATGAATTCTGTGAGGTTATGGATCGCGTCGATATTATTACAGGCACATTAGGTAAGGCCCTTGGCGGTGCTTCCGGTGGATTCACTTCGGCGAAGAAAGAAGTGGTCGACTGGTTACGCCAGCGTTCACGCCCGTATCTTTTCTCTAACTCTTTGGCACCATCCATTGTAACGGCATCTATCCACGTATTAGAAATGCTTAAAGATGGCCAAGAGTTGCGTGAAGCAGTCTGGGAAAATAGCCGTTATTTCCGCGAGCAGATGTCAGCAGCAGGTTTCACCCTTGGCGGTGCTGATCATGCCATCATTCCAGTAATGATCGGCGATGCTAAACTGGCCGGTGACTTCGCCAACCGCCTACTAGCTGAGAATATCTATGTGATTGGTTTCTCCTTCCCAGTGGTACCGAAAGGTCAAGCGCGTATTCGAACGCAAATGTCTGCTGCGCATACCAAGCCGCAAATTGACAAAGCTATTGAAGCCTTTACCCGTATCGCGAAAGAGATGGGGATTATCGGCTAGAATTAACCCAATAGGGCTACACAGAGTTGTAGCCCTTTTTGTATCAATTAAAAGGTTAACAATAGTTGGCCTGGCATAGGTTATAAGATGAAAGCGCTTAGCAAACTAAAGCCTGAAGAAGGCATCTGGATGGTTGACGCCCCGAAACCTGAAATGGGCCACAACGATCTGCTGATTAAGATCCGTAAAACCGCCATCTGTGGCACCGATGTGCATATCTACAACTGGGACGAATGGTCGCAAAACACCATTCCAGTACCTATGGTCGTTGGCCATGAGTATGTGGGTGAAGTTGTCGATATGGGGCAAGAGGTTCGCGGCTTTACTATTGGTGACCGAGTATCTGGCGAAGGGCATATTACCTGTGGTCATTGCCGTAACTGTCGTGGTGGTCGTACTCATTTATGCCGTAACACATCTGGTGTTGGGGTTAACCGTGAAGGTGCATTCGCTGAATATTTAGTGATCCCAGCCTTTAACGCTTTTAAGATCCCAAATGATATCTCTGATGATTTAGCTGCTATTTTTGACCCATTTGGCAATGCTGTTCATACCGCATTATCATTTGATCTTGTCGGTGAAGATGTTCTGATTACCGGTGCAGGTCCGATTGGCATTATGGCTGCAGCAGTTTGTCGTCATGTAGGTGCGCGTCATGTGGTGATAACAGACGTAAACGAATACCGTCTCGAGCTGGCAGAAAAAATGGGCGCCACCCGTGCGGTCAACGTTGCCAAGGAAAGCTTGGAAGATGTCATGAACGAACTTGGCATGACTGAAGGCTTCGATGTAGGTCTTGAGATGTCAGGTGTACCGGCAGCCTTCCACTCAATGCTCGATACCATGAACCACGGTGGTAAAGTCGCTATGCTAGGTATTCCTGGTGGCGAAATGGCCATTGACTGGAGTAAAGTTATCTTTAAAGGGTTAATCATCAAAGGTATTTATGGCCGTGAGATGTTTGAGACTTGGTACAAGATGGCGAGCTTGATCCAATCAGGTTTAGATATTTCACCTATTATCACTCATCACTACAAGATAGATGACTTCCAACAAGGTTTTGATGCTATGCGATCAGGACAATCTGGAAAAGTGATCCTAAACTGGGATTAAATTGTATTTGGGGGCTAGCAAGATTGCTACCCCCTATTTATCTCAAAGCTACCGCGACTCACATATTCGATTAATGCAGGTTTTCTATGTCAGCGTTTCAACACTTAAGTGTAAATCAACTCATCCACATGCAAGAGGCCACAGCCGATTTGCAAATCGTCGACATAAGGGATGCAGCCAGCTTTGAGGCTGGACATATCGACAGCTCTTTTAACCTAAGTAATGAAAACATCAGCCATTTTATTGCCCAAGCCGACATGGATCAGCCTTTAATTGTTGTCTGCTATCACGGTATTAGTAGTCAAAGCGCTGCAACCTACCTAAATGAGCAAGGTTTTGATAATGTTTATAGCTTAGATGGCGGATATAGCGCTTGGCATCAAGCTAACACGTAATACTCCTTTGATTAATGACAGCAGGAGAGAGCGATGATTGAGATAGGCAGCTTACCCAATGGCAGAGCAGCGCAAGCCCTCATCGACTATCTTAAAGGGCAGAACATCACCTGTAGCATTATGCCCGCCGAACAAGGAGTGATGCTGGTACTGCACGATGAAACTCAACGGTCTCAAGTTCAACAAGAGTATCATGCGTTTCTTAGCAACCCTTATGACCAGAAGTATCTCGCTGCGTCATGGGAAAATGGTAGCACCCAGACCCAACTAGACTACGGCAATCCTGCTCTGCAGTTAGTCACCCAATTTATCACTGGCGCTGGCCCACTCACTTTGCTGGTATTTTTCAGTTGTTTAGTCATATATGCGGCCATGAATCTCGGCTTTGCCAACCCCATTTTTGAAAGTTTATCCTTCTTTGGCGCCACCTCACCCGTCTCACTCAATGAATTTTGGCGACTATTCACCCCAAGCCTTATCCATTTTTCAGCGATGCACATCATCTTCAACTTATTATGGTGGTGGTATTTAGGCGGTAAGATTGAGAATAAAATAGGCTTTAAACCGCTCTTTATACTGCTTTTAGTAGGCGGTACATTACCGAATATATTGCAATACTTTATGGCTGGCCCCAATTTCGGTGGGCTATCAGGAGTGGTATACGCCGTAGTCGGCTACACCTGGATTATGGGAGTTAAGCGTCCAGAATCAGGTATTGGGCTACCACCTGCTTACATCGGTTTTATGCTGCTATGGCTCGTCTTTGGCTTTACCGATATGTTCGGTCTTTCTATTGCTAATGGTGCACACCTCGGCGGGTTGCTGGTCGGTGTATTACAAGGTTTTATTGATAGTCGAAAAAAGTCTACTTAACAGCAATAGATGCGCGTCAATAAATGACCAATATGCTGCCATTGCTTGTCTGCTTGGCAGCTAAACCTCGTAGATGCCTTACAAACCCATAGACTCAATTGTCATCTTATGGGCAAACATGTATAACTAATTTTATTTTATTAAGGTTTCCATCCATGAAGCGGATATTGATTGTCAGAGTCGATAAGCTGGGTGATTTTTGTCATTCATTACCAGCAATATCATTGTTAAAACGTTCAATGCCCGACGCTCAGATCGATGTCATCGTTTCCCCCTTGATCCATTCATTGGCTTGTCAGTTCGACTGTATAGACAACCTACTTATTTATAAAAAAGATGATCCGAACCTCGTTGAGCTAATCAAAGCTAAAGGCTACGATGCAGCCATTGTGATGCATAGTCATAAAGATATGACCAAAGTCATTAAAGCCGCAGGCATTCCCTATCGACTAGGCCAGCGTAGAAAATGGTTCCAATACTTATATACCCATAGAGCGCCACTTAATCGCAGTGCATGTTTAAAACCTGAATGGCGCTACTGTACAGATCATATTGAGTACTTTTTATGCCAACAATATATTCCCCCAGCAGACATAAAATGGCGCTTATGGGATGTCAGCGAGGAGAGGGCTCAATGGCAACAGTTCTACGGTAAAACGGCTAATGAGAAGCTTATCTTTATTCATCCAGGTAGTGGTGGTTCTGAAGGTTCACTGTCTCCAGCGCAATTTGCCACCATGGCTGATGTTATCGCTAAAGAATCAGGTGTCGAAGTTAAATTTATCGTCACATTTGGGCCGACTGAAGAGCCTTTAGCTGCCAGTGTAGTCGAATTAATCACGGCTGATGGGCATGACGCACTCATGGCTAAACCGATAAAAGATATCGGCGAATTCTCTCGTTCGTTAGTCGCAGCAGATATGATGATTGCAGGCTCAACGGGTCCACTGCATGTGGCAAGTCTGCACAATGCCATTACGGTCGGTTTTTATCCTCACGGTTCAAGAGATGACAAAATCCGCTGGCAAACATTGAGCGATGACTACAAGCGATTGTCTTTTTCACCTCCTATGGGCGAGAGAACAGGCGAAGACCTTTCACTGATTGATGCTAAGTATGTTGGTAGCCAAGCAGCATTGAAGCTTAAGAGTCTAAACCCACTCAGTATAAACATTTGATCGCTCAGAGAGAGTTTAGCGGATTTGAAGTAAGGTCATTAAATGCTCCTCGGCAACGGCTCCTGCATTATTCTAGCTTCGAGCACTCTTGCTCTCGTACCTCCTGTATCAGACCTCCAAGGAGGGAGGGAATGCTAGGAGCATGCTAGGCCATGTCGTTTGCAATGAAGAACATAGTTATTCTAAGCTCAAGTTCATTAACCCAACATCAGAGCCGCTAAAACTCGCCTTTAGAAGTGTTTTTGGCCTGCTACTTCTTATACTGATTGGTCTAAGCTAAGACATTCACTCGTTACGCATTAAAGGTGCCAGTTAATGGCACCTTTTTCCCGCTTCTTACTCAGCCATTAATAACACTTGCCTAACCAACTTCTCAATACCTGCATGGGCTTCAATAATATTATCAGCGAGCATATAAGCTGGGGTGCTCACCACTTTATTGACCTCATCAACCACAATATCGTCTACGGCAGTAACTTGATGGCTGCCCCCTTGCAGCTCAAATGCCGCTGCAGTATCACAGTCTGAGCCAATAGTGCCTTTTACGCCTGCCTCATAACATTGCGGGATCATCACAGGTGATATGCAAATAAAGCCAACAGGCTTACTCGCTTGGGTAAATTGGCTAATGAACTGTTTAACACTCGGGTCGATAACATGATCCGCCCCCGCCAAAGCAAAATTACAAAGATTCTTCGCTGCACCAAAGCCACCAGGGATAATCAATGCATCAAATTCGCTAATAACTACATCTGTCACCGGCTTAATATCACCACGAGCAACTCTGGCTGACTCGACCAATACATTACGACTATCGGTTTCATCCGCCTCCCCAGTGAGATGATTAACCACATGTAACTGTGGGATATCAGGTGCGAAGCACTGGTAACATGCACCTGCACGGGCAATCTCTAACAAAGTTAAAACAGACTCATGTAGCTCCGTGCCATCGAAGACGCCACTACCACTTAAAAGAACTGCGACTTTTTTCATTAAAATCTCCATTTATATATCATATTGTTTTAACAAAATTGCAATAAAGCGCTTGATCAGATTAATTATCGTGCTAAGTTATCACTGCACTTTATCAAACGGTGAATATTTGACCAAGGAATAGGTTTATAAAACGAATAAAAATAAAAAGTCCACATTTATAGTTTAATTACTCAAAATAGCACCCACTTCACACAATTAGAATTTACCACTAAAATTCAACAACTTAACTCGCGCTCATTTTATAGCTAAAAATAAGTAATTTTTGGTTCTGCAGTTCCATGCACAGAGTTATCCACAGGCTTATCATTATTTATCCGTAGCTGAAACAGCGCTGATATGGCATGCTATCGCCATCATCGAAACGCGATAAATGAATACCTATTATGCCAAAAATTGCCGACAACCCTTTAGTCCTTGTGGATGGATCCTCATACCTTTACCGCGCCTATTATGCTCCGCCACATTTGACTAACTCTAAAGGTGAAGCAACGGGTGCTGTATATGGCGTGATAAACATGCTTCGCAGTCTGTTAAATCAATATAAACCTAGCCAAATGGCAGTTGTATTTGATGCAAAAGGCAAAACATTCCGTAACGACATGTATTCTGAATACAAGGCGCAGCGCCCACCAATGCCTGATGATCTCCGCGGCCAAATTGCACCACTGCATCAAATCATTAAAGCCCTCGGTTTACCACTAGTGTGTATTCCAGGTGTGGAAGCTGATGACGTCATAGGTACTATTGCCACCCAAGCCAGCAAAGAGGGACGTGCTGTACTCATTAGCACCGGTGATAAAGATATGGCTCAGTTGGTTGACGACAACGTCACTCTAATCAATACCATGACCAACACGGTAATGGGGCCTGCAGAGGTAACAGAGAAATTTGGAGTCGGCCCAGAGCTGATCATCGACTTACTTGCACTACAAGGTGATAAGGCCGATAACATACCCGGTCTACCAGGTGTGGGCGAGAAGACGGCGCTAGCAATGCTACTCGGTGTTGGTGGGGTTGATAATATTCTTGCCGCGCCTGAAAAGATGCCAGAACTGGGATTCCGTGGTTCGAAAACCATGCCAGCTAAAATTGCCGAACATGGTGATATGCTCAAACTGAGCTATGAGCTCGCCACCATTAAGCTTGATGTAGAACTTGAGCAAGATTGGCGCACCATGGATATTGAACCAGCTAATAAAGATGAGCTAGTTAAATGCTATGGCGAAATGGAGTTTAAGCGTTGGTTAGCGGAGGTACTAGATAACAAATCCACCGCCACCGCAGATGAAGACAACGATGAAGCCGTCGTTAAGCAAGATATTGAAGCCAAGTACGACACTATTTTATCTGTTGAGCAACTCGACAGCTGGATTGCAACACTTAGTAAAGCAGATCTCATTGCCATTGATACTGAGACCACAAGTCTCAACTACATGGAAGCTGAACTGGTTGGGATATCATTTGCAGTAGAAGCAGGCAAAGCCGCCTACCTGCCCTTGTCCCATGACTATGTAGATGCACCAGAGCAACTTGATAAAGCATTGGTTTTTGAGAAACTAACACCATTGTTAGAAAATGAAGCAATTAAAAAGGTTGGTCAAAACCTTAAATACGATATCAGCATTTTTGCTAATGCCGGTATTAAGCTCAAGGGTGTACAGTTCGATACCATGCTTGAATCGTACGTGTTTAACTCTGTCGCATCAAAACACAATATGGATGACTTAGCGCTTAAATATCTTGGCCATAAAAATATTAGTTTTGAAGAGATTGCCGGTAAAGGGGCTAAACAGCTCACTTTCAACCAGATCCCACTGGAAACCGCAGCGCCTTATGCGGCTGAAGACGCAGATATCACCCTAAGACTACATCAACACTTGTGGCCTCGATTAGAGAAGCTACCCCAGCTTGCCAGTGTGTTTACCGATATAGAACTACCGCTGATCGATATTCTATCAACAATTGAGCGTCAGGGCGTCCTCATTGATAGCATGTTGTTAGGCCAGCAAAGCGAAGAGCTTGCGCGTAAAATAGATGATCTTCAAACAAAAGCCCATGAAATTGCAGGTCAGCCATTTAATCTTGCATCGCCAAAACAGCTACAAGAGTTATTTTTCGAGAAGCTCGGTTACCCTATTATCAAGAAAACCCCAAAAGGTGCCCCTTCAACCGCTGAAGAGGTGTTAGTCGAATTAGCACTAGATTACCCACTGCCGAAAATCATCCTGGAGCACCGCAGTCTTGCCAAGCTAAAGAGCACATATACTGACAAGCTACCTTTAATGGTCAATGCCAAGTCAGGGCGAGTCCATACCAGCTACCACCAAGCGAATGCTGCTACAGGGCGCTTGTCTTCTAGTGAGCCGAACCTGCAGAACATCCCTATTAGAACCGAAGAGGGTCGCCGCATTCGCCATGCGTTTATCGCCCCTGAAGGCAGAAAAATACTTGCAGCCGATTACTCGCAAATCGAACTAAGGATCATGGCGCACCTATCGCAAGATAAAGGTCTGCTAACCGCGTTTGCTGAAGGCAAAGATATTCATAAAGCCACAGCAGCAGAGGTATTTGATGTGGATTTCAGTGAAGTCACTAGCGATCAACGTCGCCGTGCAAAAGCTGTCAACTTTGGTCTAATCTATGGCATGTCAGCTTTTGGTTTAGCCAAGCAGTTAGATATCCCTCGCGCGGAAGCACAACGTTATATCGATACCTACTTTAAGCGCTACCCAGGTGTACTCAACTACATGGAAGAGACTCGGGCTATTGCCACTGATCTGGGCTATGTATCGACACTATTTGGACGCCGGCTGTATTTACCTGCAATTAAAGATCGCAACGCAATGCGCAGGCAAGCTGCCGAACGCGCAGCAATCAACGCACCTATGCAAGGCACTGCTGCCGATATAATCAAAAAAGCGATGATTAATGTCGCTAAATGGATTGAGACCGAAACAAACGGTGAAATCACCATGATCATGCAGGTACACGATGAATTGGTGTTTGAGGTTGATGCTGATAAAGCTGACAGTTTGCAAGTTAAGATTTGTGAGTTAATGGCCGCGGCTGCAACACTTGATGTCGAACTGCTTGCTGAAGCTGGTATTGGTGACAATTGGGAGCAGGCGCACTAAATTGACAGCGACAGCTTAGGGGTGATCAAATCTCGCCTAACCAATCACATTAAGTTAAGCCCGATAGAGCTGATTGCTTTCAATCAGCTCTATTAATCTAGCCATCAGCATTACATTAAACTCAAGCTGCCAATCTAATCCTAACAGCCCCTTGTAAAAAACGGCTAACCAATTCGCCCGCTGAATAGAAAATCAAAAATCTATCTCGCCAATCAATTGTTCAATTAGAAAGCAATGCAAGCCTATGTTTTTAAATCAGTAATATGAAATATACTGATCAGAATATGTATTTTTATTGAACGATTCTTGAGATCGGCGTCACATTATTGTGTGTTTTTTACAAAAACTGTTTTTCATAATACGGTTAATAGGGTAATATTCTCTGCGTAGGGTACAGAGGTTAAGATGTTCTATCTTTCAGACCTTTTTTTAAATTCGCTGATTTGAAGTGAATTGCCAAATTATGGCGCCCCAGCAGATCTAATCTGCTGGGGCTTTTTTTCGTCTTAAATTAATTTTAGAGTAATTACTTTAATTCGACTAAAAAAAGGGTTATGCTGTGTTCATTAAGCACTATCAACATAGTTTGGTAGGTCTTGAGTCTTGTTGAATTTAGCTTCTCCCCAAAAGAGCTAATTTACGCCGATGGTTTATTCCGTCGGTTTTTTTTTGGCTAAAAAAAACGCCCCTATCATTAGGAGCGTTATTCATATTAGAATTCTTACAGTGACTAGATTGCTACTTACCTGACTCAATCTGAGCTTCAATCGACTCAGCAGTCAACTGCTCTTGCAACCACTCTGGTTTGCACCACTGGTCAAGAATACCCAAAACTTTGCCTTTGCCAATCCCTTTCAATGAAGAAAAGGCTTCTACTTTTACGGCATCGTCAAAGTTGCTCAACTTTTTTCGAACCTCATTAACCATCTTCATTCTGGCACTTTGACCCAACTTATCAGCCTTGGTCAATAGTGCTAAAACGGGAATATCGCTCTCTACCGCCCACTCAATCATCTGCATATCAAGATCTTTCAGTGGATGACGAATATCCATCAAAACTACAACGCCACTTAAACATTCTCGCTTAAGTAAGTATTCACCTAGCGCCTGCTGCCACTTCTTTTTTAGTGCCAATGGAACTTGAGCAAAACCATAACCCGGCAAATCCACCAAACGGCGATGTTTGTCTAGTTTAAACACGTTAATCAACTGCGTTCGACCAGGCGTTTTACTGGTACGTGCAATTTTTTGCTCCGTTAATAGATTTAGCGCACTGGACTTACCTGCGTTCGAACGACCCGCAAAGGCTATCTCCACCCCAACGTCACCTGGGAGGTATTCATTTAAGTGCGCAATGTCCGGCGCACTAATTAAAAACTCTGCTTTACGGAAATCGATACGAGATTCACTCACAATTAACTCCAAAATTTTCTCAACTAACTCTGTTAAATATCGAAGAGTTGCTTACATTTTCACAATTTCGTGTAAAATATTACCCCGATCACATAAAATACATTTTATCACGCTTGCGGGTCTTCCTAGTAAGCTCAGGACAAATATTTTAATAAGAAGTTGGAACGCCATGAAAAAGTTAGCTCTTGCGCTGTCTGTTTTAGCCACAATGTCTTCACCTGTAATGGCTGAAGGTAATGCTGAAGCAGGAAAAACCAAAGCCATTGTTTGTTCTGCTTGTCACGGTGTTGACGGCAACAGCATGATAGACATGTACCCTAAACTTGCTGGTCAGCAAACGACCTATATCGAAAAGCAACTACATGATTTCCGCAGCGCGGCAAAATCAGGTGGTAAAGAAGGCCGAGCAGACCCAATCATGGGCGGCATGGCTATGATGCTTAGCGACGAAGATATCTCTGATATCGCAGCATTCTATGCAAGTCAAACCAAACAAGTTATCGAAGTTAAAGATGTTCCTGCTTTAGGTGAACAGCTTTACAAAGGCGGTGACTCTGCTCGTGGCATTACAGCATGTATTGCTTGTCACGGACCTGAAGGTAAAGGATCTGAAGCTGCAGGTTTCCCTGATGTTAGCGGACAACACGCTAATTACATCAAGATCCAGCTAAATAAGTTTCATGATACAAATCGTAACAACGATTTAAATGGCATGATGCAAGATATTGCTAAGAAGCTAAATGCTGACGATATGGACGCATTATCTAAATATATATCAAGCCTTAAGTAAATATTAGTTAATACTAAAAGGACAGCAATGCTGTCCTTTTTTATTTCATCTAGTTAACGTTTACGTAAACTACCAGTAAAAACTTACTTGACAGTGATCACAGATTTCGGTTTAATGAGCCCCGTACCGAGATGAACCCAACTGTTAGTACAAAAATTATTTAATAATAACTTGCAGATTTTGGTATTTTTACATTTAAGATATAAGAATAAATTAACGAAATAATAATAATATTATTGAGACCACTCACTAAAAATAATAAGAGCAGAGATTTCAGTTTGAAGTCCCGGTCGTAAGAATTTTAGTAAGGATTTGGTTAGGAAGGCCAAAGCGCTATTTAGCATTTACCCTTACATTCAGAGAAACGCGCACCAATAGGAGAATGTTTGTAGGATACAAACATTGGCATAGGAAGCTAATTGCTTTGGATGCACTCGCTGGAAGCTTGTTATCACTGGAAGATACTTAGATACACCTAACAAGGATGGTTACTTAGGCGTCATTGATAGACGATAGGATTGTGATGTGTCATGAAGACCATCTACGGAAGCTGTGGTCAGGAAGACAACAGGACTAAAAATAAAGTGTCGGGAAGACCATAAACTAAAATAATTGCACGGAAAGCAATAAAAATAAGACGAATATTGACCGGGATAGTCACTAGCAAGTACGGATACTTGAAATAAGAATTGGTGCTAATTGCACTTTTATAGGCGACAGTTTATCTGTCGCCTTTTTTATTGCCTAAAATACACCAATCTTTATACTGGTTTATCCTCATACCAATTGCATTAAAAGTTTGACCATTCAGCGGGAATTCAAAACGCTGTAGGCAAGTAGTGGAATTTGAGCTAATAGTTATTCTCGGCTCTGGCATCCTGCTTCGCTCTACCTCCTAAATCCATTTAGTCGTATATCCAAATCCCATAGCGAAGCATACAGCGTTTTGAAACCCGCACTACGTGAGCCCCTCAGTCTTTCCACTTCTGCTTTGCATTGGCTTAAAAGGGAATAACCATTTCTTTACCAATGCGCTTTGAATTGAAAAGGCTGAGGGGCTCTGAACTGGTCAAATACTTAATGCAATTGGTATCACTCAAACAATTGGTTTATATGTTAATATCAAGTCAAGTTGTTGAGTGGCTACTCTCTCTTTTCTTCAACAGCCTTTGCGGCTATTCTCACCATTAATGTAGCTGGAGTCGTTTTAATGCGTCGATGTCCATTATGCTTTAGTGACAACAATCAGATATTTTTTGAGAATAAAAAACGCTGCTTATACCGCTGTCACCAATGTGAACTGGTGTTTGCAGACGCAAATTCACACCTGCCACACACCGCAGAACTGCAAAAGTATCGCTTAGCCAACAACAAGCAAAAATCGCTATCTCAATTTCTATTCGATTTAGTATTGCAATGTGAAACCACAGACCACTCTCTGCTTGGGCTCAATTTTGGTAGAACTCTTAATCCCAAAAATTTACGAAGAGTGACTGAGCGCGGCCACCAAATAAACCAGTATGATCCCAGCCTTGCCCCGTGGACTAAGCAGCTAAACCTGCAATATGACTTCATCTGTTGTTATCGCGTATTTGAACATTTTAAGTTCCCGCGCAAAGAGTGGACCCTGCTATGTGAGCGAGTTAAGCCGGGGGGGTGGATTGCGATTAACACGCCATTACTTACCGATTTAGCTGGATTTGATAAATGGCATTATAAGAACAACCTTACCCACGTAAGCTTTTACCAACAGCAAAGTTTCAAATATCTGGCTGAAAATGACGGTTTTAAGCTATTATTTGCAGCAAACGATCTCATTCTGGTGCAAAAACCATCAGGATCTGGTATAACACGCGACCAAACTTCAATTGTTGATAGAGACAACTAGTTCTGTCAGCAGCAGAGTCTTTTAAGTTATCGAGATAAGCGAATCATGTCCCGTAGTAAGAAAACGCGTAAGAGCAACGAAAATGCTCCAAAATTAGCTCCAAGAACCAAGAAGCACGAACGAGTTCTTGCGGGTAAAAAACAGGTTGCTGGCAATAAAGCGGGAAGCCGTCACAACGCTTCGATGATTGAAAACCAAGCCAATGGGGGCAGCGCCAAAAACAGCGACCCTCGTCATGGCAGCAAGAAACCTGTTCAGCTCAATATTGTTAAAGAGAAAAAAGTAGAGAGTAAGCCTAAAGGGCCGAAACTGACTGATGAACAGAAGTTATTAAAGCTTGAGGAAGATCCTAGGCTCAATAGCCTGCTAGACATGCTTGAAGAGGGTAAGAGCCTTAACCAAGATGACCAGAAGTGGTTAGATAAGCAATTAACTCAAATTGAAACTCTGTTAGATAAGCTCGGCTTATCTGATGAAGAGGAGCAACCTAAAGCGAAGAAAGCAGTCTCTGATGACGACCTATTCGACAAGTTTGAATCTGGTGCCGATCTGCTAAAAGATTACCAGAACGACTAGCTCTCAATATACCGACACTTTATGGCATCTTTATTGATGCCATATTTTTATCTGCTATCCAATTAATTAGAACGCTTTTTAACCGCAACAGGACCTAGCATGACCACAGCGCTTATTGTTATTGGCTTTTTTATACTCGTTGCACTCACCGCTTATGCGACCTCGCTACTGCTGCGCTTACGCAAGCAAAACCAAGCTAGGGCAAAGCAGCAACAACAGCAAGCTGAAGCCGCTAAAGCAAAGTCTGAAGAGTTGCTAGACAGCATTCGCTACATCGCAGCAGCCATGCTAGAAGAGCGTTGCGAGCTTTCTGAAGGAGTAATGCGTATCGCCAAACTATTCAATTTGGTAGGTATGTCAGAACTTGTTAGCGAGAAGTACCCTGCGACTTTCAAACATTTTGAAGTAATAAAAGAGCATCCAATTAAAGAGCAGCGTAAAACGCTGTCAAAACAACAACGCATGAAGCTCGACTATACTCGTATGAAATCAGAAGCAGAGCTCGAAGTTCAAATACTCGAAGAGGCTAAACAACTTAGCGAATTCGATGCAGCGTCACTGCACTAATCAGCATCAACAACTATGGTTAAAGCTTGTACTATCTCTCTATCTAGATTCTACCCAGATCGCACTTATAGAAGATTTTAATAATATTGGGTGAGTCTGTGCACAAAATCTACTTAACAGCGCAGACATAGAGCTTAAATTCAGCGATATTCTGTTGCTCTTTGTTACCCACATTCCAAATTTACAACATGGATCAAGGTTATTGCACTAATTACGATGCATACTTCACATGTTGCTAAATTACTAAACGTCGGAGGACATGCCTTGAAGCAGCCCACACAAATTAGCTGGGATCAGTCAATGATCGAAAAGTACAATTATAGCGGACCGCGTTATACCTCTTACCCGACGGCGCTAGAGTTCGACGATTCGTTTACCGAAGATCAATTGCTGACCTCCATCAAAAATAGCAAAAGTGATAAGCTTTCTCTTTATATTCATATCCCATTTTGCGCAAAGCTTTGTTACTACTGTGGCTGTAATAAGGTCATCACACGCCACCAACATAAAGCTGATCAGTACATTGAATACCTAGCAGCTGAAATTGTTAAGCGTGCGCCGTTATTCAAAGACTATTTAGTCACCCAAATTCACTGGGGTGGCGGTACACCAACATTCTTGACTCCAGAGCAAATCCTAACATTATCTGCACTTGTTAAAGCTAACTTTAACGTAGCAGAAGTCGGCGAGTACTCAATTGAAGTCGACCCACGTGAAATTGAGCTGTCTATGCTAGACACCCTAAAAGAAGCGGGCTTCAACCGTATCTCTATTGGTGTGCAAGATTTCAATAAGAAAGTACAAATTGCGGTTAACCGTGAACAAGATGAACAGTTCATTTTTGACCTGATGGCACGCGCAAAAGAGCTTGGCTTTGTTTCTACTAACATCGACCTTATCTACGGCTTGCCTCACCAGACACCAGAGACCTTTGCAGAAACCATGCAACGCGTACTCGATCTCGATCCAGATCGTTTATCTGTCTTTAACTATGCTCACCTGCCATCACGTTTTGCAGCGCAGCGTAAGATTAAAGATGAAGACTTAGCGTCTCCACAGCAAAAGCTAGATATGTTGCATCAAACAATCGAAACCTTAACGGGCGCCGGTTACCAATATATCGGTATGGACCACTTTGCTAAACCAGATGATGAATTATCAATTCTTCAAAATGAAGGTCGCTTGCACCGTAACTTCCAAGGCTACACGACCCAAGAAGAATGTGACCTACTTGGTTTAGGTGTTTCTTCAATTAGCCAGATTGGCGATTGTTACGCACAAAACCAAAAAGATGTCCGTCCTTACTTCGAATCTATCGATGCTAACGGCCATGCACTTTGGAAAGGTTGTGGCTTAAACCGTGACGATGAAATTCGTCGCGTAGTGATTAAGCAGCTTATCTGTCACTTCGACCTAGATATGGCACAAATTGAAGAGAAGCTGAATATCAACTTCGAAGAGTACTTTGTAGAAGACTTAAAGCTACTGCAAACGTTCATTGACGATAAGCTAGTCGACATCACAGATAGAAAGATCACCATCAGCCCAACTGGCCGCTTGTTGATCCGTAACATCTGTATCTGTTTTGATGTTTACTACCGTGAGAAAGCAAGACAGCAGCAGTTCTCACGCGTTATCTAGTCTTATACTAATTAGCATTAGATAACCTCATAAAAAACCGGCTAAGGCCGGTTTTTTTGTACCTGCCGTATAACCCCTTATAAAGTCAGATAAGCTCAATCATAAAGGCCATACTTCTCATAACATTTGGTATAACTTTCCTACGTGACCTTTAACAACACAATAGGCATAATCGAGCTTACAATAATAACAAAATCACGGACATATCATGTATAAATACCTACTACCCTCGGTGTTAATTATCGGCTTAAGCGCCTGTCAAACCGCCCCAACCTCGTCAGTTAGCGAACCTAGCGCTACCACTGCGCCGATAAAATCACAGATAAACGCACAACTGCAACAAGCTATCGATACCTCTTGGCAGATCTCTTTAGATGAAAGCCCAAGCCTTGCCTACTCTTTGGGTGCTCAATCAGCGGCGGGAAAATTACAAAACTTATCACCAGAGTCACTGGCATCACTCAACCAGCGTCGCATTGAATTACTCAGCCAGATAAAAGCACTAAACCGAGCAGAGTTAAGTGCTGACGACGTTATTAATGCTAAAATCCTGCAGGACCAAGTACAGAATAGTGTTGACCAATATCGCTATAAAGATCACTACATTCCCCTGTCTGCAGAAAGTGGCTTTCATGCCTATATAGCTTCTATCTCAAAAGGGCGATTTGCAAAAGTTGAAGACTATCAAAATTACATCAGCCAACTTAAAGCGCTACCTACTTACTTTGCTCAGCAAACCTACTGGTTAAAACAGGGTCTTAAAGCAGGAATTACGCCGGCAAAAGTCACCCTTAATGGCTTTGAAACAAGTATCAGCGCCTTCATAGTGCCAGCAAAAGAAAGTGGTTATTACGGCCCTTTTACTGAGTACCCTGAGTATTTCACTGCCGCAGAAAAAGTCGCGCTCACCGAGCAAGGCTTAGCATTGGTTACAGATACCGTGCTACCAGAGTATCAAGCGTTTTACGATTTCATGGTCAATGAGTATATACCCAATGCCCGTAATGACATCGCCGCTTCAAAGCTACCCGACGGTGAAGCATTCTACGAAAATAGAGTACGTTACTACACGACTTTAGACATGACTTCAGATGAAGTGCATCAACTGGGGTTAAGCGAAGTTAAACGTATTCGCGCCGAGATGCAGCAGATCATCGACGAATTGGAGTTTGAAGGGAGTTTTGCTGACTTCTTACACTTCTTAAGAACCGATCCACAGTTTTACCCTAAAACGGCTGAGGAGCTACTAAAGGAAGCGGCCTATATTGCTAAGAAAGCCGATGCCATGCTACCTAAGTACTTTGGTAAGCTGCCACGCCAACCTTACGGTATAGCACCAGTGCCTGCGGAAATAGCCCCAAAGTACACAACCGGCAGATACTCTGGCTCCAACCGTGACGATGAGCCCGGCTATTACTGGGTCAATACCTATGCACTCGATAAACGCCCTTTGTATGAGATGGAAGCCCTAACATTGCATGAAGCGGTGCCTGGTCATCATCTACAAATCTCACTCAATCGTGAGTTAACCGATCTGCCTGATTTTAGACGTTACAGCTATATTTCTGCATTTGGCGAAGGCTGGGGACTTTACTCTGAGTACCTAGGGTTAGAGGCAGGGTTTTACCAAGATCCATACAGCAATTTTGGTCGCCTAACCTATGAGATGTGGCGCGCAGCAAGATTAGTTGTCGATACAGGCATGCATGCCAAAGGCTGGAGCCGTCAACAAGCGATGGACTTTATGGCAAGTAACACGGCCCTGTCGCTGCATAATGTTACCACCGAAATCGACCGGTACATCTCTTGGCCTGGACAGGCTCTGTCTTACAAGATTGGCGAGTTAACAATTAAGCGCCTGCGTGCTCAAGCCGAACAAGCACTAGGCGAGAATTTTGATATTCGAGCTTTTCACGACGCAGTATTAGCCAATGGATCAGTGCCAATGTCGATTCTTGAGCAGCAAATTAACGACTTCATCAAGCAACAGCAAGCCGCACTATAATAGCAATCAGTATATCAATGGCCGCAATAAGCGGCCATTTTATCCCCACAAGGAGTTTGCTACACTGCAGCTAACCTTATTCTTTAGATAATCATTATGCCGAATGCCGCTGAGCCCGCTCCATCATTAAGCACTGCAAGTTCCTTTTCATCAGAGCATCACCTCAATAGCCCAGAACAAACTGCATTTTGGCAGCAAGTGACTCAATCAAGTTTCAAAGCAAATGATGATGTCAGCCTGGCTTATGCCTGCATCATCAATCCAAATAGCATAGGAACAATTGTACTCAGTAGCGGCCGAGTTGAGTCCTATTTGAAGTATAAAGAGTTGATGTTTGATCTGTACCTGCAAGGTTACAGTTTATTTGCCATTGACCATCGTGGACAGGGCCTTTCCAGCAGAACAACCACAGATCCACATAAAGGACATATCGACAAATTCCAGCGTTATGTCGACGATTTTGGCGATTTTATCAACAAAGTTGTAAAGCCACAGCCAGAAGAAGATTACTTTCTAGTAGGACATTCCATGGGAGGCGCAATTGGTACTTTATACCTAGAGCAGCATTCAGGAGTGTTTAAAGCCGCCGTTTTTTCTGCACCTATGTATGGCATTAAACTACCTTTGCCTAAACGCTTTATTCGTTGGTTAGCAGCACGACTCGATAATCATAACAAACAGCAACCAAATTATGTATTGGGTGGCAAAGGTTACCATGCAGATGAGTTCGACAAGAACGATCTCACCAACAGTAAACTGCGTTACCAAGATTATCGCAAACTCTATGAGCAAGAGCCCAAGTTACAGCTAGGTTCGCCGACTAATCATTGGCTGGTAGAGTCAATCGACGCCGGCGATGATGCCATTAAGGCCGCACAGAATATTGATATTCCCTTGCTAGTATTGCAAGCTGAAGAAGACACTATTGTCAGTAATACCGCTCAAAAAAAAGCGGCTACAGGTCAATGCAAGCTGCTCAAAATTCCCTATGCTCGCCATGAAATATTCATGGAGCGCGATAAGGCCAGAAACCTAGCCCTAAGCGCACTGCTGGCATTTTTACAGCAAACTTAAACCCCCCTCATGCTCAATTGCTATTTGGCCTAATAGGTCAAATAGCAATTTATTATCCTAACTGCCCCGCCACCATTAGCTCTCGAGTCTCAGGGATCTCATTATATGACAGCACGTGCAAACCTCGGGCAAACGCTAATGCATACCGTGCCAAAATAGGTCTTAATTGCGGCGAGACCAGCAGCAATGGGCTATGACCATGCTCTTTTGCTTGCGCCAGTAACTCTGGCATCCTTTGCTGTAACTGTGCCAGTAGTTGCGGATCAACCGGAAAACTATCCAGTGCAACCTTGCCCTGCTGCTGGGCTTGGTTAAGCGCAGTGATCAGGGTCTGTTCCAACTCTGGCGCCAAGGTCATCACATTCAATTTAGGCTCTGCACCGACGATTGAGTGCAAAATTGTATTTCTCAGTGCGCAGCGAACATCTGCCGCCAGCAATACTGGATCTTTACTATTCTCGCTGCAATCAAGCAAAGTAGTAGCAATGGTGCGAATATCTTTCAAAGAGACCTGCTCTTTCAACAGCAACCTAAATACTTTGAGCTGTAAAATAGGAGGTAGTGCAGCATTAAGCGACTCAGCAAGCTTAGGTGATTGTTTCGCTAGGCGATCGCTCAATGCCAGAACGTCATCATGCTGCAACATATCTGGAAGTGACTCCCGGATCAATTTACTAACATGGGTGGCAATCACAGTGGCATTGTCTACAACTGAATAGCCGAGGTTAAGCGCATTGGCTTTAGCTTCTTGTTCAATCCAAGTTGCGTCCATCTGATAAGCAGGCTCTTTGGTAATAACACCATCTATATCTCCAAATACAGGACCACTTTTAATTGCCATCAACCGCTCAGGATCCAGCTCTGCAGATACCACAGGGTTACCCATTAAACTGATTTGATACGCATTCGGGGCTAACGACAAATTGTCCCTAACTCTAACTTCTGCCAGAAGAAAACCAGCCTGTTCAGACAGCGTTCTGCGTATCCCCGTTAAGCGCTTTTGCAGCTCGGCACCTTTGCTGCGCTCAACCAAGTGTACCAAGCGATATCCCAGTCTTACTTCAATCAAATCAGTGAATGGCAAAGCATCCCAACTAGGGGCCGAAGGCTCACTTAAGTTAGTTTCGATTTGAGCTTCGACTTTCGACTCTGCTATCACAGGATTGCGCTGACTCTGTTTCCAGGCAGAAAAACCAAGTAAAGCGGCAAAGGCTAGAAAGACAAAAGTAGGCATTCCAGGTACTAAGCCTAAGATCAGCATGACGATGGCGGCCGTGGCTAATGTTTTAGGGTTAGCCAGAAGTTGTTGTCGCAACTGCTCGGGCATCTCTTCGGCGTCCGAGACACGCGTAACAATGATCGCCGCAGCTGTCGCTAATAACAGTGATGGGATCTGCGCCACTAAGCCATCGCCAATCGTCAGTAAAGCAAAGGTTTTAAAGGCTTCGGCTGCACTAAGGTCATGCATGAAGACCCCAATAGCGAGACCGCCCAGCATATTGATGGCTAAAATTAGAATCCCTGCAATGGCATCACCACGAACAAACTTGGAGGCACCATCCATAGAACCGTAGAAATCAGCCTCGCGTGCCACCTCTTGTCGACGATCTCTTGCTTGCTCTTGGGTCAAGATCCCCGCATTTAGATCGGCATCAATTGCCATCTGTTTACCGGGCAATGCATCGAGTGTGAAACGCGCTGACACTTCAGAAATTCGTTCGCCACCTTTAGTGATCACCACAAAGTTGATGATCATTAAGATCAAAAATATTACCGCACCAACCACATAGTTGCCGCCAATCACCACCTCACCAAAAGCTTGAATCACTTTACCAGCAGCATCACCACCTTGATGCCCTTCTATCAATACCACCCGCGTAGAAGCAACATTCAAGGTTAAGCGCAAAAGCGTCGCCAGTAACAACACTGTAGGGAATACCGAGAACTCTAGTGGTCGCCGAATCGATACGCCAACAAGTAACACCATCACCGCCAATACAATATTGAAGGTAAAGAGAATATCCAGTAGGAATGGCGGTAAAGGTAAAATCACCATTGCCAAAATGGTGAGTAGCATAATCGGAATGCCGATATAGCTTGGACTGCCGGAAAAAGTGCGCGAGAACCAGTTCATGAAATCGAATATCCTTTAGTCGTGTCGTAAGTTTTTCGGAATAAAAAAGTGTGGTAACGGCTCGGGCTGAGCTTGCTTACCCTGTCTTGCGGCTTTGATTTGCAGCACATAAGTTAAAACATGAGCAATTGCGATAAAGAGCGCTGCGGGGATCTGCTGATCCACTTTTGTAGAGTAATAAATAGCGCGAGTTAGTGGCGGCAGCTCAATAACCTCGACATCATGGCGTTTAGCCACTTCACGCATATGCAGCGCGAGCTCATCTGTGCCTTTTGTCAGCACATAAGGCGCGTCAGCTTTATCAATGTCATATTTAAGTGCTACAGCATAGTGGGTCGGATTAACTAACAACACATCGGCTTTTGGGACTGATATATCGGCTCGAGACCGACTAATACGTTGTTGCATTTGTCGTATTTTCGCTTTGATTTCAGGCTTGCCATCTTGCTGCTTATGCTCATCTTTCACCTCCTGCAGAGACATTTTTAGCTCATTGTGGTGATGCCAATATTGGTAAGGCACATCAATAAAGGTAATAAGCAGTAGACCGAGCCCTAGAAAAAACATCCCAAGCGATAACATCTCGATGCCTTTAGATACCGCTTCATCTACCGGTAACTGATTAAAGCTCAGCAATGTTTGTAGATTTTTCTCAAGAAAGAGCCACATAATGCCCATCAACAACACAATCTTCAGAATCGACTTAACTAACTCAACTAAAGACTTCACCGATGCCATTCGACCTATACCGGCGATAGGATCAATTCGGCTGTATTTAAATGCCGCATTTTTAAAGTTAAATATTGGCCCACCAGGCATTGCTCCTGCGACCATAGCGATCAAGGCAACCATCAGAAAAAGCGGCCCAAGTATATTCAGCACCTCTAATAATGATTGCCCTAAGTGGCGCATCATCATGCCAGGCTCATCCAGTTGCGCCTTGGTAAATGACATATTGGTACGCGTCATCTTTGCCACTTTAGCAGCAATCCAATCCGCACTGGTGGTCAGCATTAATGAGCAGCCAATAATAAGTGCCGATGAAGCGAGGTCTTTAGAGCGAGGAACTTGGCCTTCACTCTTAGCCTTTTTAAGCTTCTGTGGTGTGGCTTGTTCAGTTTTACTTTGGCCACTATCTTTATTGCTCATGGCACACCACCAATAAATTGATACATGGCCGAGAGAGCATCTAAACACAAGTCACTATAGCGACTAGGTAGCCCGCTAAAAGAGAAGAACACACACAAAAGGCCCATTAGCATCGACATTGGGAAGCCCAAAGCAAACACATTTAAAGAGGGCGCAGCGCGGCTTAACACCCCAAAAGTGACATTCACCATTAACATCGCCAGCACAGCAGGTAGTGCCAACATGAATGAAGCCGCAAAAATCCAACTTATTCGGCCAATGAGTCCCATTAAAGGCAGGTCAAACACCCCCATCCCAATCGGCCAGAGTCGAAAACTGTCAACCAAGATGCCCAACGCCACGAGATGACCATCCAATGCAAGAAAAAGCAGCGTGCCATAAAGCAAAAACCACTGCCCTAGAATAGGGTTCGAGCCGCCATTTGCCGGATCATTCATGATCGCCATTGCTAACCCCATCTGCATTGACATCATCGCGCCGACTAGGGACATAACATGGATCATAATGGTCAAGAATAACGCCAACATAAAACCAACCAACAGTTGCTCTATGCCGAGAAACAATGCTTGTAGCGAGATAGCATCCACTTCAGGAAAAGGTGGCAGAATTGGCGCAATCAATACCGAGATGCTAATGGCTAAAAGAATACGCACCATCACAGGAACATAGCTACTGCCCAGAAACGGCATCACCATAAAGGCGCCCATAATTCGACAAAACGGCCACCAAAATGTTGCTATAAAGGTACTGATTTGCACCGCAGTGAGCGACAGCATTAAGCGCGTGCCTCTGCCAAGATTAACGTCCGCGCCATCTTCATCAACCTATGATATGCGGAATATTGAGGAATAAGCGTTGAAACAAGTCGCTTATCTGCTGTAATAACCACTCCCCTGCAAAGAGCACCATCAATAAGGTCAATACCAGTCGCGGCAAAAAGCTAAGGGTTTGCTCATTCACCTGTGTAGCCGCTTGAAATACCGCAATCAACAGACCAACCAGTAATCCAGGAACAACCAGCACCCCGACCATCGCCACCACCAAAAAAATAGCTTCTGCAAACATAGATGTCAGTTCATTTACATCCATATTTCTACCCGTTCCTGTACAGCAGAAAGTTGATGACCATCAACCAATCATTGACCAGCACTAATACAATCATTAGTACTCCCGATACCATGAAACAACCATCACCAATCGAAGCCCAAGGGCTCTGTTGTTGCTCTGTGCCTCTAATACTCATCAGCATTTTCCTTTCTAATAACCCAATACCAAGTTAAGGCAGCTAACCATAACTCGCCACGAGGGTGCTCACTGTCATTGACCAGCCATCAACCAGTACAAAAACCATTAACTTGAATGGCAAGGAGATAATCAAAGGAGAAAGCATCATCATCCCCATCGACATCAACACACTGGCGACAACCAGATCGATCACCAAAAAAGGCAGGAAAAGTAAAAAACCTATCTGAAACGCTGTTTTTAGCTCGCTCAACACAAATGCAGGCATCAATACGAAAAATGGGATCTCATCGGCAGTAAGTGTTGTTGGCTCATCCGCTATTTTTAGCATCTGTTCAAGATCAGTCTCACGAGTTTGAGCCAGCATAAATTTTCGTAGTGGTACCTCCGCCTTAACAACGGCCTCGGTTAACTCGATTTGGCCTAGATCATATGGTAAGAAGGCTTCGTCATAGATTGCTTGCCCCACGGGCCGCATGATGAAAATGGTCATCACTAGCGCGATCCCGATCAATACCTTGTTTGGTGGGCTCTGCTGCAAACCCAAAGCCTGACGTAATATTGCTAATACCACTATGATGCGAGTAAAGCTTGTCAGCATCATTAACAGTGCAGGTAAAAAGCTTAACACTGTCATTAATGCCAAGATCTCTAACTTCACGTTTACTGATTGGGCTTGGGCTCCATCGCCTAATGTAAATAGCGTAAAACCATCATTGGCGTATGCACTAGAGGAAAAGCCAACAAGAAGCAGAAGCAAAACTCGCCACATAATTAGTCGTTGGCTCCGGTTAGGCTAATCGCCTCAACTTCCAGTAAACGCACACCGTACCGCCCATTAACCTCTACAACCTCTCCGCGGCCTAACAGTGCGCCATTAACTCTGATATCTAGCGGCTCGCCCACCATTCGATCTAAGGCGACGACATCTCCCTCGCCCATCTGAGTCAGCTCTCCCAGTGACATCTCAGCACTGGCTAACTCTAACGTGACCTGAACCGGCAGCTGATGAAAAAAGGACATATCTTTTTTAGGCTTTGGCTGTGCGCTAGCGCTATTTTCACTAAAAAATTCGTCATCAAGTAAAAAATCTTCATCTTGCAAAATGTTTTGTTCAGCCATTGGATTGTTCCTCTGTTTGAAAGGCTTCTTGTGTCAATTTGGCAACCATTTGCCCTTCATGAGCATGGACGGTGGCGTAAAAAATAGGCCGTTTACCCACAGTTACTGGGCAGCGAGAATGCAAATTCATCGGTAAAATATCACCGACTTTAAGCTGCTGTAGCCCTGTCACAGGTATACTCTGCTGCCCCAATTCAAGCATGACTCTAAACGGCAGTTGTTTGAGACTCTTTGCCAGTTTGTCATTCAAATCCGGATCGGCTTGGTATTGACTTGGCTGCTCAGCCATCAAACCTAAAAGATACTCAGCCATGTAAAAGCGGATGCCAGGACCTATATGGGCAATAGGAAAATTCAGCTCACAACATACAGGAGCTTTTATCGGAGTAGTGTTAGTTATCAGCTCAAGTTCCAGCTCATCAGTATCAATATCAGCAACTGGTAAAGTATTTATCGCCGCCAACATCAGTCTTTTAACTAAACGAAATTCAGATTGGCTTGGCGCTCTAAGAGGCGATTTAGCAGCACTCGTAAAGCTGCCGTAATAACCACTTGCAAGCTGATCTAAAGTGCATTTATCTATTTTCCACCAGCCTAACTCAATGCGCTGATAGCTTAGTAAAAACCAAGCATGGTGAAGCTCTGGTGTTATAGCATCAGATTTAGCCGACATGACCACTTGAGATAAAGCATGATGTCCCTGCCGAATAATTGGATTCAACAGCTCATTGACTGCGTCCATCATAGGGCGCTGACAATGTGTCAATTGTATCAATAATCGACTTCTTGCAAGTTTCTCTTTTAATAAAGCAACAGGCCTTACTTCTACATTATTAGATTGTTTTACCAGCTTTGCTTTCGCGGTTGTTTTCATTATAAACCTTGTAACAAAGAATACTGCCAAATAACCGACAGACACAAATTAATAGTTATTAAATTGACTAACGACAACTTAATGACGCAGCATTTAAAACAGAATTACATAGTAATACCTAATACAAATAAATAGAACTTAAAAAATAAAAAAACAAAAATACAGCACACAATTAATTTTAGAGGAGTAATTAAAGCGACCGATACAACGAAAACTTTAATTTTATTTTAAACATTTTTAAAATTTCCCAAAAAATCTGTAAGTACGCAATAATCCACCAAAAAAATAACCGCAGACGTTATTTACCCCTAACATATACATGAAAAAAACTTAGCTTTGTTACACTTTGTATATAATTTGCCAGCTTTTTAAATCATGACACAAATAAACATAAACCAGCCTTTCTTAATATGGGGTTATTTTTATTAATAAAGAGAATAAATTGTTTTACATACTTCGACATTATGTGTTTAATTGTCAGCTCCTAGCAGCAACTAAAAACAAAAATAACTGTAAAGGGATAAAACTGAGGATTATTAACAATTGAAACCACTAGTTTATAAGCTAAACTATTTATTAGTTATTTATATCGCATTCATAAATAATGCTATGGCTTTAACAACAAATTACCAAACACCTCTTGAGCAAGCACAATGGCAATTTTCAGGGGATGTTTTTGGCTGTGTCATTACCCACAATGTTCAGAGTTTTGGCTCGCTATCGCTGACCGCACAGCCAGGTGAACCTTTAGCGCTAATATTAGCGGCAGATTGGCTCAGTATGAATAACACCCACAGCCAAGCATCGGTGGTGTCACCAGCGTGGAAAAATCATACCTCACAGCGAGAAGCGACAACGTCTTTAAAATGGCAAGGGAATCAAGCCAGCAGCAAACAGTCGATCGCCCCCTTTTTAGAGGCTCTAGAACAAGGCCTCAAATGGGAAGTCTCTATTAATAGCACGGATGGTAGTCAATATAGAGTTGATTCAACTCCAGTAGCAACAAGAGCTGTAGCCAATAATTTTCGCTTGTGCAGACAAAAGCTACTGCCTAAACCATTTAGTTACGTTCGCAGGTTAGATCTTCTATTCGATACCAGCTCTAGCCATCTAAATACAGTTCACAGCAAAGATTTAGTCGCCGTATCTCGCTACATTGAAGCCGACAGCACCATTGCAGAGGTACTTATAGATGGCCACGCGGATGCTTCAGGCAACCGCATAGCCAACCTAGTGCTGAGTAAAGAACGTGCTGATGAGGTTGCATCGATGCTAATTGAGCTTGGCGTGCCTGCAAGGATGATCCAAGTCAGACACCATGGAACCCGCGCCCCGATTGCAGCTAACAATAACCAGCAGGGACGGGAGTTAAATCGTCGGGTCTCGATACGTTTAGTTAAAACTTCAGCTCAAACTGCCTCAAGTTTGACTTCAGGAGCATCACAATGAACCGTTCGAGTTTAAGATTTGTAGACTCTAGTTTGCCTGAAGCAAGCCTAGCGAAACTGACACTACAAGGCTTTAACCTTTGGCAAGATCCTGACAGCTCTCGCCCTTGGCTAAGTTTGGTCAACCTTTCAGAGTGTGACAATACAGAAGTGGATCGACGCTTGCGTCAGTTTCCAGGCAAGCATCAAGTAGCACTGCTGAACCCCGAACAAACGGAGCTGGCTAGCATTGCCATGCAGTCAGGAATTCAAGATTACTTATTGTTACCCATTGATGACGAGCAACTCAGTTCGCTGTTGCATCGATTACGCCGCATAGAGCTACCCGAAAACGATCTCGTCAGCGCTGCTCGCGAAAGTCGACAACTGCTGATGCTTGCTCATCGTGCCGCCATGACAGAAGCAACCGTCTTATTAACCGGAGAAAGTGGCACAGGCAAAGAACCTATTGCTCGGTACATTCATCGCCATTCAAATAGAGCCAAGCAACCTTTTGTCGCAATCAACTGCGCCGCGATACCGGAAAGCATTTTAGAGTCCTTGCTATTTGGTCATGTCAAAGGTGCTTTTACTGGCGCGATGAACGAACAGCCAGGTAAATTTGAAATGGCCAATGGTGGCACCTTGCTGCTTGATGAAATAGGTGAAATGCCACTTTTACTACAAGCCAAGTTATTGCGCGTTTTACAGGAAAGAGAGGTCGAGCGCTTAGGAGGGCACAAATCAATTCCTTTAAACATTCGGGTAATTGCGGCTACCAATAAAGACCTTCGCAGTGCAGTTCAAAATGGTCAATTCAGAGAAGACCTTTTCTACCGTTTAGATGTATTGCCGCTAAAAATTCTACCTTTACGCCAACGCCGAGAAGACATTCTGCCGTTGGCGGAGCACTTTTTACAGAAGTACAAAATGCTGGCCGGTGAACAGAGCTGTTACTTCAGTGATCAGGCTAAAAATTTACTGTTGAGCCACAATTGGCCAGGAAATGTGCGCGAGCTAGAAAACACCATCCAAAGAGCATTAGTAATGCGTCGTGGACAGGCTCTGCAAGCTGCAGAACTCGGCCTTGTCGACCAAGATGCTCAACCTTATAGCGAACAAAGCGAGCTGGGCTTAAAGGCATCTAAGCGTCGAGCTGAATTTCAATACATCATCGACACTTTAAAACAGCACAACGGTCATCGCAATCAAACCGCCTCAGCTCTAGGAATGACTACGCGAGCCTTACGCTACAAGCTAGTTCAGATGCGTGAAGAAGGTATTGATATCGACCAGATCCTTGCAGAAATTGGTCACGCTGCTTAACAATATTTAAAAGAGAAAACTCATGTCTAATGCAATTTCCATCAGCGCTGATTCGATGATGCAACAACTAAGCATTCACTCGGAAATGGCCAAAGGCGCAATAAAGGTCAGCCCCAACCCGGCAGATTCAGGTATGCACGCCCCCTCTTTTACCGATTTGATGCAAGAGAAAGTTGCCGCGATTAATACCGACCAAAATGCCTCATCGGCACTAATGCGTGCCGTTGATAGTGGAGAAAGTGATGACTTAGTGGGGGTAATGGTCGCTTCTCAAAAGGCCAGTCTTTCCTTTTCTACCATGATCCAAATTAGAAACCGTCTAGTGCAAGCATTCGATGACGTAATGAAGATGCCAATCTAATGATGCATATAAAGCAGTGTCACCACAGGCAATATGTTCAAACTACTCAAGTGATATATTTGGGGAAGGATTACTAGACGATGTCGACAACAATAACCCAAGCCGAGGCTCCAGTAGCTAATACAGCTACCACCAATGCAGGCCTTAACACCCTAAAAGAGAAATGGCGGGATTTTAATCGCGGTGACCGCCAAGCAGCGGTGCTTGCTATCTTCGCTATCGTCGCAGCCTGCGTCATCGTACTTATGTTGTGGAGTGCCAGCCAGGGCTATCGTCCTTTGTACGGCAATCAAGAAAATGTTGATACTGCGCAAATCATCGAAGTTTTAGAATCAGAAGGGATCAGCTATCGATTAGATGCCAGCAGTGGTTTAGTTCTTGTGGTAGAAGATAAACTCGGCCGAGCACGGATGTTACTTGCAGCTCGAGGCGTAAAGGCCAAAGTGCCTTCAGGCATGGATTCTCTTGATAGCTCAGGAATTGGTACCAGCCAATTTATGGAGCAAGCTAAATATCGCTATAGTTTAGAGGGCGAGCTATCTCGCACTATCATGGCACTCAAAGCCGTACGTAGCGCAAGAGTTCACTTAGCGATACCAAAGAAAACGCTGTTTATTCGTCAGCAACCAGAGTTACCTTCAGCATCAGTTATGCTAGACCTCTACTCAGGCAGCAATATCCAACCTGAAAATATCGAATCTATCGTCAATTTAGTCGCAGGTAGTGTGACTGGTATGACGCCTGAGCGAGTGCAAGTGGTAGACCAAAACGGTAATCACTTAAGTTCAGCGATTAGTGCAAACAAAGACATAACCCAAGCGAGAGATCGACAACTTAAATACACCCAAGAACTCGAACAAAGCTTGATCGGTCGTGCCTCAAGTATGTTGCAACCAATACTTGGCCAAGACAATTTCCAAGTACAGGTTTCTGCAAAGGTAAACTTTAACCAAGTGGAAGAGACCAAGGAGTCTCTTGACCCTGTATCCGTGGTGACCCAAGAAAATCAAAGCAGCAATGAAACCAATGCCGACATGGCACTGGGTATCCCTGGAGCATTGAGCAACCAACCGCCAGCCGCCACTCCCGAAGAGAACAACAATCGCCGAAACATTAATCAAAAAGAGAGCAGACAGTTCGATGTGGGTCGCTCAGTAAGACACACCCGCTTCCAACAAATGCAACTTGAAAACCTGTCAGTTTCAGTGCTACTCAATAGCCAAGCGGCCGGAGAGACAGGTTGGAGCCAGCCACAGCTCCAGCAACTCAGTAGCATGGTTCAAGACGCCATTGGGTTCTCCCAAGCTCGAGGTGACCAGTTCAGCATTAATAGCTTCGAGTTCGCGCCAATCACAGTCGCCCAGTTTGAGCCTATGCCTTGGTGGCAAGGTGAAAGCTACCAAGCTTACTTACGCTATTTTATCGGTGCAGTATTAGGCCTAGGGATGATCATTTTCGTGCTGCGACCACTGGTTGCACACCTTACTCGCACCGTTGAATACAACCTTAAAGATGATGGCAGCAATATAGAGCCGAAACGCATACCACCTGCAGACGTTTCACCAACAGACTTAACACTGAATAATGATAACAAAGACGATCCGCAAGCCATGGCTGACAAACTAATGGGCCTAGATAAAAACCCTAGCAATGGCGAATGGAGCTCTGATATAGGCCTACCAGCTGCTGGCTCACCACTTGCAGTCAAAATGGAGCACTTAAGCTTACTTGCTAATCAAGAGCCAGCCAGAGTTGCTGAGGTCATCGGTCACTGGATTAGTGAAAAAGATGAGCAGTAAATCTCATTATCACATCCTTAATAGCATTCTAGCTTTGAACATAGGTAGTCCCAACTGTGAATAATAGCGAACCCGTAATAAAGATGGATAATCTAGAACAAGCCGCCATGTTGTTACTAAGCATGGGTGAGAAAGGCGCTGCACATGTCATGGCACATTTAGATCGCAATGATGTGCAGCACCTGAGCCATAAGATGGCGCGTCTTTCGAGTATCACTCAGCATGAAGCCGAAGCTGTACTGGGGCGATTCTTCAAGGGCTATCAAGAGCAATCTGGTATCGCTCGCGCATCACGTTCTTACTTGCAAAAAACATTAGACTTAGCCCTAGGTGATCGGGTCGCAAAAAGCTTGATCGATAGTATTTATGGCGATGAGATAAAGACCTTAGTTAAAAGGTTAGAATGGGTTGACCCACAATTACTTGCCCATGAGATAGCCAACGAACATAGCCAACTGCAAGCCGTTTTACTGGGATTACTGCCCGCTGAAAGCGCTGCACAAGTGCTACAAGGCTTACCGGAAGCTGGCCAAGATGAAGTACTCGTTCGTATCGCTCAATTAGGCGATCTCGACCGAGAGGTGGTCGATGAACTGCGGCAATTAGTTGAGCGCTGCATGCTGATGGCTATGGAAAAAAGTCACACACAAGTTAGCGGTATTCGACAAGTCGCCGATATCTTAAACCGATTTGAAGGTGATAGAGAGCAGCTGATGGAGATGATCAAGCTTCACGATCGGCAGTTAGCCAATAATGTCGCCGACAACATGTTCGACTTTATTATTTTAGGCCGACAGAAAGCTGAAACCTTGCAAGAAATTATGGCTGCCGTTCCTGCCGATGTGCTAGCGCTGGCCCTCAAAGGTATCGAACCTGAGCTTAAAACCGCCCTCCTCACAGCGCTTCCAAAGCGAATGTCATCGGCGATCGAGACCCAAATTGAAGCCATTGGCACCATTCCATTAAGCCAGGCGATTGCTGCTCGCAAAGAGATCATGGAGATCGCTAAGCAGATGATGGACGAAGGAGAAATCGAGTTGCAACTATTTGAAGAGCAGGTGGTTGAGTAATGACTAGTGCTAGTAGAAAACCTTTGCCACACTGGAGGCTGACTGGCGATCATGCTCGCAAGCATCGTTTCTCACCACTGGTGACTATCGAAACCAACCAAGAGCAAGCTGAAGGCAATTGGCAGGACTTCCAACAAGCTTTTGACAAGGGCTATGACGAAGGAGTGCAAAAAGGCCATCAAGCCGGCTTTGAGTCTGGTGCAGAAGAAGGGCGAAAAGCAGGCCATGCGGCGGGCTTTCATCAAGGTCGAATCGAAGGTCAACAGAAAGGCAAAGACAGTATCGATGCTGATCTCAACAGCATAATTGCTCCTTTGGGAGCGCTAAAAGCACTGCTTGAAGAAGGTCATGCCGAGCAAGTCAGCCAGCAGCAATCACTGATTTTAGAACTGGTAAAACGGGTTTCATTACAAGTAATACGGTGTGAGTTAACCTTGCAACCGCAACAGATCCTAGGCTTAGTCGAAGAGACATTAGCTGCGCTGCCAGACGATCCTTCTCAAGTGAAGATCCACCTAGAGCCTAGCGCAGTAGACAAACTAAGGGAATTGGCTGCCGATAAAATTCAAGATTGGAGCTTAGTTGCCGATGCCAGCATTAGCGCTGGAGGTTGCCGTATAGTCAGTGCGACTTCTGATGCTGACGCATCCGTTGAGACCCGCCTAAATAGCTGCATGGCACAAGTAGAGAACCATCTACAGCAATCAACCACACAGAACGTCACCATCACACCTGAGGCCCAGGTTGAAACTGCATAGTAATATCCTTGATTGGCCTAATGTTCCCGTCGCACAAGTATACGGCCGTTTAACCCGTGTAAACGGCTTGCTGTTAGAGGCCGTAGGCTGCCAGTTAGGCACAGGAGATCGCTGCTATATCGAGTGCCGTGATCAACATAGAGTAGAAGCTGAAGTGGTTGGCTTTTATAGAGATACACTGTGTCTAATGCCAATCGAGCCTACTGACGGCCTTATGCCCGGTGCGCGAGTCATGCCAATAGAGGGGCGCTATCAAATCCCCTCAGGCCAGGGCCTGCTCGGTAGAGTGCTGAATGGACTTGGCCAACCGCTAGATGATCTTGGCTGTATTAAGCATATGCCGCATGTGCCGCTGCAATTTAAAACCACTAACCCCTTATTACGTAAACCAATCAAAGAGCCACTCGATGTGGGGATTAGAGCCATTAATGCACTGCTCCCGGTTGGTCGCGGGCAACGCCTTGGACTTTTTGCCGGCTCAGGAGTCGGTAAAAGCGTCCTGCTAGGCATGATGACCCGTTTCACAGAAGCCGATGTAGTGGTAGTTGGGCTTATTGGTGAGCGCGGCAGAGAGGTTCGCGAATTTATCGACGAATCATTGGGTGAAGAGGGGCGCAAACGCGCGGTTGTGGTTGCCGCTCCCGCAGACACCACACCACTGATGCGCATGCGCGCGATGCGCTTATGTCATCAAATTGCTGCGGCCTATCGCGATCAAGGCAAACAGGTACTGCTGCTGGTCGATTCATTGACTCGCTACGCCCAAGCTCAACGAGAAATAGCCTTAAGTTTAGGAGAGCCGCCCGCCACTAAAGGCTATCCGCCTTCGGCGTTCGCCCAGCTGCCAAGCTTAGTAGAGATGGCAGGCAACAGCCAACACCCTACTGGTACCCTAACCGCGTTCTATACCGTACTGACCGAGGGTGATGATCAACAAGATCCTATTGCTGATTCAGCTAGAGCGATTTTAGATGGTCATATCGTTTTAAGCCGAAAATTAGCTGAACAAGGGCATTTCCCGGCGATTGATATTGCCGCCTCGGTCAGTCGACTAGCCACCCAAGTCGCAAACGAAGAGACATTAAGACAGGGGCAGTGGTTTAGGCACATAAACAGCCGCTATAACGAGATCCGGGATCTGCTGCCGCTAGGTGGCTATCAAGCCGGACATGATCCAGAGATGGACCTGTCGGTCAGTGCTTATCCGCATATGGCGACCTTTTTAAAGCAGCCGATTACGGTAGCAGCGGATCACGCACACAGCATTGATGCGTTAACCCAACTCGTAAATAGTATGGGATATACCTCAGCGAATACGGAGCAGTCATGAAGCAACTATTACGACTTTGCCAGCAAGAGGAGAAAAAACTGGGCCAACTAGGTCAGCAGCGCAGCGAAGCTCAAAACAGAATCGACTCCTTGTCGCAACAAAAGCAGCTATTAAGCCAGATGGTAAAAGAGTATACCGAGCTAAGTTGCAACGCACTGTCGCCAATAACGCTGCAAAATAGCGCCCAGATGATAGAAACGATCGCACCAATGCAAAAGCAGCTGACTCGCAAGCAGTTATTATTGCAGCAGGAACATCAAAGAATGGATAATTTATGGCGCCAACAGCTGGGGCGTCAGCAAGGAATAAAGTGGCTATATCAAGAACGAAAACAGCAACAGCGAGCACAACTCGAACGCCAAGAGCAAAAACAGCAAGACGATTTCGCCAGTCGTTATGCCCTATCCTGATTGATGTTTACGAGATCTAACCGTTAGGGCTAATTTGGGTTTGATCAATTAGTGTTTACCTATAAGTAAAGGTGAACCTAATCAGCTGCAGCGGGTGCTGGACAGGATGCCTGAATGTCGTGAGCATACGGATATGTAAGAACGACCGCATATGCAGACACTTCCGTGACACGCTATAAATATATCCCTGTCATAGACAGTCACGCCCGTACCTACAGCGGGTAACTGTGTGATTCAATTTATCCCCTTGCGGTTTGAAGCTTAATGCGGAAATGCGCCAAAGTGAGTTGGCCTTCTATTAGTTTTATCAAGCTACGCTTGACCTAAGTCGTGGCGCTTCGCCCATTCTTGTAGCAGAGAGTAGAGCCAAGGGGCAAAGCGCTTCCGCCCCTTGACAATCCCTCAGCACCCCAGACGAAGTTGTCTCCCTCGTACTTATTTGAAATCACCTAACGCTTCCGATGGGACATCTGATGTAAATGGATTTACGAATGCCGTGATGGCATAGTCAATGATGTTCCCGACATCATATAGACATTTGCCATATCCATATGGGTCAGATGCCAAAGAACGGCCTGTCCCGCGAAAGCTATGCCCAACTCTGATAGGCAGGATGCCTGAATGTCTTGAAGTGCATGGATGCATAAGAAAGACCGTGTGGGCATTACGGACTTTGGTTTATGAAGAGTCTTCAACGTACTTCGGCAACTCCGATGGGGAGTTGTGTGTTCTGTAAGTTTTTGAAACTAACTTTGCCCCGAAACGAGTTACGAGCCATTTCCAGTACCATAACTTTATCTAATGATGTAAACACTGAATGAGTCAGGTAAACCTCTAGCTGACTGATAAAACTGTGGCCAACTTAACTTGACCACTACATACCTGCGCGTTGTGGAGTGCCGAAAAGTGTATATAGTCCTCATCAACCCGCATACATCTTTCCAACTGTGCCATCACAATTTAGCTTTTCAAATAAAGCCTAAATAAATTTCGTCTTTTTCCAATGTCTATCGTCTTATAGTCACAACGACTCATTTATTCAATGGCTTTTCTAGGAATTAAAGTATGAAATTATTTTCACTAGCATCAATCAAAATCGATAATCAAGAGATCCTCATCAGCCCAGAAGATAACAACTTAGTCGAAGTGGCCGCAAAACTCAAAATTGATATTCCGGCACCTTGCTTGAAAAATAAACGTAAAGATGGTTGCTGCAAAGCCTGCTTAATTGAAGTCGATGGGAAGCAAAGCTATGCTTGTGCTACTAAACCGATAGCAGGCATGAATGTCACCGTACGTACTAAAGAGCTAGATAACATTCGAAAAGAGTCGATAAAAGAGTTTAAAAACCTAGCTAGAACGGGAACATCATCACCTTGTCAATGTTCATGTTCTGGTACTTGCTAGAAAATTGATGTTACTTGGTGCCATAGACAAACAGGCTTGGTATTTTATTTGCTATTGTTGAAGTTCAATAGAGTTCGGAGCAGAGACTAACCTAAGCGCATGATATTACCCCAATGCTGAGGCATCTTTTCACAGTTGCCTTTAGTTATATGATTTTTTATCCTTTTAGGAGGTGACTGATGAAGCTTGAACAAATTTGGTCTGCTTATCGAAGTAAGTTGAAAGCATTTTTACATTCAAAAGTTTCAAATCCAGCAGATGTTGAAGATTTGCTGCAAGATATATTAATAAAAACCCACAGTAGTCTTGGTAGCCTGCAAAAAGGCGACAGTATTCAATCGTGGTTGTTTCAAATAGCAAACCGAACGACGATCGATTTTTATAGGAAAAAAAATCGTATCAAAGAGTTAGAACCTGAAGAACTCTGGTATGAAGAAAGGAAAGAGAATATCAAAGCTGAGCTTGCTCCCTGCATTGAACCCTTTTTAAAAGCATTACCCGACGATATGGCTCAGCTATTGCGAGCCGTCGACTTAGAGGGACAATCCCAAAAAGCTTATGCTGAGGAGTTAGGTCTCAGTTACACCACACTTAAATCCAGAGTACAAAAGGGAAGATCTGAATTGAGGGGCTTATTTGAAGGTTGTTGCCATTACAACTTAGATTCACAGGGTAACTTGCTCGAATTTGAGCAAAAATCGGTTAACTGCAAAAAATGCTAAATAATATCGTCTTTTTCATTCTGCGCCCGTCTTACATACGAAACTCATTCATAATAAAGGTTTAAAAATGTTAAAAATAGTTAGCTATGTAATATGTCCATTCGTCCAACGTATTACTGGTTTACTCGAAGCTAAAGGTGTTCCTTACGAAATTGAATACATTAGTCTTAAGGATAAGCCACAATGGTTTCTCGACATTGCACCTAACGGCCAAGTGCCACTGCTGATCACCGAAGATAATATTGCATTATTTGAGTCCGATGCGATTGCAGAGTATCTAGATGATGAATTTCCATTGCTTAGACCAGAAATAAACAAATCCGCTTGTCGTGCAAGGCAGAGAGCTTGGGTTTTTCAGGGAACCAAACTTTATCTTAAACAGTGCAGCCATATGCAAAGTGGCAATCAGCAAATATTTGAAGAACGGCAAGAATCTATGCATAATCAGTTTGCCAAGGTTGAGAGCTTTCTCAGCGGCCACACTGGAACCAAATATTTCTGTGCCGATATTATAGGTAACATCGATATTGCTTGGTTACCTTTGTTTCACCGCGCAGCGCTGGTTCAAAAGCACTCTGGAACCAAATTGTTTGAAGGATTTCCCCTTTTACAAATTTGGGCCGACAACGTGATGGCTACAGGTATTGCTGCAAAAACGGTTCATGATAGTTTTGAAGACAGTTTCGTCAACTTTTATTTAAGTGATAAGACTTACCTTGGTGGTGGAAACAAAACTAGTAATGGTGGCTGCGGTGGTTCATCTATCTCTTGTTGTGGCTAGGTCTACGTTGCAAGTACGAAATAACAAATGCCTCCCATAGACATGAAAGCCCAGATAATTATCTGGGCTGTGGTTTTATAATTAACACCAATTTAATTTGACACCTTCTAGACTCAGAATTTACCTCCTATCCAGTTTCATTAGACTGTAGTGGCATACTAAATTTGACTGCTGTTTGATTAGCCAGATGTTATCTTCACACGGAGTCACGATCTTAGTCATCATTTTATCTTGGAGTTGCATGGCGTATTAGATTATTTGGCTAACTCACTTTGGTCCAGGTACGTCTGAGAGTGATCGCCCCAAGGCTTTGAGTCATTAAGAATGTTAAATAAAGGCCAGTTTGATTTTTGGTTACGGGGAGAGCAAAATTATTCCGTTGTGCGGGAGATACCTGACTTCATGAATAGATTATTCAATGTTGAAGTGATTTACGCGTAATAGCCAGTCAATAACAGGCGAACTCCGCCTCCTTAGATTATTTGCAACTACCCAGTCTAACCTCCACACCATCCTGCATGAGGATAAAGGGGTCGGAGCTAATTAGGGGACTAAGATACTTTTTCTAATCAATGTCAGGTTAGCTAGACTCCTTACTCTAAGCCATTTCTGTCCAAAAATGAGTTAACGACTACCATCGACTTGCAAGTATTCATCTGGGTTGGTCTGTGCAAGCTTCTAAATCATGGATGATTTAGCAGAGCCTATAGGGATATATTCACGGCGACTTGCAAAAGCTCAATACAGCTGAATTACCATATATTTTCTGAACCCTTATACTGACCTTTAAACTCTTTGTGCTAAGGCATTCCAGTCCATTAATGAGCTTGCCCGTTGGGCAAATACCTAGCGACTAACAGCCATTACAGACTCACCTAATACACCACTCCCCATCGGAGTTGCCGAATTACGTTGAAGAAATAGCCGTAATGCCCACACGGACGTGGGCATAGCTTTCGCGGGACAGGATGTCCCATCGGAAGCGTTAGGCTATTTCGAATAAGTATGAGGAAGACAACTTCGTTTGGGGCGCTGAGGGATTGTTAAGGGGCGTAAGCGCTTTGCCCCTTGGCTCGGGTGTGGGCGAAGCGCCACGACCTTGGGCAAGCGAAGCTTGATATGTGGCATAACCACGACTTTAGTTGTTAGACGCAGCCTAACTCTGGATAAAGAGTATAGGGGGCGGAGCTAATTAGAGAAATTCCCATACTTTGTCTAATCAAAAACTCATGAGCTAGAGCAGATTTTCTAGCTCATTTATGTCCGTGCGACCTGAAGTCGTATGAAGCGTTGTTCACCACGGTAAGAGTGAACCATCTGTATCACCAGATGACCCTAAGACTCTGAATAAAGTAGCGAGTCTGACAATGTAACGATATTTGGCTTATGTCAAATGGGAACTGAATCGTGAGAGGACGTTCTTCCTGATAACCACAATCGGGTAAGTGCTAGGGTGTCAGTATGATGAACGTATGTGAATCCATGTAAGGTGCGTTATATGAGAAACAGCGGAAGTGGTTAATACGCTGTGGCCAAAAGGCACGAGAGTTGGAAAGAGATTGGACAGTGCTCTTTCGTGATCAAATAACTCTCCGCACTATAGTGGGCATCTAACCTGACGTGCGCGACATACGGAACAGGGTAAGCCTGTATTGCTCCCTTTGGGGAAAGTGGCCTGCGAAGGCTACTGATAGTGATGTAGGTAAAGGAGGCTGGAAAAAGCGAAAGCCGTGTTGTAATGATGCGGATACAGGTTGTTATCTGGCGCAAAAGCGAGCTGACTTCTAGCTGGTCTCCCGTTGCAAGATGATTTGAAGAACTTTATTCAAGGAGAAACGCAAATGATGGCTTCAATCGAAGTTAGTGCATCTCCTGACAGCGCTCAATGGCAATCCATTAACTGGAAAGCGGTTAAGCAACATGTATTAAAGCTTCAAATGCGCATTGCAAAAGCAACCCGAGAAGGTAAACACGGTAAGGCGAAAGCGTTGCAGTGGATATTAACTCACTCTAAATCAGCAAAATTGCTTGCAGTTAAAAGAGTTTCTCAAAACAAAGGCAGCAAAACACCTGGAATCGACGGGATCATTTGGAACAGTGATGCTCGTTGTATAGGTGCGGTCAATCAACTGAGTAGAAAGGGCTATCATGCCAAACCGCTCAGGCGGATCTACATCCCCAAGAAAAACGGCAAACTCAGACCTTTAGGCATTCCCTGCATGATAGACAGAGCGCAACAAGCGCTTCATCTTCTCGCCTTGGAGCCTATTTCAGAAACGGCAGCCGACCTCAATAGCTATGGCTTTCGACCTAACCGAAGCGCAGCAGATGCAATTGCACAGTGCTTCAAATGTTTGTGTATGAAGCGCTCTAGTCAGTGGGTTCTTGAGGGAGATATCAAAGCCTGTTTCGATAAGATTGGTCATCAATGGCTCATCGATAACATTCAATTAGATAAGCGAATGCTGAAACAATGGCTTGGATGTGGTTATGTTGATAAAGGATTGTTCTACAAAACAGCAGAAGGAACACCGCAAGGCGGGATAATCTCCCCAACGCTGATGTTACTGACGCTGGCTGGGTTAGAACAGTTGGTTAAGTCTATTGCTTGTAAAACAGGGAATAGAGTCAACTTTATCGGGTACGCAGATGATTTTGTTATCACAAGTTCTTCGAAGGAAGTGCTCGTCAATGAAATCAAACCGCAACTCATTGGCTTTCTACAGGAAAGAGGCTTAACACTCTCTGATGAGAAAACGCACATAACTCATATCG
This sequence comes from Shewanella piezotolerans WP3, assembly GCF_000014885.1. Lineage (NCBI taxonomy): Bacteria > Pseudomonadati > Pseudomonadota > Gammaproteobacteria > Alteromonadales > Shewanellaceae > Shewanella > Shewanella piezotolerans. Next base: position 5,327,369 of record NC_011566.1, read on the forward strand.
ATGATGGTTTTGACTTTCTGGGATTCAATCTTAGGAAGTACAAAGGCAAACTGCTCATTAAACCGAGCAAGAGTAACGTTCTATCATTTTTGAGTAATCTACGTGAATTCATCAGAAAACATCCAACAATCCCCGTTAACGATTTAATCAAAATATTGAATCCGAAACTGAGAGGATAGGCGAACTATTATCGCCACAGTGTTGCAAAGCAAGTTTTCGGTTATGTAGGCCATCAACTTTTCTGGCTGTTATGGCGATGGGCGGTAAGGCGTCATCCAACGAAAAGTAAGGACTGGGTGAGGCGTAAATATTACATGAATCGCATAGGTGGGTGGCAATTCCATGGCTGGCAGAAGATTGCCAACATGGACTGCCATTTTAATCTGGTTCAGATAGCTCAAACGCCGATAAAAAGACATGTGAAAATCAGGAGCGCAGCTATACCTTACGACCCCGAATACGAAGCTTACTTAAGTAAGCGGAAACGGGCAAAGGAAGGCAGAAACTCTTGGTTTGATCCTGTTTTGGCTGCTATGTAGGGTGCTGGGTAACAGAATACGCCTTTGTGGAGGCTTGAGCCGTATGCAGTGAAAGTTGCACGTACGGTTCTTAGGAGGGCGGCACTTGGTAACAAGTGCCGCCTATCCGACAATAACGAGTTTGGATCTAATATTAGCTACTCACTTGCTTTGAGCTATGCAAGCTTCTAAATCATGGATGATTTAGTAGAGCCTATAGGGATATATTTACGGCGGCTTGCAAAAGCTCAAGGCAGGTGAAATGCATATGATTGCGATACATTCTCTTGACCTACCTTTAAACTCTTGGTGATGACTCGATTTTGTCCAAAAAAAGTCAACAGGTATGCTGGCTCACGATAAACTAACGCTGCTCACCATAATCTACAGCTGGCAGCTCATCTCGTTGTAAGATCTGATTAATGACCTCCTGCTGCGCGACCAATAATTTGCCATTGGCTTCATTCATCTGCTTGCTCTCTTTGACTAATGAAACCAAGTTGTTCCACAACATAGACACTTGCTCAGAAGAAGGCTCTGGCAAACGTTCAATCAAAGAGCGTACTCCGCTAGCAGTCGCTTCAAAGCCCAAGGATTTGAGCATTTTTCGCCGCTCGCCAGCCTTTATCATTAGATTGTGGCACAGATGAGATTGGTGCTCATTATGGTGATGTAAGCCTTGGTTATCTCGACTTTGCATCAGCTCTCGTTGTCGTTTGAGCAAACTCTTAAGCTGCTTATACCCATCAATGTCTTGACGGATCCCACGCACGATACCTTGAATAATCTCTCGTTTAGCATTTTTACTCATTGGCTCAACCATGCTGTAACACCATCGCGTCGGTCAGCTTGTCGATATTCAAATCGAAGCTGCCGTCGATCAAACTTTGTCTCACCTCAGCCACTTTAGCCATATCAACATCAGGTAGCTGTTCGAGTCGCGATTTGCCATGTGCAATAAGTTTACAATCATCGCTGACAACGGCTGTTGCCGCAGCGACTTCTGCACTTACTTTTAAAGGCTGTACAGCGCCTCTATTGCTCTTATTAGTGCCCATTTCGGTGTTAATCGCACTATTGATTTTGTTGATTTCCATACAGGTCCGCCTTCATATACGCCCACTATAAGAAGTAGAGCGACTGAATATGCATCATTCTAAAATCAACGGTGGAGTTTATTTTGGCAATGAAGAGATAATTTGGGTTGCTGATAAACCAAGCAACTGACAGGCATTAAAATTGAGTTGCTACACGCCCTTTCGCAATTGGATAAGCAGAGATTATCTTACCAGAGCTCAAGTTACGCACTCGAATAGCTTTCCCCTCGCCACCAGCCTCCAACGCTTCTCCAGACATATTGGCGTAAAAGCCATTACTGCGTGCTTCGATGATCACTTTATCACCAATATTTACCCACTGAGGTTTACCGAGTTGCTGAGCTTTTATAACGCGATGACGACGTAATTTACGCACCACTTGCTGGCCGATAATCTGTTCGAGTTCGGTGACTAAATCGCGATCTGACACAGACAACTTAACTTGCTGCCATTCGATATCTGCAGCCGAAATGTGTTCGCCACGCTTAAGGATACGATTGGCAACAGGTAAGCGGGCACTCACTTGCACCGATGCTCGCACGTATAGATTCCATCTTGGCGAGTCACAGCCCACTCTTCGCTGAACATTGCCCAATGGCAGTGCACCAGAGCTTTCAATTATCAACGCTGTAGGACAAGATTTTAGTTTACTCGCCCCTGACGGCAGTCTCACTTTCACCACACTATCTACCTTTGTGAGACCAGCTTGTAGCTGCCAACCATCGAGCTCTTTATTGAGTAATTGGGTTAACTGCCGTTCAATTTGTTGTTGAGCCGAGACAGTCTCCTGCGCCATAACCTGCTGCGGAAGTAAACAGGAAAACATCAGTAGGAAGCAGGAAACACAGGTTCCGTCTCTTAACACCCTATAAAGATAAGCCATTGATAATCCTAATGTAAACTTGTTGGCACACTAATTGGATAGGTAGAGCATAACTAAACTGCATTCACCATACAAGGAGTCGCAATGGCTATCAACCTCGAAGCCGCATTAGGCATTCATCCGCAAACATTAGATTTCAGGGTCGAGCGAAGCAAAATGCTCGCGGGGAACTTAGCCAATGCTGAAACTCCTGGTTATAAAGCCCGCGACCTTGATTTTAAGGCCGTGATGAGTCAGCTCAATGCCGGAATGTCACCGAGTCGAGATTATCAAGCAAGCTATCGCATTCCATACCAAAGCTCTGCCGATCAAAACACGGTTGAGCTAGGAAAAGAACAAGCAAGATACTCACAAAATGCCATGGATTATCAAACCAGCCTCACTTTTCTCAATATGAAAATTTCTGGCTTACGCTCCGCTATCGAAGGTCAATAGGCGCCATTATGTCATTTTCAGAGATTTACCAGATTGCCGGTGCAGGCATGAATGCTCAAACAATTCGACTCAACACCGTAGCCAGTAATCTCGCCAATGCTGGCGCGGCAGCTGAAAGTCCAGACCAGGCCTTTCGCGCACTTAAACCTGTGTTCTCTACGATCTACAAACAGACCCAAGAGGGTCAAGTTGCAGGTGCACACGTCGAAGTATCTGCCATTGTCGAAACCGATGCCCCCCTCGACCTGCGCTACGAACCGGATCACCCCTTTGCCGATGAGCAAGGCTACGTGGCCTACTCAAACGTTAATACTGTTGAAGAGATGGCAGACATGATGGCCGCAAGTCGCTCATTTGAAACCAGTGTAGAAGTGATGAACCGTGCTCGCTCAATGCAGCAAGGTCTATTACAGCTAGGAGCTAAATAATGAATGTCACTTCCACCAGCAATAACAGCGACGTTGCCAGCTCAGCCGATGTCATGAACTCTCCGGGGAATGATGCCGCTGCAATTAAAAACGAATTTATGACGCTGATGATTGCGCAGATCAAGAACCAAGACCCTACCAATCCGATTGATGGCACTGAGTACGTTACTCAACTAGCGCAGTTCTCTCAGGTAGAAAGCTTAGAGCAGATGCGCGCCAACCAATCTTCACAAATGGTGATGATGGAAAACCTCGGCATAGTGCAATCCGCACACCTTGTCGGTAAAAATGCCATGGTGCCTGCGACTGAATTCAACATCGAAGACAAGCCACTTGATGGCAAAGTCTACTTAGGTAGCGCAGTTGAAAACCTCAGTATTGATCTGGTCGATGAGTTTGGTGATGTAGTGCATACCATAGAGCTTGGATCACAAGAAGCTGGCGATACGGCATTCACTATCGATCCCGCGGCTCACGGGCTAACTCCTGGTGATTACAGCATAGTGGCTAACACCACCAACGGAGAAGTGACTGCAACAGCAGATACCTTTCTCAAAGCAGAAATTGAAAAAATACATTTTGTCAGCGCCTCAGGAATGATGATGGCAGAGCTTGGCAATGGTCTAGGCACGTTGTCAGTGCTAGAAATATCTGAAGTCTCATAACTCGTTAGCAAAGGATTAATCGATGTCTTTCAATATTGCGTTAAGTGGCCTACAAGCGACCACACAAGATCTAAACACTATCAGTAATAACATTGCTAACTCTTCAACTGTTGGCTTTCGTAGTGGACGTAGTGAGTTCTCTGCCATTTATAACGGCGGCCAAGCTGGCGGCGTTAACGTCATGTCCACCAGCCAAAACTTTTCGATGGGCGGCAGCTTAGTCTATACCGGTCGCCAACTGGACATGGGCATACAGGGCGATGGATTCTTTGTACTTAGCAGCCAAGATGGCAATACCATGTACGCCCGTGCAGGCATGTTTAATCAAGATGCCGATGGCTTCGTTACTGACCCTGCTGGTAACCGACTGCAAGGATATTCGGTGAGCGGCACGGGTAACCTGCAAACAGGTAACGTCACCGATCTACAAGTTCAAGCTGGAGCCTTGCCAGCGAAAGCAACCTCAACCATTGGACTTATCTCAAACCTGGACGCACGAGTCGATCCTATCGATCCAGTGGTTAATCCATTTGATCCTGACAATGCAGCGACTTACCACTCATCGAGTACTGTTGCAGCCTATGACTCGCTCGGAAATGAGCACGCTCTTACCCAGTATTATGTCAAAACAGCCGACAATACTTGGTCGGTACACTACATGATGGATGACGTTGATGTGACGCCAGCAGCTGGCCATCAACTCACTTTTGACTCAGACGGTATGCTCACCGGCGGTGACTCACTGACCCTTAATATTAATGACCCTGCCATTATTGGCGGAGCTTCGACTTTGAACCTAGCACTGGGTTACGACAAGAGTACTCAGTACGCCTCTGACTATAACAACTCAAGTTTAAATCAGAACGGCTATACCTCAGGTGAGCTTAACGGTATTCGACTTGATGAAAGCGGCATGCTTTACGGCACGTACACCAATGGTCAAGAGCAGCTTCAAGGACAAGTGGTTCTGGCGGATTTTAATAACCCCAATGGCCTCATCCCAGTCAGCAACAACGCATGGACAGCAACCAATGCCGCTGGCCAGCCAATAGTTGGTACGCCTACAACTGGCACACTCGGTTCGGTTGCGTCAGGTTATTTAGAGGGCTCAAACGTCGATACCACTGCTGAAATGGTGAGCCTAATGACGGCGCAACGTAACTACCAATCTAATGCCAAAGTGCTCGATGCCAATTCGACCATGCAGCAAGCCTTGCTCAACGCAATTTAAGGGACACTCATGGACAGAATGCTTTATACCGCAGCGACCGGTGCAGCCAGAGTGATGGAAGCGCAAGCTATTCGAGCCAATAACTTGGCCAATGCCGATACCACAGGCTTTAAAGCAGATCTTGAGCGGGTCAATGCAATGAGCGTTACCGCGACAGGCAATAGCCTGCAAACACGCGTGCTAGCACAAACCCAAAGCAGCGGTTTTAGCCAGCAAAGTGGCGCGCTCAACCCAACTGGCAGAACCTTAGATCTAGCAATTAACGATGCGGGACTGTTCTCGGTCATGACCGATGACGGCGAAGGTTATACCCGCTCAGGTGCCATAGTACCCGACGCCAATGGTCAACTGACCTTAGATGGCCGCCCTATTGCCGGAGTCGATGGTCCCATTGTCCTTCCTGAGTACCGCGAACTGTTTGTCGGTGATGATGGCCGACTAAGCATTGTGGCTGACGAGAACGGCATTATTGAAGAGGTCGGCCAGCTAAAGCTGGTTAATCCGGATATGAATATCATGTCTAAGGGGCTCGATGGCTTGCTCTACACCCAAGATCGCCAGCCCTTACCAGCGAATGATGAGGTTACGGTGAGCAGCGGATTTTTAGAAGCCAGTAACGTGCAGGCAGTGGGGGAACTCATCGCCGCCATGGATCTAAGCCGTCAGTTCGAGATCCAAGTCAAATTAATGAAAAGCGCCGAAAAACTTGCAGAAGCAGGTAACAGGCTACTTAGAGACGCCTAGCGCAAACATAAAGGATTAAGCAGATGCAATCAGCATTATGGGTCAGCAAAACAGGTTTGACCGCTCAAGATACCAAAATGACAACCATAGCCAACAACTTGGCTAACGTGAATACCACAGGTTTCAAACGCGACCGTGTCGCGTTTAACGACCTTTTTTATCAGGTACAGCGCCAACCAGGCGGCCAAGTCGATGAGCAGAATGAACTGCCATCAGGACTACAGTTAGGTACTGGTACGCGGGTAGTCGGTACGCAAAAAGTCTTTACCTCAGGAGACATGCTGACAACTAACCAACAATTGGATCTTGCAATTGAAGGTCAGGGCTTCTTTCAAATTGAGGAGTCCAATGGTGATTTAAGCTTTTCTCGTGATGGCCAGTTTTACCGCAACAGTGAAGGATTAATGGTGACCTCACAAGGCTTGCCGCTGGTGCCAAATATTGAGATCCCAGAAGAAGCTCTCACCATCACGATTGCCACCGACGGCATCGTCTCAGCCCAGATGGCAGGTCAAGCCGATGCCCAAGAGCTAGGACAAATAACATTGGTTAACTTTACCAACCCCGCGGGACTCGAAGCACGCGGTAACAACTTATATCGCGAAACTGGTGCTTCAGGCGCTGCCATTGAAGGGGTGGCAGGCGACCAAGCATTGGGTCAGATCCGCCAAGGAGCGCTTGAGGGTGCCAACGTCAATGTGGTGGAGGAGATGGTAGAGATGATTTCGACTCAGCGGGCCTATGAAATGAACGCCAAGGTCGTTTCTGCATCAGATGACATGCTCAAATTCTTGAACCAAGCCTTATAACACTGAGGCTAGCTAACGCTTAGCTCAATTAATTGACTTGAAAAGGATCACCATGCAACAACTACGGATAGGACTTGGAATCGCGATGCTTGTATTACTTTCAGGCTGTGTTGCGCACTTTCCAGAGCCAGATACCGAGCCAGGTAAACCTGAGTGGGCCCCCCCAGAAATTGATTACAGCCTACCCGATGCCAAAGATGGTAGCGTTTATCGTCCCGGTTTTATGCTGACCCTGTTTAAAGATAAGCGTGCGTTCCGTGAAGGCGACATTTTAACCGTTGCGCTGGATGAAAAAACCTATTCAAGTAAGCGTGCCGATACCAAAACCAATAAAGCGAGTGGTTTATCTATTGATGGTCAGGGTACAACGGGCAGTAACAGTGTTGCGGGTAGCGGAGAAGCCAATATGGGGCGTTCTTTTAATGGTACTGGCTCCAGTACCCAGCAAAATCAGCTGTCGGGCTCAATCACCGTCACCGTTGCCAAGGTACTGCCTAACGGGGCACTGCTTATCCGCGGCGAAAAATGGCTCAGACTCAATCAAGGGGATGAATACTTACGTCTGCTTGGTTTGATCCGCACCGATGATATTGGCAATGACAATACTATCTCTTCTCAGCGCATCGCCGATGCACGAATTATCTATGGTGGCCAAGGTGCAATATCGGACAGCAATCGCATGGGTTGGGCCTCTCGTTACTTTAACAGCCCTTGGTTCCCGCTATGAGTTATAAGCTAATCTCCTTGGGGGCATCCAATGAAGTTTAATCACTCCCTTTCGAATAATAATTTAAAGAGTTTACTCTCTCATTTTTCACCACAAAGCATGTTTCCCAATTTATTCACAGGGAGGCATCATTGCCGCGAAGGCGACACCTTAATAGTCACTTTAAACAAGGGTGTAGGACCGAACCTGGATTCAATAACTCAAGATACTGACATTGTTAGCGATCAACAGAAGCGGCTCGCGGGCTCAATGACTGTAACGGTTAACAAGCGGCTGCCAACAGGCTCACTATTTATTAGCGGAAAAAAGTGGTTAACCCACACAGATAAAAGCGAGTACTTGTATCTACTAGGGATAATACAACCAGAGGATATAGGCGCTAACAATGACATCTCCTCCCAGCGCATTAACGATGTAAGGGTTCTGTACATTGGCGAGGGTTCCCTGTCAGAACGTAGCCGTCATGCTTGGACCTCAGGCTACTTCAGCAGTCACTGGTCTCCGCTATGATCTTCAATTTAAATGCTCAAAATGTACGGTGTACTAAATGAATAAAATAGCGCTATTTTTAGTCGGAGCCCTATTAGGCTTAACGCCGCTTTTCAACGTTCAAGCCGCAGCGCAAAATCGCTATTTGATGGACATTGTCGACGTTCAGGGAATACGTGATAACCAGCTGGTTGGCTATGGTTTAGTGGTTGGTCTGAATGGCACGGGCGACAGAACTCAAGTTAGATTCACCAGTCAGTCCATTGTCAACATGCTCAAACAGTTTGGAGTGCAGATAGATGACAAGATCGACCCAAAGCTGAAGAACGTGGCCGCTGTTGCGGTGCATGCAACAGTTCCAGCTCTTGCCAGCCCAGGGCAAACTCTTGATATCACCGTTTCCTCGTTAGGCGATGCTAAAAGCTTACGCGGGGGCACATTATTAATGACGCCGCTAAGAGCCGTAGATGGAGAGATCTATGCCGTCGCTCAAGGTAACTTAGTGGTCGGCGGCGTGTCTGCGCAAGGACGAAATGGCACCTCGGTGACAATCAATGTTCCCACAGTAGGCAACATCCCAAATGGTGCGCTATTAGAAGCGCCGATGCACAGTAACTTCAATGAAACAGAGAAGATTGTCCTAAACCTTAGGGCGCCAAGTTTTAAAACCGCGCGCAACATTGAGCGAGCCATCAATAACCTTTTTGGCCCCAGCGTAGCAGAAGCAGACAGCAGCGCTAAAGTTCTGGTTCGTGCTCCAGCTACAAACCGCGAACGCGTCACTTTCATGTCGATGCTCGAAGAATTGCAGATAGAGCAAGGACGAAAAGCACCTCGAGTCGTATTCAACAGTCGCACTGGTACCGTCGTTATGGGTGGCGACGTGGTTGTGCGAAAAGCGGCGGTCAGCCACGGTAACTTAACTGTCACCATCGTAGAGCAGGAGTTTGTCAGCCAACCAAACGGCGCATTTTTAGGCCAAGCCCAAGGTGAAACCGTAGTGGTATCTGATAGCCAAGTTGATATAGATACTGGCAACGGACATATGTTCGTTTGGCCAGAAGGTATTGCGCTCAACGATATCGTTCGTGCGGTAAATAGTTTAGGCGCCTCCCCCATGGATTTGATGGCCATCTTGCAAGCCCTAAATGAAGCTGGCGCCCTAGAAGCTGAATTGGTGGTGATCTAATGAAACTCGATAATAACCATAGCTATCTAAATCAACTTAACGCTTCCGAGTTAATCCAAGCCAATGGTGAGCATGGTGCACTTAAGTTAGTTAGCCAACAGTTCGAAGCACAGTTTCTACAAACTGTGCTTAAGCAGATGCGCTCTGCATCGGATGTGATGGCAGATAAAGATAGCCCACTGTCTTCGCAAAATAACGGTATGTACCGTGACTGGCATGATGCGGAGCTTGCAGGGCGACTCAGTCAGATGCAGAGCACCGGGCTTGCCAGCGTAATGAGCAAACAATTGGAAGGCGCGCTTAAGTCTCAACCCGAGATGGTCGCTTCTAATAGTCATACGACTGCAAATGCCAATACAACAGCCATGCAACCAGCATTAATAGTGCCATTCATTGCTAAGCCGCAAGCGCAGTAACTTTGGTGGCAGTCATGCCACCTATGACAGATATAAGGACACACTATGAGCATGCTCAATATTGGTATGTCGGGGTTAAACGCCAGTATGGCAGCCCTCAATGCCACTTCCAATAACGTCGCCAATGCAATGGTTCCTGGCTACTCTCGTCAGCAGGTGATGATGAGCTCAGTCGGCAACGGTGTATACGGTAGTGGCGCAGGTGTGATGGTCGATGGTGTTCGTCGTATATCAGATCAATATGAAGTGGCGCAGTTGTGGAACACCACCAGCAATCTAGGCTTTGCCAAGGTGCAATCAAGTTATTTTGGTCAAGTTGAACAAGTTTTTGGTTCCGAGGGCAATAGTATATCAGCCGGACTTGATCTGTTATTTGCATCGCTCAATTCCGCCATGGAACAACCCAATGAAATTGCTTATCGTCAAGGCGTGCTAAACGAAGCGAGAGCGATCAGCCAAAGGTTTAACTCAATCAGCGAAGGAGTCAGCTCCCAGATCACCCAAGTCGAAGGTCAAATAGGTGCCTCAGCTAAAGAGATCAACGCTCAACTTGATAGCATCGCTAAGTTCAATGCCGAAATACAGGCCGCTAATGCCAATGGCAATGTACCACTGGCGTTACTTGATGCACGCGATGCTGCCATCGATGACCTCTCTGAAATAGTCGACGTTAAGGTGGTTGAAGAGTCTAATGGCCTAGTCAATATCTCTCTTGCCCAAGGGCAACCCCTGCTTGCGGGAACAACAGCATCAAAAATTCAGGTCTCACCGGATCCTGCTAATCCACAATTTAGTCAAATAAGCATTCAGTTTGGTCAATCAAACTTCCCGCTCGATGAAAAAGCTGGCGGCAGTTTAGGCGCCTTAATTGATTACCGTGATAATAGCTTGGTCGACTCTATGGCTTTCATCGATGAGTTAGCCATGACTATGGCGGATGAATTTAATGCAGTGCTTGCAGGCGGTACCGATCTTAATGGTAATCCACCGACCCAAGACCTGTTTAGCTACGATCCCAGTAATCCTGCTGGCAGCATGAAAATCACCGCTGGCTTCAACGCTGATATGTTGGCTTTCGGCAAAGATGGTACCCCAGGTGACAATAGCAATTTAAAGGATTTGGTTGAACTAGCGAATGCCAGCTTCACTTTTAACTCGTTAGGCGTAGATACCACTATGGGAGATGCTTTTGCCAGTAAAGTTGGTGAATTAGGCTCTGCATCTCGTCAAGCGCAAATGGCGGAAGACACAGCAGTCAAACTGCAAATGGAAGCACAATCACAATGGGCCAGCACCAGTGGGGTAAACATGGATGAAGAGGGCACTAACCTCATTATCTATCAGCAATCCTACCAGGCTAACGCCAAGGTCATTTCGACCGCAGATCAGCTTTTCCAGACTATTTTAAACAGTATCTAAGGATCTCTTATGCGCGTGAGTATGCTCAACCTTTACAGTAATAACCTGCAAAGCTTACAAAACTCGACGGCTGATATCTCCAAGCTAAATCAGATGATGGCGACGGGTAAGTCGATACTGCGCCCCTCTGATGATCCTATCGGTTCGGTCAAAGTCATTGGCGGCCAGCGCGACTTAGCAGCCACCAACCAGTATATTAAAAATACTGAATCATTGAGCACTAGCTTCAGCCGCGCCGAAACTTATATGTCGAGTATGGTTGAGCTGCAAACGCGTATGCGAGAGATCACCGTTGCCGCCAACAATGGCAGCCTATCACCGGAAGATAGAGCAGCGTATGCCGCAGAGATGGAGGAGCTGTTAGAAGCCTTTACCGATACCGTAAACGCTAAAGATGAAGGCGGTAACTATCTGTTTTCAGGTAATCTCACCGACACAGCACCAATAAGCAAAGACGCCAGTGGAAATTACCTGTATCAGGGTGATAATAACCACCGTGAAGTACAAACCTCAGGCTCATCTTGGATGACAGCAAACGTTACAGCATCTGAGTTTCTGTTTTCCAATGGCAGCTCAGATATTCTGAATCAAACCCAAGATTTCATCAATGTATTGAATGACCCTAGTTTAGCGCCGGGTGACCCGACCTTTAGCCAAGCGGCAACCGATATGTTAACTAGCTTAGATGATACCCTCACCAGTATTAGCTCGGCGATCACTGACATTGGTGGCAAGCAAAACACCATCAGCCTTATACAAACTTCCCATGAAGAACGCGTCCTGTTCAATGAAGAGGTCATAGGTGAAACTGAAGGGCTCGATTACGCTCAAGCCACTGCAGAGTTTAATTTAAAGCTCACTGCACTCAAGGTCACCCAGCAAACATTCGTACAGGTGACACAACTTTCACTGTTTAATCATATGTAAATAAGGTGCCACTGACTGATGCTCCAGGGTATTACTGACACATTAAATATTCAGCAGCGCAGCCAATCGGTTGCGCCAGCCATGGGCGCTCAACAAGTACTAAAGGACCAGCAAGCATCAAATGTAGCCGCGATTCCCACTCATCGACTTGAAAGCTACAGTAAGTGGGCAAAAGTCACCCAGGGGCAACATAAAATCAGCGCCTCTCAGGTTGCAGAGCAAGGATTACAACAGGTAAAAGCTCTACTGAAGCAACTACACAATCAAGCAAAACAGTCGCTGAATATGCAACAGAGCACACTACAACAATCGAGAGCCAAACAATTACAAAAGCAACTTGCCCAACTTGATATTCGTTATCAAGATCAGCCATTGGTCGATCACCAGCTCAACCTCATCTCGGCGACAAGACCAGCCGCAAAGCATAACTTCAGTTTAAAATCTGTAGATTTGAGTGTAGAGAAACAGCGTGATGAATACATTACAATCCAACTCGGGAGCGACAGTTCCCGAGTCTTATTGCCCGCTAATGAAACAGCCAACAGCTTAGTCCAACACCTAAGCAGCGCGCTGCAACCTTTAGATATACTGGTCGCGGTAAATAAAAGCGGTAAATTTGTCTTCCAAGGCAGTAAATCTCAATGGCAACAAGCGCAAGCTGGGTTATTGATGACCGGACAAGGCCAACGTCTACCTGCAGGAGAAGCGAGAAGTATCAAAGTCAATGAGGAGCTCAACTGGCAAGACCCTAGAGAGTGGCGATTTGGCAGTAACGAGGAGCTAAAGCAAGCCATTGCTAAGATAGCGAAATCACTGCATAAAGTTGAGCTACAGTTACAGGAACTAGCTGAAAGTAAGCAAAAAATCCAGCAACAACTACAGCGCATCAATAGCCAAAAACCAACCGCTGCTGACTTAGATACGACCATGAATAAACTGACGAGCCTAATGCAACCCTCACCGTTTAATTTGCAGGTGACCTCTTTAATGGCGCAGGCCAATATAACTCGCACTCAAGTCTCAGCACTGCTGTCATAAATAGCCAGCAACAGTAAATCCTATCGCTGGCAACACCACTAAGCCAGCAGAGTTAAAATAGTTGCAAGATCATCAAAGTGGCATTTATCTAGCAGATCAACCACGTACTGACTGTAGTTTGCTTTATGCTGTCGACTGGTGTGATAAACCTGAAAACACATAATGATGTCGTGCTCAGTCAGACCCTGTTTATCAGCAGCCATTGCCGCCAGATAACAACGCAACATAAAGTAATCAACCATCATGACCCGAAATGCTTCAGTCGGACTTAACTTATCTACTTGTGGAAAGTTCATATGGTAAAAGTAGTAGAATAGGTAGCGATTGAAGAGATCTTCATGCTTCTCTAATGCAGGTAAAGCGTGCTGCAACCAAGCATTATTGAGCTGTTTTACACTGAAGTTACCCTCTTCGTCCACCACACGGCATACCGCCTGATTAATCAACTCAAATCGCGCTCTTCCCCGTACAGGCTTATTGGTATTTAACCATAAATGGATCGATGTAAAGGCATGCTTCTTCTGCAACTCGGTATCTTGATTAAAACCAGCTACATGTTGCTGCAACTCACCTCTATCTCCCAGACTCTCTAGTTGCCGAAACATTGCGTCAATATGGCTAGAGTCTTGCTGCTGTGCCTTAACGGACTCAACGGTTTTCATCAAAATACCGATAGCAGTCAAACTATGGCTGATCGCTAATTTGTTATTGAGCAACAGCTGAATAGAGTAATCATGTGCCTTTTGAGCCCACAAAGGTGTGCTATCAAACTCATTGTTATGACGCACGCTCATCCGCTCAAAATGAAACGCATCTGGTTTTATTAGAATGACTCGGGCAGCTTCAGGACAAGACAGAGACAAGCTTTCATAACGATCACCGTCCTTCATATGAGACATTCTTGGATAGGTTCTACAGGTGTGGCTTAATAGTGACTCCCCTGCTTTCGCGTGGATCTGGCACAGCTTATTACCATCCAAGAAACCACATGCCCCCTCTTGGTTAAGCACAGCTTTTGCCCAGGCCTGCTCACTTCTTTTTACCTTCTTAAGCGCAGTCTGAGCCAGACCTTTCAAGTCTGGATTAGCAAGGGTTTTCTTATAGCTCTGCTTATCGATATGAATATCCCAGCCATAGCAGCAACTATCTTCGCACTCACTGCCAATACAACTAAATTGAGTAACAAAACTGGGTCTAATAAGTGACTTTTCCATGTTCAGTCTCTTTACGCTTAAAGTTACTTTAACAAGGCGACTCGATCTGGGTTTATCTAAAGAGCTTTATGCATAAATATCAGCGATAGCATCAAAAAAAGCAAAAATAAATCAATATTGATTTCATAAGCTTAAGGTGATTTCTATGAATAAATTTTGTCTGAATTTTCAGTTTTGATTTTGACTGTCGTTTTATCAATTGTGACACACAATTATTCTTCGAAAGCCTAAAGGAACACGTTATGTTATCAGTTCATACTAATTATGCTTCACTCGTTTCGCAAAACTCTGTGACTAAAAACAATGACCTACTAAGCAATGCTATGGAGCGTCTATCGACTGGTCTACGTATCAATAGCGCGGCTGACGATGCTGCTGGTCTACAAATCGCAACTCGTCTAAATGCCAACGTAACAGGTATGGAAACAGCCAGCCGTAACGTTAACGATGCGACTTCTATGCTCCAAACTGCAGATGGTGCATTAGACGAACTTTCAACGATTGCAAACCGCCAGAAAGAGATTGCTACTCAAGCAGCTAACGGCGTGAACTCTGCTGAAGACTTAACAGCACTAAACGATGAGTTCCAAGAGCTGACGAAAGAGATCACTCGAATTGTTGATAACACTGAATACTCAGGCAACAAGTTGTTTGATTCGCTAAACGCAGGTGTTGAATTCCAAATCGGTGCCGGAGCAACTGAGCAACTTTCAGTATCAGTTACTAAAGCAGATCTTGCTGGTGTGACCGACGATATTTCAGCTGCAGGTGCAGCAAAAGGCGCTATCGACAAGATCGATACCTTCATCGACAAAGTTGGTGCTGAGCGTTCTACATTAGGTGCGAACATCAACCGTCTAGGTCACACAGGTTCAAACCTTGCTAACGTAACTGAAAATACTAAAGCTGCGGCTGGTCGTATCATGGACGCTGATTTCGCTGTTGAATCTGCAAATATGACCAAGAACCAACTGTTAGTTCAAGCGGGGACTAACATTCTTTCTTCTGCAAACCAAAACACTGGTTTAGTTATGGGTCTTTTGGGTTAATTCTTCCCCCCACCCAATTTTTCCTAAGGGCCTCACGGCCCTTTTTTTATTGCCTAAATAACTCCGAACACTTCAGAACCCCGCCCTAATGTCGCCTTATTAACACTATTAGATTAATTCTCTAATTCGAATTTTAGAGCGGAAGTAATGCTTCCCTCTCGCAGCAAATAACGGAAATAGTCTCGCTGTAAAGTGCAACAGATACAAGTTAGAAACCATTAAAAACAAACAGTTAACCTTTGGCATAAAGATTGCCACATTAGCTAGATTGGAGGATCGTAATGATTTCAGGAATGAGTGCAGCAACATTTGCAGAACAGCTTATATCGGCTGAACGCATGGGCAAAGATCAACTCTATAAAACCAGCATGACCAAGCACCAGAGCCAGCTTGATGCTTATGAGATCTTAGAGAGCAGCCTGAAAAAGATGACCAGTAAGCTTGAAGCAATCAATGGTGATGCATTCGAGAGTAAAACCTCATCAATCAGTGACGAAAACGCCTCGATAACCGTAGAAAGCGATGCTCCCGCGGGCAGCTATGATCTCTACGTCAAGCAACTTGCACAATCACATCAGCTATCTAAAAGCTTTAGTAGCGAGACAGAAGTGCTACCGACTACAGGCGTTTTGAGTATTCAAGTTGGCCCTAATGCAGCAGACACCATAGATATTGATATGGCGGTGCTGAATGCCGATGGAACACGTACCGTGTCCGATCTGCGAGACGCTATAAACAACCACTCAGACAACCCTGGGGTTCAAGCCTCATTAGTTCGAACTGGTGGTCAAGTTGAGCTGATGATGACCTCCAAAGAATCAGGCGCTGCTAAAAACATCGATGTCAAAATGGACGGTGTTGATTGGGGAATGACAGAGCGAAAAGCAGCCCAAGATGCAGAAGTTACCCTCAACGGCATCGATATAACAAGCAGTAGCAACTACTTAGGCAATGTCATCGACGGCGTGTCTATCGAACTCAATAGGGCTCACGCAGTCGGCGAAAGTAGCAGTATAAAAATAGAATCGGACTCGAGTACTAGCGAACAAGCCGTTAAAGACTTTGTTGAATCTTTCAATGATTTAATGGATCAGATTAACCAACTCACCCGCTCGATGGGTAGCAGTGTTGTTGACGAAGCCAATAAGGACAAAGATAAAGATGATGACGAAGAGGACGAAGATGCCCCTTCATCGATTACCGAAGATCAGCTGGGTGTGCTTAAAGGTGATTCCAGTTTAAGAATGCTGCAAAACAGCATGCGTAATAGCGTGTTTGATGCTGCCCCAAACGGCATGCGCTTATCAGATGTTGGCATCGAGATGAACCGAGATGGAAAGCTTAACATTGACGAAGATAAGCTCAATCAAGCACTCAAAGATGACCCCGCTGCAATCAAAGAGATGTTTACCGCCAGTGGTAGCTTTGTAGATCGCATCGACACCATTATCGACCCATTTACCAAGTCGAGTGGCTACTTAGACTTAAAGCAAAACAACCTAGATAAGCAGATTGAAAGAGTCGAAGACAGTATGTCTAGGCATGACTATCAGATGCAACAGCGATATCAAATCTATCTTTCTCAATTTACCGCAATGGAAAACACCATTAACCAACTTAATTCAGCCAGTGCGCTGTTTTATTAAGGAACTTTAACAAATGTTAAATGAGCACGATCCGTTTAATGCTTACAAGCAGACCTCGTTAGATGCGAGAGCCGCTGCGGCAAACCCGCATGAAATGGTGCGCATGTTGCTCGATGGACTCTTAGAGGAAATAGAGAGAGCCAGTGGCTTTATGCAACGCCGAAGTTACGAAGATAAAGGCCAAAGTATCAACAAGTGCCTCAATATCGTGCACGGACTCGACTCAATGTTGGATATCGAAAATGGCGGGGAAGTAGCCGCTGGTCTCAACCGTCTTTATGACTATTGTAGCCGTCAGCTGGTTACCGCAAGCGTCGAAAATGACACCCAAGCTCTAGCGCCAATAACGAAGGTAATCACCAATGTCAGAGAAGGTTGGACCAACCTCAATTAAGCAATGGCTTTACTTTGAGAAGGCGCTTCAATTTCATGCAGATGCTGAAGATTGGCAATCACTCGAAAAAGTGAATGCAAAAATGATAGATAGCCTAAAGAAAGCGGGTAAGCCGAGTAATGCCGCACAACTGCGGGCGCGTAAATCACTGGCATTCACTCACCAGAAAGTTTTGGCTCAGTTAGAGCAGGTTAAATCAAAATTGGCAGTCGAGATGCGCCAATTTCAGCAGCAACAAGATGGGCTAGCTGCTTATCAACTCACTCAATCAAGCGGAGATGCATATGATTAGCCCCTCAACACTACTTCATAGCACAACGAGCACCAATCCAGCTCCTTCATCGCCATTAGCGACTGCAACTAGCATGCACAATGTGGCAAATGATAACTTGGAAGGCATAGATCCAAGCGAAATAATTCCTTTCGCAATCCTTGCCTCCCAGAGCCTAGATGCAGCGAGTCGCCATCCTGTGGCTTCTGAAGCTGGCACGACATTAAAAGTCGTCGAATCAATGACAGTGCCACAAACTTTAACCGCTCAGAGTCCCGGAGTAACGGGCTTACCGTTACAGCAGTTGCCAGCAATCAGCAAAACTGCAGAGCCCCTAATTTCAGTTGGCACTCCAGCAACTCACATGGAGACCAATACAGGCTCAACTCGCCCTAGTAGCCATATGGCAACAAGCCAGGTCGGCTCCCAAACATCACAGCCTGTGCCAGCACAATATCTACCACAACAAAGCTACTCGCCTCAGTCTGTACCTACGACTCTTGCCAGCAGCTCAATGCCAATAGCTAACGAGGCATTTAACAGTTTTGCCTCGGCAAAGTCTGCGATTGCTGCTCTAGTGACTGAGGCATCGGCGAGAGAAGGGGGAGATTCGGCTCAACATATTATAGCTTCAGCATCTCGCAATCCGTCTACCGTTGCCCAATGGGGACCAGTGTCAGTCTCTCAAGCCGCCCCAATGATGCAACAGGCTCA
Source organism: Shewanella piezotolerans WP3 (assembly GCF_000014885.1). Lineage (NCBI taxonomy): Bacteria > Pseudomonadati > Pseudomonadota > Gammaproteobacteria > Alteromonadales > Shewanellaceae > Shewanella > Shewanella piezotolerans. Next base: position 5,345,672 of record NC_011566.1, read on the forward strand.
TGAGATGCTTTCCCCATTACGAGAGCAGTTACGGTTTCAGATTGACCAACAAATTAAGCAAGCAGAACTCAGATTAGATCCTCCAGAGCTTGGCAAAGTAGAGCTCAATATCCGTCTCGACGGAGATAAGCTTCATATTCAAATGCACGCGGCTAACCCTGCCGTTCGAGACGCTCTATTGATGGGACTCGATCGGCTACGCAACGAATTAGCGATGGATCATGGCGGCCAAATTGACGTTGATATCAATCAAGATGGTCAGCAAAAAAAAGAAAGTAATCAAACAAACACAGCTTCAATAGCACCTGCCTCCGTCACAAATACTGACAGTTCCATTAATGATCTCTCACAGCAAGACGACGTCGATCTGTTGGCATAACTTAGGAAATACTCATGGCATTTAGTAATACAACAGGAAAGAAAATAACAATACTCCTAATTATTATGATCTGGAGTAGTGCTGTCTTTTGGGCTGGTTGGCAATCGCCGACAATTATTGGCGGTCCATTCTCTCCCTCTGAAGATGAAATTGTTACCGCCAAATTTTACCCGTTAGATAAATTTGTAATCTCGGTACCAGGCGACGATTACCCCCATTACTTACTGCTGGAAATGGCATTTAAGAGCCGATCCAAAAATGTCGAAAGCACCATCAAGCAGGCCGACCCAGTGATCCGTAACTCCTTGATGAAAATGTTTGCCAAAAAACATTTCAACGAACTCAATGATTCCCAGCAGTTCGAGTCTCTACAAAAAGAAGCCCACCAACTGCTCACGGTCGTTCTAGCAGAAAATGAGTTCAGCATAGAGCTTGATGATGTGTTGTTCACCCGCATGGTCATTCAATAGGAGAGCTATGCTATGAACGCTGCACAAGTCGCTTACCAAACAACAGCAGAAGAGCCCACGGTTAATCGCCTGTCCGAAAGCCAAGTGATGATGCTGTACTTACCGCTAGTGAAGCGCTCTGTTTCACAACTTCGCAGTCATTGTGGTGCTGTTTTGGCCATCGAAGACATGGAACAAATTGGCATGATGGCGTTACTCGAGTCCGCAAGGCGTTACCCAGGAGAGTACGACAATGGTTTTATCTCCTATGCTGGCCAGCGGATTCGTGGCGCTATATTGGACGAGCTTCGTCGGCAAGATTGGCGACCTCGCCCAGTAAGACAGCAGGCTCATGAACTCAACGATACCGTCCGTAAGCTAACTAAAATGCTTGAACGTGCGCCAAGCGACAATGAAGTCGCACAAGCAATGGGGCTAAGTCAGGACGACTATCGTAAGCGGCTACACGCCTCTTTATCCGAGTCGATGCGAAGCTTAGATGAACTCATTAGTGATGGCGGACATTTTGAAGATAAGCAAGATGTATTTGAACAAATATCAGCCAAAGAAACTTTATTCCAAGCAATTTCGAAATTAAACAAAAGAGAACAGGTAATCCTGTCGCTTTACTATCAACATGAACTCAATTTAAAAGAAATCGCTGCCACGTTGGGATTAACGGAAACTAGGATCTGTCAGTTGCATAAACAAGCAGTAAAGCAACTTCAGAACATATACCAACAATGGGATCGGTAAGCAGGTGAGATAGTATGAGTAAACTTTTAGGGCTAGTGATCATTATCTTTTCAGTTTTTGGCGGTTATGTTTGGGCGGGTGGCACACTCGCCTCTCTGTGGCAGCCAGCTGAAATATTGATCATTTTTGGCGCTGGTGTAGGTGCCCTCATCATTGCCAATCCTAAACCGGTACTCGTGGAGATGTATGATCAATTAAGAGAACTCGTCACCATAGAAAAAGAAGATCCTGAGCTATATCCACAACTTTTTGGCTTGATGGGGATGTTGATGACTCAGATCCAATCCCAAGGTCTTAAGGTGCTTGACGACCACGTAGAAAAACCTCGAGAGAGCTCTCTATTTTTAATGTATCCCACTGTGCTGGAGCACCCAACAGTACTGCAATTTCTTATCGACAATCTACGTCTACAGTCTATCGGTAAACTCTCAGCCCATGATCTTGAACATATATTGGATGAAGAGATACATCGCATGGAAGAAGATTGGATGCGCCCATCACTTGCGCTAAATAAAGTGGCAGAAGCTATGCCTGGCTTTGGTATTTTGGCTGCCGTAATGGGGATCATCATCACCATGTCAAATATTGATGGCCCCATAACGATGATTGGCGTAAAGGTAGCAGCGGCATTAGTCGGCACCTTTATTGGTATTTTTGCCTGCTACTGTCTGTTCGACCCATTATCTAAAGCATTAGAGCATCTAGTTGAACGTAAGGCTGCACAACTACGATGTGTTGCAGCAATGCTAACCTCCTTTGCTAAAGGCAAACCGCCAATGCTGGCGATCGATGCAGGTCGTAAGCAGATACAAAGTGAGAATCGACCTACATTTGTCGAATTAGAACGCTGGATGGTGGAGCAGCAAAGCTAATGGCCACTCGTCCTGAACCTATCGTAATTCGGCGCAAAAAGAGAACCAAAGCAAAGCCTGGGCATGGTGGCGCTTGGAAAGTCGCCTTTGCAGATTTTACCCTCGCAATGATGGCACTCTTCATGGTGTTATGGATTATGCAAATTGCAGATCAGCAAGAGCGAACCATGATAGTGCAATATCTAAAAGGTGATCTTTACTCAACTGGATCGATTAACCCATTCGACTTGAGCCGCTCGCCGTCACTAATAGATTTTCAGGGCAATATAGCCATCCAGCAAGCCGTTCTGCCTGCAACATCAACCGGTGTCGATCGTAGTGGGCCAGCAATGCATAATCATATCCCTTTGGGAAAAGATAATGTTAAGGCAGGAATAGGCCCAGAACTCAATTCACTGGTTCCAGGTAAATTCGAAACTCAAGCGCAGCTTGAATTCCTAGCGAGAGAAATAGAGCAAGTGATCACTGATGTAAGCATGAATGCGAATGTTGAACTGCAAGTTGTCCCCCAAGGGGTGCGAATACTCATGCACGACAACATCAACCAGTTCATGTTTACCCGTGGCAGTTCAAATATGAAGCCTTACTTTGAAGACCTGCTTATGGCATTAGGGCCGATACTGGGCAAAGTCGAAAACAAAATGAGTATCTCCGGTCATACAGACTCAAGCCCTTACGCAGGCAAGACATTTACTAACTGGGAACTTTCAAGCAAGCGAGCGTTGCTAGCTCGACGTGTATTGGAATATTCAGGCGTACAACGTGACCAAGTCATTCAGGTCACAGGAATGGCAGACCAAGCGCCCTATATTGCTGACGATCCAGCAGCTGCGGCCAATAGAAGAATAGAGATGCTCGTGATGACCTCTGCAGCAGAAACTCAAATAAGACAGATGATGGGCATGTCTAGCGAACAGCCGCAGCCCAATAAAGAGCTAGATAGCGCAAAGAATACAGCTGAAGCCAATAAACCTAGAATGAGATATCGCTAGCCGTGAACGATCCCTTAATACAGCATGGTGAATTCATACCAGCCACTCAACAGGAACAGCAATCAACACCAAGCATTGATAGCCGGCAACACACTAGGCACTCGTTACGAGAAGACACTGACAAGAGCATAGTGCTTGCCTGTGACGGTGTAACAGTTTCCCTATACCAGTCGACTTGGCACGGCAATAAAGCTATAGGTATAGCCAATATCAAGGATATTGGCTTAGGTGGCGTAGGGTTTATAAGCCGCAGCAAGCTAAAACATGAGCAGCAAGTATCAATAGCCGTCGATGATGAATTGATACCAATCATAGTAATGCGAGTACAGGTTATCAATGACAAACTTAATTTTATTGGTGCTAGATGGGCAATAGAAGATCAAGATAAGTCCCTTAATATTATTAAGAGAATACAAGCATTAAGCGATAAATCAGCGTAATACAGAATGAGTATCATCGACAGTAGGGAGATAATAATGGCTTCATCATATGAGCGAAAAGGCCCGGATGGTCTACAAAAGCTCTTTCTGTATTTGATATTACTTGATTGGTTTATCCTACTGTACTTAACCACTGAGCTGAAAGAGATGCCATTTAAGCAAGGGGTCGCCGCCTCAATTATGGTGACACTGTTTAACTTCCTTTTAGTCAATTTGTGTTTTAAGCGTGCACGCAGATCGAGCGATAGTTACCTAATTTATCCTGTTATAGCAGGTGCTCTACTGTCATTCCTACTGTTAGCCTACTTCTTTTTTTTCAACTAAAAGCACTTAGCAAATAGCTACAGATCCTCGCTCTTTGCACATATAGTAAAGCATTGAAGCAATAACAAATAATGAGGTTACTTCCCCCTGTTAACCTCAAAAATACCGCTCAATCAAAAAAGCTTGCGGCTATCATCACATCCGGTAAATATCTCCCAACAGATGAAGAATAAGTAGCCGTTTCAAAGCATTGCTGCTAGCAGGTTGGCAACCCTAATTCGTATGATTAAAAGAGGTCATTATTATGCCACATGAGCCGTTAACTCAGCAGCAACGCGAGTTTATGTTAAGCGAGGTGTCGTTCGAGTCAGTAATACCAATTGCATTAAGTATTTGACCAGTTCAGAGCCCCTCAGTCTTTTCAATTCAAAGCGCATTGGTAAAGAAATGGTTGTTCCCTTTTAAGCCAATGCAAAGCAGAAGTGGAAAGACTGAAGGGCTCACGTAGTGCGGGTTTCAAAACGCTGTATGCTTCGCTATGAGGTTTGGATATAGAATAACTATTAGCTCAAATCCCATTACTTGCCTACAACGTTTTGAATTCCCGCTGAATGGTCAAACTTTTAATGCAATTGGTATAATTCAAAAGCTAATAAACGAAAAAATCCCTAGCGCAGAGCACTAGGGATTTATCGTAATTAGGCGCCTGGAAATGACCTACTCATACATGGGCATATCAACCACACCACAGTCAGTGTAGCACTACAGCTAAATGATTAACTTATCCATATCCCAGACGTAAAAAAGCCCGTTGCGTTAGCAACGGGCTTTCTCGTATTAGGCGCCTGGAAATGACCTACTCTCACATGGGGAAACCCCACACTACCATCGGCGATACTGTGTTTCACTTCTGAGTTCGGAATGGGATCAGGTGGGACCACAGCTCTATGGTTTCCAGACAAATTTGGCAAATTTAGAAAGCTGTTACTCGCTACGGCAAGTACATATTAAATTATTGAGTTCGACACCACATTAAGTGTCACTCTTTGCAGAGTAGTTCTAACTTCGATGAGGTAAAAACATCAGTCTCATACACCCTCCATGGATGGAGGAAGTGCCTTAAATGCATGGAGCATTTTTGGCCAAAACCCATCAGGGTTGTATGGTTAAGCCTCACGAGTCATTAGTATCAGTTAGCTCAACGCCTCACAACGCTTACACACCTGACCTATCAACGTCCTAGTCTCGAACGGCTCTTTAGAGGAATTAAATTCCTAGGGATGACTCATCTTAGGACTCGCTTCCCGCTTAGATGCTTTCAGCGGTTATCGATTCCGAACGTAGCTACCGGGCAATGCTATTGGCATAACAACCCGAACACCAGCGGTTCGTCCACTCCGGTCCTCTCGTACTAGGAGCAGCTTCCTTCAATCATCCAACGCCCACGGCAGATAGGGACCGAACTGTCTCACGACGTTCTGAACCCAGCTCGCGTACCACTTTAAATGGCGAACAGCCATACCCTTGGGACCGACTTCAGCCCCAGGATGTGATGAGCCGACATCGAGGTGCCAAACACCGCCGTCGATATGAACTCTTGGGCGGTATCAGCCTGTTATCCCCGGCGTACCTTTTATCCGTTGAGCGATGGCCCTTCCATACAGAACCACCGGATCACTATGACCTACTTTCGTACCTGCTCGACGTGTATGTCTCGCAGTTAAGCTGGCTTATGCCATTGCACTAACCGTACGATGTCCGACCGTACTTAGCCAACCTTCGTGCTCCTCCGTTACTCTTTGGGAGGAGACCGCCCCAGTCAAACTACCCACCAGGCACTGTCCCGAACCCCGATTCAGGGGCCGCGGTTAGAACATCAAAACTACAAGGGTGGTATTTCAAGGTTGACTCCACTCCATCTAGCGACGAAGCTTCAAAGTCTCCCACCTATCCTACACATGTAGGTTCAATGTTCAGTGCCAAGCTATAGTAAAGGTGCACGGGGTCTTTCCGTCTAGCCGCGGGTATACGGCATCTTCACCGCAATTTCAACTTCACTGAGTCTCGGCTGGAGACAGCGTGGCCATCATTACGCCATTCGTGCAGGTCGGAACTTACCCGACAAGGAATTTCGCTACCTTAGGACCGTTATAGTTACGGCCGCCGTTTACCGGGGCTTCGATCATGAGCTTCTCCGAAGATAACCCAATCAATTAACCTTCCGGCACCGGGCAGGCGTCATACCGTATACTTCCTCTTGCGAGTTTGCACAGTACTGTGTTTTTGATAAACAGTTGCAGCCACCTGGTATCTGCGACTGCCAGCAGCTTAAGGAGCAAGTCCCATCACCGCCGGCAGCGTACCTTCTCCCGAAGTTACGGTACCATTTTGCCTAGTTCCTTCAGCCGAGTTCTCTCAAGCGCCTTGGTATTCTCTACCCAACCACCTGTGTCGGTTTGGGGTACGATTCCTACTAACCTGAAGCTTAGAAGATTTTCCTGGAAGCATGGCATCAACTACTTCAGTCCCTTAGGACCTCGTCATCAACTCTCAGCCTAGTGTGTACCCGGATTTGCCTAAGTACACAGCCTACAGCCTTAAACGCGGACAACCAACGCCGCGCTAGCCTAGCCTTCTCCGTCTCTCCATCGCAGTTAGCAGAAGTACAGGAATATTAACCTGTTTCCCATCGACTACGCCTTTCGGCCTCGCCTTAGGGGTCGACTCACCCTGCCCTGATTAACATTGGACAGGAACCCTTGGTCTTTCGGCGAGGGAGTTTTTCACTCCCTTTATCGTTACTCATGTCAGCATTCGCACTTCTGATACCTCCAGTGTGGGTTACCCCTTCACCTTCAACGGCTTACAGAACGCTCCTCTACCGCACTAGTGTAAACACTAGTACCCATAGCTTCGGTGTATTGCTTAGCCCCGTTAAATCTTCCGCGCAGGCCGACTCGACTAGTGAGCTATTACGCTTTCTTTAAATGATGGCTGCTTCTAAGCCAACATCCTAGCTGTCTAAGCCTTCCCACATCGTTTCCCACTTAGCAATAACTTTGGGACCTTAGCTGATGGTCTGGGTTGTTTCCCTTTTCACGACGGACGTTAGCACCCGCCGTGTGTCTCCCGTATAGTACTCATTGGTATTCGGAGTTTGCAAAGGGTTGGTAAGTCGGGATGACCCCCTAGCCTTAACAGTGCTCTACCCCCAATGGTATTCGTACGAGGCGCTACCTAAATAGCTTTCGAGGAGAACCAGATATCTCCCGGTTTGATTGGCCTTTCACCCCCAGCCACAAGTCATCCGCTCATTTTTCAACATAAGTCGGTTCGGTCCTCCAGTTGATGTTACTCAACCTTCAACCTGCCCATGGCTAGATCACCGGGTTTCGGGTCTACACCTTGCAACTAAACGCGCAGTTAACACTCGGTTTCCCTACGGCTCCGCTATTCGCTTAACCTCGCTACAAAATGTAAGTCGCTGACCCATTATACAAAAGGTACGCAGTCACAGTCTCAAGAACCGCTCCCACTGCTTGTACGTATACGGTTTCAGGTTCTATTTCACTCCCCTCACAGGGGTTCTTTTCGCCTTTCCCTCACGGTACTGGTTCACTATCGGTCAGTCAGGAGTATTTAGCCTTGGAGGATGGTCCCCCCATGTTCAGACAAGATGTCACGTGTCCCGTCCTACTCGTTTTCACGTAAAGTTAGTTTTCATGTACGGGGCTATCACCCTGTGCCGCTGTGCTTTCCAACACATTCCACTAACACCCTCTACGCTTAAGGGCTAATCCCCGTTCGCTCGCCGCTACTAGGGGAATCTCGGTTGATTTCTTTTCCTCCGGGTACTTAGATGTTTCAGTTCCCCGGGTTTGCCTCTTTAACCTATGAATTCAGTTAAAGATACATGCTTATGCATGTGGGTTTCCCCATTCGGACATCGTTAGCTCAAATGCTTGTTACTAGCTCGCCAACGCTTTTCGCAAGTTACTACGTCCTTCATCGCCTCTGACTGCCAAGGCATCCACCATATACGCTTAGTCACTTAACCATACAACCCAAATAAGTCTCTATGAGAGATATCCGTTGTTTTAAGCGGGTAAGCTCAAAACAGTCGTATCGTAACTAATGGTTTCTACTTTCGCCAAAATTAGAATTTTTAACTCGTAACCGTTAAGTCACAAGCCAAGACACTTAATGTTTAAGTGTTTAGAACTCAATTTTTTAATTTCGCGTTAATCCTATAAATAACAATACGATAAATCGTAGTTGTTATCCCTTTCAGATTAACACTATCAGCTTTCCAAATTTTTAAAGAACGATATCACTGCAACAAGGCAGGATATGTTTGCTCATTAACAAGCAATCTGTGTGAACACTCAACGTAATTTCTTACTAACAGATGTGAGTTAGTCGTATAGGTAAGGAGGTGATCCAGCCCCAGGTTCCCCTAGGGCTACCTTGTTACGACTTCACCCCAGTCATGAACCACACCGTGGTAAACGCCCTCCCGAAGGTTAAGCTATCTACTTCTGGTGCAGCCCACTCCCATGGTGTGACGGGCGGTGTGTACAAGGCCCGGGAACGTATTCACCGTAGCATTCTGATCTACGATTACTAGCGATTCCGACTTCATGGAGTCGAGTTGCAGACTCCAATCCGGACTACGACCGGCTTTGTGAGATTAGCTCCACCTCGCGGCTTTGCAACCCTCTGTACCGACCATTGTAGCACGTGTGTAGCCCTACTCGTAAGGGCCATGATGACTTGACGTCGTCCCCACCTTCCTCCGGTTTATCACCGGCAGTCTCCCTAAAGTTCCCACCATTACGTGCTGGCAAATAAGGATAAGGGTTGCGCTCGTTGCGGGACTTAACCCAACATTTCACAACACGAGCTGACGACAGCCATGCAGCACCTGTCTCAGAGTTCCCGAAGGCACTAATCCATCTCTGGAAAATTCTCTGGATGTCAAGAGTAGGTAAGGTTCTTCGCGTTGCATCGAATTAAACCACATGCTCCACCGCTTGTGCGGGCCCCCGTCAATTCATTTGAGTTTTAACCTTGCGGCCGTACTCCCCAGGCGGTCTACTTAATGCGTTAGCTTGAGAACCCAGTGTTCAAGACACCAAATTCCGAGTAGACATCGTTTACGGCGTGGACTACCAGGGTATCTAATCCTGTTTGCTCCCCACGCTTTCGTACCTGAGCGTCAGTCTTTGTCCAGGGGGCCGCCTTCGCCACCGGTATTCCTTCAGATCTCTACGCATTTCACCGCTACACCTGAAATTCTACCCCCCTCTACAAGACTCTAGTTTGCCAGTTCGAAATGCAGTTCCCAGGTTGAGCCCGGGGCTTTCACATCTCGCTTAACAAACCGCCTGCGTACGCTTTACGCCCAGTAATTCCGATTAACGCTTGCACCCCTCGTATTACCGCGGCTGCTGGCACGAAGTTAGCCGGTGCTTCTTCTGCGAGTAACGTCACAGCTGTTGGTTATTAACCAACAACCTTTCCTCCTCGCTGAAAGTACTTTACAACCCGAAGGCCTTCTTCATACACGCGGCATGGCTGCATCAGGCTTTCGCCCATTGTGCAATATTCCCCACTGCTGCCTCCCGTAGGAGTCTGGACCGTGTCTCAGTTCCAGTGTGGCTGATCATCCTCTCAGACCAGCTAGGGATCGTTGCCTAGGTGAGCCATTACCCCACCTACTAGCTAATCCCACCTAGGTTCATCCAATCGCGAAAGGCCCGAAGGTCCCCTCCTTTCCCCCGTAGGGCGTATGCGGTATTAGCAGTCGTTTCCAACTGTTATCCCCCTCGACTGGGCAGATACCTAGGCATTACTCACCCGTCCGCCGCTCGTCACCTCAGGAGCAAGCTCCCTTGTGTTTCCGCTCGACTTGCATGTGTTAGGCCTGCCGCCAGCGTTCAATCTGAGCCATGATCAAACTCTTCAATTAAAGTTTTTTTGTCCCACTCGGTTAAGAGTGAAACGGCTCAATGAATTATACTGTTTTTCAAATACCCGAAGATATTCGAAGTTTACATATTGCTATGGTCACTCAGTGGTTCATTGAGAAATATTTTTGATTGCATCTAAGATGCAATTTCGAATAACTCAACACCTGTGAGTGCCCACACAGATTTGCTTGTCATATTGTTAAAGAGCGTGAAGTCATCTTTCATACTTCGCCGAAGACGCTAGGTCGTTGGCTTGAGGAGGCGTATTCTACACCCTCCAGTGTCGGCGTCAAGCGCTTATTTTAAGAAGTTTTCTAAGCGTTGATTTCTTAATCACTCTCGTGAAATCCATCATTACCCGAAGCCTTAAAAGCGATTGTCACCTGAGGCTAATTTCCGAAGAAGTTAATCTCTCACCTCTTCGTCAAAAGAGGTACTGATTACGCTGCAAGCCCCATACTACCTAGCTTTTGCTAAGAGCGATTGGCCTGCTGTGCCGTGTCAGTGGATGCGCATTATAGGGAGTTCCTGCGCAAGCGCAAGCGCTTTTATCAATTAAAACAACCTTTTTTAAAAGTCACAGATAAGCCACATCATACACACTACTTACCCCCAGACTTACCCACAATCCAGGCAAAAATCTAAACCTGAACCGCCAAGCGGGATAATGAGTCTAGTACAGTATTAAAAACTTGCACGACATTACTGTAAATACTCTTAACTTACTTAAGTGCCTAGATATCGGAAATATAATGACCATAACTACAATAACTCATGTCAGCTGCATTACTTTATTGAAGCCCTACCTGTCTAGCTAGGACAAGGTGGAGGTTACCTTAGCTAACATGGGTTGATACCATGTATAGGAGTTAATTCATGTTCCGTAAACACTATGCCAGTTTATTGCTTGCATCTTATCGAATAGATTTAACTTTCAAGCCAACACTGATGCCTGCTTATCTATATGAAACCTGAAGGAGCAGACATTGAATAAAAAGAATAAGAGTCCACTATTCTAGCGCACGAAATATTTACGAATTGCTCTTCAACAACTGGCATAAGAACAAGTTGTAACTGTAAGCGGTAATCCCCCCTTTCCGTACAGCATTGTCACTAACAAGGCTGTCTTTTCAGGGGTATTCAATCTGCTAATGACTAACGCCTTATAAATCACCGATATCAAAACAGGTGACAATGTTCAATTAACCTCTCATTGGGAATATTAAGGCCAGTCAATTAAGTCCTACTAAGACAGTCCACTTTCATGTTGGTATATACATGATACGCCAATCTATCGTTAGGTTAATGACATTAACTTACCATTATTGAATTAGGAGCTTTTACCGCTCTGCATATACTGTTCTCTCGCTAACGACTAACTTTTGCTTCGCATTCAAAGCTAACAGTAAACACTTGATCATGCTTTTCTCTTAATTATCCTAGGTTGAGGCGCGTACTCAAACAGCTATGTTTGTTGTGATAGCAATTTTTCTGCCATCATCACTGTATCTCAAACCTCAATTTACAGATGTAAAAAAGCCCATCACCTGCTAGTGAGCTTTCAACTCTCTACACGAGACAGATATTAATAAACGTAGGCGCCTGCCCCCTTAACTACCAAGGATGTGGAAAGCTCTATATACAAGAGCTATTTACTGCTTAACACATGGATATGAGTCTCACTATATTTAGGCTTTTTACTTCCTATGATCGAGTTTCCAGTTCAAAGATCCGTTAAACGAAAAAACTAGCAAAAAGTGCTAGAGACATATCGCCTCTCTTTCGAGAATACAAAGCCGCCTAAAAATGCTCTAACCACACATGGATATATCAGCCACATCACTATCAGTGTAACGCTAAGGGCTATAGCTTTATAATTAACAGATTCAAATTACAGACGTAAAAAAGCCCGTTGCGTTAGCAACGGGCTTAATACTCTCTTAACGAGAAATTAGGCGCTTGGAAATGACCTACTCTCACATGGGGAAACCCCACACTACCATCGGCGATACTGTGTTTCACTTCTGAGTTCGGAATGGGATCAGGTGGGACCACAGCTCTATGGTTTCCAAACAAATTCTTTTAAAATGGTGCTGATACCCAGAATCGAACTGGGGACCTCATCCTTACCAAGGATGCGCTCTACCGACTGAGCCATATCAGCAAAACCGTGCATGTATTTATTTGTCTTATGTGAAACATCACTGCAATTAAATAAACGACTTAATTAGGCGCCTGGAAATGACCTACTCTCACATGGGGAAACCCCACACTACCATCGGCGATACTGTGTTTCACTTCTGAGTTCGGAATGGGATCAGGTGGGACCACAGCTCTATGGTTTCCAGACAAATTTGGCAAATTTAGAAAGCTGTTACTCGCTACGGCAAGTAAATATTAAATTATTGAGTTCGACACCACATTAAGTGTCACTCTTTTCAGAGTAGTTCTAACTTCGATGAGGTAAAAACATCAGTCTCATACAAAAACCCATCAGGGTTGTATGGTTAAGCCTCACGAGTCATTAGTATCAGTTAGCTCAACGCCTCACAACGCTTACACACCTGACCTATCAACGTCCTAGTCTCGAACGGCTCTTTAGAGGAATTAAATTCCTAGGGATGACTCATCTTAGGACTCGCTTCCCGCTTAGATGCTTTCAGCGGTTATCGATTCCGAACGTAGCTACCGGGCAATGCTATTGGCATAACAACCCGAACACCAGCGGTTCGTCCACTCCGGTCCTCTCGTACTAGGAGCAGCTTCCTTCAATCATCCAACGCCCACGGCAGATAGGGACCGAACTGTCTCACGACGTTCTGAACCCAGCTCGCGTACCACTTTAAATGGCGAACAGCCATACCCTTGGGACCGACTTCAGCCCCAGGATGTGATGAGCCGACATCGAGGTGCCAAACACCGCCGTCGATATGAACTCTTGGGCGGTATCAGCCTGTTATCCCCGGCGTACCTTTTATCCGTTGAGCGATGGCCCTTCCATACAGAACCACCGGATCACTATGACCTACTTTCGTACCTGCTCGACGTGTATGTCTCGCAGTTAAGCTGGCTTATGCCATTGCACTAACCGTACGATGTCCGACCGTACTTAGCCAACCTTCGTGCTCCTCCGTTACTCTTTGGGAGGAGACCGCCCCAGTCAAACTACCCACCAGGCACTGTCCCGAACCCCGATTCAGGGGCCGCGGTTAGAACATCAAAACTACAAGGGTGGTATTTCAAGGTTGACTCCACTCCATCTAGCGACGAAGCTTCAAAGTCTCCCACCTATCCTACACATGTAGGTTCAATGTTCAGTGCCAAGCTATAGTAAAGGTGCACGGGGTCTTTCCGTCTAGCCGCGGGTATACGGCATCTTCACCGCAATTTCAACTTCACTGAGTCTCGGCTGGAGACAGCGTGGCCATCATTACGCCATTCGTGCAGGTCGGAACTTACCCGACAAGGAATTTCGCTACCTTAGGACCGTTATAGTTACGGCCGCCGTTTACCGGGGCTTCGATCATGAGCTTCTCCGAAGATAACCCAATCAATTAACCTTCCGGCACCGGGCAGGCGTCATACCGTATACTTCCTCTTGCGAGTTTGCACAGTACTGTGTTTTTGATAAACAGTTGCAGCCACCTGGTATCTGCGACTGCCAACAGCTTAAGGAGCAAGTCCCATCACCGCCGGCAGCGTACCTTCTCCCGAAGTTACGGTACCATTTTGCCTAGTTCCTTCAGCCGAGTTCTCTCAAGCGCCTTGGTATTCTCTACCCAACCACCTGTGTCGGTTTGGGGTACGATTCCTACTAACCTGAAGCTTAGAAGATTTTCCTGGAAGCATGGCATCAACTACTTCAGTCCCTTAGGACCTCGTCATCAACTCTCAGCCTAGTGTGTACCCGGATTTGCCTAAGTACACAGCCTACAGCCTTAAACGCGGACAACCAACGCCGCGCTAGCCTAGCCTTCTCCGTCTCTCCATCGCAGTTAGCAGAAGTACAGGAATATTAACCTGTTTCCCATCGACTACGCCTTTCGGCCTCGCCTTAGGGGTCGACTCACCCTGCCCTGATTAACATTGGACAGGAACCCTTGGTCTTTCGGCGAGGGAGTTTTTCACTCCCTTTATCGTTACTCATGTCAGCATTCGCACTTCTGATACCTCCAGTGTGGGTTACCCCTTCACCTTCAACGGCTTACAGAACGCTCCTCTACCGCACTAGTGTAAACACTAGTACCCATAGCTTCGGTGTATTGCTTAGCCCCGTTAAATCTTCCGCGCAGGCCGACTCGACTAGTGAGCTATTACGCTTTCTTTAAATGATGGCTGCTTCTAAGCCAACATCCTAGCTGTCTAAGCCTTCCCACATCGTTTCCCACTTAGCAATAACTTTGGGACCTTAGCTGATGGTCTGGGTTGTTTCCCTTTTCACGACGGACGTTAGCACCCGCCGTGTGTCTCCCGTATAGTACTCATTGGTATTCGGAGTTTGCAAAGGGTTGGTAAGTCGGGATGACCCCCTAGCCTTAACAGTGCTCTACCCCCAATGGTATTCGTACGAGGCGCTACCTAAATAGCTTTCGAGGAGAACCAGATATCTCCCGGTTTGATTGGCCTTTCACCCCCAGCCACAAGTCATCCGCTCATTTTTCAACATAAGTCGGTTCGGTCCTCCAGTTGATGTTACTCAACCTTCAACCTGCCCATGGCTAGATCACCGGGTTTCGGGTCTACACCTTGCAACTAAACGCGCAGTTAACACTCGGTTTCCCTACGGCTCCGCTATTCGCTTAACCTCGCTACAAAATGTAAGTCGCTGACCCATTATACAAAAGGTACGCAGTCACGGTCTCAAGAACCGCTCCCACTGCTTGTACGTATACGGTTTCAGGTTCTATTTCACTCCCCTCACAGGGGTTCTTTTCGCCTTTCCCTCACGGTACTGGTTCACTATCGGTCAGTCAGGAGTATTTAGCCTTGGAGGATGGTCCCCCCATGTTCAGACAAGATGTCACGTGTCCCGTCCTACTCGTTTTCACGTAAAGTTAGTTTTCATGTACGGGGCTATCACCCTGTGCCGCTGTGCTTTCCAACACATTCCACTAACACCCTCTACGCTTAAGGGCTAATCCCCGTTCGCTCGCCGCTACTAGGGGAATCTCGGTTGATTTCTTTTCCTCCGGGTACTTAGATGTTTCAGTTCCCCGGGTTTGCCTCTTTAACCTATGAATTCAGTTAAAGATACATGCTTATGCATGTGGGTTTCCCCATTCGGACATCGTTAGCTCAAATGCTTGTTACTAGCTCGCCAACGCTTTTCGCAAGTTACTACGTCCTTCATCGCCTCTGACTGCCAAGGCATCCACCATATACGCTTAGTCACTTAACCATACAACCCAAATAAGTCTCTATGAGAGATATCCGTTGTTTTAAGCGGGTAAGCTCAAAACAGTCGTATCGTAACTAATGGTTTCTACTTTCGCCAAAATTAGAATTTTTAACTCGTAACCGTTAAGTCACAAGCCAAGACACTTAATGTTTAAGTGTTTAGAACTCAATTTTTTAATTTCGCGTTAATCCTATAAATAACAATACGATAAATCGTAGCTGTTATCCCTTTCAGATTAACACTATCAGCTTTCCAAATTTTTAAAGAACGATATCACTGCAACAAGGCAGGATATGTTTGCTCATTAACAAGCAATCTGTGTGAACACTCAACGTAATTTCTTACTAACAGATGTGAGTTAGTCGTATAGGTAAGGAGGTGATCCAGCCCCAGGTTCCCCTAGGGCTACCTTGTTACGACTTCACCCCAGTCATGAACCACACCGTGGTAAACGCCCTCCCGAAGGTTAAGCTATCTACTTCTGGTGCAGCCCACTCCCATGGTGTGACGGGCGGTGTGTACAAGGCCCGGGAACGTATTCACCGTAGCATTCTGATCTACGATTACTAGCGATTCCGACTTCATGGAGTCGAGTTGCAGACTCCAATCCGGACTACGACCGGCTTTGTGAGATTAGCTCCACCTCGCGGCTTTGCAACCCTCTGTACCGACCATTGTAGCACGTGTGTAGCCCTACTCGTAAGGGCCATGATGACTTGACGTCGTCCCCACCTTCCTCCGGTTTATCACCGGCAGTCTCCCTAAAGTTCCCACCATTACGTGCTGGCAAATAAGGATAAGGGTTGCGCTCGTTGCGGGACTTAACCCAACATTTCACAACACGAGCTGACGACAGCCATGCAGCACCTGTCTCAGAGTTCCCGAAGGCACTAATCCATCTCTGGAAAATTCTCTGGATGTCAAGAGTAGGTAAGGTTCTTCGCGTTGCATCGAATTAAACCACATGCTCCACCGCTTGTGCGGGCCCCCGTCAATTCATTTGAGTTTTAACCTTGCGGCCGTACTCCCCAGGCGGTCTACTTAATGCGTTAGCTTGAGAACCCAGTGTTCAAGACACCAAATTCCGAGTAGACATCGTTACGGCGTGGACTACCAGGGTATCTAATCCTGTTTGCTCCCCACGCTTTCGTACCTGAGCGTCAGTCTTTGTCCAGGGGGCCGCCTTCGCCACCGGTATTCCTTCAGATCTCTACGCATTTCACCGCTACACCTGAAATTCTACCCCCCTCTACAAGACTCTAGTTTGCCAGTTCGAAATGCAGTTCCCAGGTTGAGCCCGGGGCTTTCACATCTCGCTTAACAAACCGCCTGCGTACGCTTTACGCCCAGTAATTCCGATTAACGCTTGCACCCCTCGTATTACCGCGGCTGCTGGCACGAAGTTAGCCGGTGCTTCTTCTGCGAGTAACGTCACAGCTGTTGGTTATTAACCAACAACCTTTCCTCCTCGCTGAAAGTACTTTACAACCCGAAGGCCTTCTTCATACACGCGGCATGGCTGCATCAGGCTTTCGCCCATTGTGCAATATTCCCCACTGCTGCCTCCCGTAGGAGTCTGGACCGTGTCTCAGTTCCAGTGTGGCTGATCATCCTCTCAGACCAGCTAGGGATCGTTGCCTAGGTGAGCCATTACCCCACCTACTAGCTAATCCCACCTAGGTTCATCCAATCGCGAAAGGCCCGAAGGTCCCCTCCTTTCCCCCGTAGGGCGTATGCGGTATTAGCAGTCGTTTCCAACTGTTATCCCCCTCGACTGGGCAGATACCTAGGCATTACTCACCCGTCCGCCGCTCGTCACCTCAGGAGCAAGCTCCCTTGTGTTACCGCTCGACTTGCATGTGTTAGGCCTGCCGCCAGCGTTCAATCTGAGCCATGATCAAACTCTTCAATTAAAGTTTTTTGCCCCACTCGGTTAAGAGTGAAACGGCTCAATGAATTATACTGTTTTTCAAATATCCGAAGATATTCAAAGTTTACATATTGCTATGGTCACTCAGTGGTTCATTGAGAAATATTTTTGATTGCATCTAAGATGCAATTTCGAATAACTCAACACCTGTGAGTGCCCACACAGATTTGCTTGTCATATTGTTAAAGAGCGTGAAGTCATCTTTCATACTTCGCCGAAGACGCTAGGTCGTTGGCTTGAGGAGGCGTATTCTACACTCTCCAGTGTCGGCGTCAAGCGCTTATTTTAAGAAGTTTTCTAAGCGTTGATTTCTTAATCACTCTCGTGAAATCCATCATCACCCGAAGCCCTTAAAGCGATTGTCACCTGAGGCTAATTTCCGAAGAAGTTAATCTCTCTAACACTGCTGCAAGTCCCGTACTACCTAAGTAGTTGGCCTGCTGTGCCGTGTAAGTGGATGCGCATTATAGGGAAATCTAACAAGAGCACAAGGGGCTAAATGAGAAAAAATGAAATAAAATGGTTAAGCGGGCAATTCTCAAACGATACGCGCAAAAAAGGGGCTAAAAGCCCCTTTTATCTGTTTAAGCTGTTCTATTAGTTACCGAAGAAGCGCGACTCTTGCTTTGCTTCAATCTCACCATTATCAGTTTCAACTTCAAAGTTGATGTGCGTCATCGCTCTAGAAAGCTCAACTGGGTCTACCGCAATACTGATTGGCAGCGTTATACTTCACCGCCACTGAGCGTTACTTGTTGTGGTCCAATCCACTTGTAATTCGATAAGCCTTCTACACTCAGGTTATATAAATGAGTATCTTCGGTCTTATTAAGGACCTTTAAGGTAAAGGTGTTCTCGATCAACCCTGCATCGGTTTCTCTGAATAAAAGATTACGGTCACGGATAACATCAATACGAATAGGAGCAATTGTGGCTGTAGCATATACAAAGACCAAAACCATTACCGCTAAAATGACGCCATAGCCAACAAGTTTTGGACGAAGAACCTTCTCGTTTATACCCTCTAGCTTATTCTCAGTAGTGTAACTAATTAATCCTTTGTCATAACCCATACGACTCATAGTGGTATCACAAGCATCAATACAAGCACCACAGTTGATGCACTCATACTGCAAGCCGTTACGAATATCTATACCAGTAGGGCAAACCTGAACGCATAAATCACAGTCTATACAGTCACCCAAGCCCATCTCTTTAGGATCAGCTTTTCGAGATCTTGGGCCACGAGTTTCACCTCGTTTAGTGTCGTAACCTACTATATAAGTGTTCTTATCAAACATCGCAGATTGAAAGCGAGCATATGGACACATATGCAAACACATGATCTCACGCATCCATCCAGCATTACCGTATGTAGCAAAAGTAAAGAAAATAACCCAAAAATAAACAGAGCCACTGGCGTTAAGCGTAAATACCTCTACATAGACTTCTCTTGTAGGAACAAAATAGGAAACAAATGTCATCGCCGTAAGCAATGATATCAACAGCCAAGCACTGTGCTTTGCTGTTTTTCGCCTAAGCTTGTCGAAGCTCCACGGCATCTGATCAAGCTTCATGCGTTTATTGCGCGATCCTTCGAGCTTTTCTTCAAACCACATAAAAATGAAGGTCCACACAGTTTGCGGGCAAGTATAACCACACCAAACTCGACCTAAATAGGTGGTGATGAAAAACAACCCAAATGCGGCGATCATTAGCAATGCAGCTAGGAGAGTGAAGTCTTGTGGCCAAATAGTTAATCCAAAGACATGAAACTTTTGTTCAGCTAGATTAAACCAGACAGCTTGACGATCACCCCATGGGATCCACGGCAGCAATAAAAAGAACAACATTGCTATCCAGCCCAATTGGCGACGCAAGGTTGTCCATAGCCCCTCAACCGCTCTTACATAGATGCGATTACGAGGGTTAAACCTGTCCGCTTTATTGGCGTCAGGTTGATGAATTTTGATTCTTTCTACTTTTGAAAAATCTTTTTTATTTTGCTCTGCGCTCATTTTGTAGCCTTACAGCTTTAATATTGCTAGAAAACTAGCTTATTATAACGCTTATACTACAAGTTATTCACCTATATAGGACTAATTGATGAAAGGCTGGATTTTATTGGCACTAATTGGCGGTATCCTTTATTACCTCTATACAGAAACAGATACATTGGATGAGCCTGTTGCCGAAGTTCAGGCTATGTATCAAGAGGCTGAAAGTAAGCTTGATAGTATGACAGGGACGCAACTACAGCGAATCGACCACAGTGTTGACCTTCTTAAAACAGATATAGCAGATAGACTTTCAGCGACCGAGCAACAAGCACTTAATGTTATTACTCAGTCACAAGCTAAGTTGGATGATTTCAAGCAGGATTACTGTGGCAATGGTGCAGACAAGCACAGTAACTTTAGTAAAGAAAACCAAACCTATATATGTGACAAGCTGAAGTAAATGTATTCTTATTGCATTATGGTCGATCTCAGCTCACGGATTAGTGACTAATCTAATTGACCTGAGATCTGATTCCGCCTAGCCTTTACCCATTATTGTTATTCAACGAAATGAAAAGGCTAGCCGCTCATGACTGATAAAGTATCTGACATTTTTGACCCTGCATTATGGGATGTTGTTCCTGGATTTAATTTCGAAGATATTACCTACCACAGAGCTAAAGATCAGGGAACAGTTCGAGTTGCGATAAACCGACCAGACTGCTTAAACTCATTCCGTCCAAAAACTGTCGATGAACTCTATACAGCGCTTGACCATGCTCGCCAATGGTCAGATGTTGGTTGCGTATTGATTACTGGTAATGGCCCATCAGCAAAAGGACAGCACTCCTTCTGCGCTGGCGGCGATCAGCGGATCCGTGGTAAAGACGGTTACAAATATGAAGGTGCAGAAGAGGGTACCGCTGACGTTGCTCGCATGGGTCGTTTACATATCCTTGAAGTACAGCGACTAATCCGCTTTATGCCAAAAGTAGTCATTGCGGTTGTACCTGGCTGGGCTGTCGGTGGTGGTCATAGCTTACACGTAGTTTGTGATCTCACCTTAGCATCAAAAGAGCATGCGGTATTCAAGCAAACCGATCCTGATGTTGGCAGTTTTGACTCTGGCTACGGCAGCGCCTATTTAGCCAAAATGATTGGTCAAAAGCGTGCAAGAGAGATTTTCTTCCTCGGCTTTAACTATAGCGCTGAAGAAGCCTTTGATATGGGAATGGTTAACCGCGCAATTCCCCATGCTGATCTTGAAACTGAAGCACTAAATTGGGCAAAAGAGATTAACTCAAAGTCACCAACAGCGATGCGCATGCTTAAATACGGTTTTAACCTGCCTGATGATGGATTGGTAGGCCAACAACTGTTTGCGGGTGAAGCTACTCGTTTAGCCTATGGTACCCCAGAAGCACAAGAGGGGCGTGATGCATTCTTAGAAAAGCGTGAGCAGGACTTCTCATCTTTTCCATGGCACTACTAATTTACAGTATTAGTCGCTAATTAAAATACGCGTAAACCCATCAATACATTAATTTTATTGGTGGGTTTATAACCAATTTATCTTTCCAATCGAATATACCAATCAAACTTATCTATACAAGCCCCTTTAAAACGCAAATGATAATCGTTATCATCTGGATAACTTTTAAAGGAGCTCCATTATGACTAAGACCATGACTTTTGCGATTCTTCACTTTAGCGTTGCATTCACGATTACTTATCTATTAACTGGTAGCATTGTTATAGGTGGCGCTGTTGCTTTAATTGAGCCCGCTGTAAACACTATTGTTTTCTATTTCCATGAAAAAGTATGGAAACACATTGAGTCTAAAAATGCCCTGCAAAACGCGACTGTATAACTAATTGAAACACTCTTAGGGGCTGTTGATCTTTCGAGCTTAGTTTTTGTTCGAATTCAATGCTTCTAGTACAAGGCTTGAGCGATAAAGCTTAGCTGGCTAAGTGAAAAGCTCATAACACCGTAATAGAAGCATTGAATCGGACCCAAAGGGCCGCGTTTCTTGGCTATTTTTACTGTGTTGTAGACTATTTGTGGAGAATAACTAAACGGCATAGCCTCCGCCTTGTCAAAATAGCCAATAAACTGCGGCAAAAACAACCGTGAAAGATCAACAGCCCCTAGTCTTTGTCAGCGTTATTCAAGCCGAGTTTATTAGCCAGCGGCGCAATAGCTCCTCCTTGGATAAACACAGAAAACAGCACGATAAAGAACACCATATGCACGATATCAAGCGCCCCAGGAACGCCTGCAGCTGCAGGTATCAATGCAAATACGATAGGCGTCGCCCCTTTTAAGCCTATAGATGAGATAAATAAGCGCTTTTTCCAGCTTGCTTTAACAAAAGGTAAGTAACAGATCTGCACCGCTAAAGGTCTAGCGACTAGTATCAATAAAATAGCTGGTAATAGAGAGCTCAGAAATACTCCCGCTAACGACTGAGGGAAGATCTGTAAACCCAGCACAATAAACATCAGCGCCTGCGCTAGCCAAGATAAACTGTTAAAGAAGTGCAGATTAACTAATTGCCCCCGCTTAATCCCGTTACCTATCACCACACCTGCAACGTATGAAGCCAGTAAGATATTACCTCCGAGAACTTCTGCACCATAAGTCGCAATAATAAAACTCGCTAGCACAAACACCGGAATGAGGCCAAACTCAGATAGGTGAATACGGTTCAATAACCAAACGGCCACCTTAGCAATACCAAAACCGACTACCATAGCGACACCGATTTGGGTTACTAACTCTAAAGCTATTTCAGATGCCACTACACTCTTGCTGCTAGAAAGCACCATATCGGTTAAGAAAATAACCAGTAACATCGCTACCGGGTCGTTAGTCGCTGATTCGAACTCCAATACGGTATCGGTTTGCTCTTTAAGTTTGAGCTTTTTAGATTCAAGAATTGAGAATACCGCTGCAGCATCTGTAGATGACACAATGGCAGCAAATAGCAGGCAGGTGATGAAATCAAAATCCAATAACCAATATAGAATTATCGCGAAAAAGAAAGTGGTAAACAGCACCCCAAAAGAGGCTAAGACGCCTCCCTCTTTATAAGCCACTCTTATTTTGTCTGTAGAAGTATTAATGCCGCCGACAAAAACAATCATGTTCAGCGCTAAACCACCTATCCAAGCAGTTTTGTCTAAGTCATCATAGACAAAGTTAAACTCACCATTACCTAACATGAGCCCTACCCCCATAAAGATAAGCAACGAAGGAATGCCTAAGGTTCTTGAGGGATGATGCAACAATATTCCAACCACGATCAAAATAGACATACCAATCATGATCATTTCAGTGGTCATAAAGCTTCCTTAAGTAAAAGTGGTGAAATTGGGCGCGAACAGTTTATGAAGCTTAGTATAATTGTATCTCTATCACTGAGATGGAAAGAGATAATAAACCAAGCGAATTTGGATCAAACAACGACTGTAATAAAAGTTTAATAATTTATTTATCAAACATTCTTCAGCCCTAAATATACTACAGAAAGCCAGTCGAACTATTAATTCAAACTGAATCACAGATGAACCACTAAAACCCCAAAACCCACTTAGCTTCAAAATCTAGCTTCTAGCCAGTACCACCATTTAACCACCTCCAAAATAAAAGGCTTAAGAAATCTACTCTTAAATTTTGTTAATTTAAGAAAGCCCGTCAACTTTACTCAAGTAATGCAAATATCCACCAGCCACCTATCCTCTCTGGCCACAAAATACTGTCACTTAACTGTCATATTTCTCTGTCTTAATGCAATCGCCTTCAGTGAGGCACTAATTTGGTTTCGTATTTAGACAACTTAAAACAGAGTAGGAAAAGTGATGAAAAAAGTTATTGGCTTATTAACTGCTGTAGGTTTGATGGCATCACCGCAGGTTTTAGCAGGTACTGTTACGGTATCTGGCTCAACCTCTGTTGCCCATGTCATGGAAGTTCTGGCAGAAAATTATCAAAACGTATCGAACAAAAATGTTGAAGTTCAGAGCACTGGTTCTTCAGCAGGCATTCGCGCAGCAAAAGATGGCACCAGCATGATAGGCATGTCATCTCGTAACGTAAAACAGAGCGAATTGAGCAGTGATACTAAAGAGATAGTTATCGCAAGGGATGGCATTGCTGCAGCGGTTAATAATGCTAATCCAGTAAAGAACTTAACCCAAGAGCAAATCTCAAAAATCTATCGTGGCGAAATCAAAAACTGGAGTGAGGTTGGCGGAGAGTCTCGCCCAATTGTAGTGGTTACCCGTGAAAATGGTTCGGGTACTCGCGGGGCTTTTGAAGAGATAATGAAACTGCAGCGTACGATTAACGGCCACAAAGTCACTGCGATCATCCCTACCGCTCAAGTGGGTAATGGTAACGGTATGATAAAAACCATTGTAGCAAACAATCCATACGCTATTGGCTATATCTCATTAGGCAGTGTTGATGACAGTTTGCGCGCTATCGATGTTGATGGTGTTGCCGCAACAGATGACAACATAGCTGCAGGCGACTACCAAATTGCACGTCCATTTATTGTGTTAATGGATAAAAATGCCCCAAGCACAGCGCAAGATTTTATTGAGTACATTATGTCAGCTGATGGCCAAGGAATTGTCGCAAGCGAAGGTTATATCCGCGTTCAATAATCATCAATGATAAACGGAGGGGGGCGTAAGCTTCTCTTTGTTTATTCCATTTAGCGTCAGCCGCAATATGTCGAGACAAAGCGATGAACACAGCCAGTAAAGCCCGAGCGCAAGGAATGCAACTCGCCCCAGCAAAGAATTTTGATTGGAAGGAGATGTTTTTCCATCTGCTTTTCTTAGCAAGCGCCCATGGTAGGTGTAATCTCTGTAGCCACTATCGGGTGGTTTGTATTCCAAGAGGGGTTACCCGCTTTTAAAGAAGCGGGCATCGTCAACCTAGTATTAGGTCGAGAATGGTTACCACCAGCTCTTTACGGCATATTCCCGATGATAGTATCGACCCTAATATCAACTGCTGGAGCTGTTGTAATTGGTGTCCCTATCGCAATCTTAACTGCTGTATTTTTAGCTGAGTTGGCACCAAAATGGCTAGCAGATATAGTACGCCCAGCGGTCGAATTATTGGCCGGTATACCTTCAGTGGTGTATGGCTTTTTTGGACTAGTGATAATCGTCCCAGCTATCGAAACCCTATTTAATATCCCTGCGGGTAACACTATTCTAGCAGGGATAATTGTACTGGCAATCATGATATTGCCAACAGTGATAACCATCTCTGAAACTTCATTACGCGCATTACCGCCTGTTTATAAAGAGGGCGCATTAGCACTTGGTGCATCGCATATCTACAGCATTTTTAAAGTACTTGTTCCCGCAGCGCGTAGTGGCATATTTACTGGAGTGGCATTAGGTATCGCCCGTGCTATCGGCGAGACCATGGCCATTATTATGGTGATGGGCAACGCACCAGCAATGCCAGGTTCAATACTTGAGCCCGCTAGAACATTAACCGCTAATATTGCGATGGAGATGTCTTATGCCACAGGAATCCACTCCAGCGCACTCTATTCAACAGGCATAGTGCTGTTGGTTTTCATTGTGTTACTTAACGCCAGCTTGTTATATCTAAACCGTACGAGGAGCTACTAATGCTTCAAGATAAACGCATTTTTAATAGAGAACGACAAGACAAACTGCTGTTTGCAGCAATCTGGAGCGCTGCCGCCATCACCATCTTGTTTTTGCTTTGGGTTGTTTGGCATATTTTAAGTAACGGTTTAGCACACGTTAGCTGGGAGTTCATCACTGGTGCATACACCCGCATAGGCGAAGCTTCTGGTATTTGGGCCATGATAGTTTCTACCGTTTATATGGTGGGGTTGTCACTCGCCATTGCAGCGCCAATCGGCATAATGACCGCAATATACTTAACTGAATATGCGGCGCCTGGCAGTAAAGTCGTTAAAACCATTCGTTTCTGTACCGAATCACTCGCAGGGATCCCCTCGATTGTTTACGGTCTATTTGGCATGACGTTCTTCGTCACTACATTAGGCTTAGGCTTCTCAATCCTTTCAGGGTCATTAACTTTGGCAATGTTGATATTGCCGGTAATTATTCGTACCACCGAAGAAGCATTACTGGCCGTACCAATGAGTTACCGTGAAGGTGGATACGCCCTTGGCAGCTCTAAAATCTATACGATATACCGCCTTATTTTACCAAGTGCTTTGCCTGGCATTGTCACCTCAATAATCTTAAGTACCGGTCGAGTAATTGGCGAGTCTGCGCCAGTATTTTTAACCGCGGGTATGGTAACTCAGATCCCAGAATCAGTGCTCGATTCAGGCCGAACCTTAACCGTTCACCTGTATAAGCTAACTCAAGAACTCTTTACCCAGCATGAATGGGATCAAGCCTACGCAACAGCCACCGTACTGATAGTGTTGGTATTACTTCTCAACATGACAACAAAACTAATCGCGACACACATGAACAAACATTAAAAGGTTATCCCAATGAATAAGCTAGAAGTGAACAACTTAAACCTATTTTATGGCGATAACCATGCGCTAAAGGATATCTCACTGCCTATACCTTCACGGCAGGTTACTGCATTAATAGGCCCCTCAGGTTGTGGGAAATCAACACTGCTGCGCACCCTAAATCGCATGAATGATTTAGTCGCTGGCGTAAAAATAGAAGGTGATGTGATGTTTGAAGGAGATAACATCTATCAAGATGTAGATGTTAAGCAACTAAGAATGCGGGTTGGAATGGTCTTTCAAAAGCCTAATCCTTTTCCAATGAGCATCTATGAAAATGTTGCCTTTGGACTCAAAGCTCAAGGTGTAAAGGATAAGAAAGTATTAGATGATGCAGTCGAGGAAGCACTAAGTAGTGCAGCATTGTGGGACGAAGTTAAAGATAGGCTCGACTCTCCAGGTCAAGGCTTATCTGGCGGGCAACAACAAAGACTGTGTATAGCCCGCACTATCGCCATGAAACCAGAAGTGATTTTGATGGATGAACCCACCAGTGCACTCGACCCAATTGCGACTCACAAAATAGAGGAACTGATGGACGAATTGCGACAGAAGTTCACCATAGTGATAGTGACCCACTCTATGAATCAAGCTAAACGGATCTCAGATAAAACAGCTTTCTTCTGGATGGGCGAATTAGTCGAACACGGCGAAACCAGTCAAATATTCAATCAACCAGTCGACCAGCGAACTCAGGGTTATGTTAGCGGTGAGTTTGGATAAACAGTAACGATCAATAGTCACGCCATACCCTGTATGAGCGTGACTAGGGGCTGTTGATCTTTCACGGTTTTTTTTGCCGCAGTTTATTGGCTATTTTGACAAGGCGGAGGCTATGCCGTTTAGTTATTCTCCACAAATAGTCTACAACACAGTAAAAATAGCCAAGAAACGCGGCCCTTTGGGTTCGATTCAATGCTTCTATTACGGTGTTATGAGCTTTTCACTTAGCCAGCTAAGCTTTATCGCTCAAGCCTTGTACTAGAAGCATTATTCCTTACGGTAAAGAACCGAACAAAAACTAAGCTCGAAAGATCAACAGCCCCTAATCTCCTAAAACAAAACACTCACTCATAAAAGATCGACTTAACGCTATAAAGCGCTAATACTTGCCAAATAGAATCAATCGCGTAAATTCAGCTACCTGCTTGCTGACTCTGTCAACTCGCACTTCAACCCAGCACCAGCCGATTAATACTGTGTCTATAGGACTAATATGCAGGTCGAATTTTACAATACAAAATCTCATGTTTCGGAAACAAAACATATCTCGCAAGCATTACTTATTTTGCTGTCTAAAGGGCTCCCCCTAGAAGAACTGCCAAAAACCAAAGCGCTAATACTCGCTGGTGATAAGTTTCAATTTAGAAATACCTACAGTATTAGCCTACTTACAAAGAAATAGTATAAAACAACTGTTTATTAGAAATCGCCCCCCTCAAATGAGCTAACTTTTGCAGGCTAACTTGTTTAAATTATGTTAATCGGTTAGCTTCGAACTATGGGTTAAATCATATACAGGGGTTACAACTTATATGGAAAGAATCAGAGAAGCTCAAGAACACTTAAAAAGTGAATTCGAAATTTATAATAATGCCTCAGCTAAAAAGCTCCCTCCTCTTGATATTGATTGTCCTGAAAAACTCGAAACCATGCTTGAATTTGTCACTCGGCGAGAATCATTAAAACAAGCTAAAAAACTCAGCTCGCCACCAGCAGGTAAACTCAAAGCCGCAATCGCTGACACTTTATTATTACTCGATAACTTTGATATTAAGATATCGAAAGAGAAGGGCGCTGCAGAAAAGTAAACTCATAAATTTAGCTTTCAGAGTGATATAAAAAAAGAGGCCAGCAATATTTGCTGGCCTTTATCAATTAAAGCTAATTTAAAATTTAGTAAAAGGTATAGCTTGCTGTAACAAAGTATTCCATACCAACAGCATTGTATTTAGATATATCAGCAAACGGCCACCACTCTTCGGATTCATGTTGAGGTGGCTTTTCATCAAATAGATTGACTACGGATGCTGTAAGACTAAAACTATCGGTTATCTGATAGTTAGCGTTTAAGTTATAGCGTGTCCAAGCATCATAACGCTCATTAGGATCATCTGATGTGGCAACCGGAGAACTTCCTAAACGATTGGCGAACAGTGATAAGGTGAGGTAGTCGTTATACCAACCCAGCGTCCCTGTTGTATGGGTTCTAAACTCACTATTCCACTGTGCATCTCTAATATCTTCAACCTCATCTTCAGGTAGATACTTCTCGTTAGTCTCAAAGATGTGAGTGTAATTGAGGTTAAAGAATATCGATCCAAACCGCTCAAACTCATAATTAAAACTTGAAGATAAATCCATTCCCTTTTGCTCACGCATACCAGTGTTAAATGGACTCGTTACTGTTGAGACAACACCGCCATTTTTTCCACCGCGAGTGACTCGACCCACCATCTCTTGACACTTAGCCGAATTAGGATCAATGGTATTACCGTATTGATCGAACCCAAGCGTACACTCAGCCTCATAGCGCAATACCGTTCCAGCACCAATTGAGCCAATCTTCTTTTCAAGGCTAATTTCATAATAATCAGCCGTCACCGACCAATCGTCTGTAATATCAACGACAAAACCTATGTTGATACTATCACCCGTTTCCTCTTCTAAAGATAAATCCCCTTGAGAGTATTGGCGAATACTGCCCGTGCCATAGTCATTACTGCAATCCCCCCAACCTTGACCGATAGTCAAATTTTCATTTTGGGCGCAAGTTAGGTAGTCAGTAGTAGACACAAATGATGAACTCTCACCCGCGTACATATAGTTCATATCTGGTGCTCTAAATGAGGTAGCATACGAACCTCGCACTAATATCTCATCTATCGGGCGCCACGATAGACCTGTTTGATAAGTAAATGCACCACCCACACCAGACTCATCATCATAGTAATCATAACGGCCTGCTAGTTTAGCCTCTAAAAATCCGATTCCACTGTCATAATCGGCTAACGGCACGGCGAGCTCAACAGCGACCGCATAACGATCACGTTCGCCATCACCAGAGATCCCGCTCCAACCATAAACTTCACCGTTAATGGTTTTCTCATCGGTATCGAACTTATAACCCTCTTTAGTATATTCAGTGACAAACGCAAACTGCAGATCACCAGCAGGCATCTCGACTAAGGTACCAGTCAAGTCAAACACTAGGCTGTATAGATAGGAATCCCCCTCTCCTACAGATTCATGCGTAGCATCGTTAAACATGTCAGGGGTAAGCTTGCCAAAGAAATCAATCCCGCTATCTGGCTCGAAGTTATCATTTAACTGCGATTCGTTAACCACTACCCAACGGCTGCCATCCCATGGCTGATCCCAATCAACACCTTTCTCACCAAACAATAAGCTCATCATTTTTTGATCATCAAATCGCACGATAGAGTCTTCATAATCATATTGGCTAGCAGTGAAAGTTACCGAGTAATCATAATCATCCGCAATCAAACCCTCGATACCAAAAATACCAATCAGAGCAGTTTCATCATACTCTTGGTTTGAAGTGGGCACTTCGAAGTTTCTAAACGTACGATAAGCATGTCGGCTCGCTTGGTGAGTGCTACTGTCATTGATGTCAGTCCTTACGTCGTAATCAACCCCATAGCTATAACGCCCAACTCCTGCATCAGCTGAAGACTGAGTACCGATTAATGTCGCAAACAAGCGGCCGTCATCAAGTTCATAATCTAAATTTACAAAAGCAGATACGTTATCGCGTGAATTACGAATGGTGTAAGTGTTATATACATTATCACCACAGAGATATGGGTCTGGATCGCCATGGCTATCATCAGAGAGCCAACCCGGTTGTACACTTTCGTAACCAAGCTCTTCGCAACGACCAGATAGGTCTTTTAGCATCCAAGCATTCGGTTCATAACGCCCCCAATAAGACATTGCCTGGGGAAGAGCATGATTTTCTACATTTGGACCATCCGTTGGTTCGTCAAACCAATCTCGATCACTACCATAAATAGGATCGCGCTGATCAACTTCAACAACGGCTGTGTAGCTGAGCTTGTCTAATTGCCCACCAGTACTAAAGGTAAACTTCTTACTTTGGCCGCCACCATCTTTAGTGTCACCAAAACGCACTGTAGCCTTGGTATAATCCAAGTCATCTTTTAAAATGACATTCACAACACCCGCAACCGCATCAGAGCCATAAATAGCGGAAGCGCCACCACTGAGAATTTCAACCCGCTTAACCGCTTCAGTTGGGATCATAGCCAAATTGACGACGTTCCCTCCCAATCCACTTGAAGGCTTAGGTAGTACTGGAATACGGCGACCATTGATGAGTGTTAATGTGTAACCAGAACCGAAACCTCTTAGGTTTATTGCCTGTGCATTCGCATTAAAGTTATTTGAGTTTTCCTCACCAACAAACTGACCGGTATTCTGGGCGAGGGAATTTAACGCATCAAATACGTTTGCATGCCCTTGAGCGGCAATATCGTCAGCTGAAAGCACAACGACAGGATCAACCCCCTCCATATCAGTTCTAGCAATTCTAGAACCGGTAACCTGAATAACTTCTATCTCTTTTTCAACCGCTTCAATATTGTCATCGTCTTGCGCAAAAGCAGTAAAAGGCATTGAGCCAATAGCAACTGTTATCGCAAAAGAAATCGAATTCATTTTCATCATAATACTACCTACTACATTATTAGAATAAGATTCTGGTGTATTAACACCTTCTTGCAGATGTGGCCTATTCGTTATTTTTCTGTAAAAACCACTAGGTATATTTTATACACGACTACGATATACACAATACAACAAACAATAGTTTTACAAATAGGAGAGTTATTAAGTACGCAGAGTGCGTATAAATATGCGAGATAAGACTAATAATCTAAAATAAAAACAATCAGGCCAATAACTAGCTAAGTTTAATATCGAAAAAAATACAAAATATCGAGAGCGAGTGTAATTATTTATTTACAAACAAATTCAATACCTTAGAAAAATCTAAAATACTTAGATCTATATCAAATTATTAACAAAGGGGCTAACTAGTAATTAAACACTCTTTAATATAGGTATTAAATAATTAACGATAACTGAACCACAAGCAGTGTTAGTGATTGCTAATTAAGAATTAGCAAATTTGGTTTTTACCTTTTAAAACCTCAAACCATCTCATTAACCATAATTTTAAATACATAAAAAAGCCCCCACTAAAGGAGGCTTATATTATTAGATAAACTCTGAATAATTATTTTATTCTACAGTAACCGATTTGGCTAAGTTACGTGGTTGGTCAACGTCAGTCCCTTTAATTAATGCCACATGATATGACAATAACTGCAAAGGAATAGTGTAGATAAGCGGTGCCATAAACTCATCACAGTGAGGAACAGGGATCACCTTCATGGTGTCATCTGATTCAAACTCAGCATCTTTATCCGCAAATACATACATCAAACCACCACGAGCACGTACCTCTTCAACATTAGATTTAAGCTTTTCAAGCAGCTCGTTGTTTGGCGCAACGACAATCACCGGCATATCAGCATCAATAAGCGCTAGTGGACCATGTTTAAGCTCACCTGATGCATAAGCTTCAGCGTGAATGTAGGAGATCTCTTTCAGCTTCAACGCACCTTCCATCGCAATCGGATATTGATCGCCACGACCGAGGAACAATGCATGATGCTTATCAGCAAAATCTTCTGCCAGTTCAGCGATGGCATCATCTAAACTCAATGCTTGCTCTACTTTTGCAGGCATAGATTGCAAGCTTTGAGTGATATCCGCTTCCATCTCTGCTGACATGCCATTGTAACGACCAATTGCAGTCGTAAGCATGAGTAAACCAGCAAGCTGCACAGTGAAGGCTTTAGTTGATGCAACGCCAATCTCTGCGCCAGCTTTCATCATATAAGCCATGTCAGATTCACGTACTAATGATGATCCTGGTGCATTACAGATTGTCAGCGTTGCTTTATAACCCATCTCTTTAGCTAGACGCATTGCTGCTAAGGTGTCAGCGGTTTCACCCGACTGTGAAATAGTCACTAATAAACTATTCGGGAATAGGTGTGATTTGCGATAACGGAACTCAGAGGCAATTTCGACGTTACAAGAAACGCCTGCCCAATCTTCTAACCAGTAACGTGCGGCCATACCGGCGTGATAACTGGTACCACAAGCGATGATCTGTACGTGTTTAATATCTTTTAAAAACTCTGCGGCGTTTTCACCAAAGGCAGAATCTAAAACCTTACCGCCAGCAATACGGCCTTCAAGTGTATGGGCGATTGCAGTTGGTTGCTCATAGATCTCTTTTAGCATGTAGTGACGGTATTCACCTTTGTCACCTGCATCATGAGTAACTTCAGACTCTTTCACTTCACGCTCAACAGCGTTGCCGTCAACATCGAATATATTTACTTCGCGGCGAGTCACTTCAGCCACATCACCTTCCTCAAGGAAAGCAAAAGAGCGCGTCACTGGTAGTAATGCTAGCTGATCAGAAGCAACAAAGTTCTCACCTAAGCCATAACCAATAACCAGTGGACTACCTGAGCGTGCAACGATCATACGCTCGCTATCAGTACGGTCGATAACAACGGTGCCATAGGCACCTTCTAGCTGCTTAACCGTAGCTTGTACCGCTGCAAGTAACGTGTCATGTATCTTAAGTTCGTGATGAACTAAGTGGCAGATGACTTCTGTGTCAGTATCTGATGCAAAGGTATAACCTAAGCCTTTTAGCGTTTCGCGCAGCTTATTGTGGTTTTCAATAATACCGTTATGGACTACGGCAATATTTCCCTCTGACTCATGTGGGTGTGCATTACGCTCACTCGGCTCACCATGCGTTGCCCAGCGAGTGTGCGCGATACCAGTACCACCCGCTAGCGGGAACTCTTCGAGCGCCGATGATAACTCCTGCACTTTACCTACGCGGCGAGTACGACTTAATTCACCATTATTGAGCACTGCCACACCTGCAGAGTCATAACCGCGATATTCCAGTCTTCTTAATCCTTCCACTAGAATTTCTGCAACATCCCTTTGCGCTACTGCGCCAACTATTCCACACATACTATTTTCCTAGACTCGTAAGAGTTAAATTGATACTAAAATTAAAACTAATTTGGAAATGGGTGACTTCACACAGAAGTGTTACCCTGCATAAGGTGCAAGAATGACTCGCACCCCATGTTGAGAAATTATGTCTACCGCCTCTCTCGGCAGCTTGTCGTCACTAACCAATACACTAATCTTGCTCCAAGGCAGCTCTAGGTTAGGAATACGCCGACCCAGCTTTTCAGATTCAAGCATGACAACAACCTCTCGCGATACTTCAGCCATGACCTTACTCAGTCCAGTCAGCTCATTGAAGGTGGTTGTGCCGCGCTCTAGATCAATACCGTCAGCGCCAATAAACAGCTGATCGAAGTTATATGACCGTAGCACCTGCTCGGCTATCTGCCCCTGAAAAGATTCAGAGTGTGGATCCCAGGTTCCACCTGTCATTAGTAGTGTTGGTTCGTTCTCTAACTCATGAATTGCATTCGCGAGCGCGAGTGAATTTGTCATCACCAATAATCCACGTTTACTATTGAGCTCACCGACGATACCTGATGTGGTGCTGCCACTGTCGATAATAATCCGGTTATGATCATTGATAAGTTCCGCAGCAACCTTTGCGATAGACAGCTTATTGGGTGGGATCTTGGCGCTAAACTGCTGAGTGACTTCATCCGGTACAGCAATAGCTCCGCCGTATCGGCGCAGGAGTAGGCCAGTCTTTTCCAAAGTGGCTAGATCTTTGCGAATAGTCACTTCTGATGTTTCGAAACGTAAGGATAACTCCTCAACACTGACTTCACCTTGCTCATTAAGCAGGCTAATAATGCTATGTCGACGCTGTTGAGTGTTACGTTTATTCATAAATCGTTCTAATAAGTTTCGTTTCGAAAGATATATTATAATCAAACGAAACTTAAAAGCTAGTTTTGAAACTTACAAAACAGCTACTAGTTAAATTTTAGCCAAAAAAAAGCCCCTATCTTTCGATAGAGGCTGAGTGTTTATAGGTAAATATTTAGAACTTAGCTTCTAACGCTAAGCTAAAGTGACGACCTTCACCAACAGTAACATCAGTGTTAGTACCACCAGCTAGATAATCAACGTCGAATAGGTTTTTCACGTTAACACGTACACTTACATCGCTTCCCATTACATCCATAGTGTATGCGGCACCCATGTCGAAACGGACATAACCATCTTTAGAAATCGTGTTACTAGTATTGGCGAAGCGCTCACCCACATAGATAGCACCAAAGTTAAGTGCTAAATCGTCAGTCATTTCATAACGCGTCCACACGTTTGCTGACCACTCAGGAGCATCAACAGGTGTCATTCCGTCTAAGCTTTCTCGATCATTTGCGCTAGTAATGTATTCAGCATCAAGGAACATCATTGAGCCCGTCATAAACCACTTGTCACTTATCTGACCTTGGGCACCCATCTCAAAACCTTTATGACGCTGCTCACCTTCTTGAGTCGTCATGTAGATATTACCGTCAGCATCAGGTGTTTCCAGCTCTTGCTGAACAGTAACGTTTGATACCGTAATATCAAATATTGCACCCGTTAGTAGCAAGCTACCGTCAAACAATTCCCACTTGGTACCTATCTCATATTGCTCACCATACTCAGGATCTAGATTCATGCCATTGCTGGCATCTTCATCATTATTCACTATTCCCTGTGGAGTGAAGCTTTTAGAGTAGTTAACATAGATGCTACCGTTTTCAGCCGGTGAGTAAATCACACCAAATTTAGGCGATACAGCATAGCTATTGTTGCCAGCACCATCTTTTTTCTGTTCATCGTAACGAACGCCAGCAAGTACTTGCCACTCGTCAGTAATTGTCACGAGATCTTGAACGTAGAAGCCATAATGCTTATAGCTGCTCTCATAAAGAGTTTCATCACGGTTGTAATCAAGATCCGGCTTAGGTAGCGGTTGGCCAGGCATGACTATTTGTTTCTTTGGACCAGAGTCTTTTAACTGACCATAGTAGTAATCAAGCATGTTTGCACCAATAAGTAGCTGGTGCTCAACATCACCCGTATACAAGTTACCTGTAAAATCAACATAACCAGTTTTATGCTGCCAATCGTCATAACGATCGAATGGACTAACATAATAACCGTCTGTAAATGGATCTTCTGAGCCACTGATCAGTGACGGAGATGAATCTAAACGTTGGCGGTTAAACTGCTGATCGTTATAACCCGCCTTCACTTTCCACTCATCAGATAGGTGGTAAGTTAAATCCGCTCCCATATTAGAGATAGTATTATCAGTAAATGCCCAAGGCTGATCCCAAATAATATCGCTACCACCAATCAAATCACCGCTGCTGTCTAACCAACCACCACGGTCAATGCCTGTTTTATCTTGGGTATAATCGTATTTAACAGACAACATCAAGTCGTCAGTAATATCAAACTCAAGGTTAAGGTAGCCTAACCAACGATCACGCTCTTGGTTTGAACCATCTTGGTATTCACGCCAGTACTGAGTGTCTTGCTTAACAAGCACGGTACGGTAACGAATCGTTTCTGATTCATTTAGGCTACCACCGGCATCAATTTGGAATCGAGTCGAACCGTGTTCATCGGTATCAAAACCAAAATCAAACATAGTTTCAGTTGTTGGTTTTTTGGTAACCATGTTAATCAGTCCACCAGGACCTGATTGACCATAAAGCATGCTTGAAGGGCCTTTTAACACTTCAACTTGTTGTAATGTTTCGATCGGCTGTACGTAATGCGACCATTGTTGCTGGCCATTAATCAAGTAGCCTGAACCTGATGACAACTCAAATCCACGAATGCTAAAGACTTGACGGTTCCACTTTTCACTACCGCCAGTCACACTTGAGTCGTTAACTAAAACTTCACCAAGATTAGTCGCCAATTGCTCATCAGTAATAAAGTCTGGAATAACCGCTACTGATTGAGGAGTATCAAGAATATCGATGTCACCTCGCATTGCGCCTGAAGATGAACCAATTTTATAGTCGTTAAAGCTACGTCCGGTAACGGTTATACGCTCGATATTACTATCAATAGCTGCAGTAGAATCGGCAGTCACTTCTTCAGCAAAAGAGGTTGATGAAGCTAAAGCTGCAACAACGGCAAGACCGATACGAGAAAATTTAAAAGACGCCTGAAAAGACATAACCAACCCCAAAAATGAAAGCTACATTTAATAATTGGCTGCAATATAAATGAGAATTGTTTTTATTCATACTTCTTTACGTGTATTTACATTGTCAATGTGAACTCGCGCACAACACTAACAAACCTGTAACCATCAAAAGCAAAAAGATCACAAACAAATCAAGCTGTATCATTCATTTAAAGTTTGATAGAAACTCCTCTTTCATTGTTTATCTCAGCAAAGTTAAAGCTTCTTATTGCACGTAATAAACCAAAAAAGCGACCTCGAGAGGTCGCTTTTTAATCTAATTTAGTAATTATTTGGCTTTTTTAACCGGCCTTGCCCAGCCAGAGATGTGCCGTTGCTTAACCCGTGTGATAACTAATTCATCAGCAGCAACATCTTTAGTAATGGTAGAGCCTGCACCTAAGGTCGCCCCTTTACCTATCGTAATTGGGGCTACAAGCTGAGTATCACTACCTACAAAGACATTGTCTTCAATAATGGTCTGGAATTTATTAGCACCATCGTAGTTGCAAGTAATAGTACCAGCACCAATGTTAACGCCACAGCCGATAGTCGCATCACCAATGTAAGCTAAATGCCCCGCTTTAGACCCTTTACCTAGGAGAGCTTTCTTCATCTCAACGAAATTACCGATATGCGCATCTTCTGCAAGCTCGGCGCCAGGTCGTAGTCGAGCGAAAGGACCTGCACTCGCTTTAACACCTACTTTAGCGTTTTCAACAATCGAGTATGGTTTTATTTCGGCATTGTCGGCAATATCGCAATCGATGAGAATTGCGCCAGCGCCAATAGTCACGTTATTACCGATGTTAACTGTCCCCTCAATCACCACATTGACATCAATCATCACATCCATACCAACGCTTACGTCACCACGAATATCGATACGAGCGGGATCACGTAAATTAGCCCCTTCAAGCATCAATTTTTCAGCGGCGCGAGCTTGGTAAGCACGCTCAAGTTGAGCTAGCTGTACGCGGTTATTAGCACCTTCAACTTCAACCGCCGACTCAGGTTGGGCAGTGGTTATCGCAACGCCATCTTTATGAGCCATTGCTACGATATCAGTTAGATAATACTCTCCCTGAGCATTATCTGATGAAAGCTGACCCAACCACGCTTTAAGCTGCTTGCCAGGAGCCGCCATAATACCAGTGTTGATTTCACTGATAGCAAGCTGCTCGGCATTGGCATCTTTTTGCTCTACGATACCAACCACTTTATTGTCTTCACGTACAATACGTCCATAGCCCATAGGGTTAGGCAGGTTAACCGTTAAGATAGCTAAACCATTCTCATCTCGAACAGCAAGTAAAGACTCAAGGGTCGACGCCTGAATAAGTGGTACATCACCGTAAAGAATTAACACGGTATCATCGTCGCTAATATTGTCGTTAGCTTGTGCAACAGCATGTCCAGTACCTAGCTGTTCAGCTTGCAACACCCAGTTAAGTTGTTGCTCACCGAGCTTAGCTTGCAACTTATCCGCACCGTATCCATACACCAACTGAATAGCATCACTACCCACTTCATGTGCTGTATCAATAACATGTTGGACCATGCTTTTGTGAGCGATAGGATGAAGAACTTTGGGAAGATCTGAGCGCATGCGGGTTCCCTTGCCTGCTGCTAAAATCACGACATTCAGTGCCATTTTTTAATCCTTGAGCCGATGTTTGCTTATAAAATTTTTGAGCGCTGATTTTAAGCTATATCAACCATAAAAGCGACTCTAGCTAGATTGAGTAATGATTAAAAAGTAACAGTTTTATCGCGATAATAACCCGCAGGGCAAGATCATCCATCGTAGCAACATCACAGCCTTTGATGACCTTTAACTCTGCCAAGTCACGAGAGTACATACAGCAACCACAGAACTTAACTAGATTGCCTCGAGCGATAATAATTTCTAGCATCTGCTGGATGTTATAACCCTCGCCAGGGTTTCGCTTTGGTATTATACCAATCAGTATAAGAAGTTGATCTACTCAGAGCGTTTTTGGCACGCTAATTCAAGGCGGATAAATGACATAATGGTTGTTCCCTTATGAGTTTATTCAACGCAGAAGTAGCAAGCCAAAAACACTCCTAAAGGCGAGTTTTAGCGGCTCTGATGCTGCGTTAATGAACTTGAACGTAGAATAACTATGCTCTTCATTCATTGCCTTACCTCAAAGCCGCTAAACTCTCGCTGAGCGATCAAACCTTTATACTAATTGGTATTACAGCAGTAATTGCTTTGGACTGTAGAAACAAACTGACCTTTGCTGGTGGGTTTTCTTGCTCATTCAACTGAATAGCTAAGCGCAGAACATAAAAGAGCCTTTCAGAACCTAAGGGGCATCATTAACAATAATAGGGATATGCCTGCAAAAGAGCTCTGGCAATAGGTTAATCGCCAGAGGGGAACACTCTAGTTGGATAGAGGACTTTACTTGGATCTCGTTCTAATATTATCAAATATGAGACGGCATAAATGCCGACCTACAACGTCTAAGTCTAGGTTTGAGTATTAATGCTTTTAAGACCTGCTTCTAACCTTCTTTAAGACACAAATACCAAAACTATCCATCCATGGGCTATGACATAAAGGTTCTGACCTCCAGGGATGGAGGAAATGCCGATAAATGTATGGAACATTTACGGCCATATACAAAAAAGGCGCTTACCTTTCGGTGAGCGCCTTTTTTCATCAAACAATAACCTTATCTGGCAATGTTCTTCTTGATGGTCTCGACAACGCGAAGCTGAGCAACAGCTTGAGCTAGCTCAACCGCTGCTGCTGCATAATTGAAGTCGGCGCCAGCATCCGCCATAGCGGTTTCTGCACGACGCTTCGCTTCTGCAGCGGCTTGTTCGTCAATATCATCGGCACGCATAACGACGTCAGCCAATACTGAAACAGAAGAAGGTTGTACTTCCAGGATTCCACCCGAAAGGTAAAACACTTCCTCTTTTCCATCTTGCTTGACGATGCGCGCCATGCCAGGCTTGATATGTGTAAGCAGAGGCGCGTGACCAGGCATAACACCTAGATCACCTTCTGAACCAGTTACTTGTAGGTGTGCTACAAGACCAGAAAAG
Source organism: Shewanella piezotolerans WP3 (assembly GCF_000014885.1). Taxonomy (NCBI): domain Bacteria; kingdom Pseudomonadati; phylum Pseudomonadota; class Gammaproteobacteria; order Alteromonadales; family Shewanellaceae; genus Shewanella; species Shewanella piezotolerans. The sequence goes on from NC_011566.1 coordinate 5,385,050, forward strand.
ATGCTACTTTCTGCACTTACAATATCAAGCTGTACTGTCATGGCTGCCATCCGTTCTCCTTAAACTAGTCTCTGTATTGCTACAGAGTACTAAGTTATTTTTTGTTAGCTTTCTCAACGGCTTCGTCGATTGAACCAACCATGTAGAACGCTTGCTCTGGAAGGTGATCGAACTCACCGTCTAGAATACCCTTAAAGCCACGGATTGTGTCTTTAAGAGAAACGTACTTACCTGGAGAACCGGTGAATACTTCTGCAACGAAGAAAGGCTGAGAAAGATATTTTTCAATCTTACGAGCACGGAATACAGTTGTCTTATCTTCATCAGATAATTCATCCATACCTAGGATCGCAATAATATCTTTCAGCTCTTTGTAGCGCTGAAGTACGGTTTGAACACCGTTAGCAACATCGTAATGCTCTTGGCCAACAACCTGTGGATCTAACTGACGTGAAGTCGAATCCAATGGGTCAACCGCTGGGTAAATACCCAGAGAAGCAATGTTACGTGACAATACAACAGTCGCATCTAAGTGAGCGAAGGTTGTTGCTGGTGATGGATCCGTTAAGTCATCCGCAGGTACGTATACGGCTTGAACAGAGGTAATAGACCCTGTCTTAGTCGATGTAATACGCTCCTGAAGTACACCCATCTCTTCAGCCAATGTTGGCTGGTAACCTACTGCTGATGGCATACGGCCTAGCAGTGCAGATACTTCAGTACCTGCCAAGGTGTAACGATAGATGTTATCAACGAAGAAAAGTACATCTTTACCTTCGTCACGGAACTTCTCGGCCATAGTTAGACCAGTTAGTGCCACACGTAGACGGTTTCCTGGAGGCTCGTTCATCTGACCATATACCATGGCCACTTTATCGAGAACACCTGAATCTTCCATCTCGTAGTAGAAGTCGTTACCCTCACGAGTACGCTCACCTACACCAGCGAAAACTGATAAACCAGAGTGTGCTTTAGCGATGTTGTTAATAAGTTCCATCATGTTGACGGTCTTACCAACACCAGCACCACCAAACAAACCAACTTTACCACCCTTAGCGAATGGACATACAAGGTCAATAACCTTGATACCAGTCTCTAAAAGTTCAGTGGTGTTTGACTGATCTTCGTATGAAGGAGCTTCACGGTGGATCACATAGCGATCTTCTTCACCGATAGGGCCAGCTTCATCTACTGGTTGACCCAATACGTTCATAATACGGCCAAGGGTTTTTTCCCCAACCGGAACAGTAATTGGTGAACCAGAGTTTACAACCTCAAGGCCACGACGCAGACCATCTGAAGAACCCATAGCGATGGTACGAACTACACCACCACCTAGTTGTTGCTGAACTTCCAGCACCAAGCCTTCACTTTTGATCTCTAGAGCGTCATATACCTGAGGTACGGCATCATGTGGAAACTCAACGTCCACAACCGCGCCAATTACTTGGACAACAGTACCTGTGCTCATGATTAATCCTCTAAAACTTGTATTCGTTACCTAGCCTAAACGGCGGCGGCACCTGAAACAATTTCCGACAGTTCTTGCGTAATAGCAGCCTGACGGGCCTTGTTATAGACCAACTCCAAGTCACTGATAAGTTCACCAGCGTTGTCTGTCGCAGCTTTCATAGCAACCATACGGGCTGCTTGCTCAGATGCGATGTTTTCAACAACACCTTGGTAAACTTGAGACTCCACATAACGAACCAACAATGTATCCAAAAGTTCTTTTGGATCTGGCTCGTATAAGTAGTCCCAGTGATGAGAAATCTCATCTTCTTCTGACTTAGGCAAAGGTAGCAGCTGCTCGATCACTGGGGTTTGAGTCATAGTATTAACGAACTTGTTAAATACTACGTACAAACGATCCAGCTTGCCTTCGTTGTATGCTTCTAGCATGACACGTACTGTTCCGATCAAGTCAGTTAACGACGGAGCGTCACCTAAACCTGAAGCGTGAGCAGAAACCTGTCCGCCAAAGCTATTGAAGAATTGTACGCTGCGTGCGCCAATTGGGCAGAATTCAACTTCTGCACCGGCTTCACGTTGCTTCTTCACGTCTGCGACAACCTTTTTGAAAAGGTTAACGTTCAGACCACCACAAAGACCACGGTCGGTTGACACTACAATGTAACCAACACGCTTGGCTTCTCGCACTTCCAAATAAGGATGCTTATATTCGAGAGAACCTTGCGCCACGTGACCGATCACCTTACGCATATTTTCTGCATATGGACGACTTGATGCCATGCGATCTTGTGCTTTACGCATTTTACTCGCGGCAACCATCTCCATTGCAGACGTGATCTTCTGAGTGTTTTGAACACTCGCGATCTTGGTTTTAATCTCTTTAGCGTTGGCCATCTTTACTCTCCAATTCTGGACCTGAGGTGCCTAAGGCACCTCTAATTTTTACCAGGTTTGGGTTTCTACGAACTTGTCCAAGCTAGCCTTCAACTCACCTTCGATGTCGGCATTATAGTTGCCAGTCTCGTTGATGGTCTTCATTAGGTCAGCATGTTCACTGTTCATGAAAGAGAGCAGAGACGCTTCGAAATCACCGATCTTGTTCAGCTCAACACTCTTCAAGTAACCTTTTTCAGCTGCGAAAATAGACACAGACTGATCGGCAATACTCATTGGAGCATATTGCTTTTGCTTCATTAGTTCGGTAACACGCTCACCATGCTCAAGTTGAGCACGAGTTGCATCATCTAAGTCAGATGCAAACTGTGAGAACGCTGCAAGCTCTCGATACTGTGCAAGCGCGGTACGAATACCACCAGACAGTTTCTTGATGATCTTAGTCTGAGCCGCACCACCAACACGAGAAACCGAAATACCTGGGTTAACAGCAGGACGTAGCCCTGAGTTAAATAGGTCAGTTTCAAGGAAGATCTGACCATCGGTAATCGAAATTACGTTAGTCGGTACGAATGCAGATACGTCACCAGCTTGAGTTTCAATAATTGGTAGAGCAGTCAAAGAACCAGTTTGGCCTTTAACTTCACCTTTAGTGAACTTCTCAACATACTCGGCGTTAACACGTGAAGAACGTTCTAACAGACGAGAGTGAAGATAGAATACATCACCTGGGTATGCTTCACGTCCTGGTGGACGTTTTAGCAACAATGAAATCTGACGGTAAGCAACAGCTTGCTTAGACAGATCATCATATACGATTAGTGAGTCTTCACCGCGGTCACGGAAATATTCACCCATTGTACAACCAGAGTATGGAGCCAAGTATTGTAGTGCAGCAGCTTCAGAAGCTGTAGCAACAACAACAATGGTGTTCGCCAAAGCGCCGTGCTCTTCAAGCTTGCGTACTACGTTAGCAATAGTAGAAGCCTTTTGGCCTACCGCTACGTATACACACTTAATGCCTGAATCTTTTTGGTTGATAATTGCATCGATCGCAAGAGCGGTTTTACCGATCTGACGGTCACCAATGATCAATTCACGCTGGCCACGACCGATTGGGATCATGGAGTCAACAGCTTTATAACCAGTTTGTACTGGTTGGTCTACTGACTTACGCTCAATTACACCTGGTGCAATTACTTCAACAGGAGAGAAACCATCACTATCGATAGGTCCTTTACCGTCAATTGGTTCACCTAGCGTGTTGACTACACGGCCTAAAAGACCACGGCCAACAGGTACTTCCAAAATACGGCCTGTTGTTTTAACTTTGTCGCCTTCTGCCAAAGTGGCATAAGGGCCCATTACTACGGCACCGACAGAATCGCGTTCTAAGTTCAACGCGATTGCAAAACGGTTACCAGGCAGCTCGATCATTTCACCTTGCATCACGTCGGCTAGGCCGTGGATGCGGATGATGCCGTCACTTACTGCAACGATAGTACCTTCGTTGCGAGCTTCACTAACGACTTCGAACTGCTCGATCCGCTGTTTAATCAGATCGCTGATTTCAGTGGAATTCAGTTGCATGCTCAAACTCCCAATTACGACTGCAGCGTATCAGACAGACGCGAAATTTTTCCGCGGACCGAGCCATCTATGACTAGGTCTCCTGCCGTGATAATTACACCAGCAATAAGGCTGGCATCTATGCTGCAATTCAGCTTAACTTTGCGTGCTAGACGTTTCTCTAAAGAAGCGCTCATTTCCTGTTGTTGCTCAGAGGTAAGCTCTGTAGCTGAAACGACTTGCGCTTCAACTTCCTTCGCATACTCATGTTGCATCTCAACAAATAGTTGAGCAACAGCTGGTAGCACTACTAAACGACCGTTTTCAGCCATTACCTTTAACAGGTTCTGAGCTTGCTCATTGATCTGCTCACCACAAACTCCAATAAAGAGTTCAGCAAGCTGATTACTGGCTAAAGAGCCAGACAATAGAGGCTGCATCGTTTCGTTTTCACTAACTAATGCAGCAAAATTAAGCATTTCTACCCAATTTTCTATTGCGTTTTGTTCAAGAGCAAAGTCAAAAGCTGCCTTTGCGTAAGGACGAGCGATGGTGGTTATTTCAGCCATAACTCAAACTCCTTATTTAAAGTTCAGCAACTAGTTTATTAACTATGTCACTGTGGGCGGCTTCATCAATCGAACGTTCAAGAATTTTTTCTGCGCCAGCAATAGCTAGTACAGCAACTTGCTTACGCAAGTCTTCTTTTACGCGATTACGTTCAGCTTCAATTTCTGCTTGACCTTGAGCGATAATTTTAGCGCGCTCAGTGTCAGCTTCGGCTTTAGCTTCATCAACGATTTGAGCTTTGCGTTTGTTCGCAGACTCAATAATTTCGTTAGCAGTCGCTTTTGCATCTTTTAGTTGGTCAGTGGCTTTCGCCTGTGCCAACTCAAGGTCTTTCACGGCACGGTCAGCATCGGCTAGACCGTCGGCAATCCTTTTTTGGCGTTCTTCGATGGCATTCATCAAAGGAGGCCAAACAAACTTCATGCAAAACCACACGAAGATAATAAAGGCAACCGTCTGACCGAGTAGGGTAGCGTTGATATTCACAACAGCCTCCTATTAAGTTTAAAGACAGAAGCGTTTATTAAAGCATTGCACCAAGAGGGTTAGTAAATAGCATGAATAATGCAATACCAACACCGATCATAGTTACGGCGTCCAAAAGACCCGCTACGATGAACATTTTAACTTGTAGCATAGGAGCCATTTCTGGTTGACGCGCAGCGCCTTCCAAGAACTTGCCACCTAGTAGGCCGAAACCGATAGCAGTACCTAACGCACCCATACCAATCAACAGAGCAACAGCAATAGCTGTCATGCCTAATACAGTTTCCATCTCTATCTCCAATATTCTAAATCTTTGTTATTAATGATTTAGTTTAAAAATTTCTACAGCAGTCCTTAATGATCTTCATGCGCCATGCTTAAGTAAACAATGGTCAACATCATGAAGATAAACGCTTGTAAAGTGATAACCAAAATATGGAAAATTAACCAGCCTAGTTGTAATGTTACACCTAGAGTAGATAACGCCCAGTTAGCACCGTACATCAACGCAATAAGGATGAAAATCAACTCACCCGCATACAAGTTACCAAACAAACGCAGTGCCAATGAGATTGGCTTAGCGATTAAAGTAACCGTTTCTAGCAGGAAGTTGACGGGTATCATTGCCCAATGGTTAAAAGGCTGCATGGTCAGTTCTTTAACAAAACCTGAAACGCCTTTGACTTTAATGCTGTAATAAATAATCAGCAAGAACACACCAATAGCCATACTAAAGGTAATGTTTAAGTCTGTCGTTGGTACAACTTTCATGTAAGGGATACCAGCAGCCATCGCTAGTTCAGGGATCCAGTCAACTGGAACCATATCCATGAAGTTCATCATGAATACCCAAACAAAAATCGTTAATGCCAACGGAGCAATAACAGGGTTGCGGCCATGGAAGGTCTCCTTAACGCTATTGTCAACGAACTCAACTATCATCTCGACAAAACACTGAAGTTTGCCGGGAACACCGGTAGTTGCTTTCTTGCCAACGCTATGGAATAGCCACAAGAACAAAACACCAAGCCCAACCGAAAAGAACAACGAATCAATGTGCCATGTCCAGAAGCCTTCGCCAACACTTAGGTTGGTAAGGTGGTGCTGGATATAGCCCTGCGGTGTTAACGCTTCACCAGTTGCAGCCATGATTCATCCCACTTAACTTTGCTTGAAATATAAAGGAGCTGTCCAATGCACTACTAACGCTAAGGTGTAACAAACAAAAAGAGGCATAAAGCCAACTTCAATATTGATAAACACTAACGAAAACATTGCTATGGTTAACAGCATCTTTACCGCTTCCCCCCAGTAAAAAGTCTTAACAACTTTAGCTGCAGAGCTTGCTCCCGTATGGGAAAAAGCGAGGGTTGCGAATACAAAATTAGGGAGTACAGCAATAGCGCCACCTGCTAAAGCAGATAGTCCATACTGAGCTCCCCACAGAGCGAAAAAGAAAACTGAAACACTCCCAGCCACCGCCGCCTGTATCAAAACCAATTTATAGGCTGACCAACGGCCACGACGTGCTAAAACCTTGCTCAATTTATCTTCTCCGCATTATCACTTCCTGTTTCGATGACCGGACTACATATATCCGTATAAACCCGAGGTACAAAAAGCTTGCGAAAGTATACCGTTTCAGGGGTTCAAAGCAAGTTTAACAGGGAGAAAAAGGAGACTTTTAGCGTGATCTACGCCAAAAGTCTAAAAGAGTAAGATTAACAGATGTCACAAAGTTACATAATATAGTGTTAACTTTGTTTTATTTAGCGGATTTTGCTGATAATACCCTCTAATTCAGCCAAATTTTGATAGTTAATTACCATTTTCCCTTTACCTTTCTTATTGTGGGTAAGAGAAACTTTAGCACCTAGCCTTTCAATTAATTGGCTCTCAAGACGGACTACATCGTGATCTTTAGCTGGTTTTTCGACGATTTCAGTTTGGTTTAAGGTTTTATTAACTAACCGTTCAGTTTCGCGAACAGTTAATTCTTTCGAAACCACTAATCTTGCCAAATTTGTTTGCTCATCACCTTCAATTGCGAGCAATGCGCGACCATGTCCCATGTCAATATCGCCATACTCAAGCATACGTTTTACAGGTTCATTAAGACCATTTAAACGCAGTAGATTGGATACTGTCGCACGAGATTTACCGACCGCATCAGCAATCTGTTGATGAGTAAGCTCAAACTCTTCAATCAAACGATTTAAAGCAATTGCTTCTTCCATCGCATTAAGATCTTCACGTTGAATGTTTTCAATCAACGCAATAGCCACAGCTGCTTCGTCAGGAACTTGTTTCACAATACATGGGATCTGAGTCAGCCCAGCTAGCTGAGATGCCCTCCAGCGACGCTCACCAGCTATTATTTCATAACCTTCAGCTGAAACCTTACGTACAACAATTGGTTGAATCACCCCTTGTGCTCGAATAGACTCAGCAAGCTCTTCAAGCGCTTCGGTAGACATATCCTTGCGTGGCTGATACTTACCCGGCTGTAATCTGTCAATATCTAAGGTGATCAGATCATCATTCTTTATATCTTGCTCGCCTTCATTAGCTTTAGGCTCTAATCTTTTACTGGCTGCATGGCTAGTACTCAAAAGTGCGTCAAGCCCTTTACCTAAGCCTCTTTTCTTCAATGTCATCTCTATTCCTTAGTCTTGCTCAGCCAGATCTAATTGCTCTGCACGGCGAATAATCTCACCCGCCAATGCGAGGTAGGCTTTTGCTCCCGCGCTCGATTTGTCGTAATACATGGCTGGCGCTCCAAAACTTGGCGCTTCAGCAAGTCGAACATTCCTTGGGATCACAGTACGGTAAACTTTCTCACCAAAATGCTGCTTCAGTTGATCAGACACATCATTAGATAAACGGTTACGCGGATCGTACATAGTACGTAAGATCCCTTCTATATGCAGACCAGGGTTTACCATAGAGCCTAACTTGCTGATGGTATCCATCAATGCCGTTAAGCCTTCTAGAGCATAATACTCACACTGCATTGGCACTAATACTGAATCAGCTGCAGACATAGCATTAACGGTCAACATATTGAGTGAAGGCGGGCAATCAATAAAGATAAAGTCATAATCATCTTTAATCGGCGCTAGGGCGTTGCGCAAACGGATCTCTCGAGCAAAAAACTCCATCAGCTTAATTTCAGCTGCTGTAACATCGCCGTTACCCGCAATAAGATCGTATTTTCCGTTAGTATCTCGGCAAACAACTTCTTCAAAAGACTTCTCTTCAACCAACAACTCATAAGCAGTGTTTTCGACTTCATACTTGTCGATACCACTGCCCATGGTCGCATTACCTTGTGGATCGAGATCGATCAAGAGTACACGACGCTTAGTTGCCGCTAATGAAGCCGCTAGATTTACACAAGTCGTTGTTTTTCCGACACCACCTTTTTGGTTGGCTACGGCAATTACTTTACCCACAATATCACCCTGTAAGTCACTTTTATTATATTCAGGCCCGCTCTCATTGACGATGCTAAAAATGAGGGGGAAATTAGCGCATGTACTGTTACCAAATTGCTTGAAGCGCTGAAAGAATGCAACTATTCAGTACGCTTAATCTGCATTGTTACAGAATTTGACGCCAAATTAGCGACTCAATCCCAGTGCAGCAACAAGCTGATATATTACCTGTTAGGCAATATATTTTTAATTAATCTTGCTTCACAACGCGTAATAAATGGCGCTGTTCATCTAGCTTAGGAACCACTAACTCTATGGTGTCAGTCACTCTGAAACCTTGTGGCATGTTCGCCATCTCATCTTCACTTAGCTGACCTTTTAACGCATAAAAACAGCCATCAGATTTAGGCAAATGGTGACACCACTGCAACATATCCTGAATTGAGGCGAATGCACGACTCAAGACACCGTCGAATAACTCTTCAGGTTGATAAGCTTCGACGCGGCTTTCAATCGATGAAATATTGTTGATCCCAAGTTCAAATTGAACCTGTTTTTGAAAACGAATTCGTTTGCCTAAACTATCAAGCAAAACAAACTCTTTATCAGGATTTAAGATCGCCAATGGGATCCCAGGTAAACCAGGACCGGTGCCAACATCAATAAAACGTGAGCCTTTAAGATGTGGTGATACCACCAAGCTATCCATAATGTGACGAATTAGCATCTGCTCAGGATCACGTACAGAAGTCAGGTTAAATGCCTTATTCCATTTATTAAGCATGCCAACAAAGTCAACAAGCTGCTTTTTTTGCTGCTCGCTAGCATCTAGGCCAACTTCAGCCATGTATTCATTTAACTGGGCAAATAACACTAGTCGTGTCCTCGAAACAAAGTAAATCAGATATTCTTAGGTATTATGAAGCGCCGAAAAGATGAAAGGAAGCCTCAAAGCTTCCCTTTATCGTGCATAACCGCGTTATATTGGGTTATTTAGGCGCTTTTTCTCAATAAACCGCGTTTTTTCAAATGAACCAGCAAAATAGAGATTGCCGCAGGTGTCATACCAGAGATACGAGAAGCTTGGCCAACCGTTTCTGGCTTGTGCTCATTCATCTTAGCTATTACCTCATTCGACAGTCCTGGAACCTCTTGATAATCAAGATCCAAAGGTAAACCAGTTGTCTCATGGCGAATCGCTTTATCGATCTCATCTTGTTGACGTTGAATATAACCCGAGTATTTCACCTGGATCTGCACTTGCTCGGCAGCGCGTTGATCATCGATACCAGGGCCAAAGCCATCAATTGACATCAATGTTGGATAATCAAGCTCCGGACGACGCAATAGATCTTCAAAAGTTGCTTCACGTGCAATCGGTGTTTTCAGGTGTGGGTTTAATACATCAACAAGCGGTGATCTAGGGTGGATCCACTGGCTGCGCAAACGCTGCAATTCAGTTTCGATCGACTCCATTTTGTCACTAAACTTAGCCCAACGTTCATCATCAACGAGTCCGAGCTCACGGCCTTTTTCAGTAAGACGTAGATCGGCATTATCTTCACGAAGCAGTAAGCGGTATTCCGCGCGACTGGTAAACATTCGGTAAGGTTCTTTCGTCCCTAACGTTGATAAGTCGTCAACTAACACACCAAGATAAGCTTGATCACGACGTGGGCACCAAGTCTCTTTTCCTTGTATCTGTAATGACGCGTTCATGCCAGCTAACAAACCTTGAGCACCAGCTTCTTCATAGCCAGTGGTACCGTTGATCTGACCAGCAAAGAACAAACCATTGATCGTCTTAGTTTCGAGTGAGTTTTTAAGATCTCGTGGATCAAAATAATCATACTCAATTGCGTAACCAGGTCGCATGATCTCAGCATTTTCCATACCTTTGATCGAACGAACTAAATTCAATTGCACATCGAAAGGTAAGCTAGTCGAAATACCATTTGGATAGATCTCTGTGGTATTTAAGCCTTCAGGCTCAATAAAGATCTGATGCGAATTCTTATCAGCAAAACGGTTAATTTTATCTTCGATAGAAGGGCAGTAACGCGGACCAATACCTTCGATTACACCTGAATACATAGGGCTGCGATCAAGTCCTGCACGAATAATATCGTGAGTACGCTCATTGGTATGAGTGATATGGCAAGACACCTGCTCTGGATGCTGATTAACGTCACCAATAAATGACATTACTGGCAAAGGATCATCACCTTTCTGCTCTGTCATCTTAGAAAAATCTATGGTGTTCGCATCGATACGTGGCGGTGTACCGGTTTTTAATCGGCCAACACGAATAGGCAATTCTTGTAAACGATGGGCGAGGGCAATTGCTGGCGGATCGCCGGCTCTGCCACCGCTGTAATTCTCTAAACCAATATGGATCTTACCGCTTAAAAATGTGCCTGTTGTTAACACAACTGCAGGTGCTTCAAAGGCTAAACCCATTTGAGTTACTACGCCAACTACGGTTTCGTTTTCAACGACAAGATCGTCTACAGCTTGTTGGAAAATTCGTAAGTTGGGTTGGTGCTGCAAAATCTCTTGGATTTTGTGTCGATACAGTGCCCTATCTGCTTGAGCACGCGTAGCACGTACCGCCGGACCTTTGCTTGAATTTAATGTTCTAAATTGAATTCCAGCGTAGTCGGTAGCTATTGCCATTGCTCCGCCTAAGGCGTCAATTTCTTTAACCAGGTGTCCTTTACCTATGCCGCCGATAGCTGGATTACAGGACATCTGTCCTAAAGTATCTATGTTATGGGTTAGTAAAAGTGTTTTGGAGCCCATTCTGGCAGAAGCTAACGCCGCTTCTGTTCCAGCATGACCACCACCAACAACGATTACATCAAACCGTTCATGAAAATGCATTCGACAGCCTTCGATTGGTAAAAGGATAAAAACCTGTTTCTGAGCAGGTCATTTTAGCATTTGCTTTGCCGAAGGTGAACGATCGATTTTGCCTGTTTTGATCAACATCGATCTG